>JANNNX010000048.1:0-81947 GCA_031398745.1 Actinomycetes bacterium
ACCGAGCCCGAGGCCACCGAGCCCGAGGCCACCGAGCCCGAGGCCACCGAGCCCGAGGCCACCGAGCCCGAGGCCACCGAGCCCGAGGCCACCGAGCCCGAGGCCACCGAGCCCGAGGCCACCGAGCCCGAGTCGGAGCTCGTCGCCGAGACGGCGGACGAGACCGCCGGCACCATCACCGAAGATCCCAACGACGCCGAGGAGGCGTAAGCAATGGCAACCAAGGAAGAGATCCTCGACGCCATCTCGTCGATGACCGTGCTCGAGCTCTCCGAGCTCCTCTCGGAGTTCGAAGAGCGCTTCGGCGTCACCGCCGCGGCGCCCGTGGCGGTCGCTGCGCCGGCGGCCGCCGGTGGCGGCGGCGAGGCTGCCGTCGAGGAGGAGAAGGACGAGTTCGAGGTCGTCCTCACCGCCGCGGGCGACAAGAAGATCAACGTCATCAAGGAGGTGCGGGCGCTGACCAGCCTCGGCCTCAAGGAGGCCAAGGACCTCGTCGAGGGCGCTCCCAAGACCGTGATCGAGCGGGCCTCCAAGGAGGACGCCGAGAAGGCCAAGGCCGCCCTCGAGGGTGCCGGCGCCTCCGTCGAGCTCAAGTAACACGGGCAGCCCGCTGCCTCGGCCGGCCCGGTCCGGCGTCGAAACGTTGACGCCGACCGCCCGACCGCCCTACCCTTTTGCCGTCCTGGGTCTGAACCCGGTCGAAGGTGTTGTCGACCCGGCGTGCCCCCCAGTAGGCTCGCTCTTGCCGTGCCCGCCCGCTGCTGGTCGTCCCCGCTCGCGCCCTTCGGGCGCGCCCTGCCGACCCCTGGCTGCTGAACCTCTCCGAGGAGTCGACCTTGTCGCCTGCTAGCGCCCGCGACCGCTATTCCTTCGCCAACCTCGACGAGGTCCTGACGCCGCCGGACCTCATCGACATCCAGCGCTCCTCCTTCGACTGGTTCCTGCGCCAGGGGCTGGCCGAGGCCTTCGCCGACATCAGCCCCATCGAGGACTTCAGCGGCTCGCTGCGCCTCGAGCTGTCCTTCGATCCCGACGACGAGGATCTGCGCCCCCCGCCGAAGTTCTCGGTGGAGGAGTGCAAGGAGAAGGACATGACCTACTCCGCACCGATCTTCGTGCAGGCCCGGTTCATGAACGCCACGACCGGGGAGATCAAGGAGCAGGTCGTCTTCATGGGCGACTTCCCGATGATGACGGAGAAGGGCACCTTCATCATCAACGGCACCGAGCGGGTGGTCGTGTCCCAGCTCGTCCGCAGCCCGGGCGTCATCTTCCAGCCGGGCGAGCGCTTCCGGCTGCGCAACCTGTCCAAGCACCAGCTGGTCACGGGCACGATCCACCCTTACCGGGGCGAGTGGATCGAGTTCGACGTCGAGCAGAAGCCGGGCAAGGACGTCACGGCTGGGGCTCGGGTGGCCCGCAAGCGTCGCCTCTCGCTCTTCACCCTCCTGCGCGCCCTGGGCTACGACGAGGAGCAGCACCCCGGCTTCCTCGACCGGCTGGTCCGGCACTTCGACTTCCTCGAGGGCCAGTGGGAGAAGGATCGCGACATCGCTCCCACCCAGGAGGAGTCGCTGATCGAGATCTACAAGCGGGCCCGCCCCGGCGAGCCGGCGACGCCCGACGCGTCGCGGACCTACTTCGAGAACGCCTTCTTCAACCCGAAGCGCTACGACCTGTCGCGGGTCGGCCGCTACAAGCTGAACCGCAAGCTCGGCCCGGAGGTTGCCCGGGTCATCGACCAGCTCGGCCTCGAGGGCATCGACCGCCCCGAGAGCGACCAGGCCACCCTGACCCGCATCGAGGTCCTGGCCGCCACCACCTACCTGCTGAACCTGGCCGTGGGCGAGCCCGGCTACCGCCTGGACGACCAGGATCACTTCGCCAACCGCCGCATCCGGTCGGTGGGCGAGCTCATCCAGAACCAGGTCCGCATCGGGCTCTCCCGCATGGAGCGGGTCGTCCGGGAGCGCATGACCACCCAGGACGTCGAGGCCATCACCCCCCAGACGCTGATCAACATCCGGCCGGTGGTCGCCGCCATCAAGGAGTTCTTCGGCACCAGCCAGTCCTCCCAGTTCATGGACCAGGTCAACCCGCTGTCGGGCCTGACCCACCGCCGACGCCTGTCGGCCCTCGGCCCGGGTGGACTCTCCCGCGAGCGGGCCGGCTTCGAGGTGCGCGACGTCCACTTCAGCCACTACGGCCGGATGTGCCCCATCGAGACCCCCGAGGGACCGAACATCGGACTCATCGGCGCCCTGGCGACCTTCGCTCGGGTCAACGAGTTCGGCTTCATCGAGTCGCCCTACCGCAAGGTCATCGACGGGAAGGTGACCGACGACATCCTCTACCTCACCGCGGACGAGGAGGAGGAGTACGTCGTCGCCCAGGCCAACGCCCCGCTGAACCCCGACGGCACCTTCCGCGAGGAGCGGATCCTGGCCCGCCGGAGCCCGCAGGCGGCATCGCTCTCCGACCTGAAGCTCCAGCTCGAGCGCGAGGTCTTCTTCGGTGCCACCACCGAGATCTCGGCCGTGCCGCCCAGCGAGGTCCAGCTCATGGACGTCTCGCCGAAGCAGATCGTGTCGGTGGGCACCGCGCTCATCCCGTTCCTCGAGCACGACGATGCCAACCGGGCCCTGATGGGCGCCAACATGCAGCGCCAGGCCGTTCCCCTGCTCCGCTCCGAGGCCCCCTACATCGGCACCGGGGTGGAAGCCCGGGCTGCGCACGATGGCGGCGACATGATCCTCGCCCTCGAAGATGGGGTCGTCACCGACATCGACGGCGATGCCATCACCGTCGAGTACTCGACGTCGGGCAAGCGCATCCACCGCCTGGCGAAGTTCCGCCGGTCGAACCAGGACACCTGCATCAACCAGCGGCCCCGGGTCAAGGTCGGCGACCGCTTCGAGGCCGATGATCTGCTGGCCGATGGCTCCTCCACCGACCAGGGGGAGCTGGCCCTGGGCAAGAACCTGCTTGTGGCCTTCATGCCCTGGGAGGGCTACAACTTCGAGGACGCCATCATCCTCTCCGAGCGCTTGGTGCGCGACGACGTGCTCACGTCGGTCCACATCCACAGCTACGAGATCGACGCCCGCGACACCAAGCTCGGGCCCGAGGAGATCACCCGGGACATCCCCAACCTCTCCGAGGAGATCCTGCGCGACCTCGACGAGCGCGGCATCATCCGCATCGGGGCCGAGGTCGGTCCGGGCGACGTGCTGGTGGGCAAGGTCACCCCCAAGGGCGAGACCGAGCTCACCCCCGAGGAGCGCCTGCTGCGGGCGATCTTCGGCGAGAAGGCGCGCGAGGTCCGCGACACCAGCCTCAAGGTGCCCCACGGCGAGCAGGGCAAGGTCATCGACGTCAAGGTCTTCACCCGTGACGAGAGCCACGAGCTGCCCCCGGGCGTCAACCAACTGGTCCGGGTCTACGTGGCCCAGAAGCGCAAGATCAGCGTCGGCGACAAGATGGCCGGCCGCCACGGCAACAAGGGCGTCATCTCGACGATCCTGCCGGTCGAGGACATGCCCTTCCTGGCCGATGGCACCCCGGTCGACATCGTGCTGAACCCCCTCGGCGTCCCGAGCCGGATGAACGTCGGCCAGGTCCTCGAGGCCCACCTGGGCTACGCCGCCCGTTGGGGCTGGGAGTCGGTCGACGGCTCGCCGGCGGTGGGGACGGCACCGAACAGCGGCACCGAGTCCAAGACCCGGCCGACCACCGAGCCGGCGGTCTACGTGGCCACCCCGGTGTTCGACGGTGCCCACTGGGACGAGGAGGAGGAGGCCGGGAAGCACCCGACCATCCGCCGGATCCTCGAGAACGTGCACCCCGAGAGCGACAAGGGCCGCCTCATCGGGCCCGACGGCAAGGCCACGCTCTACAACGGCCGCACCGGCGAGACTTACGACAACCCGGTGGTGGTCGGCTACGTCTACATGCTGAAGCTGGCCCACCTGGTCGACGACAAGATCCACGCCCGGTCGACCGGCCCCTACTCGATGATCACCCAGCAGCCCCTGGGTGGAAAGGCGCAGTTCGGAGGCCAGCGGTTCGGCGAGATGGAGGTGTGGGCCCTCGAGGCCTACGGCTCGGCCTACTGCCTCCAGGAACTGCTCACCATCAAGTCCGACGACGTGCTGGGCCGGGTCAAGGTCTACGAGGCCATCGTCAAGGGCGAGAACATCCCCGAGCCCGGCATCCCCGAGAGCTTCAAGGTGCTCATCAAGGAGATGCAGGCGCTCTGCCTCAACGTCGAGGTCATCAACGACGCCGGCAACGAGATCGAGATGCGCGAGCTCGACGAGGACGTGTTCCGCACCGTCGAGGAACTTGGCATCGACCTGTCTCGCAACGAGCGGGGCTCGGACGAAGAGGACGAACGCCGTCGCGAGCGGGTCTAGCGGTGATCCGCACGACACGGCCCAGCACGAAGCGGCATCTCACGAACGAAGCAGCAGGGAAGGCTTGATCGCATGATCGACGTCAACGAGTTCGCACAGCTGCGGATCGGCCTGGCCACGGCCGACAGCATCAGGACGTGGTCGAACGGCGAGGTGAAGAAGCCGGAGACGATCAACTACCGCACGCTCAAGCCGGAGAAGGACGGGCTCTTCTGCGAAAAGATCTTCGGTCCTACCAAGGACTGGGAGTGCTACTGCGGCAAGTACAAGCGCGTCCGGTTCAAGGGCATCATTTGCGAGCGCTGCGGCGTCGAGGTGACCCGCTCGAAGGTCCGTCGCGACCGGATGGGCCACATCGAGCTGGCCGCCCCGGCCGTCCACATCTGGTACCTGCGGGGCACCCGCTCGTGGCTGGCCTACCTGTTGTCGGGCCTCGAGACCCGTGAGGAGCTGAAGGCCAAGCAGCTCGAGAAGGTCATCTACTTCGCCGCCAACCTGGTGGTCTGGGTCGACGCCGACCGGCGCCACAACGACCTGCCCAACCTCGAGGCCGAGCTGATCGAGGAGCTCGAGCACATCCGCAAGGAGCGCGAGCTCGACATCGCCCGCCAGTACGAGTCGCTCGAGGCCGAGCTGGCCGCCATGGAGGCCGAGGGCGCCAAGGACAGCGACATCCGGGCTCGCCAGAAGCTGGTGGAGCGCGAGATCACCGCCATCCGCGAGCGGGGCGACGAGGAGCTCGACCTAGTCCAGCGGGCGTTCGACGAGTTCCGCGACCTGCACGCTCGCAAGATCATCGAGGACGAGCTGCTGTGGCGTGAGCTGCGTGACCGCTACGGCGAGTACTTCGAGGGCGGCATGGGGGCCGAGGTCCTCGGGCGCCTCATCGACCGCATCGACTTCGACGAGGAGGAGATCAAGCTCCGGGCGGCGATCGACCCCAAGGAGGGACAGCGTCCGCTGTCCGCCCAGCGCCGCCAGAAGGCGATCAAGCGGCTGAAGATCGTGGCCGCCTTCAACCGGCGAGACGACAACGGTCGCCGGACCAACGACCCCCGAGCGATGATTCTCAACGTCGTCCCGGTCATCCCCCCGGACCTGCGACCGATGGTCCAGCTCGACGGTGGCCGTTTCGCCACCTCGGACCTCAACGACCTCTACCGGCGGGTCATCAACCGCAACAACCGGCTCAAGCGCCTGCTCGATCTCGGGGCACCCGAGATCATCGTGAACAACGAGAAGCGGATGCTCCAGGAGGCGGTCGACGCGCTGTTCGACAACGGGCGCCGTGGTCGCCCCGTCACCGGCCCCGGCAACCGCCCGCTGAAGTCGCTCTCGGACATGCTGAAGGGCAAGCAGGGCCGGTTCCGCCAGAACCTCCTGGGCAAGCGGGTCGACTACTCCGGCCGCTCCGTCATCGTGGTCGGCCCCACCCTCAAGCTGCACCAGTGCGGCCTGCCCAAGTTGATGGCCCTCGAGCTGTTCAAGCCGTTCGTCATGAAGCGCCTGGTCGACCTCGACCTGGCCCAGAACATCAAGTCGGCCAAGCGCATGGTCGAGCGTCGCCGGCCCCAGGTCTGGGACGTCCTCGAGGAGGTCATCCGCGAGCACCCGGTGCTGCTCAACCGGGCGCCGACCCTGCACCGCCTCGGCATCCAGGCCTTCGAGCCGGTGTTGGTCGAGGGCAAGGCCATCCAGATCCACCCGCTGGTCTGCACCGCCTTCAACGCCGACTTCGACGGCGACCAGATGGCCGTGCACCTGCCGCTCTCGGCCGAGGCGCAGGCCGAGGCTCGCATCTTGATGCTGTCGGCCAACAACATTCTCTCGCCGGCATCGGGTCGTCCGATCATCACGCCGACCAAGGACATGGTGCTGGGCGCGTACTACGTGACCCTGCTGGACGAGGCAGCCGCGGGCGCCGGTCGCGTCTTCCGCCACCTCCACGAGGTCGAGCAGGCCTACGAGGAGGGCTCGTTGTCCCTCCACGCGCCGATCGAGTACCGGATCCCGGCCCTGGTCGACGCCGAGCGCTCCAACGGCCACGCCGCCTACCACCGCACCACCGCGGGGCGGATCTTCTTCAACCGGGCGCTGCCCGAGGGCTTCGGCTTCGTCAACGACGTCGTCGGTCGCCGTCACACCAACATCGGGGCGATCGTCGAGCGGCTGTCCGATGAGTTCCCCAAGGCCGTCGTCGGCGAGGCCGTCGACGCCATCAAGAACGTCGCCTTCCGTTTCGCCACCCAGTCGGGGCTGACCTTCTCGATCGACGACGTCCGCACCCCGTCCGAGAAGCGCAGCATCCTCGATCGCTACGAGATCGAGGCCGAGAAGGTCGAGAGCCAGTTCCGCCGGGGGATCATCACCGACGGCGAGCGGCGCCAGAAGGAGGTGGAGATCTGGACCAACGCCACCAGCGAGGTCGAGACCGCCATGCGCCTGAACATGGAGTCCGACACCTTCAACCCCATCGAGATGATGGTGAGTTCCGGCGCCCGGGGAAACATCCTCCAGATCCGTCAGATCGCCGGCATGCGGGGGTTGGTGACCAACCCCCGAGGCGACTTCATCCCCCGCCCCATCCGGTCGAACTTCCGTGAGGGCCTCGAGGTCCTCGAGTACTTCATCGCCACCCCGGGGGCCCGCAAGGGTCTGGTCGACACCGCCCTGCGGACGGCCGACTCGGGCTACCTGACCCGTCGCCTGGTCGACGTCTCCCAGGAGCTCATCATCCGCGAGCTCGACTGCGGGACGAACCGCGGTGTCTGGATCGACGACGTCAGCCCCGACACCGGCGGCAAGCGGACCTACCTCGAGACCCGTCTCGACGGCCGGGTGCTGGCCGACGCGGTCACCCTGGCCGACGGCACCACCCTGGCGGTGGACCACCTCCTGTCGGCCGACGACCTGGTCGCCTTGCGCGATGACCCGACGGTCGATCGAGTGCGGGCCCGCTCGGTCCTCACCTGCGAGTCGGCGGTGGGCGTGTGTGCGGCCTGTTACGGCCGCTCGATGGCCACCGGCGAGCCGATCGAGCTCGGCGAGGCGGTCGGCGTGATCGCGGCCCAGTCGATTGGCGAGCCTGGGACCCAGCTGACCATGCGGACCTTCCACACCGGCGGCGTGGCCGCCGGTGGCGACATCGCCGGCGGTCTTCCCCGGGTCGTCGAGCTGTTCGAGGCCCGCAGCCCGCGGGGTAAGGCCACCCTGGCCCGCACCGCGGGTGTGGTCCGCATCCACGAGGAGGACGCCAAGGGCCGGGTCGTCGCCATCGTCGGCGACGACGGCGAGGAGGACACCTACACCCTCCCCATCCCGTCACGCCTCGAGGTGTCCGACGGCCAGGAAGTCGAGGCCGGCGACGCGCTGGTGGAGGGTCCCCGCGACCCCAAGGAGCTGCTCGAGATCAAGGGCGTGCGCGAGACCCAGCAGTACCTGGTCGAGGAGGTCCAGAAGGTCTACCGCGACCAGGGCGTGTCGATCCACGACAAGCACATCGAGATCATCGTGCGCCAGATGACCCGACGGGTCGGGGTCCAGGAGCCGGGGAGTTCCGACTTCCTGCCCGGCGAGCGGGTCGACGCTCGGGTCTACGCCGAGACCAACCGGGAGCTCGTCGGTGCCGGCAAGACCCCGGCCGAGGGGCGTCCCGAGATCATGGGGATCACCAAGGCGTCGCTGGCGACCGATTCGTGGCTGTCAGCAGCGTCGTTCCAGGAGACGACCCGGGTGCTGACCGAGGCCGCCATCGAATCTCGCTCGGACGGGCTGGTGGGTCTCAAGGAGAACATCATCATCGGCAAGCTGATCCCGGCGGGCACGGGCATGGACCGCTACCGCAGCTTCGAGACGCTGGCGCCGGACTACGAGCCGCTGTCGTTCTGGAGCTCGGAGGCCGAAGGCGACCAAGACCTGGCGGCCTGGTTGGCGACCCAGGGCACGCCGTCGGCGGGGGCCTACGAGGGCGCGGCCGAGGTCATCGACTTCCCGGCGGAAGGCGCCTCCTAGAGGTCGGATCGGGGCGAGGCCTGTCCGACCGCGCCGGCCGCGGCCGGACAGGCCTCGGACCTGGTTCAGGGGCGGCCGGCGAGGGTGCCGGCCAGGTCGTATCCGGCGTCGTAGGCGCCGAGCTCGGCGGCCACCGCGTCGGCTGAACGGTTGTCGGCCGTGGCCCGCAGCGAGGCCGTGAGCTGATCGACGTAGGTCCCCAGCGTGGCCGCCGCCCCGTTGGGAAGCCGGGCCGCGATGGCAGCGCCGGCGTCCTCGACCGCCGTCAGCGCGCTGGCGATCTCGGCGTCGCGGCCGTCTCGGAGGCTCCGGGCCAGGCCGGTGATGGCGTCGGTCAGTTCCGACCACCCGTCGGAGCCGAGGCCGCCCTGGTCGAGGGCACCGACCAGCCGGTCGGTGCTGGCGTCGAGGGCCTCGACGGCCTCGATCGCCAGCGGGTCGTCGGCGACGATCGCCCGGGTCGCCACCGAGGTGCCGATGGCCGTCTCGCCCAGGGTCCGCCCGAGCAACGAGCAGAACTCGGTGATGGGGTCGGTGGTGACCCCCGCGAACGCCACTGGGTCCTGGGCGGCGATGGCACCGGTGAGGGCCTGGGCCACGGTGAAGAGGTACTCGTGGGCGTCGTGGGCGAGGTCGGTGGCCGCCGCCGGGTCGCCGTCGACGAAGGCGTCGAGCTGGTCGAGCAGCTGGGTGACGTGGGTGTCGAGGAGGCCTTCGACCACCTCGATCGGTGCCGTGCCTCCGGTGGCGGTGGCGAAGAAGCTGGCGAAGTCGCGCTGGTAGTCGCCGAGGTCGTCCCGGGCGGCCTGGGCGGCCTCGTCGTCGCCGTCGCCCCGCGCCCGGGCGTAGTCCAAGAAGAACTGGGTGTGGGCCGTCCACAGCTGGTCGAAGGCGGCGGCCCCGGTGCGCCCGTAGACCACGCCGACGGCCCCGGTCAGGGCAGCGGTGTTCTCCTGCAGGGCATCGATGGCCCAGGACAGGTCGGGGTCGTCGTTGGCCGCCGCTCGCATGACGTCGACGGTCAGCGCGCCGTGCCAGCCGAGCAGGCGCTCGAGCAAGAGCCGGAGGTCGGCGGCGGGGAGGACGTTGACCCGGGCCGGCTCGACCTCGGCCACGCCGGCGGCCAGCTCTCGGTCGAGGTCGATGATCTCGAGCGTCGCCTCCCCCTCGTCCCCGAGGTCCTCGGCGCAGCCGGCCAGCACCCCGGCCAGCAATGCCCCAGCCACGAGCAGCCCGATCGCTCGGCGGCGGGCCGCCCACGCCATCATCGAGCCACCTGCTCGGCCGACGCCACCAGCCGCGGGGTCAGCTCGGCGGCCGGCTGGGGACGGCCGATGAGGTAGCCCTGGGCCAGGTCGCAGCCGAGTGTGCGCAGTGCGTCCAGGGTGGCGTCGTCCTCGACCCCCTCGGCGACCACGGCCAGGCCGAGGTCGTGACCGAGCTCGATGCTGAAGCGGACGATGGCCGATCCCTGGCCCCCGGTGGTGAGCTGGCGCACGAAGGACTGGTCGACCTTGAGGGCGTCGAACGGGAGCCCGCTGAGGGAGGCCACCGAGGCGTACCCGGTCCCGAAGTCGTCGATCGCCAGCCGCACGCCGAGGTCGTGGATCTCCCCCAGCACCCGGGCGGCTCGGACCGGGCTGTCGACCACCGAGCTCTCGGTCAGCTCGAGCTCGAGGGACGAGGGGTCGACCCCGGCCGCGGTCAGCGCCCGGGCGAGCTCGTCGGGCAGCCGGAGGTCGTTCACGTTGCGGGCCGAGAGGTTCACCGCCACCCCGATGTCGATGCCAGCTGCGGTCCATGCCCGCAGTTGGTCGAGGGCGAGGGCGAGGACCCGAGCGGTGAGGGGCCGCATCAGCTCGGTGCCTTCGATGACGGGCATGAACTCGCTCGGCGGGACCAGGCCGAGGCTCGGGTGCTGCCAGCGGACCAGCGCCTCGACCGATGCGATGCGCCCCGTGGCCAGGTCGAGTTGGGGTTGGAAGGCGAGAACGATCTCGTCGTCTTGCTCGAGCGCTCGGCGCACGTCGGCCGCCAGCTCCAGGCGCTCGGCTCGGTAGTGGTCGAGGTCGGGCTGATAGGCCTCGAACTCGCTGTGCGCCGACTTGGCGACGTACATGGCCACGTCGGCGTGGCGCAGGAGCTCGTCGGGGTCCTCGCCGTGGGCCGGGTAGAGAGCGGTGCCGATGCTGGCCCGGATGTCGAGATCGAGCTGGCCGACCCGGAACGGCTGCTCGAGCAGCTCCCGCAGGTCGTCGGCCACCGCAGCCGCGTCGGCCACGTGTTCGACCCCGGTCAGGACCAGGGCGAACTCGTCGCCACCGAGCCGGGCCACGGTGTCGACCTCCCGCATCCGGCCTCGGAGGCGACGGCCGACTTCCTGGAGGAGCACGTCGCCCGACCGGTGGCCGAAGGTGTCGTTGACCTCCTTGAACCGGTCGAGGTCGAGGAGCATGACGGCCACCCCGGCACCCGTGCGCCGGGCCACCGCCAGCGCCGAGGCGACCCGGTCGGTGAACAGCGTGCGGTTGGGGAGGCCGGTCAGGGCGTCGTGGAGAGCCTGATGCTGGTTGTCGCGGGCCTGGCGGCGCAGCGTCCTCGAGGCCCGGGCCACCAATTGGAAGACCCCGGCGTAGAGGACCAGGAGGCCAATGGCCAGGGTGACGTGGAGCTGGCGGGTGTCGGCCGCGATGGCCGCCGCGATGGGCTTGTAGGGAAGGTAGATCTCGAAGGATCCGACGACCTCGGCGTCCGCCGCGTTGGTGAAGCTCCCGTCGCCGTCGACCCGCAGCGGCACGTAGACGGCCAGCAGCGTGCCGAAGTCGCGCTCCTCAAGCTCCTCGGGGGCGCGCAGGTCGGTCACCTCCGAGGTGGTCCGCCCGTCGAACGCGGCCTCCAGCTGGTCGCTGCCAGGAAACCACCGCCCGACCAGCCGTTGGTTGTCGGAGTACACGAGCCAGTGCTGGCGGTTCCAGACCTTGAGCCGGACGATCCCGTCGGTCGAGATGGACCCTTGGAGGCTGTCGTCGAGCGCGGCCTTTCGGTCCGCCGGGAGCGGTGCGAAGTCGCTGGTGAGGTCACCGGGCTCGAGCAGCGGCTGGAGGCCGACGCTCGCCGCCACCTCGGCCGACTGGATGGCGTCGGCCAGGGTCCGGTCGCGCAACGCGCCTTCGAGGCGTACGGCGAGGACGGCGCCGAGGGCGACGATCAGGACGAAGCTGAGGACCCCGAATCGGGTCAGCAAGCTGGGCTTTCGCAGGGCGGCACGCCATGAGGCGCGCAGGGTGGGCACGGGGTGGTGATCGACCGACCGGCAGCCAACCCTGAGCCTGTGGCGGCCGCCCGCCGGGTGCCGTCGGGAGGAGGGCTTGGCGGGGCCGAGCGGGCACCCGTACACTCGTGGGCCGGCCTGCGCCACGTCTGCCGTGGCGCGCCCCACGATCACCTCCCGCTCTAAAGGACGTCTGTGCCCACGATCTCCCAACTGGTCCGCAAGGGCCGTGGCTCCAAGCCCGCCAAGGTCAAGACCGCCGCCCTGAAGGGGGCACCGCAGCGTCGGGGTGTCTGCACCCGGGTGTACACCAACACACCCAAGAAGCCGAACTCTGCGCTCCGCAAGGTCGCTCGAGTGCGCCTCACCAGTGGCGTCGAGATCACTGCCTACATCCCGGGCGAGGGCCACAACCTCCAGGAACACTCGATTGTCCTGGTGCGCGGCGGCCGGGTGAAGGACCTCCCCGGCGTCCGGTACAAGATCATTCGTGGCAGCCTCGACGCGGCCGGTGTGCGTGACCGCAAGCAGGCTCGCAGCCGCTACGGCGCCAAGAAGGAGGGCTGACGTGCCCCGCAAGGGTCCCGCACCCCGCCGCGAGCTGCATCCCGACCCGATCTACCAGTCGGTGCTCGTGACCCAGATCGTCAACAAGGTCCTGCAGAGGGGCAAGCGCTCGCTGGCCGAGCGGGTCGTGTACGACGCCCTCAAGATCGTGGAAGAGAAGACGGGGACCGACCCGGTCGCCACCCTCAAGCGGTCGGTCGAGAACGTGAAGCCCCAGCTCGAGGTGCGCAGCCGCCGGGTCGGTGGCGCGACCTACCAGGTCCCGGTCGAGGTCCGGCCTCGGCGCTCGACCACCCTGGCGGTGCGGTGGATCGTCGGCTACTCGCGCCAGCGCCGGGAGCGCACGATGGCCGAGCGGCTGGCCAACGAGCTGCTCGACGCCAACAACAGCATCGGGGCGTCGGTCAAGCGCAAGGAAGACCTCCAGAAGATGGCCGAGTCCAACAAGGCCTTCGCCCACTACCGCTGGTAGCCAGCAAGGCCCCGAGCGGTCATCCTGGTCTCGACGATCCGCCTGCCGGGGCCCGGCCTTCGAGCCCCCGAAGACGATCGCCGAGCGTCACCCACCCCCTCTGAGAGGCGCCGGTCCGGCGCAGGAGTAGTCATGGCTGGCACGCGAGAGATCCCACTGGGACGAACCCGCAACATCGGGATCATGGCTCACATCGACGCGGGCAAGACCACCACGACCGAGCGGATCCTCTACTACACCGGCCGTAACTACAAGATCGGCGAGGTCCACGAGGGCGCCGCCACCATGGACTGGATGGCCCAGGAGCAGGAGCGGGGCATCACCATCACGTCGGCGGCCACGACCTGCCACTGGGACGACCACGCCATCAACATCATCGATACCCCGGGCCACGTCGACTTCACGGTGGAGGTCGAGCGTTCGCTGCGGGTCCTCGACGGCGCGGTGGCGGTGTTCGATGCCGTGTCCGGGGTCGAGCCCCAGTCCGAGACCGTCTGGCGCCAGGCCAACAAGTACCGGGTGCCCCGGTTCTGCTTCATCAACAAGATGGACCGCATCGGTGCCGACTTCTTCGCCGCCGTCCGCTCGATCGAGGACCGCCTCGATGCCAAGGTGGCGGTGGTCCAGATCCCGGTGGGGGCCGAGGGCCACTTCCGGGGGGTGGTCGACCTCCTCTCCATGAAGGCCATCCTCTGGCCCGAGGACGACGACGAGAAGGGGCAGGTTTTCGAGATCGCCGACATCCCGGCGGATCTCCAGGACGAGGCCGCCGAATGGCACCAGCGCCTCATCGACGTGCTCTCCGAGGTCGACGACACGATCCTCGAGAAGTACCTCGGCGAGCAGGAGATCACCGTCGCCGACTTCAAGTCGGCCCTGCGTACCGGCACCATCGCCAACGACTTCGTGCCCGTGCTGTGCGGCTCGGCGTTCAAGAACAAGGGCGTCCAGCCCATGTTGGATGCGGTCGTCGACTTCCTGCCGAGCCCCCTCGACCTTCCCCCGGTCAAGGGGATGGACCTCAAGGGCATCGAGGAGCTCGAGCGCTCGGCCCGGGACGACGAGGCGTTCTGCGCCCTCGCGTTCAAGATCATGAGCGACCCCCACGTCGGCAAGCTCACCTACTTCCGGGTCTACTCGGGGACGCTGGAGTCGGGCTCCTACGTCTACAACTCGACCAAGGACCGCAAGGAGCGGATCGGACGGCTGCTGCAGATGCACGCCAACGACCGCGAGGACAAGGACGCCGTCTACACCGGCGACATCGTCGCCGCCATCGGCCTGAAGGGGACCACCACCGGCGACACGCTGTGCGCCGCCGATGCCCCCATCGTGCTGGAGGCCATCGAGTTCCCCGAACCCGTCATCCACGTGGCCGTCGAGCCAAAGACGAAGTCTGACCAGGACAAGTTGGGCAAGGCGCTGGCCTCCCTGTCGGAGGAGGACCCGACGTTCCGGGTGCGCACCGACGAGGAGACCGGCCAGACCGTCATCTCGGGCCAGGGCGAGCTCCACCTCGAGGTGATCGTCGACCGCATGCTGCGCGAGTTCAAGGTCGACGCCTCGGTGGGCAAGCCCCAGGTGGCCTACCGCGAGACGATCACCCAGACCGTCACCAACGTCGTCTACCGCCACGTCAAGCAGACCGGTGGATCGGGCCAGTTCGCCCACGTGGTCATCACCCTCGAGCCGACCGGTTCGGGCGGTGGCTACGAGTTCGTGGACAAGATCACCGGGGGCAAGGTCCCCCGCGAGTTCATCCCGTCGGTCGACCAGGGCATCCAGAGCTCCCTCGACGCCGGCGTCCTGGCCGGCTACCCAGTGGTCGACGTCCGGGCGATGCTGACCGACGGCTCGGCGCACGATGTCGACTCCTCGGAGATGGCCTTCAAGATCGCCGGTTCGATGGCGTTCAAGGAGGCGGCCCGCAAGGCGTCACCGGTTCTGCTCGAGCCGATCATGGCCGTCGAGGTGGTGACCCCGGAGGACTACATGGGCGAGGTCTTCGGCGACCTCAACGCCCGGCGAGGCAAGGTCGAGGCCAGCGAGCAGCGCGGCTCGAGCATGGTGATCCGGGCCCAAGTCCCCCTGGCGGAGATGTTCGGTTACGCTACCGATCTCCGGTCGCGGACCCAGGGGCGGGCCACGTACACCATGCAGTTCGCCTCGTACCAGCAGGTGCCCAAGGCGGTCTCCGAGGAGATCGTCGCCCGGGTGCGGGGCGAGTAGCTCACCGCTTCCACCGCTTCCGCCCCACCGTTCAGCAGCCACGCAACCACAGTCACGAAAGGACCCGCAGCCGTCATGGCCAAGGAGAAGTTCGAGCGGAACAAGCCGCACGTCAACGTCGGCACCATGGGTCACATCGACCACGGGAAGACCACGCTCACGGCGGCCATCACGAAGGTCCTCGCCGACCGGAACCCCAAGGTCAACGCCATCGCCTTCGACCAGATCGACAAGGCGCCGGAGGAGAAGGCCCGCGGCATCACCATCTCGATCGCCCACGTCGAGTACGAGACCGACGCCCGCCACTATGCCCACGTCGACATGCCCGGCCACGCTGACTACATCAAGAACATGATCACCGGCGCGGCCCAGGTCGACGGCGCCATCCTGGTCGTGTCGGCCGCTGACGGCCCGATGCCCCAGACCCGTGAGCACGTCCTGCTGGCCCGCCAGGTCGGCGTGCCCTACATCGTGGTGGCGCTCAACAAGGCCGACATGGTCGACGACGAGGAGCTCCTCGAGCTGGTCGAGCTCGAGGTCCGCGAGCTGCTGAACGAGTACGAGTTCCCGGGCGACGACACCCCCGTGGTGCGGGTCTCGGCGCTCAAGGCGCTCGAGGGCGACGCCGAGTGGGGCGAGAAGATCGTGGAGCTCATGACCGCGGTCGACGAGTACATCCCCGAGCCCGAGCGCGAGCTGGACAAGCCGTTCCTCATGCCCATCGAGGACGTCTTCACCATCACCGGCCGCGGCACCGTGGTCACCGGCAAGGTCGAGCAGGGCATCGTCCACACCAGCGACGAGGTCGAGATCGTCGGCATCCGGGCCACCCAGAAGACCACCTGCACTGGCGTGGAGATGTTCCGCAAGCTGCTGGACGAGGGTCGAGCCGGCGACAACATCGGCGTCCTGCTCCGGGGCACCAAGAAGGACGACGTCGAGCGCGGCCAAGTGCTGTGCAAGCCCGGCTCCATCACCCCTCACACCGAGTTCGAGGGCCAGGTGTACGTCCTGACCAAGGAGGAGGGCGGCCGTCACAAGCCGTTCTTCGACAACTACCGACCGCAGTTCTACTTCCGCACCACCGACGTGACCGGCCACATCACCCTGCCCGAGGGCACCGAGATGGTCATGCCCGGCGACAACCTCACCATCAAGGTGGAGCTGATCCAGCCCATCGCCATGGAGGAGGGCCTCCGCTTCGCCATCCGCGAGGGTGGGCGCACGGTCGGCGCCGGCCGCGTCACCAAGGTCCTGAAGTAGGGCCTGGACCGTGGCCCAGAAGATCCGCATCCGACTAAAGGCCTACGACCACGAGCTGGTCGACCAGTCGACGAAGAAGATCGTCGAGACGGTCGTCCGGACCCAGGCCTCGGTGCGGGGGCCGGTCCCGCTGCCGACCGAGAAGCACCGCTACACGGTGATCCGGTCGCCGCACAAGGACAAGGACTCCCGCGAGCACTTCGAGATGCGCATCCACAAGCGTCTGCTCGACATCCTCGACCCGACGCCCAAGACCGTCGACTCGCTCCAGCGACTCGACCTTCCGGCCGGCGTCGACATCGAGATAAAGATCCAGCAGGCCTGATACGGGATGTGACGGCGGAGCCCCTCGTGCGACACGAGCTGGTGCCCCGCTGGTCAGCCCCCGCGATCTACCTCTCGATTCTCCGGAACTTGCTGCGCCCCGGCGACGCCGGGTGGCTGCTGGGCCATCGCCTGGTGGAGCAGGTGGGTGGCGGGCGGTGGCGGGGCGGATCCCGCCGCCTGCGCCTGCGCCACCCGCGGGCCCGGAGGTCGATCGAGGTGCTGGTCGATCGCCAGGTCGGTGGACTGGGCTCGTACTACGAGATCTTCGACGAGGAGGTCTACTGCCGGCGTGCCGACTTCGTGCCCCAGCGGGGATGGCTGGTGGTCGACATCGGCGCCAACATCGGCATCTTCTCCATGTTCTGCGGCCACCTGGTGGGGGAGGCGGGGCGCATCGTGGCGGTCGAGCCGGTGCCCGAGACCCATCGCGTGTTGTTGGCCAACCTCGACGGCCTCCCGGCCGAGGTCCACTGCGTCGAAGTGGCCTGCGGCGCTGAGCGGGGGCGAGCCCAGGTCGTGTTCCACCCGGGCCGCTCGACCACCGCGTCGATCGCGACCGGTGATGCGGACGGTGCCGCCGAGCGCCGTGACGTCGAGGTGCGAACGCTCGACCAGGTGACGGACGATGCCGTCGGGGGCGCCGACATCGACCTGCTGAAGATCGACGTGGAGGGGACGGAGGTCGGGGTGCTCGAGGGCGGGGTCGGGGTCTTGGCCCGAGTCAGCCGGGTGGTGGTCGAGGCCGATGCCGCCACCAGCGCGGCGGTGAGCGAGGTGTTGCTCCGGGCCGGCCTGCACCCGGTCCACCGGGTGTCGGACGTGTGGACCGCCGGTAACGACGTGCTCTACTTCCGTCGCTGAGCGGGATTGGCGTCGGCGGCTGGAGATGACTAGCCTCGTTCGGCCGCTCGGGCGATCCGCCTGAGCCAGCAGACGTCCGTGATCGTCCCTCGGGATACCTCACGGCGAACCCAGACATGCGCTCCGCCGGGTCTGCCCGCGCGGAGCGCTCGCGTGAACGAGGACGTGCAGTGACCAGCAAGGCGATCGTCGGTGAGAAGGTGGGCATGACCCAGGTCTGGGACGACCAGAACCGCGTCGTGCCCGTCACCGTCGTGAAGGTCTCTCCAGTGCGAGTGGTGCAGATCAAGCGACCCGAGACCGACGGCTACAGCGCGCTACAGGTCACCTGGGGGACCCGCCGCCGCTCGACGCTCAACAAGCCTCAGGAGGGCCACTTCGCCAAGGCGTCGGTCGAACCTGGTACCCGGCTGGTGGAACTCCGCCTCGACGACGCCAGTGAGTACGAGGTCGGCCAGGAGCTGGGCGTCGACCTGCTCGAGGCCGGCGAGCGCATCGACGTCACCGCGGTGAGCAAGGGCAAGGGCACCGCCGGCACCATGAAGCGCCATGGCTTCGGAGGGATGCCGGCCTCGCACGGTGCACACCGGGTCCACCGGGCTCCGGGCTCCATCGGTGCCTGTGCCACACCCTCTCGGGTGTTCAAGGGGACCCGCATGGCGGGGCGCACGGGCGCCACCAAGGTCACCACCTTGAACCTCGAAGTGGTGGCGGCCGACGCCGAGCGCCAGGTGCTGCTCGTGCGGGGCGCGGTGCCGGGACCCAAGGGCGGGATGGTCGTCATCCGCGATGCGATCAAGGGCGGCCGGTGATGAGCGTGGCCGAGAGCCCGGAGACCGTGGCCGAGCAGGCCAGCCTCACGGTGCCGGTGGTCGACGGCACCGGGGCCGAGGTCGGCCAGGTCGACCTCGACGCCCGCACCTTCGCCATCCAGCCCAACGTCTCGGTGATGCACCAGGTGGTCACCGCCCAGCTGGCCGCCGCTCGGGCGGGGACCCAGTCCACCAAGACCCGCTCCGAGGTTCGGGGCGGCGGGGCCAAGCCCTGGCGCCAGAAGGGGACCGGCCGCGCCCGCCAGGGTTCGTCCCGATCGCCCCAGTGGCGCGGTGGGGGCGTCGCCCTTGGCCCGAAGCCCCGCAGCTACAAGCAGCGGACCCCGAAGAAGATGGTCAACTTGGCCTTGCGCTCGGCGCTGTCGGATCGGGCGGCCGAGGGTCGGGTCGTGGTGGTCGATCGCTGGGCGTTCGAAGGACCCAGGACCAAGGACGCGGTGGCCGTGCTCGAGGCCCTGGGTATCGACGGGGCGGCCTTGATCGTGCTGGCCGACGAGGACATCGACGCCGCCAAGAGCTTCCGCAACCTGCAGTCCGTGCACCTGATCCCGGTCGGCGAGCTCAACGCCTACGACGTTCTGTGCAGCGACTGGGTCGTGTTCACGCGGGCCACGCTGCCCGGTGGCCCTCCTCGCACCGACGCCGACACCGAGGAGGCCTGATGGACCCCCGTGATGTGATCCAGGCCCCGGTGGTGAGCGAGAAGTCCTACGCCCTGATCGACACCGGCGCCTACACCTTCAAGGTGCACGGCGACGCCAACAAGATCCAGATCCGTCAGGCGGTCGAGGCGATCTTCGACGTGAAGGTCACGAAGGTCACCACTGCCAACCGCAAGGGCAAGCGCCTCCGGAACCGTCGGACGGGTCAGATGGGCAAGCGGCCCGACTCCAAGCGGGCCATCGTCACCCTCGCCGAGGGTGACTCGATCGATCTGTTCGAGGGGTAGGACGATGGCCCTGCGTCAACGCAAGCCGACCAGCGCCGGTCGCCGCTTCCAGACCGTTTCCGACTTCCGCGAGATCACCAAGGACCGCCCCGAGCGGTCGTTGGTCGAGCCCCTGACCAGCAGCGGCGGGCGTAACTCGGCCGGCCGCAAGACCGCCCGCCACCGGGGCGGCGGTCACAAGCGCCAGTACCGGGTGGTCGACTTCCGTCGCGAGAAGGACGGCGTCCCGGCCACGGTGGCGGCGGTCGAGTACGACCCCAACCGCAACTGCCGGATCCTCCTGCTCCACTACCACGACGGCGAGAAGCGCTACGTCATCGCTCCTCAGGGCGTGAAGGTGGGCGACAAGCTCCAGAGCGGCCAGGGCGCCGAGATCCGTCCCGGCAACGCCCTGCCCCTGCGCTACATCCCGGTCGGCACGACCGTCCACAACGTGGAGTTGCGACCCGGCGGCGGGGCCAAGATGGCCCGCAGCGCGGGCTCGAGCGTGCAGCTGGTAGCCAAGGAGGGCGACTACGCCACCCTGCGGCTGCCGTCCAGCGAGATGCGCCGGGTCCTGATCGACTGCCGCGCCACCGTGGGCGAGGTCGGCAACGCCGAGGCCGAGCTGGTCAAGGTGGGCAAGGCCGGCCGGAACCGCTGGAAGGGCGTTCGTCCCCAGACCCGCGGCGTCGCCATGAACCCCGTCGACCACCCGCTGGGTGGGGGCGAGGGCAAGACCTCCGGTGGTCGCCACCCGGTCTCGCCCTGGGGCAAGCCCGAGGGTCGGACCCGGTCCAAGAAGAAGGACTCCGACCGACTCATCATCCGCCGCCGCCGCACGCGCGGTGCCCGCCGGTAGGCGAAGAGAGGACTGGCAATGCCCCGCAGCCTGAAGAAGGGCCCCTTCGTCGATGACCACCTGCTCAAGAAGGTCGACGCCCTGAACGAGACGAACGAGAAGCGGGTCATCAAGACCTGGTCCCGCCGCTCGACGATCATCCCGGAGATGGTCGGCCACACCATCGCCGTCCACGACGGGCGCAAGCACGTGCCCGTCTACATCACCGAGTCGATGGTCGGGCACAAGCTCGGCGAGTTCGCTCCCACCCGGACCTTCCGCTTCCACGCCGGCCAGGAGAAGGGCGCCCGCCGGTGACCGCGACCAAGACCAACGAGCGCCCGGGCACCCGGGCCGTCTTGCACCACGAGGGCGTGTCAGCCAGCAAGGTGCGGGCCGTCCTCGGGCTCATCCGTGGCCTCGACGTGCGGACCGCCGACGAGGTGCTCCGCTACTCCGAGCGCGGGGCGGCGGTCATCGTGCGCAAGCTCCTGGCCTCCGCGGTGGCGAACGCGGCGGCCAACGACAGCCTCGACAGCGAGGAGCTCTACGTGGCCACGGCTTACGCCGACGAGGCCAAGACCCTCCGTCGCTTCCGGCCTCGGGCCCGTGGCCGAGCCGCCCGGATCCGCAAGCGCTCGTGCCACGTCACGATCATCGTGGCCCGCATGTCCGAGGCCGAGCTGACCCGCCGTCGGGCCAAGGACGCCATCCGCCCCGGCTCCCGTGCCGCCCGGGTGGCCGCCCAGCAGGCCACCGACACCCGCCGTCGTCGCCGCCGCTCCCGCCAAGCTGAAACGACAACCCACGACCACGACGACCACGACCACGACGGCCACGACCACGACGGCCACGACCACGACGAGCCCGACCAGGACACAGCCGCACCCGAGGAAACCGACGCCGAAGCCCCGCTGAGCCAGGAGGAGACGGCCTCCTCGAGCGAAGGAGCATCCGGTCACGCCCGCGACGAAGCCGAGGAGGCCGTCTCCGACGGACCGCAGGAGGCCGACTCCGAGGAGACGGCGGAGAAGAACGAGCCCAAGGCCAAGACCGGCGAAGAGGAGGCCTGATGGGCCAGAAGGTCAACCCCTACGGCTTCCGCCTCGGTGTCATCACCGACTGGAAGTCCCGCTGGTTCTCCGACCGGGAGTACAAGCGCTACGTCATCGAGGACTGGAAGATCCGCGACGACCTGATGCGCCAATTACCCCACGCCGCGATCAGCCGCATCGAGATCGAGCGGACCCGCGACCGCCTGCGGGTCGACGTCCACACCGCTCGCCCGGGCATCGTGATCGGTCGGCGGGGCGCCGAGGCCGACCGGCTCCGGGGGCGCCTGGCCAAGCTCACCGGCGACAACCGTGTGCAGCTCAACATCCAGGAGATCAAGCAGCCCGAGCTCGATGCCGCCCTCATCGCCCAGGGGGTGGCCGACCAGCTGGCCGGCCGGGTCAACTTCCGCCGGGCCATGAAGCGGGCGGTGCAGAACGCCCAGAAGGCGGGCGTGCTCGGCATCCGGGTCCAGTGCTCGGGTCGCCTCAACGGTGCCGAGATGAGTCGGACCGAGTGGTACCGCGAGGGTCGGGTCCCGCTGCACACCCTCCGGGCCGACATCGACTATGGCTTGCGCGAGGCGCACACCACCTACGGGCGTATCGGCGTGAAGGTGTGGCTCTACAAGGGCGACATCCTCCCGTACAAGACCTCCAGCGATGACAAGGCCCTGCGGGAGGCGGCCATGGCCGTCGGCGAGACGTCGGGCTTGGCCCGTCCCCGGCGGGTCGTGTCCGCCGGTGGTGGCCGCCGCCCGACCGAGGGTGGCGCTGCGCCGGTTGCCGGTGCCGAGCCGACCGATGCCGCCGACGCCGCCGAATCGGCCGAGCCCATCGAGGCCGAGCCGATCATCAAGGAGGCAGATCCCGAGCTCGAGCGCCTCTTGGCCGAGGAGGAGGAGATCGAGCGCCTCACCCGAGAGCACCACGAGACCCCCCACTTCCGGCCCGGGGAGGACTGACCGCCGTGTTGATGCCGAAGAAGGTCAAGCACCGCAAGCAGCACCGCGGCCGACTCACCGGGATGGCCAAGGGTGGATCCGAGATCGCCTTCGGCGACTTCGGGATCCAGGCCATGGAGCCCGGCTGGATCACCGCCCGCCAGATCGAGGCGGCCCGTATCGCCATGACCCGTCACGTCAAGCGTGGCGGGAAGGTCTGGATCAATGTGTTCCCGGACAAGCCGGTCACCCAGAAGCCGGCCGAGACCCGTATGGGCTCGGGCAAGGGCAACCCAGAGATGTGGGTCGCGGTGATCAAGCCCGGTCGCATCCTCTTCGAGCTCTCGGGTGTCACCGAGGAGCTGGCCAAGGGGGCCATGGAGCGGGCGATCCAGAAGCTGCCGATCAAGGCCCGGTTCGTGACCCGGGCGTCGGGTGAGGTGATCTGAGTGGCTCGACAGACTGAGGAGCTGCGGAACCTGGGTGACCAGGAGCTGGTCGACCGCCTGGCCGAGACCCGCCAGGAGCTGTTCAACCTGCGGTTCCGCCACGTGACCAGCCAGCTCGACGACAGTGCCCGCCTCGGGCTGCTCCGCCGCCAGGTGGCCCGGCTCAACACGCTTCTGCGGGAGCGGGAGATCGCGGCCGCCGAGGCGGCCGCCAAGGACGAGCGGGCCGCGGTGGCGGTCGGCACTGAGGAGACGGATGGTGAGCGCGATGGCTGAGGCCGAGACCGACGCCACGACCCGGGCGAACCCGCGCAAGGTGCGCGAGGGCCTGGTCTCGTCGGCGGGGATGGACAAGACGATCGTCGTCGAGGTGGTGTCGCGGGTGCGCCACCCCCGCTACGACAAGACCGTCCAGCAGACGAAGCGGCTCTACGTCCACGACGCCGACAACGACGCCAAGATCGGCGACCGGGTGCGGGTGTCCGAGACCCGACCGCTGTCGAAGACGAAGCGCTGGCGCCTCGTCGAGATCCTCGAGAGGGCTCGGTGATCTCGTGATCCAGCAAGAGTCCCGCCTCCGGGTGGCCGACAACTCAGGTGCCCGTGAGGTGCTCTGCATCAAGGTGCTCGGCGGCTCCAAGCGCCGCTACGCCTCGATTGGCGACGTGTTCGTGGCCACCGTCAAGGACGCCATCCCGGGCGCCGCGGTCAAGCGGGGCGACGTCGTCAAGTGCGTGGTGGTGCGGGTGAAGAAGGAGAAGCGCCGTCCGGACGGGTCCTACATCCGCTTCGACGAGAACGCGGCCGTCCTGATCAACGACCAGATGCAGCCGCGGGGCACCCGGATCTTCGGGCCCGTCGGCCGAGAGCTGCGGGACAAGCGCTTCATGCGCATCGTGTCGCTGGCCCCGGAGGTGCTGTGACCATGAAGATCCGCAAGGGCGACCGGGTGGTCGTGCTGGCTGGCAAGGACAAGGGCAAGGAGGGCGTGGTGTCGCGGTCCCTCCCGACCAAGAGCAAGGTGATCGTCGACGGCGTGAACGTGGCCAAGAAGCACCAGCGGCCGACCGGGACGACCATGCAGGGCGGAATCATCGACAAGGAGATGCCGCTCCACGTCTCGAACGTGGCCATCGTGAGCCCAGCCGATGGCAAGCCCACCCGGGTGGGCTACCGCTTCGACGACAACGGCAACAAGATCCGGGTCTGCAAGCGCACGGGGGTGGAGCTGCCGTGACCGACACCCAGACCACCACACCCGCCCGGCCTCGCCTGCGGGTGCGCTATGACACCGAGCTCCGCGACCAGCTGCTCGAGACGCTCGAGCTGACCAACGTCATGCAGGTGCCCCGCCTCGAGAAGATCGTGGTCAACATGGGCGTCGGGGCGGCCGTCGGCCAGGCCTCGCTGCTCGAGGGCGCGGTCCGCGATCTCGAACTGATCACCGGCCAGAAGGCGGTCGTGACCCGGGCCAAGAAGTCGATCGCGGGCTTCAAGCTCCGCGAGGGTCAAGCCATCGGCTGCCGGGTGACCCTGCGGGGCGACCGCATGTGGGAGTTCCTCGACCGGCTGGTGGCCCTGGCCATCCCCCGGATCCGTGACTTCCGCGGCCTCCCGGCCAAGAGCTTCGACGGCCGCGGCAACTACACGTTCGGGGTCAGCGAGCAGCTCATCTTCCCGGAGATCGACTACGACAAGGTCGACGCCACCCGGGGCATGGACATCACCATCGTGACCACCGCCGTCACCGACGCCGAGGGCCGAGCGCTGCTCGATGCCCTGGGCTGGCCGTTCATCCGAGCCTGAACCGAGAGGGAACATGGCCAAGAAGGCTCTGATCGAGAAGTCCAAGCGCAAGCCGAAGTTCAAGGTGCGCGCCTACACGCGCTGCCAGCGCTGTGGACGTCCCCATGCGGTGTTCCGCAAGTTCGGCCTGTGCCGAGTGTGCTTGCGGACGATGGTGCACGCCGGCGAGATGCCCGGCGTGACCAAGGCGAGCTGGTGAGGAGGGCGAGACCATGACGATGACCGACCCCCTCGCGGACATGCTGACCCGCATCCGCAACGGCAACACCGCCTTCCACGACGAGGTGCGGATGCCGTCGTCGAAACTGAAGGAGGCGCTGGCCCAGATCTTGCTGCGCGAGGGCTACATCGCCGGCTTCAGCGTGGCCGACGCGGTGGATGCCCCGGGCCAGGTGCTCACCATCACCATGAAGTACACCCCCGAGCGGGTGCGGACGATCTCGGGGATCTCCCGGGTGTCCAAGCCGGGCTTGCGGGTGTACCGCAAGGCCGACCGCCTGCCTCGGGTCCTCGGCGGCCTCGGTGTCGCTGTCCTGTCGACCAGCCACGGGCTCATGACCGACCGCGAGGCGCGCCAGCGCCGCGTGGGCGGCGAGATCCTGTGCTTCGTGTGGTGAGGCGACGATGAGCCGGATCGGACGTTCCCCCATCCCCGTGCCCTCGGGCGTCGAGATCGCCCTCGACGGTGCCGAGGTCACGGTCAAGGGCCCCAAGGGCTCTTTGGCCCGCACCGTCCCGGCGCCGATCACCCTCCGCCAGGAGGACGGCCAGCTGCTGGTCGAGCGCCCCGACGACGAGCGCCGGAGCCGGGCCCTGCACGGCCTGGTCCGCTCGCTGGTGGCCAACATGGTCACCGGTGTGACCACTGGCTACACCAAGGAGCTCGAGATCGTCGGCGTCGGCTACCGGGCGACGCCCGCCGGCCCCAGCCGCATCGACCTTGCCCTCGGCTTCTCCCACCCGGTGTCGGTCGACGCCCCCGACGGCATCACCTTCACGGTGCCCCAGCCGACCCGCATCGTGGTCGAGGGCATCGACAAGGAGCTCGTGGGCCAGGTCGCCGCCAACATCCGCAAGCTGCGCAAGCCAGAGCCCTACAAGGGCAAGGGCGTGCGCTACGCCGGTGAGCTGGTCCGCCGCAAGGCGGGCAAGGCCGCCAAGTAGCCGAAGGAACCGAGATCGTGAGCGCTTCCGCCAAGAAGAGAGCCGTCGCCCGCAAGCGACGCCACACCCGTGTGCGCAAGAAGGTGCAGGGCACGCCCAGCCGTCCCCGCCTGGCCGTGCACCGGTCGAACCGCCACGTCGTGGCTCAGGTGATCGACGACGAGTCCGGCCGCACCCTGGCCGCGGCCTCGACCCTCGAGGCCGACATCCGCCAGCAGGGATCGACCGGCAACAAGGACGCGGCCGCGGCCTGCGGGCGCCTGGTCGCCGAGCGGGCGACGGCGGCCGGCATCACCACCGTCGTGTTCGATCGCGGCGGCTTCCTTTATCACGGCCGGGTGGCGGCGCTGGCCGACGCTGCCCGGGCAGCAGGACTGGAGTTCTGATGGCGAACGACGCAGGGCTGCGAGAGGCCCGGCTCATCAGCCGGCCTCGCCGGGTGGCCAAGGTGGTCAAGGGTGGGCGGCGCTTCCAGTTCTCGGCGCTGGTGGTGATCGGCGACGGCAACGGTCGGGTCGGTCTCGGCCACGGCAAGGCGCGGGAGGTTCCCACCGCCATTCAGAAGGCCACCGAGGACGCCAAGAAGAACCTGGTCGAGGTGCCGCTGACCGGCTCCACCATCATCAACCCGGCGATGGGCGAGTTCGGCGCAGCCCGGGTGCTGCTCAAGCCGGCGGCTGCCGGTACCGGCGTCATTGCCGGAGGCGCCGCCCGCATCATCCTCGAGGAGGCGGGCATCCACGACGTGCTGTGCAAGTCGCTCGGCTCGTCGAACCACATCAACGTGGCCAAGGCGACGATCGACGCCCTGCGTCAGCAGCGCCGCCCCGATGACATCGCCCGCATGCGGGGCAAGTCGCCCGAGGAGGTCACCCCCGGTGGCCTGCTCCGGGCCTACCGAGCGCCCCGCCACGCGCCCGAGCCGGAGGAGGTCGCCTGATGGCCGCCTCCCTCCTGGTGACCCAGGTCCGGTCGTCGATCGGAGTGAAGCCGAAGCAGCGGGGCACCCTCCGGGCCCTCGGATTGCGCCGTCTCGGTCAGTCCAACGCCCTGCCCGACCGGCCCGAGATCCGCGGGATGTTGGCCCGGGTGCCGCACCTGGTCGAGGTCGTCGAGTCCGACGAGCCCGTCGTCCCGAAGGAGCGTTGATCGATGAAGGTCCACGACCTGCAGCCGGCCCCCGGTTCGCGTCGCTCCCGCAAGCGGGTGGCGCGCGGCATCGGTGGCCGCGGCGGCAAGACCGCCGGCCGCGGCACCAAGGGCCAGGGCGCCCGCGACACCGTGCCCGCCGGCTTCGAGGGCGGCCAGATGCCGCTCCAGCGCCGGGTCCCGAAGCTGAAGGGCTTCAAGAACCCGTTCCGGGTCGAGTACAACGCCGTCAACCTCGACGCCCTCGAAAGCATCCAGGGCGACGAGGTTGACCCCGACGTTCTCCGCGACCGGGGCCTGGTGCACAAGCACGGGCTGGTCAAGGTGCTCGGACGCGGTGAGCTGACGCGGCCCTTGACGGTCCGTGCCCACGCCTTCTCGGCCTCGGCGCAGCGGGCCATCACCGCGGCAGGAGGTACGGTGGAGGTCCTGCCCCCGCCGTTCGGCAACGGCCGGCCCCCGGCCAAGGGCAACGCGCTGACCAATCGCTAGCGGCCGGCTCGTCCCGTTCGCCGCCCGTCTCGTCGAGGAGCCCCATCGTGCTGTCGAGCATGCGGAACATGTTCCGGGTCCCCGACCTCCGCAACAAGATCCTGTTCACACTGTTCGTGCTGGTGCTCTACCGGTTCGGGTCCCACGTGCCGGTGCCTGGTGTCGACTTCGAGGCGGTGAAGCAACTCGAGGAGGAGTCGAGTTCGGGCGGGGTGCTCGGCTTCCTGAGCCTTTTCTCGGGTGGCGGCCTCACCCGGATGGCGATCTTCGGCCTCGGGATCATGCCGTACATCACCTCGTCGATCATCATGCAGGTGCTCGGCGTGGTCATCCCGAAGATCGAGGAGTGGCAGCAGCAGGGTGCCGCTGGGCAGCGCAAGATCACCCAGTGGACCCGGTACATGACCGTCGTGCTGGCGGTCCTCCAGTCGACCGGCCTGGCCTTCCTCTTCCACAACGGCGGCGGCGGCCTGTTCGGCACCAACACCGATATCGATCTGATTCCCGACTTCACCGCACCCCGGGTGCTGCTGGTGGTCCTGTCGCTCACCGCCGGCACGGCGCTGCTCATGTGGATGGCGGAGCTGATCACCCAGCGGGGGATCGGCAACGGCATGTCGCTGCTGATCTTCGCCTCGGTCGTGAGTCGCATCCCGGTGGAGGGGGCGAGCATCAAGGCCGAGCAGGGGGTGCTGGTGCTGGCCGGAGTGCTGGCAGTGGCGGTGGCCGCCATGGTGGCCATCATCTTCATCGACCAGGGCCAGCGCCGGATCCCGGTCCAGTTCGCCAAGCGGGTGGTCGGCCGACGGCAGTACGGCGGCAACAACACCTACATCCCTCTGAAGGTGAACCAGTCGGGCGTGATCCCCATCATCTTCGCGAGCTCGGTGCTCTACCTCCCGGTGCTCCTGTCGAACGTGGTGCCCTGGGACGGGGTCCGGACGTTCATCGACGACCACCTGGTGAACCAGCCGGGCGACCCCATCTATCTGACCTTCTACGGGTCGCTCATCATCTTCTTCGCCTACTTCTACACGGCGATCTCGTTCGATCCGGCTAAGCAGGCGGAGACCATCCGTCAACAGGGGGGGTTCATCCCCGGCATTCGGCCGGGTCCCCAGACGGAGCGCTACCTCAGCCGCATCCTCAACCGGATCACCTTGGCCGGGGCCGCCTTCATCTGTGGCATCGCCCTGATCCCGACGGTCGTGTTCGTGCTCTTCGACGTCAGCCAGTTCAACGGCCTGGGGGGCACCTCGCTGCTGATCGCGGTGGGCGTCGCGCTGGAGACGATGAAGCAGATCGACAGCCAGCTCATGATGCGGAACTACGAGAGCTTCCTCTCGTAGTGGGATCGGCAGCGACAGCGAATGGCGGCGGTCGGTGAGCTCCGGCCGCCGTCTCGTCATCCTCGGCCGGCAGGGAGCGGGCAAGGGAACGCAGTGCGTGCGCCTGTCGCGCCACTACGTCATCCCCCACATCTCCCTCGGCGACATCCTTCGGGCCGCGGTGCGCGACGGGACGTCGTTCGGCCTGCGGGCCAAGGAGTACATCGACGACGGCGAGCTCGTGCCCGACCAGGTGGTGATCGGGGTCGTCAACGAGCGCCTCGAGGTCGAGCACACCCGGGAGCGGGGCTACATCCTCGACGGGTTCCCTCGCACGGTGGCGCAAGCCGATGCCCTCTCCGACATCGTCGCCCCGCAGGGCATCGACATGGCGATCGACATCGAGGTCCCGAGGGACGTGGTGCTGACCCGCCTGGCCGCCCGGCGGGTGTGTGCCGACTGCGGCAGCAACTACTCGATCGACCTGCTGCCCCGGCGGGGCGCCCGCTGCGAGCTCTGCGGGGGCGACCTCATCCAGCGCCGGGATGACACCGAGGAGGCCATCGGCCGCCGCCTCGATCTCTACGAGCGGGAGACGTCACCGCTCATCGACTGGTTCGCGACTCGCGGCCTGCTGGTGGTCATCGACGGGACCGGTGACCCCGATCTGGTCACCGAGCGGTTGGTGGCCGCGGTCGACGCCGGGTTGCCGACGGAGACCTGACGTGCGCCGGGGACCCGATGAGATCGCGGTGATGCGCCGGGCCGGGAAGGTGGTGGCCGAGATGCACGAGTGCATCCGGGATGCTCTCCGCCCGGGGGTGACGACCCTGCACCTCGACGCCCTGGCCCGCGAGGTCATCGAGCGCAACGGCGCTCGCTCGAACTTCCTCGGCTACCACGGCTTCCCGGCGGTGATCTGCGCCTCGCCCAACTCGATGGTCGTCCACGGCATCCCCGACGAGACCATTCTCGAGGAGGGGGACATCGTCTCGATCGACTGCGGTGCGATCGTCGGCGGGTACCACGGGGATGCGGCCGCGACCTGGCCGGTGGGAGCGGTGTCGGCCGAGGCCAGCCGGCTCATGGAGGTGACCGAGGCCTCCCTGCGCGCCGGGATCAGCCAGATGGTCGAGGGCAACCGCCTGTCCGACATCGGCCACGCGGTCCAGCAGGTGGCCGAGGCCGCCGGGTACTCCGTGGTGCGGGACTATGTCGGCCACGCCATCGGCACCGCCATGCACGAGCAGCCCGATGTTCCGAACTACGGCCCCCCCGGGCGCGGTCCGAGGCTGCGGCCGGGCAACGTGTTCGCGGTCGAGCCGATGGTCAACGCCGGCGGGGTGGCCACCCGGACCCTGGCCGACGGATGGAGCGTGGTGACCGTCGACGGCTCGCTCTCGGCCCATTTCGAGCACACCATTGCCATCCTCGACGACGGCCCCGAGGTCCTCACTGCGTTCTGAGCCCTCGGCCTGCACCGCCCGAGGGCCGACGCCGTAGCGTCGTGCGGTGCCCGAGTACGACGCCCTCCTGCTCGTTTCCTTTGGAGGGCCCGAGGGCCACGACGACGTGCTGCCGTTCCTACGACGGGTCACCGCGGGGCGGGGTGTGCCCGACGAGCGGCTGGCGGTGGTGGCCGAGCACTACCACCACTTCGGTGGGGTCAGCCCGATCAACGGCCAGAACCGCGAACTGCTGTCGGCCCTCGACGCCGAGCTCCGCCGGCGGGGGCACCGTCTCCCCGTGTACTGGGGCAACCGCAACTGGCACCCGCTGCTGGCCGACGAGGTCGCCCGTATGCGCGACGACGGGGTGGGTCGAGCCCTCGCCCTGGTCACCTCGGCCTTCGGCTCGTTCTCGGGCTGCCGCCAGTACCTGGGCGACATCGACCGGGCCCGCGCCGAGGTCGGGCCCGGTGCTCCGGTGATCGACAAGTTGGGTCTCTTCTGGGACCGACCCGGATTCCTCGACACCGTGGCCGACGCCACCGCCGCGGCCTTGGCCCGGATCGAGCCCACCGGCCGAGGCCCCGTCGCCCTGGTCTTCAGCGCCCACTCGATTCCCCGATCGATGGCGGCCGTCAGCCCGTACGAGTCTCAGCTGCGGGCGGCGGCCCGTTCGGTGGCGGCGAGGGTTGGCGAGGCGCTGCCCTGGGAGCTCGTCTGGCAGAGCCGGAGTGGCCCCCCGTCGGTCCCGTGGCTCGAGCCCGACATCGGGGACCACCTCCGGGCGCTGGCACAGGCCGGTACCACCAGCGTGGTGGTCGTCCCGATCGGCTTCGTCTCCGACCACGTCGAGGTGCTGTGGGACCTCGACACCGAGGCCGCGGCGATTGCTGAAGAGGTGGGGATCGATCTGGTCCGAGCGGCGACCGTGGGCACCTCACCACGGTTCGTGGCCAGTTTGGCGGACATGGTCGAAGAGGCGGTCGTCGGCGACGGCCCGGTACCGTGTGTCGCCGGGTGCTGCGTGGTCGAGGACCGCTGAGCGGGGCCGAACCGTTTGGCCAGCAGGGGATCGGCCAGTAGCATGTCTCCTCCGCTTGGTGCGTGTGTCCACCGCCGCGCACAGGCAACCGTCCGAGTCAGGGAGGCCCAGGCTGCCCAAGCCCAAGGAAGACGCGATCGTGCTGGAGGGCAAGGTCACCGAGCCCCTCCCCAACGCCATGTTCCGGGTCGAGCTCGACAACGGTCACCCGGTCCTGGCTCACATCTCCGGGAAGATGCGCATGCACTACATCCGGATCCTTCCCGGCGATCGCGTCCAGGTGGAACTGACCCCCTACGACCTCACCCGAGGTCGGATCACGTATCGCTACAAGTAGGTCGAGGTTGCGATGAAGGTTCGTCCGAGCGTCAAGAGAATGTGCGAGCGCTGCAAGGTGATCCGCCGGCACGGCCGCGTCCGGGTCATCTGTACCAACCCTCGCCACAAGCAGCGGCAGGGCTAGCCGGTGGCACGCATCGCCGGTGTCGACATCCCCCGCGAGAAGCGGGTCGAGGTGTCGCTCACGTACATCTACGGGATCGGCCCGACGCTGGCCCGCCAGATCCTCGACGGGGTCGATGTCGCCCACGACACGCGGGTCCGCGACCTGACCGACGACGAGGTCGCCCAGATCCGGACGTTCATCGACCAGAACCTCCGGGTCGAGGGCGTGCTGCGGTCGGAGATCAACCAGGACATCAAGCGCAAGATGGACATCGGCTGTTACCAGGGCCTGCGGCACCGCCGGGGCCTGCCGGTGCACGGGCAACGGACCCACACCAACGCCCGGACCCGCAAGGGCCCGAAGAAGACCGTGGCCGGCAAGAAGAAGGTGAGGAAGTAACCCCCCGTGGCCAAGCCGAAGCCTGGGGGCCGTCGCCCCCGCCGTCGTGAGCGCAAGAACGTCGCTTACGGCGTGGCCCACATCAAGAGCTCGTTCAACAACACGATCATCAGCATCTCCGACACCGAGGGCAACGTCCTCGCCTGGGCGTCAGCCGGCAACGTCGGGTTCAAGGGATCCCGCAAGTCGACCCCCTTCGCCGCCCAGATGGCAGCCGAGCAGTGCGCCCGGCGGGCCATGGAGCACGGCGTGCGCCGGGTCGAGGTTCTCGTGAAGGGCCCGGGCTCGGGCCGCGAGACGGCCATCCGCTCGCTGATGAACGCCGGCATCGAGGTGTCCGGCATCAAGGACGTCACCCCCACCCCGCACAACGGCTGTCGCCCGCCCAAGCGCCGGCGCGTCTGATCGAAGGCACACACCATGGCTCGCTATACAGGACCCGTCTGCCGGTTGTGCCGGCGCGAGAAGATGAAGCTGTACCTCAAGGGTGCCAAGTGCGACACCATGAAGTGCCCCATCGAGCGGCGCCCCTACCCGCCAGGCGACCACGGGCGGACGCAGATCCGGCGCAAGGACGGCGAGTACCTGCTCCAGCTCCGCGAGAAGCAGAAGGCCCGCCGGATCTACGGCGTGCTCGAGAAGCAGTTCCGCAACCTCTACCAGGAGGCGAACCGCCAAAAGGGCGTGACCGGCGAGAACCTGCTGCGGATGCTCGAGCTGCGGCTCGACAACGTCGCCTACCGGGCCGGGTGGGGCTCGAGCCGCTCCCAGGCCCGCCAGCTGGTGCGCCACGGCCACGTCAAGGTCAACGGACGGCGCCTCACCATCCCGAGCGCCCAGGTCCGAAAGGGTGACGTCGTCGAGTTGGGCGACAAGGCCAAGGCGATGATCGTCGTGCGCCACAACCTCGAGACCATCGATCGCCAGATCCCGGCGTGGCTCGACAAGGGCGACGGCGGCTCCTCGGTCACCGTGCGCGACCTCCCGCTGCGCGAGCACATCGACGTGCCCGTGCGCGAGCAGCTCATCGTCGAGCTCTACTCCAAGTAGACCCTGGCTCTGCCGGGTCCACGTTCCCTCGAACACGAAGATCTTCAGGAGACACACATGCTGGTCATCCAACGGCCCACCATCGAGCCGCTGGGCGAGCCCGAAGGCGACCGCCAGCAGTTCGCCCTCAGCCCCCTCGAGCCTGGCTTCGGCCACACCCTCGGCAACGCCCTGCGCCGGACCTTGCTGTCGTCGATCCCGGGGGCGGCCATCACCATGGTCCGCTTCGACGACGCTCTCCACGAGTTCACGACCATCCAGGGAGTGGTCGAGGACGCCACCGACGTGATCCTCAACCTGAAGGACATCGTCCTCGTGTCCGAGACCGACGAGGCGGTGCAGCTGCGCCTCGACGTGCGGGGCCCCGCCGAGATCACCGCCGGCTCGATCACCACCACCTCCGACGTCACCATCCTCAACCCCGAGCTCCACCTCGCCACCCTCAACGGCAAGGGGCGCTTGGCGCTGGACATCACCGTCGAGCGGGGCCGGGGCTACGTCTCGGCCGACCGGATCAACCGTCCGCCGACCATCGGCATCATCCCGGTCGACGCCATCTTCTCGCCGGTGCGGCGGGTGACCTTCGACGTCGAGCCCACCCGGGTCGAGCAGTCCACCGACTTCGACCGCCTGATCATCGATATCGAGACCGATGGCTCGATGTCACCGCGGGACGCGCTGGCCTCGGCCGGTGACACGCTGCGGGCCCTGGTCAGCCTGGTGGCCGAGATGAGCGACGACCCGCAGGGCCTCGAGCTCGGGGAGATGCCGACCATGCTCACCGGCTCGCCCGACCTGGACCTCCCGATCGAAGACCTCGAGCTCTCCGAGCGACCCCGCAACTGCCTCAAGCGGGCCCAGGTCAACACCATCGGCGAGCTGCTCCAGCGCACCAACGACGACCTGCTGGCCATCACTAACTTCGGCCAGAAGTCGCTCGACGAGGTCATCGAGAAGCTCGACGAGCGGGGGCTGTCGCTCCGGGTCCGGGAGGGCTGAGGTGGGAACCCGTCCGGGTACGCCCCGCAAGGGCCGCCGCTTCGGCGGCAGCGCCGCCCACGAGCGAGCCATGCTGGCCAACCTCACCGCTTCGCTGTTCGCGGCCGAGGCCGTGGTGACCACCGAGGCCAAGGCCAAGGCCCTGCGCCCGGTGGCCGAGAAGATGATCACCAAGGCCAAGAAGGGCGGTCTCCACCAGCACCGCCAGGTGGTCGCCTTCATGCGGGACAAGGACATGGCCCACAAGCTGTTCGAGGACATCGCCCCGCGCTACGCCGACCGTCCTGGTGGCTACACCCGCATCCTCAAGCTCGGGCCCCGTCACGGCGACAACGCGCCGATGGCGCGCATCGAGCTGGTCTAGGAGCCCGCCGCCCGGACCGAGGTTCGACGGCGGGTAGCGATCGTGCCGGTGCGGGTGAGACTGGTCGTCGCCTACGACGGCGCCGGGTTCTCGGGGTTCGCATTGAACCGGGACGTGCGGACCGTGGCCGGGGTGCTGGCCTCGGCCCTGGAGACGGTGCTGCGAGCACCGGTGGTGCTCACTTGCGCTGGGCGCACCGACGCCGGCGTGCACGCCTGGGGCCAGGTCGTCAGCTTCGACGCCCCTGCCGAGGCAGATCTCGCCGGCCTGGCTCGCCGGGTCAACGCCCTGCTCGCGCCCGAGGTGGTGGTCCGGGAGGCGGCGGTGGCCGACGACGGCTTTGACGCCCGGCGCCGCGCCACCTCTCGCCGCTACCGGTACCTGGTACTCAACCGCCCGGTTCCCGACCCGTTCCTGGCCGCCACCACCTGGCACGTGCCCGAGCCGCTCGACCTGGCCGCCATGCGCCGGGCTTGCGAGCCGTTGCTGGGCGAGCACGACTTCTCCGCCTTCTGCCGTCGTCCCAAGGTGCCGGGTGACCGGCCGGCACCTTCCCTGGTGCGCCGGGTCACCGATGCCGGCTGGCACCCGGCGGGAGACGACGTCCTGCGTTTTGAGATCGAGGCGTCGTCGTTCTGCCACCAGATGGTCCGCTCGATCGTGGGGCTACTGGTGGCCGTCGGTCGAGGCCGGCGCGCCGCGGGCGCGGTGCCGGCCATCATCGAGAGCCGTGACCGGGCGGCGGTGCCCGACCTGGCGCCCGCCCAGGGGTTGACGCTGTGGGAGGTGGGCTACCGGGAGGCCGAGGCCGGTGGTTGGCGCCCGTGAGACGGCGCTCCTACACTTGCCCGCCCTGCGCGCCGCGCGTCTGATGTCCTGGCGCGGCCCACCGTTCGACCCGAGGATCTCTCGCGTGCCCACCTTCAGCCCCACTCCCGCTGACATCGACCGACGCTGGCATGTGGTCGATGCCGACGGCCTGGTGCTCGGCCGCCTGGCGACCGAGGTGGCCCGGGTACTGCGGGGGAAGCACAAGGTCACCTTCGCCCCGCACGTCGACATGGGTGACCACGTGATCGTGGTCAACGCGGCCAAGGTCGTCCTCACCTCGGACAAGGCCGAGAAGAAGCTCGCCTACCGGCACTCCGGCTACCCGGGCGGCCTCCGCAGCCGGCGCTACGCCGACCTGTTGGTCGACCGTCCGGAGGACGTCGTGCGCAAGGCGGTCAAGGGCATGCTGCCGAAGAACCGGCTGGGCCGGTCGATGCTGAGCAAGCTCAAGGTCTACGCCGGTCCCACCCATCCCCACGCCGCCCAGGGCCCCGAGCCGCTCGAGCTCCCGCAAGCCCAGCGCCCCGTCTAGGAGACCTCGATGGCAGACAAGCCGCTCACCCAGACCACCGGTCGTCGCAAGCAGGCGATCGCCCGGGTCCGACTCCGCCCCGGCACCGGTGCGGTCACCGTCAACGGGCGCACGTTCGCCGACTACTTCCCTTCCCAGACCCACCAGATGATCGTCAGCGAGCCGCTGCGGGTCGCCTCGGTCGAGGAGACCTACGACATCGATGCCACCCTCGACGGCGGCGGCCCCTCCGGTCAGGCCGGGGCCCTGCGGCTCGGCATCGCCCGGGCCCTGGTCGAGCTCGATCCCGAGCTGCGGGCGTCGATGAAGCACGCCGGATTCCTGACTCGCGATGCCCGCGAGAAGGAGTCCAAGAAGTACGGCCTGAAGAAGGCCCGCAAGGCACCGCAGTACTCGAAGCGCTAGTCCAGAGATGACCCTCCGGTTCGGCACCGACGGGGTCCGAGGGGTGGCCAACAGCGAGCTCACCCCGGAGTTGGTGCTTGCCCTCGGTCGGGCCACGGCCCGGGTGCTCGGTGGTGCTGCCACCACGGTGACGGTCGGGCGCGACACCCGCCGGTCGGGCCCGTCGGTCGAGGCCGCCTTGGTCGCCGGGATCACCAGCGAGGGCGTCGATGTCGAGCTCGTCGGCGTGGTGCCCACCCCCGCGGTGGCGCTGCTCTCGTCGCGGGAGCGGACGATCGGGGCGGTGGTGTCGGCGTCGCACAACGGCTTCGCCGACAACGGCGTGAAGCTCTTCGCCCCCGGTGGCCGCAAGCTCACCGACGACCAGGAACAGGCCCTCGAGGCCGAACTCCATCGCCTGGTCGACTCGCCGGCGGCCGATCCGGACACTCCGACAGGGCCCGGTGTGGGCGAGGTGCGCAGTCGGCAGGACGGCGTCGAGGGCCACGTCGCCGCGCTGGTGGCCTCCCTCGAGGGCCGCCGCCTCGACGGCCTCCATGTGGTCGTCGACTGCGCCAACGGGGCCGCTCACCGGGTGGGTCCCGAGGCCCTCCGGGGGTTGGGGGCGACCGTCACCGTGCTGGCCGACCAGCCCGACGGCACCAACATCAACCTTGGGTGCGGCTCCACCGACCCCGCCGCGCTGCAGGCCGTCGTGACGGAGGTCGGGGCCGACGCTGGACTGGCCCTTGACGGTGACGCCGACCGGGTGGTGGCGGTCGACGCCCAAGGTCGGCTGGTCGACGGCGATCGGCTCATGGCCATCTGCGCCCTCGACCTCCGGGCCCGTGGCCGGTTGCGGGGTGACACCGTGGTGGTGACGGTGATGACCAACCTGGGCTTTCGTCGGGCCATGACCGAGCACGGCATCGGCGTGGAGGTGGTCGAGGTGGGGGACCGCAACGTGTTGGCCGCCCTCGATGCCGGCGGCTACGGGCTCGGGGGCGAGCAGTCGGGCCACGTCGTTTTCCCCGAGCTCTCGACCACCGGCGACGGGCTCCTGACCGGGATCCAGCTGCTCGACGTGGTGGCCCGCACCGGGGTGGTCTTGGCCGAGCTCGCCGACCGGGCCATGTACCGACTGCCCCAGGTGCTCCGCAACGTGCGGGTGCCCGACGCCGCCGCGGCCACTGCCGCGGTGGCCGCCGAGGTCGAGTCGGTCCGGGTCGCACTGGGTGATCGGGGGAGGGTCCTGGTCCGTCCCAGCGGCACCGAGCCGGTGGTGCGGGTGATGGTGGAGGCGCCCACCGAGGCCGAGGCCGAGGCTGCCTGCGCGGTCCTCACCGGCGCCCTGGGAGCGGTGGTCGGCCCGCCGGTCCCGTCGCCCGCCCCGTAACCTGCGGGTATGTGCGGGATCGTCGCCGTCCTCCGACGCCCGGCGACGTCGACGCCGCCCGACGCCTCGGACGTCCTCCGCCTCCTGTCGGCCGCCGAGGGGGCCCTCCAGGGAGACGACCTGGAGACCGCGTCGAGTGCCATGGAGTCGGCTGACGGCCTCCTGCGGGGGACGCCGGGCCTGACCCTCCTCCTCCGCCAGCCCGAGGTGACGGTGGCCGTGGCTCGGGTCGGCGAGCTGGCACTCGAGCGGGCCGGCACGCTCGACTCGGTCGACACTCTCGATGCGCGGGGCTCCGATGTCGAGGCCGCCAACGCGGCCCTGGTCCGGCTCAAGGATGCCGCCTGGTGCCTGGCCCGGGACCGGGTTGGCGCGGCCCGAGCCCTGGCCCCGCTGGTGGGGGGCGGCGCGGAGCGCTCGACCATCGAGGGCTTTCGATCGGTCCAGATCGCGCTGGCCGCACTCGACCGCCTCGAGGTCCGGGGCCGCGACTCGGCCGGCCTCCAGGTGCTGGTGAGTCATCCCGGTGTCGATCTCGCCGAGCCGGCGGTGCTGGCCGAGCTCGGCCACCGGGCCGACCCGCTGTGCACCTCGGGCTCGGTCACGGCCGCCGACGGCTGTCTCAGCTTCGTGTACAAGGCGGCGGCCGAGATCGGCGAGCTGGGGGACAACACCCGGGCGCTGCGAGCCGCCATCGCCGCCGACGGGCTCCTGGCCCGCGCCGTGTCGGGTCCGTCGTCGTGGGTCAGCGTCCTGGCCCACACCCGGTGGGCCAGCGTCGGCGTCATCTCCGAGGCCAACGCCCACCCGCTCGACCAGCGGGAGGCCGTGGCCGACGCGCCGGCGCCGGCGGTCACCGCGGTCCTCAACGGCGACGTCGACAACCACCTCGGGCTGCGGGACGAAGCGTCGATCCGGGTGGCCGACGCCATCAGCACCGATGCCAAGGTGATCCCGGTCCTCGTGTCCCGGGCGCTGGCGGCCGGCGTCGACGACGCGTTCGCCGAAACGGTCCGCCGCCTCGAGGGGTCGGTGGCGGTGGCGGCCCTGGTCGCCGCCCGGCCCGACCAGCTGTTGCTGGCCCAGCGGGGAAGCGGGCAGTCGCTCTACGTCGGCCTGGCCGACGACGCCTTCGTCGTCGCCAGCGAGCCCTACGGGTTGGTGGAGGAGTGCGATCGCTACCTCCGCCTCGACGGCGAATCGCCCCAGGGCCCCAGCGGTGAGCCCGGCCAGGTGGTGGTGCTCGACGGTCGCCTCGCCGGTGAGCTGGGCGGCATCGAGCGCCATGCCTACGACGGCTCCGCCCTCCCGGTCGACCCGGCCGAGGTCCAGGTGCCCGAGATCACCACTCGTGACATCGACCGGGGTTCGTTCCCCCACTTCCTGCTCAAGGAGCTGACCGAGTCGCCCGAGTCGATGCGCAAGACCCTGCGCGGTCGCATCGTGGCCGCGGAGGACGGTCGGCTCGGCGTCGAGCTCGGACCCCAGGCGTTGCCCAAGGAGATCGGGGCGGCCCTGGCCGACGGCCGGATCCGCCGGGTGCTGGCCATCGGGCAGGGCACGGCCCGGGTGGCGGCCTCGGCTCTGGCCGACGCCGTGAGCGTCGCGCTCGCACCGCTCGGCGTGGTCACCACCGCCCTCCCGGCGACCGAGCTGTCCGGCTTCGGCCTCACCGACGACATGAGCGACGTGCTGGTGGTCGCCATCAGCCAGTCGGGGACCACCACCGACACCAACCGGACGGTCGACCTGGTCCGGGCCCGAGGGGCGACGGTGATCGCCATCGTCAACCGCCGCAACAGCGACTTGGTCGAGAAGGCCGACGGCGTGCTCTACACCGCCGACGGTCGCGACGTGGAGATGAGCGTCCCCTCCACCAAGGCCTGGTACGCGCAGGTGGCGGCCGGTCTGCTGCTCGCCGCGGCGCTGGCCGACGCCGCCGGCTGCTCCGATCGGGCCGCCACCCACGAGCTGCTCACGGGTCTGCGCCAGCTGCCGGCGGCGATGGCCGAGGTGCTCGCCGATCGGGTGGCCATCGCCGAGTTGGCCGCCCGCCACGCCCCGTCACGCCGGTCGTGGGCGGTGGTCGGCAACGGCGCCAACCGGGTGGCGGCCGAAGAGGTCCGGATCAAGATCTCCGAGCTTTGCTACCGGTCCATCCCGGCCGATGCCACCGAGGACAAGAAGCACATCGACCTGGCCGCCGAGCCGCTCATCTTCGTCTGCGCGGCCGGGCTCACCGGGCCCAACGCGGCCGACGTCGGCAAGGAAGTCGCCATCTATCGGGCCCACCGGGCGGCGCCCATCGTGGTGGCCACCGTCGGCGAGCGGCGCTTCGACGGCGCCCTCGGGGTCATCACCGTCCCCGAGGTGCACCCGAGGGTGGCGTTCGTGCTGTCGGCCATGGCCGGCCACCTCTTCGGTTACGGCGCCGCGCTGGCCATCGACGCCCAGGCCCGCATGCTCCGGGAAGCCCGAGGTGCGCTGGAGCGGGTGGTGATGACCGAGGTCAGCGGTCCCGGCGACGGCGACCAGGGGGCCGATCCCTTCGCGGCCATAGCCCGGGCGGTGGCCCCCCACGCCGGCCGGTTCCGTCAGGAGCTGCGCAGCGGGGCCCTCGACGGGAGCCTCGACGCCAGCGTGGCGGTCGCTCTCTCGGCGCTGTTCGGCTTCGGTTCGGGTGAGTCGTCGCTCGACGCTTACGAGCTCGATCGAGGGCGCATCGCCACCCCCACCGGGGTGGCCAACGACCTGCTGGAGGCGCTGAGCCTTGGGGTCGATGCCCTCACCCGACCCATCGACGCCATCAAGCACCAGGCCAAGACCATCACGGTGGGCATCTCCCGATCGGAGGAGGCACTGTTCGAGCCGGCCTTGGTCCGCGCCGTCTTCGAGGCCGGCACCGGCCGCGACCACCTCGGCTACCGGGCGTTGCGCACGCTGGGGGCTCTCGATCCGGTGGTGGCCGGGGTCGACGGCCACACCCGGTACCGGGTGGAGGGGTCGCTCAACGACGACACCGCCACCATCCACGTGACCGACCGGGGTGGTGTGGCCGTGGATCTGGTCTCCCGGGCCGATACCGACCCGGTCCTGCGGGGGACCAAGCACCGGGTGGCCACCACCCGCGAGGTGACCGTCGCGCGCGGCCGCCGTGACGGTCGCACGGTGGTGATCGTGCCCGAGACCAAGGGCGCCGAGGTGACCGGCATCACCCTTCTGCACGTGCGGGTGCACGACTCGTTGCCGGCGGCTACCCGGCGGGCCGTGCTGGCGGGCTACCAAGGCCGCCTGGCGGCGCTGACCGATGCCGTGACCGAGACCGAAGTGGCCCTCACCGACGCCATGCTCGAAGCGGTCTCGCCGCTCGATCTCCTGGTCCAGCCGGTGTACGTGCTGGCCGACGGGTGGCGGGCCGACGGCGGTCTCCCACGGTGATCGGCATCGGCGTCGACGTGGTCGAGATCGACCGCTTCCGGCTGGCGCTGTCTCGCACCCCTCGCCTCGCCGAGCGGCTGTTCTCCGAGTCGGAGCGCGCCTACGCAGCTCGCCGCCGCGATCCGACCGAACGTCTGGCCGCCCGGTTCGCGGCCAAGGAGGCGGTCATGAAGGCGATGGGCGTCGGCCTCTGGAAGTTCGCGCTCCGCGACATCGAGGTGGTCAGGGCCCGGTCGGGCCAACCGTCGGTGCGCCTCCACGGCGGGGCCGCGGAGCTGGCTGAGCGCCGCGGGGTCAGCGCCTGGCACCTCACCCTGACCCACACCGATCGCCTGGCCGAGGCCGTCGCCGTCGCCTTGTGACCATCCCCGTCGCCAGCCCCGAGGAGACGGCGACGATCGATGCGATGGCGCCGGATCCGGTCGAGGTGCTGATCGAGCGGGCGGGCGCGGCCGTTGCCCGGGCTGCCCTCCGCCTCCTGGGTGGCGCCTACGGCCGGCGGGTGGTGGTCATCGCCGGGCCCGGGAGCAACGGGGCCGACGGCAGGGTGGCGGCCGCTCGGCTCCGCCGCCGTGGCGTGCGCACGGTCGTGGTCCCGGCGGGGTCGACCGAGCGTCTGCCGGTCGCCGACCTGGTGATCGACGCCGCCTACGGCACTGGCTTTCGGGGCAGCTGGTCCCCGCCGCCAGGCGCTGGCGACCGGCCGGTCCTCGCCGTGGACCTGCCGTCGGGCCTCGACGCCCGCACCGGCGACGCCCGGGGCACGGTCCTCGGCGCCCGGGTGACGGTGACGTTCGCGGCGCTCAAGCCGGGGTTGCTCCTTGGCCGGGGCCCCGAGCTGGCCGGCGAGGTGGAGGTGGCCGACATCGGACTCGACGTCGGCCAGGTCGGCGCGGGCCTGGTGGAGGACGCCGACGTCGCCCGGTGGTTGCCGCCTCGGCCCCGAGACAGCCACAAGTGGCGCTCGGCCCTGTGGGTAGTGGCGGGGAGCGCGACCATGCCCGGGGCCGCCGCCCTCGCCACCCGGGCCGCCTTGCGAGCGGGGGCCGGGTACGTGCGGGTGTCGGTGCCGGGCCAGACCGGCGCCGGGCCGGTGGGCATCCCCGAGGCGGTGTCGCACCCGTTGGGGGGAGAGGAATGGGCCGACGAGGTGCTGGCCGGCATCGATCGATTCGGGGCCCTCGTGATCGGACCCGGTCTGGGGCGGGACGAGCGGACAATGGCCGAGGTCCGTCGGCTGGTCGCTCGCTGCCCGGTGGCGCACGTGATCGATGCCGACGGCCTGTGGGCCCTGGGTCACGAACCGGGTACCTGGACGTCGGCTCGCAGCGTGCTGACCCCCCACGACGGCGAGTTGCGCCGGCTCCAGGGCGGGGACGCGGCCGAGGGCGGCGAGCAGGACGACCGCCTGGCGGCAGCCGCCGGTCTGGCGTCGGTGTCGGGGGGAGTGGCGCTGCTCAAGGGCTCCACCACCGTGGTGGCCCGGGCGGGTCGGCCGACGCTCCTGGCGGCCGCCGGCGACGCCCGCCTGGCCACCGCCGGCACCGGCGACGTGCTGGCCGGCGTGATCGGCGCGTTCCTGGCCCAGGGCATCGAACCGCAGCGGGCGGCGGCCGCCGCGGCACACGTGCACGGTCGGGCCGCGGCCCTAGGCTGGCGCCGCGGCCTCGTGGCCGGCGACCTGCCCGAGCTCCTGCCGGCGGCGATCGACCGGATGGCCCCCGTCCCATCGGCCCCCGGAGGTTGAGCAGTGCCCCGTTCGCAGCCCGTGCGAGATGTGATGACCGTCGATGTCCTGACCTTCTCGCCCGACGACACGGTCGACGATGCCATCCGGCGCCTGGTCGATCGGGGGGTCGACGGCGCTCCGGTGCTCGACGGCGACGGCAAAGTTGTCGGGCTGCTGACCACCGATGACCTCATCGTGTCGGAGACTCAGCTGCACTTGCCGACCGTCCTCTCGATCTTCGGCGGCACGATCGAGTTGCCGGGATCGCAGCGGCGCTTCGAGGAGGAGCTCCAGCGCGCCGTCGGGTCGAAGGTGGGCGATCTCATGCACGACGACCCCCCGACCTGCGGGCCCGACGACACCATCGAGGAGGCCGCCACCCGGATGCACGACCACCACGCTGGCCGCCTGCCGGTGGTCGACGATGCCGGGCGGCTGGTGGGCATCGTCGCCCGAGGCGACATCCTCCGGTCGATCGTCGCCGACAGGTCGGCGCCCGGGGATGGTGTCGTCGGCGAGTCGGTGACCGGGGGTGGCGTCGCCGACGGCGGTGCCATCGAGTGAGTCGGGCCCGGGCCGACGTCGACCTCGACGCGGTGGCGGCCAACGTCGCCCTGCTGGCCGAGCTGGTCGCCCCGGCGGCGCTGTGTGCGGTGGTGAAGGCCGACGGCTATGGCCACGGGGCAGTGCCCGTCGCCCAAGCGGCGTTGGCCGCCGGCGCGTCGATGCTGGCGGTGGCCATGGCCGCCGAGGGCGCCGAGTTGCGGGCCGCCGGCATCGATGCGCCGATCCTGGTCCTGTCCGAGCCTCTCCCGGATGAGGTCGACGCCGTGGTGGCGGCCGGGCTGACCCCCACCGTCTACAGCCGGGCCGCCATCGAGGCGGTGGCTGACGCCGCCGGGCGCCAGCCGCGGGGGCCGCGGCCGGTGCACCTCAAGGTCGACACCGGCATGCACCGGGTGGGGGTGGCGCCGGGCGACGCGGTGGCGCTGGCCGAGGCCGTGGCGGCCCGATCCGAGCTCACCCTGGAGGGGGTCTGGACCCACTGCGCGGTGGCCGATGAGCCCGCTCACCCCTTCACTGCCGCCCAGCAGGCGACGTTCGAGGCGGTGCTCGCCGACCTTTCGGCTCGGGGGTACCGGCCGCCCTTGGTTCACGCGGCCAACTCGGCGGCCGCCATCGACCGGCCCGAACTCCGCTACGACCTGGTCCGGTGCGGGATCGCGGTCTACGGGTTGGCCCCCTCGCCGGCCCTGGCCGGCCGCCTCCCGCTGCGCCCGGCCCTGTCGCTGCACTCGGTGGTGGCTCATCGCAAGGTCGTGGCCGCCGGCGAGGGGGTCTCCTACGGCCTCGGCCACCGGCTGGGCGTCGACAGCGTGGTCGCCACCGTGCCGGTGGGCTATGCCGACGGCGTGCCTCGGCGCTACTCGGCGGTTGGCGGCGAGGTGCTGGTCGGCGGGTGCCGGCGGCGGGTGGTGGGCACCGTGACCATGGACCAGCTGCTGGTCGACTGCGGGCCGGTCGGGAGCCCGATGGCCGACTCGGTGGCGGTCGGCGACGAGGTGGTGCTCATCGGCGCCCAAGGCGGGGGTGAGATCACGGTCGACGAGTGGGCCGCCCGCTTGGGCACCATCACCTACGAGGTGACCTGCGGGTTGTCGGCTCGGGTGCCACGGAGCCACCGTGGCGGCCATCGGTAGCATCCGACGATGGACCTCGAGTCGCTCGCCCTCGAGGCCTCGAGCTGCACCCGCTGCCGCCTGGCCGAGACGCGGACGCAGGTGGTGTTCGGGGTGGGCCATCCCCGAGCCCAGCTCCTGCTGGTGGGCGAAGGGCCCGGGGCCGAGGAGGATGCTCGGGGGGAGCCCTTCGTCGGCCGCTCGGGAAAGCTCCTCGATCGGCTCTTGGCCGAGGAGGTCGGCGTCACCCGGGCCGACTGCTACATCGCCAACGTGGTGAAGTGCCGGCCGCCCGACAACCGCGACCCGCGGCCCGACGAGAGGGAAGCCTGCCGACCGTGGCTCGATGCGCAGCTCGATCTGGTCGGGCCGAGGGTGGTGGTGACCCTCGGCAACGTCGCCGCCCGGGCCCTGCTGGGCACCACCGAGGGCGTCACCCGTCTGCGGGGCCAGAGCTACCCGTGGGCTGGCCGGCTCTTGGTCCCGACCTTCCACCCGGCGGCCGCGCTGCGGGGCGGGGCGTCGGTGCTGGCGGGGATGCGGGCCGACCTGGTCCGGGCCAAGGTGGCGCTGGCGGCATGACCGCGCACTTGGTCGCCCGGACCGCCTCGGTCGACGAGACCCGCCGGCTGGCGGCGGCCGTGTCCGAGCTGGCCACGCCGGGCGACATCGTCGTGCTGGCCGGCGACCTGGGCACCGGCAAGACCGCCTTCGCCCAGGGCTTCGCCCGGGGCGCGGGCGTCGAGGCGGTCGTCACCAGCCCCACTTTCGCCCTGGTCCAGAGCTACGAGGGGCGCTGGCGGATCCACCACCTCGACGTGTACCGCCTCGACCACCTCCAGGAGGTGCTCGACCTCGGTTTGGCCGAGCTGGTCGACGACGACGCGGTGCTGCTCATCGAGTGGGGCGACATGGTCGCCGCGACCCTGCCGCCCGAGTTCCTCGAGGTCCGCCTGGCACCGGGCGACGGGCCCGACGAGCGCCACCTGGTGCTGCGGTCGGTCGGTGTGGCCTGGGCCGGCCGGGAGGCCGCCCTCTACCTGGCCCTGCGCCCGTGGCTGGCCGAGGGCCACCGCTGATGCTCATCCTCGGGATCGACACCGCCACCGAGCAGGTGGGCTGCGCCATCGGCGGGCACGAAGGCGTGCTGGCGGCCTTCCAGGCGGCGAAGGGTCGCCGCCACGCCGAGGTGCTGACCCCGGCGATCCGCTTCACCTGCGAGCAGGCCGGCATCGAGCTCGACGAGATCGGCGCGGTGGCGGTCGACGTGGGGCCGGGCCTGTTCACCGGGTTGCGGGTCGGGGTGGCCACCGCCAAGGCGCTGGCCTCGGCCCTGCGGGTCCCGGTGATCGGCATCTCCAGCCTCGACCTGGTCGCCTTCCCGGTGCGGTGGAGCAACCGGCGCATCGTGTCGGTCATCGACGCCCGGCGGGGCGAGGTCTTCACTGGGTCCTACCGCCAGGTGCCCGGTGGCCTCCAGCGCTTGTCCGACCACGTGCTGGAGTCGCCCGAGCAGCTGGCGTCGGAATTGCTGGCGATGGGCGAGGAGTACCTGGCGGTCGGCGACGGTGCGCTCCGCTACGCCGACGTCCTGGCCGACATCTCCCGGCTCGAGGTCGCCGATGCCGGCCTCGCCCACCCGTCGGCCGGGTCGCTGGTGCAGCTGGCGCATGCCCGAGCCCTTCGCGAGGAGTTCGAGAATCCGTGGGACCTCGAGCCGGTCTACCTCCGCAAGGCCGATGTCGAGATCAACTGGCCCACCCGGCAGATGCCGTGAGGACCGCCCGCCACCTCACGCCGCCGCCGGCTGGCGAACTGGCGGTGACCATCGGTCCGCTGCGCCGCCGCCACCTCCGCGGGGTGCTCGCCATCGAGTCCCAGGTCTACCCCCGGCCCTGGACCTTCGGCCTGTACCTGTCGGAGCTGTCGGCCCGCGACCGGGTCTACCTGGTGGCTCGGGCCGGGGGTCGGGTGGTCGGCTACGCCGGGATGATGCTGGTGGCCGGTGAGGGCCACTTGACCACCCTGGCCGTCGATCCGGTGTGGCACCGGCGCCAGATCGCCACCCGGTTGATGATCGGGCTGGTTCGCTCGGCGGTGTCCGAGGGGTGCTCGTCGATGACCCTCGAGGTGCGGGTGTCGAACGGCCCGGCCCAGGAGCTCTACCGGCGCTTCGGCTTCGCACCGGTGGGGGTGCGGCGCAACTACTACGCCGAGATCAACGAGGATGCACTGATCATGTGGGCCTACGAAGTCGATTCGGCCGACCATGCCGAGCGGGTGCGGGCCATCGAGGACGGGCTTCGGGGGTCCACCGTGGTGGACGGAGTGGCGTGGTGACCACGACCGAGGCCGGCACCGAACCGCTCACGATCCTCGGGATCGAGACCAGCTGCGACGAGACGGCCGCCGCGGTGGTGGTCGACGGCCACCTCGTGCGCTCGTCGGTCGTCTCCAGCCAGATCGACCTCCACGCCCGCTTCGGCGGCGTGGTGCCCGAGGTGGCCAGCCGGGCGCACGTCGAGCTGCTCATGCCGGTCGTCACCCAGGCGCTGGTCGAGGCCGGCGCCGACGGTCCCGACATCGACGCGGTGGCCGCCACCGTGGGCCCGGGCCTCATCGGCTCGCTGCTGGTCGGGGTGTCGACGGCCAAGGCGCTGGCGCTGGTCTGGGACGTGCCGTTCGTGGCCGTGAACCACATGGAGGCCCACCTCTACGCCTCGTTCCTCGAGGAGCCGGGCCTGGAGATGCCGATGCTGGTCCTCCTGGTCTCGGGAGGCCACACCCTGCTGGTAGCGATGCACGGCCCCGGTCGCTACCGGCTGTTGGGCTCGACCATCGACGACGCCGCCGGCGAGGCCTTCGACAAGGTGGCCCGGTTCATGGGCCTCGATTACCCGGGTGGTCCGGCCATCGACCGCTTGGCCATGGAGGGCGACCCCGAGGCCATCCACTTCCCCCGGGCCCTGCGCGATGGCGGCTACGACTTCAGCTTCTCGGGACTCAAGACGTCGGTCATCAACCACGTGCGGTCGCATCCCGACGTCTCGGCGGCCGACGTGGCGGCGAGCTTCCAGCAGGCGGTGGTCGATGTGCTGCTCGACAAGGCCCGGCGAGCGGCCCGCGAGATCGGGGCCAAGGGCATGGCCCTGGGGGGCGGGGTGGCGGCCAACTCCCGGCTGCGGGAGGACTTCCTCGACGTGTGTCACCAGGAGGGGATGCACGGCTTCCTGCCCAGCCGGTCGATGTGCACCGACAACGCGGCGATGATCGCGGCCGCGGGCTACCACCGGCTCCGCAGTGACGGGCCGAGCCCGCTGTCGACCGGCGCCTCCCCCAGCCTGGCGCTACCCACCGAGGCCGGCTGACGCTCGACCGGAAACACCCGGCCGTCGCCGGCCCCGGGCGCCCTAGTGTCCGCCCATGACCGCGACGGCACTCGCCACGCCGGCCGGCCGGCCCCTCCCGCGCCTCTGGCGCTACACCCATCGCCACCGTCGGCGGGTGTGGGCGGCGGCCGGCTGGTCGACCTTCAACAAGGTGATGGACGTGGCCCCCGAGCTGCTCATCGGGGCCGCCATCGATGTCGTGGTCGAGGGCGACCGGTCCTTCGTTTCCGGGGTCTTCGGTATCGACGACCGCTTCGGCCAGCTGCTGGTGCTGGCCGGCGTCAACGTGCTCGTGTGGCTGGCCGAGTCGTTCTCCGACTACCGCTCCTCGGTGACCTGGCGAAACCTGGCCCAGAGCGTCGAGCACGACGCCCGCCTCGACGCCTACCGCCACGTGCAGCACCTCGAGGTGGCCTGGTTCGAGGACAACTCGACGGGCGGGCTCCTCTCGGTGCTCAACGACGACGTCAATCAGCTGGAGCGCTTCCTCGACGTGGGGGCGGCCACCATCCTGCGGACGTTCTGGAACGTCGTCCTGGTCGGTCTCATGTTCGCGGTTTCGTCGTGGCAGCTGACGCTGCTGGCCTTCGCTCCCATCCCGGTGATCGTGGGCGGGTCGATCTGGTACCAGCAGCGCCTCGAGCCCTACTACGCCCGGGTCCGGGAGCGGGTGGCCGACCTCAGCACCACGCTGTCGGCCAACCTCGGCGGGATCATGACCATCAAGGCGTTCAGCGCCGAGGACCGCGAGGCCGAGCGGGTGGAGGGCGTGTCCGAGGCCTACCGCCAGGCCAACGTCGAGGCCATCCGCTACTCGTCCGCCTTCATCCCGCTGATCCGCATCGCCATCCTCGCCGGGTTCACCGCCACCCTGTTGCTCGGGGGGCGGATGGTGATCGACGGTCGCCTCGACGTCGGCATCTACTCGGTGCTGGTGTTCATGACCCAGCGCCTGCTGTGGCCGTTGACCGATCTCGGCCAGACGCTCGACCTCTATCAGCGGGCCATGGCCTCGACCCGACGCATCCTCGACCTCCTCGAGGTGCGCCCGGCCATGGTCCCCGGGACTTCGGGGCTGGCCCAGCCGGTGCGGGGCGAGGTCCGATTGGTCGGCGTCCGGTTCGGCTACGCGGAGGGCCCGGATGTGATCGACGGGCTCGACCTGCATGTCCCCGCGGGCGAGACCCACGCCATCGTCGGGGCCACCGGGGCCGGCAAGTCGACCCTGCTGCGGCTGGTCCTGCGGTTCCACGACGCTCGGGAGGGCCAGGTGCTGGTCGACGGCGTCGACGTCCGCCAGCTCCGCTACGCCGACCTTCGGGGGGCCATCGGCTACGTCAGCCAGGACGTGTTCCTGTTCCAGGGCACGGTGGCCGAGAACATCGCCTACGCCCGACCCGACGCTTCCCTGGATGAGATCGAGGGGGCGGCCCGCCTGGCCGAGGCCCACGACTTCATCGTCGGCCTGCCGAAGGGGTACGACACGCTGGTGGGCGAGCGGGGCCAGAAGCTCTCGGGCGGGCAGCGCCAGCGGCTCTCCATCGCCCGGGCCATCTTGCGCGACCCGGCGATCCTGGTGCTCGACGAGGCCACCTCCTCGGTCGACAACGAGACCGAGGCCGCCATCCAGCGATCGCTGGCCAAGGTCGGTGCCGAGCGGACGATGGTGATCATCGCCCACCGCCTCTCGACCGTGCGCGACGCCGATCGCATCTGGGTTCTCGAGGGCGGCCGGATCAGCGACGCCGGCACGCATGACGAGCTGGTCACCCGCGACGGCCTGTACGCCGCCCTGTGGCGGGTCCAGACGGGCGAGGCCGTGCACGGACCGGCGTTCGGCTGACCCGAGGCGATGGGGCGACGGGGAGTGGTGGCCGCGGTGGTCCTGCTCCTCGCCGGGGCGGCCGTGGCCGGCGTCTCGGCCGGCCCGCGGCCTCCGGCGCCGGGTGGCCGCCAGACCATCGAGATCGGTTGGAGTGGCGACGAGTACGCCGAGGTCTATGGCGGGGAACGGTGGCTGGTGGTCACCAGCCCCACGGCCACCGAGTTCCAGCTGGCGGACTCCGTCACCGGCCAGGTTCGGGTGGTGGGCAACGAGCCGGGGATCTTCGGCGCCCGGTGGATGAGCGACGGCGCGCACCTGGTCGGCTCGGGCCACGTCTGCGCGGCGGGGGCGTCCTGTGACGATGGCCCGGCGACGGTGGCCGACTATGACCTCGCCACCGGGCGCTGGCGCACCGTCGACATTGGTGCGATCGGCGTCACCCGCGATGTTGATCCCGACTCGGCCGTACTGCGTCCGCTGGGAGCGGCCGACGGGCGGTTCTACTTCGAGGTGGTCACGTCCTCCGCTGCCTCGAGCCGGTCGCTGTGGGTACTCGAGGATGGTGCCGTCGAGCCGGTCGAGGGCCCGTCGTCCTGGTTCGCGTTCTGCCCGACGTCGACGGGATGGCTGGCCGTGACCGAGCGCGCCCAGGCCACCGCCCCTCAACGTTCCGGGCCGACGCTGAGAGACCTAGGCCTCGTGACCGGTGGGGCCGGCATCGCTCCGGCGACGACTCCGTTGGACGATGCCGCCGGGGCGGGGCCCGCCCGGTTGTTGTGTGACGGTGACGGGGTGACTGCCTGGCTCGAGGACGGCATCGCCCACCTCGACACCGCGGCCGCGCGCTGGCAGGTGGTGCCCGTCGATCCCGATCGCCCTGAGCCGAACGAGTGGCTTCCGATCGCCGCCAACGGCTCGGTCGTCTACACCGCCGGTGGGATCGAGCTCGGTGCCGACGAGGTCACCGTCGGCACGGTCGCAGTGGTGGTGGACCCGGGTGGCCAGTGGCGGACGGTGGCGGACACCCGGGTGACACGGCCGGTCACGCCCACCCGCATCCCCGACGCCGAGGATCTCGATGTGGTCGGAAATGGCGCTGGCGCCTACGTCATCCTCCGGCGAGTAGGAGGGCTCACCCTCTCGCCGGTCAACACGGGCTGACATTTCCTCGGCCGGTTGAACCATCCGGGCGGGGCGCCTATCGTTAGCACTCGACCCTTACGAGTGCTAACGCACCACCGAGGCCTACGGAGGCAAACCAATGAAGCTCGCTCCCCTCGAGGACCGCATCGTCGTGCGTCCTGGCGAGTCGGAGGAGACCACGGCCAGCGGCCTGGTCATCCCCGACACGGCCAAGGAGAAGCCCCAGCAGGGCGAGGTCCTGGCGGCCGGCCCCGGCCGGCGCTCCGAGCAGACCGGCGAGATCATCCCGCTCGGCGTCTCGGTCGGCGACACCGTCGTCTACAGCAAGTACGGCGGCACCGAGATCACGATCGACGGCGAAGACCTGCTCATCCTCACCAGCCGCGACGTGCTCGCCGTCGTCCAGAAGTAGCTCGCATGGCCAAGATGCTCAAGTTCGACACCGAAGCCCGCAAGGCGCTGGAGGCCGGCGTCGACAAGCTGGCCAACGCGGTCAAGGTCACCCTCGGCCCCAAGGGCCGCAACGTAGTCCTGGGGGCCAAGTACGGCCCGCCGACCATCACCAACGACGGCGTGTCCATCGCCCGTGAGGTCGAGATCGCCGACCCGTTCGAGAACATGGGTGCCCAGCTGGTGAAGGAGGTGGCGACCAAGACCAACGACATCGCGGGCGACGGCACCACCACCGCCACCGTGCTGGCCCAGGCCCTGGTGGGCGCCGGGCTGCGCAACGTGACCGCCGGGGCCAGCCCCCTCGGTCTGCGCAAGGGCATCGACAAGGCGGTGGCTGCGGCGGTGGCCTCGATCAGCGACCTGTCCCGCGAGGTCGAGGGCCGGGCCGAGATCGTCCAGGTGGCCTCCATCTCGGCCGCCGACCCGGCCATCGGCGAGGTCATCGCCGATGCCATCGACAAGGTGGGCAAGGACGGCGTAGTGACCGTCGAGGAGTCGAACACCTTCGGGCTCGAGCTCGAGTTCACCGAGGGCATGCAGTTCGACAAGGGCTACCTGTCGCCCTACTTCGTCACCGACGCCGAGCGCCAGGAGGCCGTCCTCGACGACGCCTACCTCCTGCTGGTCGGGGGCAAGGTGAGCACCGCGTCCGACCTCCTGCCCGTGCTCGAGAAGGTCCTGCAGACGGGCAAGCCGCTGCTGGTCGTGGCCGAGGATGTCGAGGGCGAGGCCCTGGCCACGCTGGTGGTCAACAAGATCCGGGGCACCTTCAACGCGGTGGCGGTCAAGGCTCCGGCCTTCGGCGACCGCCGCAAGGCGATCCTGGGCGACATGGCCATCCTCACCTCCGCCCAGGTGGTCACCGACGAGGTCGGCCTCAAGCTCGACTCGATCACGCTCGACCAGCTCGGCCGGGCCCGCAAGATCGTCGTGACCAAGGACGCCACCACCATCGTGGACGGTGAGGGCGACGCGGCTGAGGTCTCGGGCCGGATCGCTCAGCTCAAGCGGGAGATCGACGACACCGACTCCGACTGGGACCGCGAGAAGCTCCAGGAGCGGCTGGCCAAGCTGGCCGGTGGCGTGGCCGTGGTAAAGGTCGGCGCGGCCACCGAGGTCGAGCTCAAGGAGAAGAAGCACCGCATCGAGGACGCCCTCTCGGCCACCCGAGCGGCCATCGAGGAGGGCGTCGTCCCCGGCGGGGGCACCGCGTTGGTGCGGGCCCGTGCCGCGGTCTCGGCCCTCGACCTCGAGGGCGACGAGGCCACCGGTGCGTCGATCGTGTTCGAGGCCCTGGCTGCCCCGGCGCGATGGATCGCGACCAACGCCGGGCTCGAAGGCGCCGTCGCCGTCCAACGCATCGAAGCCGAGTCGGGCTCGGTCGGGCTCAACGCCGCCACTGGCGTCTACGAGGACCTGACCAAGGCCGGGATCATCGACCCGGCCAAGGTGACCCGAGCGGCGCTGCAGAACGCGGCGTCGATCGCCGGGCTCATCCTGACCACCGAGTGCCTGGTGGCCGACAAGCCCGAGCCTCCGGCGCCGGCTCCGGCCGGCGGTGGCGACGGCATGGGCGGCATGGGTGGGATGGGCTTCTAGCCCGACACCCTCATTTCTTCTCGCAGGAGGGCCGGCCCCCGGGTCGGCCCTCCTGCGCGTCCCAGGCGTTCAGGCCGACGCCGGGGTGTCCGAGACTGCCCGCATGCCGGTGACCACCAGGCGCATGTACAGGGCCATGGTCCGTTCGACGTCGCTGGCCAGCAGCTGGCGGCTGGTGAACTGCAGGATCCCGATCACCCCGGCGACCACCACGTCGGCCAGCTCGTCGAGGGTGTAGCCGTCGGGAACGGTGATCTCCCCGGCCTCCACCGCGTCGGACAGCGGCACCTTGATCATGGTGGCGAAGCCGATGCGCAGCCAGCTGCTCTCCCCGCGGGGGATGCCCGGAACCCGGCGCAGCTCGTCCCAGGCGGCTCGTCCGAAGTCGCTGCGCCAGCCCTTGGTGGTGGTGGTGGCCAACCACTCGGCGACCTGCTCCAGGCGCTCGATCCCGGGGGCGGTTCCTCGGCCGAGGTGCTCGAGGTCGTCGGCCACCGCCGCCCCGTAGTGCTCGACGGCCGTGCGGAACAGGTCTTCCTTGCCCGAGAAGTGGTGATAGATCGAACCGGTGGTCACACCGGCCTCGGCGGCCACCTCTCGCAGCCCGACCGATTCGTAGCCCTGCTCGGCCAGCAGCCGCATGGCGGCCTCGAGCAGGCGCTCCCGGGTGGTCACGGCCTCACCGTACTGGACCGGGTCGGCCGCGATTCCGGCCCCCGGTACCCTCGCTCAGTGCTACGACCGGGACGTTCGGGCTGCCTCCGGGTCCCTCGTGGTCCAGCGCTCGCCGCACTCCGGGCAGTGCTGGTACATGACGCTGTCGACCAGATCGAGGCGGTCGAGGTAGCCGGGCGCGGCGCAGACCGGACACCGGGTCGGCCGACCCCAGGGTCCGCTGGCGGCGTCGAGTTGCTCGTCGACGTGCGCCAGCCGCTGCCGAAGATCGATCACTGCCTCCGCCGGTGCCGACCGGGGGCGCCGTCTGAACAGGCCCATCTGGCCCACCTCCCTCTCCTGGTACCACCGCTGGCCTCCACAGTAGCCACTCTGCGTGGGGGAATGCCACAGGTAGTGGTCGTATGACGGACCACCTCGACCGGCCACCGATCCCTCGGCCGCTGGAGGCACGCCCCGGAACTCGCCCGGTGTGGGCCGGTACGGCCAACCCGGCCGTCGACCTCGCCTTGGTCCGTGCCCGACTGTCCGGGGCGGACCCGTTCGGCGAGCCCGACGGCATCGTCCCGCCCGAGTTCGCCGACGACTTGGCCGCACCCGGTGCGCTGTCCTCGGCGGTGTTGGTGCCGTTGTTCGAGGAGGACGGGCGGCTCCGGGTCATCCTCACCCGCCGGGCCGCCCACCTCCGCACCCACTCGGGCCAGGTCTCCTTCCCGGGCGGGAGTCGCGACCCCGGCGAGACCCTCGAGCGCACCGCGTTGCGGGAGGCCGAGGAGGAGATCGGGCTCCGGCCCGATCTGGTGGAGGTGGTGGCCCGGATGACCCCGATCGCGTCGCCGGCCCGGGCCGGCCTGGTGGTGCCGGTGGTCGGGCTGATGGCCGAGCGACCGGTCGGGCTCGTCCCCAACCTCGACGAGGTGGCCCGGGTCTTCGATGTCGGTCTGATCGATCGGGCCGACGACGCGGTGTACCGCGAGGAGGTCTGGACCCGGGACGGGGTCGAATGGCCGGTCGCGTTCTTCGAGGTCGACGGGGAGACGGTGTGGGGCCTGACCGCCCGGGTCCTCACCCGTCTGTTGGGAGCGTTGCTCCACTAGGCTCGCCCCTTCCACCGGGCGGAGTCGGACGACGCGTGTCGACGACCTGCCGGCGGTGCCGGGACGTAGTGCAGGAAGGGGCGACAGCCGTGGCCGAGGTCGAGATCGGGATCGGGAAGTCGGGTCGGAAGGCCTACGGGTTCGACGACATCGCCATCGTGCCCAGCCGCCGCACCCGCGATCCCGAGGACGTCGACATCTCCTGGGAGATCGACGCCTTCCGCTTCGAGCTCCCGGTGCTGGGTTCGGCCATGGACGGGGTCGTCAGCCCGGCCACCGCCATCGAGATCGGCCGCCTCGGCGGGGCCGGGGTGCTCAACCTCGAGGGTCTGTGGACCCGTTACGAGGACCCCGAGCCGTACTTCGAGGAGATCGCCAACCTGCCGGCCGAGAAGGCCACCCAGCGGATGCAGGAGATCTACGCCGAGCCGATCCAGCTCGACCTGGTCGGGGAGCGGGTCCGCCAGGTCCGGGCCGCGGGCGTGGTCTCGGTGGCCGCCGTGACCCCCCAGCGGGCCGAGGAGTTCCTGCCCCAGCTGTTGGCGGCCGAGCTCGACCTGCTGGTCATCCAGGGCACGGTGGTGTCGGCCGAGCACGTGTCCAAGACCCGTGAGCCGCTCAACCTGAAGCGCTTCGTGCGGGAGCTGGAGATCCCGGTCCTGGTGGGCGGCTGCGCCAGCTACCAGGCAGCCCTCCACCTGATGCGGACCGGCGCGGCCGGCATCCTGGTCGGTGTCGGACCGGGCAACGCCTGCACCAGCCGGGGCGTCCTCGGCATCGGGGTGCCCCAGGCCACCGCCATCGCCGATGCCCGCGGGGCCCGCATGCGCCACCTCGACGAGACCGGGGTGTACTGCCACGTCATCGCCGACGGCGGCATGTCGACCGGCGGCGACGTGGCCAAGGCGATCGCCTGCGGGGCCGACGCGGTGATGATGGGCTCGCCGCTGGCTGCGGCCTACGAGGCACCCGGGCGGGGCTACCACTGGGGCATGGCCACCTTCCACGCCACGCTGCCCCGCGGCGCTCGGGTGAAGACCTCGACCCGCGGCAGCCTCGAGGAGATCCTGGTGGGCCCGGCGCACGAGAACGACGGTCGCCTGAACCTCTTCGGCGCGCTCCGCACGTCGATGGCGACCTGCGGCTACGACTCGGTCAAGGACTTCCAGAAGGCCGAGGTCATGGTCGCCCCCGCGCTGCTGACCGAGGGCAAGGCCCTCCAGCGGTCGCAGGGCGTCGGTATGGGTCGCTGAGCACCCCTACCGGCCGACGAGCGACGAGCGCAGCTGCTCCCGTGGCCGTCGGCGCCGACCAGCACTCGGCCTACGACACCGTCCTGGTGGTCGACTTCGGGGCCCAGTACGCCCAGCTGATCGCCCGGCGGGTGCGCGAGGCCCACGTCTACTCCGAGATCGTCCCCCACACCATCACCGCGGCGGAGATCGCGGCCCGCCGTCCGGCCGGGGTGATCTTCTCCGGGGGCCCGAGCTCGGTCCACGTCGAGGGGGCGCCCCGGGTCGACCACGGCGTCTACGACCTCGGGGTGCCGGTGCTGGGCATCTGCTACGGGGCCCAGCTGGTGGCCCAGCAGCTGGGCGGCGAGGTGGCCCGGACCGGGCGGGGCGAGTACGGCCGCACCATGCTCGAGGTGTTCGACCCGTCGCTCCTGCTGGGCGCCGCCCCCCGGGCCGAACAACCGGTGTGGATGAGCCACTTCGACTCGATCACCCGGGTGCCCGAGGGGTTTGTGGCTTCGGCCCGCACCCCCGAGGCCCCGGTGGCGGTGCTCGAATCGGTCGAGCGGCAGATCTATGGGGTCCAGTTCCACCCCGAAGTGGTCCACACCCCCGAGGGCCAGGCCATGCTCGAGCGCTTCCTGTTCGACGCCTGCCGCGCCCGCCCGACCTGGACCATGGCCTCGATCATCGAGTCCTCCATCGAGGCCATCCAGGCCCAGGTGGGGGGCAAGCGGGTGATCTGCGGGCTCTCGGGTGGCGTCGACTCGGCGGTGGCCGCGGCCCTCGTCCATCGGGCCGTGGGTGACCAGCTCACCTGCGTCTACGTCGACACCGGGCTCATGCGCGAGGGCGAGAGCGACCAGGTGGTCGAGACGTTCCAGCGTCATCAGGGCATCGAGCTGCTCCACGTCGATGCCGGGGCTCGCTTCCTGGCCGCCCTCGAGGGGATCACCGACCCCGAGGAGAAGCGCAAGACGATCGGCGCCCGCTTCATCCGGGAGTTCGAGGAGGCGGCCCGCTCGATCGGCGACGCCGGCTACCTGGTGCAGGGCACGCTCTACCCCGACGTCATCGAGTCGGGCACGGCCGACGCGGCCAAGATCAAGTCGCACCACAACGTGGGGGGGCTGCCCGCCGACCTCGGCTTCGAGCTGGTCGAGCCGCTGCGCAGCCTGTTCAAGGACGAGGTCCGCCAGGTCGGCCAGCAGCTCGGCCTGCCCGACGAGATCGTGTGGCGCCAGCCGTTCCCGGGCCCGGGACTCGCCGTGCGGATCATCGGCGACATCACCATCGAGCGGGTCGAGATCGTGCGCGCCGCCGACGCCATCGTGCGGGAGGAGGTGCGGGCCGCCGGCCTCGAGCGCGAGATCTGGCAGGCCTTCGCGGTGCTGCCGGCGGTGCGCTCGGTGGGGGTGATGGGCGACGAGCGGACCTATGCCTATCCGATCGTGGTCCGGGCCGTGTCCTCCGACGACGCCATGACCGCCGACTGGGTGCGCCTGCCCTACGACCTCCTGGAGCGGCTCTCGTCGCGGATCATCAACGAGGTGGCCGGGGTCAACCGGGTGGTCTACGACGTCACGTCGAAACCCCCGGGCACCATCGAGTGGGAGTGACCGGCGCCACCGGGGCCACGTTCGCCGACGGTGGTTGAGCGGCTGGTCGACCGTCGGCCGTCGCTCGGCATCGAAGAGCTGCTGGCCCGCTTCGTCCCGCCGGCTCGCTTCGCCGGGGTGCGCTTCTCGACCTACCGGCCCGACGACGGCCATCCCTCGCAGGCCGCGGCCCTGGCGGCGATGACCGCCTTCGCGTCGTCCATCGGCGCCGAGGTGACCCCGAGCGGAGGGTGGTTCGCCCGCCGTCGGGTTCGATCGGCCAGCGGGGCCGGCGATCGACCGGCCCGTTACCTCGACGGGGGGTTCGGGGTGGGCAAGACCCACCTGCTCGCCGCTACCTGGCACGCGGTGGCTGCCCGCCAGGTCCCGGCCGCCTACCTCAGCTTCGGGGAGCTGACGGCGTCGGTTGGGTTCCTCGGCATGGCCCGGGCCGTCGACGCCTTCTCGTCCTACCGCCTGGTGTGTATCGACGAGTTCGAGCTCGACGACGTGGCCAACACTTTGATGCTGGTGACGTTCCTGCGGGGAGCCATCGGCGCCGGTGTCCGGGTCGCGGCCACCTCCAACACCCTCCCCGACCGCCTGGGCGAGGGTCGGTTCAGCGCTGAGGACTTCTCCCGGGAGATCTCGGCCATCGGTGCCCACTTCGATCTGGTCCGCCTCGACGGGCCCGACTACCGCCACCGGGGCGACCCCGGTCCGCAGCCCGCGGGGGACGACGCCCGGTTGGCGGCACTCGCGGCCGGCCCCGGGTCGATCAGCCTCGATGACCTCGACCCACTGCTGGCCCACCTTCGCCGGGTGCACCCGGTGCAGCTCGGGGCGCTGATCGACGGACTGGACGGGGTCTGCCTGCGTGGCTTGCACCCGATCGCCGACCAGGCCGACGCGCTGCTGCTGGTCCAGCTGATCGACGCCCTCTACGACGCCGGGCTGGTGGTGGCGGTGTCGGGCTGCCCGATCGGCGAGCTGTTCGACGCCAGCTACCGCTCCGGCGGCTACCGCAAGAAGTACGGGCGAGCGGAGTCGCGTCTGGCCGCGCTGGTGGCCGAGTCCTCCGCGTCCTAGTGGCCGAGGCCGACCAGCACCCGCGTGCCCTGGGGATGGAGCAGGGCCAGGGTCGGAGGTCGGTAGGTCCGCTTGGTGCGCCGCCGGCCCCACTCCAGGTCGAGGTCGTCGAGCGGGTCCACGACGAGCGAGGTGGCGTCAGGCGTCGATGGCATTGAGGCTCCCTTCGACGGTGACGAGGCCGAGCGCCTCGAGCTGGTGGACGAGGTCGAGCAGGTCGTCGATCACCCGGCCGGGATCGACGTCGTAGTCGTCGAGCAGGATGCCGACCGCGGCGCGGAGGCAGCTCGACCCCAGCACCGCCTGCCACATGCGGCCGGCGACGTCGTCGAGCACGACCCGGACGTCGGTGTCGCCATCGGCCAGCACGGTGTCGAGCCCGATGTGGTCGACGGCCAGCCGCGGTGCCGGCACCAAGCGGTCATCGAGTGTCGCCACCATCCGCCCCTCCTGCTCAAAACGGTCAGTCCCTCACTCACCGTGAGATTCAGGACGGTAGAGGTCGGAGAGGAGGCGTGTCCAGAGATGCCATCCGGCTGTCACAATGCCGCGATGGCCGGCGACTTCCTACGGATCGAGCGGCTCACCAAGCGCTACGGCCCGACGGTCGCTCTCGACGACCTCAGCGCAAGTTTGCAGCCCGGCCTCATCGGCCTGGTGGGGGCGAACGGCGCGGGCAAGACGACCCTGTTCCGCCTGCTGCTCGGGCTGACCAAGGCCACCTCGGGCCACGTCGAGATCGACGGCACCGACGTGGCCCTCGATCCGATCGCGGTGCGCCGCCGGCTGGGCTACATGCCCGAGCACGACTGCCTCCCCCTCGACCAGTCGGCCGCCGACGTGGTGTCGACCTTCGCCGAGCTGGGCGGACTCCCGGCACGAGTCGCACGCCAGCGGGCGTCCGACGTGCTCGACCTGGTGGGCCTGGACGAGGCCCGGTTCCGGGCCATCGGCACCTTCTCCACCGGCATGCGTCAGCGGGCCAAGCTGGCCCAGGCGATCGTGGGCGACCCCGTCCTGGTCCTGCTGGATGAGCCCACCGCCGGCCTCGACCCCGGCGGCCGGGAGGAGATGCTCGACCTGGTCAGCCGGCTGGCCACCTTCGGGATCTCGGTGGTGATGTCCACCCACCTGCTCGACGACGTGGCCCGGGTGTGCGACCAGGTGGTGATGATCGACGCCGGCCGGTTGGTGGTCGCCGGCCCCACCGCGGCGTTGCTGGCCCGGACCGGGCGGCTGGTCCTCGACGTGGGCCCCGACACCTCGACGCTGATCGCCGCCCTCGGCGCCCGGGGGCTCGGAGCTCGGGAGGTCGACCACCTGGTGGAGGTGGACGACGACGGTGATGCCACCGTCGACCAGGTCCTCGAGGTCATCGTCGGGCTGTCGCTGCCCCTCTACCGGTTGGCTTCGGGCGCCAGCTCGCTTGATGACGTTTTTCTGGACCACGCCGCGGCGGCGCGATGAGCACCACCGGGGCCGTCTACGACCGCAGCTACCGGCCCTACGAGGGCCCTCGAGGCGGCCGTCGGGAGGCCATCGGGGCCCTGACCCGGGCCACTATCCGCCGTGCCCTCGGGCTGCGGCGCTCGTGGCGCCAGAAGGTGGCGCCCTTTGTCCTGCTCGGTATCGCCACCGTCCCGGCGGTGGTCGCGGTTGGCATCGGCTACGTCACCCGCAACCTCCCCAACGTCGATCGCATCGCCATCATCGGCTACCGCGACTACGTCGGCGTCTCCTCCGCGCTCTTGGTCTTCGTGGCCATCACTGCCCCCGATGCACTCTGCCCCGACCGCCGCCAGCGGGTCCTACCCCTGATCTTCGCCCGCCCTCTGACCGGCATCGACTACGTGCTGGCCAAGGTCGGAGCCCTGACCGCCATCGTCTTTGCCTTCTCGTTCCTGCCCCAGGTCGTGCTCTACGTCGGGAACCTCTTCGTCAGCGACGATGCCCTGGGCTACCTCACCGGGCACCTCGACGTGCTGTGGAAGGTGCCCGCCGCGGTCACCCTGCTGGCGGTCTTCTACGCCGTGCTCAGCCTGTCGATCGCGTCGCTGTCGTCGCGCCGCATCGTCGCCGGGGCCAGCATCATCGGCGTCATCCTGGTCACCTCGGTGGTCTCGGGGGTCCTGGTGGGTGGGTCCGACGACGGATCGCCGGCCGCCCTGCTCAACGTGTTGGCCCTGCCCCTCGAGCTGCGCGACCTGGTGTTCCTCGGCCGCATCGCCCGCGAGTCGGGGCTGTCGGGTGTGGAGGGGGGCGGCGCCCTGGCCGTGGCCAGCTACGCCGCCGTGCTGGCCGCCGGCAGCGGCGTGCTGGCCTGGCGCTACCGGTGGGCGGAGCGGTGAGCCCGCCGCTCGACCCGGCCTTCGTCGACCAGCCCACGGTCGTGGTCCAGGACGTGTCGGTCTGGTTCGGCCAGGTCGTCGCCCTGTCGGGGTTGTCGTGCTCGTTCGGGGCCGGGGTGACCGGGCTGCTGGGTCCCAACGGGGCCGGCAAGACCACCCTGCTGCGGGCCATCACCGGCATGGTCGACCCCAACCAAGGGTCGGTGCGGGTGGTCGGCCTCGACCCCCGGGCCGACCGGTCCACCTTCTCCCGCCTCGCCCTGGTCCCGGAGGACGAGGCCGTCCCGCCGAGCATCACCGCCCGCCAGCTGGTCGCCTACGTGGCCGCCCTGCACCGGGTGCGCGACCCCGCGGCGGTCGACCGGGTCCTCGACACCGTCGGCCTGCTCGACGTGGCCGACCGCCGGGTCGACCGCTTCTCCAAGGGCATGCGCCAGCGGGTGAAGGTGGCCAGCGCCCTGGTCAAGGACCCGTCGGTGCTGGTGCTCGACGAGCCCCTCAACGGCGCCGACCCGGTGCAACGGGCCCAGCTCATCGAGCTGTTCCGAAGCCTCGGCGACGAGGGCCGCACCGTCATCGTCAGTTCGCACATCCTGGCCGAGGTCGAGCGGCTGGCCGACCGGATCGTGGTCGTCACCCGAGGTCGACTGGCCGCCGCCGGCAACCAGCGGGCCATCCGCGAGGCCATGGACGATCGCCCCCGTCACGTGCTGGTGCGAGCCGACCGCCACCGAGACCTGGCCGCGGCCCTGGTCGGGTTGGAGGCCACCGACGGGGTCACCATCGAGGACGACCAGCTCCTGGTCTCCACCCGGAGGACCGGCGACCTGGCGGTGGCCCTGCCCCGGGTCGCTCGTCATCTCTCGATCCGGCTGCACGAGGTCCGGCCCCTCGACGACTCGCTCGAGGGCCTGTTCCGGGAGCTGGTCCGATGAGCCGGGCCACCGCCTCGCCCCGCTCGCTGATGGCCCTGGTCAGCTTCACGGTTCGTTCCAGCCTCCCGGCCCGACGGTTGGGGGCGCTGGTGTTCCCCTGCGTCGGCATGGCCGTCTTCGGCCTTCTGGCCCGGGCCGTCGACGACCCCCCGGCGGTGGCTTTCGCCCGGGTGGCGGTGGTCGGCATCTTCGGCATCGCGGTGCCGGTGGCGGCCCTGATCATCGGCGACGCCGTGCTGGGCGCCGAGATCCGATCCGGCACCTTCCACTTCACCTGGCTGGCCCCGGTGCCGGCGTGGGCCATCGTGGTTGCTCGCTGGGTCGGTGGCTCGGCCATCGCCCTCGTCACCGTGGTCCCGTCGGCGGCGGTCGCCGCGGTGGTGGCCGGGGCCCCCGAGGACGTGGTCGCGGTCGGCGCCGGGGCCGCCGCCGGCTCGGTGGCGTATGTGGCTCTGTTCATCGCCATCGGCGCCCTGACCCGCCGATCGGTGGTGTGGTCCCTGGCCATCGTGTTCTTCGTCGAGCGCCTGCTGGGCAGCGCCCTGACCGGCATCGCCCAGCTCTCCCCGACCTGGGAGTCGCGGGCGGTGTTCCTGGACTGGGCACAGGACGTCCCTTCGGAACTGGTCCGCCGCGGGATCCCGGCCGGGGGGGCGGCGGTCGGTCGCCTGGCCATCCTCAGCGCGGTGCTCCTGGTGGCGGCCAGTTGGCGGCTCGGTCACCTCCGCCTCTCCGGGGCGTCGGACTGAGCGGCGCGCCGGCTCGCTCGTCGGGGCCTGGTCCGCTCAGGCCGCGGTGACCTCGATCGGTAGCTCGGCCAGACCCCGCAGGGTGAGGCTCTGGCGCCAGCGGGGCTGGTCGACGGCCAAGTCGATGTGGTCGAAGCGGTCGAGCAGCCGGTCGAGCACGACCTGGCCCTCGAGGCGGGCCAGCGCGGCACCGATGCAGTAGTGGATCCCACTGCCGAAGCTGAGCGAGGCGCCGTCGTTGCGGGTCAGGTCGAAGCGGTCGGGCTCGGCGTAGCGGCGCTCGTCGCGGTTGGCCGAGCCGATCACGGTGAGGACCGCGGCCCCGGCCTCGATGGTGCGTCCTCCCAGCTCGATCTCGGTGCTGGCGATCCGCCCGTTCATCTGCACCGGGCTGTCGTAGCGGAGGATCTCCTCGACGGCCGGCCGGAGCAGGGTCCGGTCGTGGCGGAGCCGATCCAGCTGGTCGGGGTGGCGGAGCAGGGCCAGCACGCCGTTGCCGAGGAGGTTGGTGGTGGTCTCGAAGCCGGCGCCGAAGAGCAGGATGGCGGTCGAGATGATCTCCATCTCCGAGAGCGACTCCCCGGCGTCCTCGGCCGCGAGCAGGGCGCTCAGCAGGTCGTCGGTGGGTCGGGCCCGGCGCTCGGCCAGCAGGTCGGCGAAGTACGCCTCCATCTCGATGGTGGCGGCCTGGGCGTCGGCCAACTGCGCCGCGTCCATGGTGAGCTCGAGGGCGACCGCGGCCCGGCGCACCAGCTGTTGGAACGGCGGTCGATCGGCCGGGGGGACACCCAGCAACTCGCCGATGACCGTCACTGGCAGGGGCAGGGCCACCGCGGCCATGAAGTCCCGGCTCTCGCCGGAGGCCAGGCGGTCGAGACGGTCGTCGGTCAGCCGCTCGACGTGGGGCCGGAGCTGTTCGACCGTGCGAGTGGTGAAGGCGCTGCCGACGATGCCCCGGAGCCGGGTGTGGTCGGGCGGGTCGGCGAAGAGCATGGTGCGGCGCTGGCGGCGGAAGTCGAGCAGCGACGCCAGGTCGTCCTCCGACAGGCCGTAGCGCTGGGCCTGGGTGGTGAAGTCCTTCCCCAGGCGGGGGTCACGCAGCACCGCCTGGCAGGCCTCGAAGCTCGAGACCACCCAGGCCCCGACCATCGATCGGTGGACGGGGGCCGCGTGGCGGAGCCGCTGGTAGAGCGGATACGGGTCGGCCCGACCCTCGTCGGTGGCCAGCACCTCGAGCAGCGCGGCATCGGCGTCGACGGCGGCCGGGTCGGTCATGGTGCCAGTCTCCCGGCTCGGACCCCGGTCCGCACCGCGAGACGGTCCTCCGGTCGTCGGAGGCGGGTGAGCGGCCTCGGTAGGGTGGCTCGACCATGACCCCCCCGACCGCCGGCGACCTGCTCGAGGGCCTCAACCCCGATCAGGCCGAGGCCGTCCGCCACGGCGAGGGCCCCCTGCTGGTCATCGCTGGCGCGGGGTCGGGCAAGACCCGGGTGCTCACCCGCCGCATCGCCCACCTGGTCAACGACCTCGGCGTCTCACCCTTCGAGATCCTGGCCATCACCTTCACCAACAAGGCCGCGGATGAGATGAAGCACCGGGTGGCGGCCCTGGTCGGCCCGGTGGCCGAGAAGATGTGGGTCTCCACCTTCCATTCGGCCTGCGTGCGCATCTTGCGCCGCGACGGCAAGGCCCTCGGCTACCCGTCGTCCTTCACCATCTACGACCAGGCCGACGCCGTTCGGCTGACGACCTACGTGCTGCGCGACCTGAATCTCGACCCCAAGCGCTTCCCGCCCCGCAGCGTCCACGCCGCCATCTCCGCCGCCAAGAACGACCTGGTCGACCCGGCGGCCTACGCCGAGCGGGCAGGGTCGATCTTCGAGCGCCGGATCGCGGAGGTCTACGCCGAGTACCAGGCCCGGCTCCAGAAGGCCGGGGCCATGGACTTCGACGACCTGCTGACCCAGACGGTGCGCCTCCTTCGCACTCAGCCCGAGGTGCTGGACCACTACCGGCGGCGCTTCCGTCACGTGCTGGTCGACGAGTACCAGGACACCAACCGAGCCCAGAACGAGCTGGTGCTCCTGCTGGCCAGCGAGCACCGCAACGTGTTCGTGGTGGGTGATGTGGACCAGTCGATTTACATGTTCCGAGGGGCTGATTTCCGTAATCTTCTCGACTTCGAGGAAGCGTTCCCCGACGCCACCACGGTCGTGCTGGCCCAGAACTACCGCTCGACCCAGCGCATCCTCGACGCCGCCAACGCGGTCATCGCCAACAACCTCGGGCGCCAGCCCAAGCAGCTGTGGACCGAGTCGGGGCCCGGCGACCCGATCGCCCGCTACAAGGCCGAGGACGAGCATGACGAGGCGGCCTGGGTGTCGGGCGAGTTGGCCCGGCTCCACGACGGCGGCACCTACCGCTGGGCCGACATGGCCACCTTCTACCGAACCAACGCCCAGAGCCGGGTCCTCGAGGAGCGTTTCAGTCGGGTGGGCATCCCCTACCGGGTGGTCGGCGGCACCCGGTTCTACGACCGGCGCGAGATCAAGGACGCGTTGGCCTACCTCAAAGCGGTGGTCAACCCGACCGACGAGGTGTCGGTCAAGCGGGTCCTCAACGTTCCCAAGCGGGGGGTGGGCGACACCTCGGTCGGCCGACTCGACGGGTGGGCGTCGGCCCACGGAGTGGCCTTCTCGACCGCCCTCGAGCACGCCGCCGAAGCCGGGGTCAAGGGCCCGGCCCTGCGTGGCATCGACGGATTCGTGCGCCTGCTGGGCGAGCTGCGCGACCTGGTCGAGCAGGGGCCGGCGACGGTGCTGCAGGCCGCCATCCAGAGCAGCGGCTACCTCGACGAGCTCGAGGCCGAGCACTCGGTCGAGGCCCAGGGTCGCATCGAGAACCTCGCCGAGCTGGTGGGCTTCGCGGCCGACGCCGACAGCGTCGACGCCTTCCTCGAGCGGGTGAGCCTGGTGGCCGACATCGACGAGTACGACCCCGACGACTCGTCGGTGACGCTCATGACCCTGCACGCGGCCAAGGGCCTCGAGTTCCCGGTGGTGGTCATCATCGGCCTGGAGGACGGCGTCTTCCCGCACCTGCGGTCGCTGGGCGAGCCCGAGCAGCTGGAGGAGGAGCGCCGGCTGGCCTACGTGGGCATCACTCGGGCCCGGGAGCGGCTGCTGCTCAGCTCGGCCTGGAGCCGGAACCTGTTCGGCTCGACCCAGTACAACCCGCCCAGCCGCTTCGTCGACGAGATCCCGAGCGAGCTGCTGGAGACCATCGAGTCGCCGGCCCGGCGCCGGTCGCACTGGGGGGGGCGACGCGACGACCTCGGCCGCAGCGGGGGCAGCGCCGGCGACGACGACGGCGGCCGGATCTACGGCGCTCGGAGCCGGCTCACGGCCGCCGCCTGGGGGACCCGCAACGAGCCCAAGGCGTCGACCGGCGCCGAGTCGCTCGGGCTGCGGCCCGGCGACGACGTCCGCCACAACCGCTGGGGCGAGGGCGTGGTCATCGCCATCGAGGGGGAGGGCGACAAGGCCGAGGCGGTGGTCCACTTCGCCGGCACCGGCGAGAAGCGCCTGCTGCTGTCGTGGGCCCCCCTGGAGAAGGTCTGAGCTCGAAACCGGCCTCTAGCGTGACGGCGTGACCGCCGAGCTGGCCGCCGAGGTGCCGAGGGGGCCCCGGCGTCGGGACGCCCGGGCCAACCGCCAGCGGGTTCTCCAGGTGGCGCTCGAGGTGTTCAACGAGGTCGGCCCCGACGCCCAGATGGAGGACATCGCCCGCCGGGCTGGCGTCGGCGTGGCCACGATCTACCGCAACTTCGAGAGCAAGGACGACCTGCTTCGGGTGCTGGCCGAGGACGTCGCCTCGTCGCTGCGGGACGAGGCGGTGGCGGCCGCCACCGAAGCCGACCCGTGGGTGGCCTTCGAGCGGGTCGTCCGCAGCTTCGCCTCCGTCAACCTGGAGTACCGGGTGCTGATCAACGCGGCCCGAGCGCTCCCCTCGACCATCCCGGCGGCCCCCCCGTCGTTCGGCGACACCACGGCGGCCGTCGACCGGGTCGTGCAGCGGGCCATCGACGCCGGGCTGGTCCGAGCTGACCTGCGTCCCCGCGACCTCGGGGCGCTGGCCACCGTGGTGGGGGCCCTACCCGACGGGCCCGAGAGTCGAGACGACGCCGAGCGGCTGGTGCAGGTGGTGCTGGAGGGCATGCGTGCCCGCCCGGGCGATGCTCAGCCGGCGCCGCGGATTACCTCGGCGCGGGGGAAGCCCCGCAGGTAGGCCAGCACCTGGTCGGCGACCGGGGGATCGTCGGGCAGCCAGGCATCGACCCGGTCGACCACCGAGGTCGGCGCTGCCCCCCCGTCCGCGTCCGGGGTGTTCGAGGGCCCGCCGAGCTCGCTCAGCACCACCCGGCGGACCCGCCCGCCCGACAGCGGAGCCGAGGCCCAGATCCGATGCGGCTCGACCAGGAGGTTGGTGCCGTGGATCACCCGATCGCCGACCGTCATGGTCGTGTCACCGACGTCGATCGACGGCGAACCGACCACCGCCGCTACCCCCGGTGGCGGGGCCCAGGGGTCGCCGGCCTCGTCCTCCCACAGGGCCGACACCGCCAGGTGGTCGAGGGTGGGCAGCGCGAAGCGGGCCACCGGGCCGTTGAAGGCCCACACCACGCCCCCGACCTCGGCGGTGGGAAGCACGGCGAGGCGCACGTCCTCGGGCGGGGTCATGCCCGCGAAGGGGACCTCCACGCAACGGCCGTCGGGGTCGAAGACCCAGTCGTGCACCGTGCAGCGCAACCGATCGCCGTCGACCGCGCCTCGGCGGATGAGGTCGCTGCCGAGGTGCGGGCACCAGCGCTCCGACACCCGGGCCTCGCCCGACGCGGTTCGGGCCAGGGCGACCCGAGCGCCGAGCAGCTCGACCCCCACGACCTGGCCGGGAGTGACGTCGCCGGCCAGGGCCACGGGGTACCAACAGGCGTCGTAGCCGCCCCGGCCCGGGGGGCGGGGGGCGGGGTCGTCGAGGGGACGTTCGGGCTCGGGCACCGGTCGCTCAGGCGTTGAGGTCGACCAGCAGGTCGTCGCCGTCGACCTGGGTCTGGTACTGGTCGAGGCCGTCGCCGTCGGGGGGGTAGGTGGTGTCGGTGCAGGGGTCGACGAAGTGCTGCCGGTCGGCTTCCCAGGCCAGGGTGCAGGACCGGTCGTCGTCGCCCGGCGGGTGGGCCGAGAAGGCCGACCACCCCTCGTCGGGGTCGTCACCCTGATGCTGCACGTAGATGTCCCGGGCTTGGGAGGGCGATGCGTCGGGGAACAGCACCGGCCCGTCCTCGGCGATTCGCTCGGCCAGGCTCTCGGTGTCGCCCGCACGGAACTCGTCGATCGCCAGCGAGCTCTTCACCTGCCCCGAGTTGGCCAGGGCGAGCACCAGGCCGGCCAGGGCCACCGCCGCCACCAAGCCACCCACGGCGATGGCGATGGCCCGCGTGGCCGGGGCCAGGCCGGGGCGGGTGGGACGCCCGGTGGGGCGGGGGCGGCTGGGTGCTTCGGGCACCGGGTCAGTCTGCCTGGCGGTTCGGTGCTCCCCGGGCCCGCTGCCTACGATGCGGCGCCCGGCCTGCGAGCCCAGACGGCGGGCAGGGAGCAGTCCGTGGACCTGTTCGAGTACCAAGGCAAGCAGCTCTTCGCCGAGTACGGCATTCCCATCTCCCCCGGGGCGGTCGCCGACACGGTGGAGGAGGCGGTGGCGGCCAGCGAGCAGATCGGCTACCCGGTCGTGCTCAAGGCCCAGGTCCACGTGGGCGGTCGGGGCAAGGCCGGCGGCGTCAAGCTGGCCACCGATGCCGAGGAGACCCGGACCCACGCCGGCAACATCCTCGGCCTCGACATCCGGGGCCACGTGGTCAAGCGCCTCTGGATCGAGAAGGCGTCCGACATCGCCACCGAGTACTACGCCAGCTTCACCCTCGACCGGTCGGCCAAGTTGCACCTGGGGATGCTCTCGGCCGAGGGCGGGATCGAGATCGAGACGGTGGCCGCCGAGAACCCGGACGCCATCGCCCGCATCCACGTCGACCCGGTCGACGGCTTGAGCGAGGCGGCCTGCCGAGCCTGGGTCGCCGCCGCCGGCATCGACACCGACGTCGACGGTGTCGTCGACATCCTGCGCAAGCTCTACCGGGCCTACGAAGAGGGCGACGCCGACCTGGCCGAGATCAACCCTCTGATCATCACCGACGAAGGCCGGGCGCACTGCCTCGATGCCAAGGTGACCCTCGACGACAACGCCGCCTTCCGCCACGACTGGGCCCAGTACGAGGCGACCCAGGAGCGCGACGTGCGGGAACAGGCGGCCAAGGCGGCCGGCCTGCAGTACGTCGGCCTCGACGGCGAGGTCGGCATCATCGCCAACGGGGCCGGCCTGGCCATGTCGACCCTCGACGTCGTGAACCAGGTGGGTGGCCGGCCAGCCAACTTCCTCGACATCGGGGGTGGGGCCGACGCCGACGTGATGGCCGCCGCCCTCGAGGTCATCGACGCCGACCCCAATGTGCGCGTCATCTTCATCAACATCTTCGGCGGCATCACCCGGGGCGAGGAAGTGGCCAACGGCATCGTCCAGGCCAAGGGCCGGGTGGCCTTGCGGTCGCCGATCGTCATCCGTCTCGACGGCACCAACGCCGAGGAGGGGCGGGCGATCCTGGCCGAGCACGCCGGCGAGGGGCTCGTGTCGAAGCCGACGATGCTCGAAGCCGCGGCCGCGGCCGTCGAGCTGGCCAAGGAGGGCACCCGATGAGCATCTTCGTCGACGAGACGACCAAGGTCGTCTACCTGGGCCTCACCGGCTCGGCCGGCCGGTTCTACGGGCTGCGCAACCGTGACTACGGCACCCAGGTGGTGGCCGGCACCCACCCGACCAAGGCCGGCAGCGACGTCGATGGCGTGCCCATCTTCGCCACCGTGGGCGACGCGGTGGCGGCCACCGGCGCCACCGCCAGCTGCATCTTCGTGCCCGCGCCAGGCGTGGCCTCGGCCGTGCTGGAAGCCGCCGAGGGCGGGATCACCTTCGTCGCGGTGATCACCGAGGGCGTCCCGGCGCACGACGAGGCCCGCTTCTACAACCAGCTGAAGCGAGACTTCCCCGACGTCCGGCTGTTGGGCCCGAACTGCCCGGGCATCATCAGCCCGGGGCGCTGCAACATCGGCATCACCGATGGCGACATCGCCATGGCCGGTGGGCCAGTGGGCATCGTCAGCCGGTCGGGGACGCTCACCTACCAGGCCCTCCACGAGCTGACCCAGAAGGGGATCGGCCAGACGACCTGCGTCGGCATCGGCGGCGACCCGGTCCCGGGCACGACCTTCATCGACTGCCTCGAAGCCTTCGAGGCCGACCCCGAGACCCGGGCGGTCATGCTCATCGGGGAGATCGGCGGGTCGGCCGAGGAGGAGGCCGCCGAGTTCATCGCCACCTCGATGTCCAAGCCGGTGGTGGCCTACGTGGCCGGCGTCTCGGCTCCGCCGGGCAAGAAGATGGGCCACGCCGGCGCGATCGTTTCGGGCGGCCGGGGCACGGCGGCGGCGAAGATGGAGGCACTGGCCGAGGCCGGAGTCCGAGTTGCCCAGAACCCGACCGAGGCCGGCAACTTCATGGCCGAGCTGGTCGCCTCTCTCTAGCGTCGGCCGTGCTCGGCGATCGCCCCGGCCTTCGCTGGCCCGAGGCCCGTGGGCAGGGGCCCGAATGCAGGCGAAGCGTGGGAGAACGTAGCCATCCGCCGATGACCTCTAGCCGGCGAGAAGGTGAACACTTCCGGCGAAACGTTAGTGGTCCGGGCGAGCGGTCGAAGTCTTCACAGGTCGTTCAGACCACGGCTACCTCGCGCCCGTACATTCCCGCGCCGTGTCCGAGCCGCTGATTTCTCCGTCGCCGGTCACCCGCTCACCGAGGGCCTTCGACCGGGAATCGCTCGAGCATCTGGTCGCTCAGGCCGAGGTGGCAGTCGACCAGCTCCGCCGGCAGGTCGAGGTCGGCCGGCAGCGGTTGGACGCGGCGCGAGCTTCGCACCACGTCCGGTTGCTCGAGGCCCGCTCCGGCGGTCTCGTGCTGGCTGCGCAACGAGCGATAGAGGAGGACGCGCGCCGCCACCACCGGATCGTCGCCGCGCTGGCCAGCACCGCCGAGTCCGAGTCCGAGTCGATCCTCCTGGCCGCCTGCCGCCAGGTCGAGGCGCTGGCCGAGGTCGTCGGTCGACGTGGCCCTGAAGCCGCCACGACGTCGACCTCGGAGCCCGTGTTCGATCTGACCGATCCGGTGTCGACGGAAGCCGTCGCCCTCTGATGGCCCGTCCAGCCGCCATGCTGCGGGCACCCGAGGTCGTCGACGAGGCGGCCAGCTGGGCCCGTCTGGCTGACCTCGACCGCCAGATCGCCGAACTGCGGGCCGAGCTCGGCGCCATCGAGGCCGAGCTCGGGACCCTGGCCGGCGCGGCCGAGGACGGACCGGACAGGCTCGAGTTCGAGCCCGCCGCACTGGGGTCACTCGGCGCCGTCGAGTCATTTGTGGCCGACCTCGTCGCCTCCGCCGAGTCCGAGTTGGCCGCGGATCGTGCCTGGGCCGAGCGGGCTGCCGCCGAGCGCATTGCCCACGCGGCGCAGACGGCCAACGATTACCTGGCGGTTGCTCGGGCACGGGTTGGGGCGACGCTGATCGAGCTGTCGCAGGCTCCCGATCCCGAGTTGGTCGCCCGAGCCCAGTCGGCGGCCGACCACCTCGCCGACGCCGTGGGCTCGGCAGCTGCTGAGCCCGTGTCGACCTCGAGGGGTCCCGAGACCGAGGCACCCACCTCCATGGTGCGAGGCGCGCCGCTGACCGACGGTCTCGGCATGCTCGACGCCGACGAGGAGGCCGCTTTCGACGCCTTCGTGCGCCGCAGCGAGGAGGCCAAGGCCATGGCCAGGGCGAAGGCTCCGCTGGCGCCCCGGGCCCCGATCTGGATGCGTCGGTACGTGACCGAGTTGGTGTCGTCGGTCGCCGGGCTCGTCGTCGCGATCGCGCTGACCTTGATGGTCGTCGGCTGAGCGTGATGTCGGCTCTGATGTCGTCCCGCCCCTCGTCCCGAGCCGGCCGGTCCACCGTCGATGACAGCCCTGCGACGATCACGATCATCGGCAACGACGGTTGGTGGATCTACCGGGTCCTGACGACCTTGCAGGGCGCCGGCTTCGACGCGTCGATCGACACGACCGGCGATGCTGCCTTCACCGAGCAGGGCGCTCGATCGGATGCCGCCATCGTGGCGCTCGATCTCACGCATCGGTCAGGGCCGGCCGTGTGCGCGGCCTGGCGGGCTCGATGGTCCTCACCCATCCTCGCGGTGGCTCCGAACCGCTACGAGACGGTGGTGTTGGCCGCATTTGCCGCGGGAGCCGACCACGTCGTCGGCGCCGACATCACCGACCGAATGCTGCTGGCCCGGTTGGGGTCGCTCCTACGCCGATCTTCTCGCCGAACCGAGGTCGTTGGGCTCGACGGATCGCCCGGCGGCATCGTCGTCGACGAAGCGGGCCGGTTCGCGCTCGTTCAGGGAACCGAGGTCGCCCTGACCCAGCTGGAGGTCGACTTCCTGGTCTTGCTCCTGCGGCGGGCCGGTCGCGTCGTCATGCGGACCGAGCTGGACGAGTTGACCGATCGAGCTCCCGGGAATTCGTCCGTGGACACCACCGTCCGGCGCCTGCGCCGGAAGCTCGAAGCCGCCGACCCTCGGCACCGGATCACCGCAGTGCGCGGCGTGGGCTTCCGACTGGATGTCGTCGACGATCAGTTCGATGGGGTGCCCTCGTGAACCTGCCCGACGACGTGCGGATGCCCGACGTGCCGCAGGCACTGCCCGTGGTCAGCGCGGCCGACCTCCCTCGGGTTCGGGCTTGGGCCGACCGACAACGCCAGCAGTTGGTCGAGCTCCGCTCCATCCTCCGGGATCTGGAGAGCGACCCTGGTCCGGCCGGATCGCCCGCCGGTGACCCGGTCGATCCGAAGGATCGCGCCGCCATCGAGGCGGCAGTCGATTCCGTGCTCGAGGACGCGATGGTTCGGCTCGACTCCGAGTTGGAGCGAGCCCGTGACCGAGCAACCCACCTCGTGGCGGATGCCATCGGCGCCGCCATGGTGGAGTTGGCGTCGGCGGAGATCGATCCTGCGTCGATACTGCGCATCGACCTCACTTCGCTGACCGAACGGACCTCGTTGCGCCGACCTCGGCACGCCGCTGAGTTCTCGCGAGCAGTCCAGGACAACCGGAACGGGCGAACCCCGGTGGAAGTGGAGTCGGTCGTGCTCGATCCGTCGTGCCCTCCTCCCGGCCCGGGCGACGAGGGAGGTGCACCCTCGGACTTCTCCGACTTCTGGGTGGAGGTGCCGTCAGACCAGTCGGTGCTCGAACGGATCCGGCGTCGCCGCCCGAAGGCGGAGATGGACATGAACGGCGAGGAGCGCGAGAACGAGATGACTGACTCCGAGATTCCCGGGGTGTCCTGGCAGCTCGCCTACGACCGCCCGGCCGTCGACCGGTTCCTCGCGGAAGCCGAAGCCGAGCGGGTTCGGTTGACCGAAGCCATCGCCGAGGCGCGGTCCCGAGCCGATGCCGCGCGCACTCGATCGGGAACCCTCGACGAGGACGCCCAGGCCGAGCTCGGTGCCCTGGTCCTGGCCGCTCAGGCCGAGTTGGCCGCCATCGAGCGCGAGCATCGCGAGCTGATCGACTCGATCCGGGCCACGGCCCAGGCCGAAGCCGACTGGATCCTGGCCTCGGCCCGAGCCGAGGCCGAGGCGATCCGACGTTCGGGGGCGACGGCCGAGGCCGGGCCCTCGCCGTCACCCGGGGTCGAGGAGGCGCGGCCGGCGCCGGAGGTGTCCGATGGTCGCTGAGCGGGCCGCGTCGACGATGTTCGCTCCCGTCATCGATGACAGCGTCGGGCTCCCGGTGCTCGCCCCCCGGGCCTTCGCGCCGGCTGACGTGGTGGATCCACAGTTGCGGGCGGCCCGGGCCGAGCTGGCCCGACTTCACCTCGAGTTGCGAGGCGCCCTCCGTGTGGCCGATCAGGCCCGGGCTGCTCCCCCCAAGGCCGATGTCGGCCCGGTCGCAGAGTTGCTGGCCGCCAACCTGCGCCAGAACACCGAGCGCCGCCAGCGGGAGTTCGACGAGGAGGTGGCCGGGGCCCGAGCCGAGGCCGCATCGTTGGTCGATGCCGCCCGCACCGAGGCCGACCGGGAGGTCTCGACGGCCCGCGACGAAGCCCTGCATGCGCTGCTCGGCGCCCCGACCGTGGCGCCAACCCCACCGCCGGCACCGCCCGCGCTGCGCATCGTCGAGGACCACGTCGCGGCTGCGCCGCCGGCCCTGGTTCCCGAGCCCGAGCCCGAGCCGATCAGCGTTGTCGGGGCCGACGAGCCGCCGAGGGTCACGCCCACGGTGTCGGCGCCGCTCGCCGGTTCGACGTGGGCTCCCCCGATGCTCGACCCGAGTTCGACCTTGGCCCAGCAGCTCGCCGCCGCGGGGGTCACCACCACCGGCGTGGTGCCCATCATCGTGCTGCCCGGTGCCGGGGCGCCGCCAGGCGTTCCCGCGGGGTTCCCGACCCCGTACCCGCCGCCGAGCGAGCCAAGCGCTCTTCCCCACGCGCCGGCGGCGAGCGACGCTCGACCCCTCTGGCGGCGCTTTCTCTACCTCGACGTGATTCTTCCCGCCGTCGCCGTGCTCATCGTGCTCGTCGTCCTCGTGGCGTGGATGGGCTGATGGCTGCCATCACCACGGTCCACGACCCGACGGGGTTCGAGCCCGAAACGTCTCGACGTGACCTGTCGGCTCGCCGAGGCCGGGGCGATCGGATCTTCTACGGCGGCGCCTTTGGCGCCGGGATCATCGTGCTCTCCATCATGGTGGCCGTCGGTCTGTTCCTCTCTCTGGAAGCGACCGAGGCGCTGCGCAAGACCGGCATCAGCTTCCTCACCACCGCCGAATGGCAGCCCGACCGCGGCGTGTTCGGGATCGCTGCCGTCCTCACCGGCACGGTGATGATCGCCCTCGTCGCCGTCTCGGTGGCCATGCCGATCTCCATGGGCACGGCACTGTTCATCACCGAGGTCGCCCCCCCCGCCCTGCGCTCGTGGTTGGTGTCGGCCGTCGACCTGATGGCCGCCGTGCCCAGCGTGGTGTATGGCCTCTGGGGTCTCTACTTCTTCCAGGGCCAGGTCATCGGTGTGTCCCGTTGGATCTCGTCGTGGTTCGGCTGGATCCCGATCTTCGCCGTGTCCGGCGCCGACTCGAACAACCCGATCGCCGACTCGACCGTGTTCACGGCCTCGACCTTCATCGCCGGGCTGGTGGTGGCGCTCATGGTCATGCCCATTCAGTGCTCGATCATGCGGGAGGTGTTCTCCCAGGTCCCCTTGGGTGAACGGGAGGGGGCCTTCGCGCTGGGAGCGACCCGCTGGGGCATGATCCGAGCGGTCGCCCTGCCCTTCGGTCGGGGCGGGATCATCGGTGGGACGATGCTCGGTCTGGGCCGGGCGCTGGGCGAGACGATCGCCGTTCTGCTCATCATCTCCCCCCGCTTCGACATCAACTTCAACATCCTCGAAGCGGGCTCCAACTCGGTGTCCAGCCTGATCGCCCTGCGCTACAGCGAGTCGTCGGGCTTCGGACTCTCCGCTCTCATGGCCGCGGGGTTGGCCCTGTTCGCCATGACGCTGGTGGTCAACTTCACCGCGTCGGCGTTCATCGCCCGCTCGCGCTCGGGCGCGTCGAGCGAGGCATGACCATGGCGGAGCGCGGTGACCTGTCGGTCCATGACGCGCCGGACTGGGCCGTCGACCGACCCGCCACGGTCCTGCCCGGGATCGTGGCCACCCGACAGGCGCCGCATTCGCTGCGTCCCCTGATCGGATTCACCCGCGACGACCTGCTGGTGCTGGGCGGCGCGTTGCTCAGCTCGACCTGCATCGGGCTGTTGCTCTTCGGTCGGGTCACGCCGCTGAGAGGCGCGGTCGGCTTCGTGATCGTGACCTTCGTGATCTTCCTCGGCGTCTACGGCCTGTTGGTGTCGGTCACCGAGCGTCGCCCGGCCGTGGTCAACCGACTGATGTCCGCGCTCATGGCCTCGGCCGCGCTCATCGCGGGCGCCGCGCTCACCTCGGTGATCCTCTTCACGTTGTGGCGGGGCAAGGAAGCGTTGGTCAAGACCAACTTCTACGTCCAGGACATGTCCGCGGCTGGACCGTCCGACCCGCTCAGCTCCGGCGGCATCGGCCACGCCATCGTCGGCACGCTGATCATCATCTCCATCGCCTTGGTGTTGACCGTCCCGTTGGGAATCGCATGTGCGGTCTTCCTCAACGAGACCCGCCATCCGGCCGCCCGGTTCGTGCGAACGGTCGTCGACGCCATGACTGCGCTGCCGTCGATCCTGGCCGGGCTCTTCATCTTTGCCACCTGGATCCTCATTCTTGGCTTCCAGCGCTCGGCCCTGGCCGCGTCGTTCGCGGTCAGCATCATGATGCTGCCGATCACCATCCGGTCGGCCGACGTGGTGCTGCGCCTGGTCCCCGGCAATCTGCGGGAGGCGGCGGCCGCGTTGGGTGCGTCGCAGTGGCGGGCGGTGTGGTACGTCGTATTGCCCACGGCCCGCCCCGGTCTGGCCACGGCCGTCATCCTCGGCGTGGCCCGAGGGATCGGCGAAACCGCGCCGGTGCTGCTGACCTCGGGCTACACCGCGTCGCTCAACCTCAACCCGACCAAGAACCCCACCGTCTCGCTGCCGCTCGCCGCCTACGAGTTCGTCCGATCGCCGCAGCCCACGTTGATCCAACGTGGCTTCGCCACCGCCGCAGTGTTGATGGTGCTGGTCCTGGTGCTGTTCATCATTGCCCGCATCCTCGGCGGCCGGCCGGCCGGCACCCTGACCCGTCGCCAGGCCCGTCGTACGGCATCCCGATCGGCCAAGGATCTGGCCCGCTTCGAGGCCCACGTTGCGGGGGTGCGGTGATGCGACGGATCTGTCGTCAGACCACCCGCACCGCGTTGCTCGGCTTCGTTGCTGCGCTCGCTTTGCTGAGCACCCTCGCCACTCCCGCCCCGGCCGAGAGCTACCAGCGCATCTCCGGCGAGGGTTCGTCGTGGGCGGCCGGTGCCATCGACGCCATGCGGGTCAACGTCAAGCAGTTCGGCATCACCGTGGACTACAACGCCAGTGGCTCGAGCGCCGGGCGCAAGAACTTCCTGAACGGCACGGTCGACTTCGCCGCCTCGGACATCCCCTTCCAGTTCGCCCCCGAGGACGGCTCGGCCCCGGAGAACCCGGCGCCGGGGAGTTACGCCTACATCCCGGTGACCGCCGGGGGCACGGCGTTCATGTACAACCTCAAGATCAACGGGCAGCGGGTCACGAACCTGCGCCTCTCCGGTGAGAACGTGGCCAAGATCTTCACCGGGGTCATCACGTCGTGGGACGACCCCGCGCTGGTGGCCGACAACCCGGGCCTGACCCTGCCCAGTCGCAAGATCGTCCCGGTCGTCCGCTCCGACGGGTCGGGTTCCACCGCTCAGTTCACGAACTGGATGATCAAGACCCAGGGCGGCATCTGGGACGACTACTGCCAGCGGTCCGGTCGGGCTCCGGCCTGCGGCTACACGTCGTACTACCCGACCGTCTCCGGCATGATCGCCCAGTCCGGCGACCTCGGTGTCGCCGGCTACGTGTCGCAGGGCTTCGCCGAGGGCGCCATCGGCTACGTGAACTACTCCTATGCCATCGGGACCCAGTTCCCGGTGGCCAAGGTGCTCAACTCGGCCGGCTACTACACCGAGCCCACTCCGGACAACGTGGCCGTGTCGCTGCTCAAGGCACGAATCAACGACGATGCGTCGTCCGACGAGTACCTCACCCAGATCCTCGACGACGTCTACACCGACCAGGACAGTCGCAGCTACCAGCTGTCGTCGTACTCGTACCTGATCATCCCGACCAAGGAGCAAGGGCAGTTCAACGAAGCGAAGGGCAAGACGCTCGGCGCCTTCAGCTACTACGCCATGTGTCAGGCCCAGCAGCAGTCGGCGTCACTCGGGTACTCGCCCATGCCCATCAACCTGGTCGAGGCCAGCTTCAACCAGATCCGGAGGATCCCGGGCGTGGTCGTGCAGGACATCAACGTCCAGAGCTGCGACAACCCGACCTTCTCGCCGGACGGTACGAACGTGTTGGCCCAGAACGCGCCGCTCCCCCAGGAATGCGACCGACAAGGCCCCAACCAATGCGCGACGGGCACCGGGGGCCAGCAGGAGACCGAGACCCCGGTGTTGGCCAGCGCCAGCGGCGGCGGTGATGGCGGCGGCGGCGGCGGTGGTGGTGACGGTGGTGGTGGTGGTGACGGCGGCGGTGGGTCCGGTAGTGGGACGGCGGGGACGGGGAGCTCGAGTTCAGGCGGGAGCACGTCCAGTGGCGCGACGGGGTCGAGCTCGGCCACGGTTTGTGACCCCGAGACCGGGAGCTGTAACTCGAGTTCGAGCGGCTCGGGTTCGTCCTCCAGCGGTGGGGTGGCCATCAACGCGGTGCCCACCGTGCTGCGCGGGGCGAGTGGATGGTCGATGACCCAGACGCTCACCGTCCTCATTGGTCTGCTCCTGGTTGCCCTGATCGTCGTGCCGGCCCTGCTCTGGCGAGCGGGCGGAAGGCAACCGTCATGAGGCGCCACCTCTTCGACGTCCGCGGGAGGGTCGTGCTGACCTCGCTCGCCTTGGTCGCGCTGCTGGCCGCGTCGTTGCCGGCCGGGGGCGAGCCCGTCGCCGGTCAGGCCGGCACCGACACGTCGCTGCCCGCCACCGACTCGGCCGTCACCGTCCAGGGGCGCGACCGGTTCTCGTCGATGTCCTTCACCGTCAACCAGACCGCCAACCTGGGGAACCAGGCCGTGTCGATCGAGTGGACCGGGGGCACGCTGACCACAAAGGACGGCAACTACGTGCAGGTCATGCAGTGCTGGGGCGACGACGACGGCACCAACCCGCAGAACCCGGGCCCACCGCCCGAGCAGTGCGTCTACGGAGCTGCCGACGGCGTCTACGGCGGCCGGCTGCAAGGCATCTTCGGCGAGAACAACAACACCCTCACCCGGGTCATCGCCCGGGCCGACCTGCCCACCTACGAGCCAGGGGTCGGCTACGTCGACACCCGGACCAATGCAGTGTGGCGACCGTTCCGGGCCGTCGACGGCACCGTGGTTGACGTCCAGATCGACCCGTTCTTCAACCCGACCTTCGGGGGCGGAAACTACTGGCAGAACCAGTACTTCAACAGCATTACCACCAATGAGATTGTGATCGGGCGGACAAGACCCAACGGCACCGGCGAGGAGCTGTTCGAGGTGGCCACGGGCATCGAGAACAGCGGCCTGGGCTGTGGCCAGCAGGTCCAGCCCTTGGCCGATGGTTCGGTCAAGGCGCCCACGTGTTGGCTAGTCATCGTGCCCCGCGCCGAAGCGGCCTACGAGAACGTCGGCCTGATCAGCGACCCCGGCAGTATCCAGGTGTCCACCTCGCCGTTGGCGCCCCGAGCCTGGCAGAACCGCATCGCCATCCCGCTCGATTTCAACCCGGTCGAACCCGCCTGCAACTTGACCGACAAGCAGACCCGGATCGCCGGGAGCGAGTTAATCGTGCCCGCCGTCACGAGCTGGCAGCCGGCGTTGTGCGAGCAGCCTGGTCGGAAGCCTTACTCCTACGGGACCATCAGTGATGCCACGGCCCGCCAGCAGTTGGTCAGCGACGTCAACGGGGCGCCGGGCATGGTCGTGGTCTCCGAACCCCTGGCCGCTGAGACGGTCGAGCCCGACGACCCGGTGGTCTACGCGCCGTTGGCCGTGTCGGGGACAGTCATCGGCTTCAACATCGAGCGGAACCCAAAGAGCGGCAATGAAGAAGTGGAGGCGCTGGCCACCGTGCGGGTGGCCGAGCTCAACCTCACGCCGCGGCTCGTCGCCAAGCTGCTCACCCAGTCCTATCGGAATCAGGTCGACATTGCCCTCATCGACTCGGGCTACGCGTGGTCCAAAGCCAACCCACGTCACCTTGCCGTCGACCCCGACTTCCTACAGTTCAACCCGGAGTTCGAGCTGTTGAGCAACACGAGCCGGAACCTCTCCGGCTTGGTGCTGCCCGCTCGGAACTCTGACGCCAGCCGCCAGCTGTGGTCGTGGATCCTGGCCGACCCCGAGGCCAAGGCCTGGATCGACGGCCAGCCCGACGAGTGGGGGATGCAGGTCAACCCGGTGTACGCCACTACGGCCAGCGCCAACTCCACCGGGTCGGCCTTTGCCGACCCGGTACCCGACTCGTACCCGAAGGCCGACCCGTACTGCTACCAGAGCCCGCCCATCAACTCCGGCAAGGTGACCCCCCCGCAGCTCTGCACGACCGACTGGATGCCTTATGTGCAGAGCCTGCGGGACGCGGCCCGGGCCACCCGCGCAGCCGACGATGGGGCCAAAACCAACCTCGACAATTTCGCTGTCGAACCCTCGAAGGCGTACAAGGCCGCCGGGCCCCAGTCGCCGGGGAACCGCTCGATGCTGTCGATCACCGACTCGGCGTCGGCCGCGCTCTACGGCCTCCAGACGGCCCGCCTCAGCCGGGCCGGCGACAACGGAGACGACCGCGACTTCGTGGCGGCCACGGCCGAGTCGATGGACGCGTCAGTAGCGGCCATGGAGCCGGAGACCGAACCCAACGTGCTCGAACCCGATCCGCTGGCCGACGCGCCGGGGGCCTACCCGCTTACGTCGATCAGCTATGCGGCCGTCACGCCGTTGTCGCTCGAGGCGGCCGAGCGTGAGGAGTACGCCGCCTTCCTCGACTATGCCGCCGGACCGGGCCAGGTGTCAGGCGAAGCGCGAGGCGAGCTGCCCCGGGGCTACGCACCGCTCTCTGACGAGTTGCGGGCCCAGACCACGGCGGCGGCCGAGGCGGTCCGGACGCTCCAACCGAGTTCCGACCCACCGCCCGCCAGCGGCGGCAGTGTGTCGGCTGAGGGCGGATCGTCCACCGGCGGATCGTCCTCCGGCACCTCGTCCACCGGCACCAGCTCGGGGTCCAGTCGGGCGAGGAGTTCGTCGGCCGGGACCTCGACCGACGCGACGGCAACCGACACCACGACGGCCCCAACGGACGTCGACGCCAGCGACAGCGATAGCGGGGAGGAGCTGGCCATCACGCCGGTCGTCGCCATCAGCAAGGGACGCTTCGTCCTGCCGGCGCTTGCCGTCCTCGCCCTCGCCAGCGCCCTCTTCGTCCTCGAGTTGACCAAGCGCCCTCGTCGAGCGAGGTCCGAGTCCAGCGCAGGGAAGCTCTCATGAGGCCCTGGGCTCGACGCTTGGTGGGCGGTGGGCTGGCCAGCGTGGTGATCATCTTCCAAGTCGGGGTAGCCGAGGCCGAGGTGGTCGTGGCCCAGGCCGCAGTGGTCGACGCCGACGGGGAGCGCATCAGCGGTGGCCACCGGCAGACCGAGTTCACCTTCCAACTCGAAGGCAGGCCCGAGTGTCCGGGTGACAGCTTCTTCGACAACTGGCGGGTCCAGAGCTACATGGTGCCGGTGGCTGTCGCCGCGGCCGAGGTCACCTACGACGGTCTCGGCCCAACGCCCTACGGCTACGAGACCTACGAGTCGTTCCGCCAGCCCCTCTACGGGGTCGATTCCAACCCCTTCGCGGGCATGGCCACCGCGACCCCAGAGCGCGAGGGCGAGCCCGGCCAGATCATCGACGTCCCGATGTTCGACTTCGCTGTCTACGGGCCCGGAGATGTGCCCGCCGGGCGGTATCGCATCGGACTGGCCTGCACCTTACTCAACGAGGTCGAGCGGGTCTGGGACACCGAGATCGAGATCACGGCAGGCCCCGCTGACGACCCACCGTTGCAGTGGGAGGTCGTGGGGGCCGAGGCCGAGGCCGAGTCGCAGGTGGGGCCGATGACGCTCGTGGCGTTCGGCGGGGTCGCCGCGGTTGTGGGGGGTCTTCTGTTCTTCGGTCGGGCCAAGAGGCGCGACCCCTCCAGCACTGCGAGGAGAAGTTGATGAGTATGTCGAACCCCGTATCCCGCCGGCGGACCGCCAGGACCATGTGGATCCTGGCCCGCACGTCAGCCGCCATGTTGGCCCTGTCCGCGTGGGGACTATTCGTGGTCGGCGGCCCCGTGGCCGCCGCCGGGACCGACGCCGGAACGCTCGAGGTGCTCGAGGTGCTCAACCCGGAAACCTCGCCCGCTCCCGGCCAGGCGCTCTCCGGCGGTGACCGGACCACGGCGTTCACGTTGCGGCCGCCCGAAGGAGCCTCCTGTACGGGCGACACACCCAACGACGAGTACAAGGTCCAGTCGTTCCTGACCACGTCGTCGACCGATCTGACGTTGCTCACCTTCGGCGCCTCCGGGCCCCTTCCCGCAGGTGCCGGCGCGTCCTATCGGCAGCCGCTGTACGAGACGACCAGCGCGGGCTACGTAAACCGGGCCACGTTGGACAACGCCGGTTCGCCCCGACCGAAGCCGGGTGAACTCATCAACATTCCGGCCTTCGACTTTGCCTTGTTCACGGTGACCGATCTCCCGGCCGGGAGCTACCGCATGGG
>JANNNX010000051.1:0-50413 GCA_031398745.1 Actinomycetes bacterium
CCGCCCATGGCTGACCTCCAGGGAACGATCGAGGAGCTGTGGGACCGGCGCGACGAGATCGACCTGCACGATCCCGACGCGGTGGCGGCCGTCCGCCAGGCGGTGGGGCTGCTCGACTCGGGTGAGGCCCGGGTGGCCGAGGTCGACGCCGACGGCGAGGTGGTGGTGCACCAGTGGCTCAAGCTGGCGGTGCTGCTCCTGTTCCGGCAGTCGCAGATGGCCACCATCGAGCTCGGACCCTTCGAGTACGCCGACAAGATCCCGCTCAAGCGCGACTACGCGGCCGCCGGTGTCCGGGTGGTGCCGGGGGCGTCGGCCCGGTGGGGATCGTTCCTCGACCGGGGGGTGGTGCTCATGCCGAGCTACGTGAACATCGGGGCCCGGGTCGGGGCCAACTCGATGGTCGACACCTGGGCCACGGTGGGCTCGTGCGCCCAGATCGGCGCCAACGTGCACCTGTCGGGCGGTGTCGGCATCGGCGGAGTGCTCGAGCCGCCCCAGGCCGCGCCGGTGATCGTCGGCGACGAGTCGATGATCGGCAGCCGCTGCATCGTGGCCGACGGCGCCCGGGTGGGCGACGGGGTGGTGCTAGGCGCGGGCTGCGTGCTCACCGGTTCGATCCCGGTGATCGATGCCGAGACCGGCGAGGAGCTCTCCCGCGGCGTGGTCCCGTCGTGGTCGGTAGCGGTGGCGGCCACCCGGCGCCGGGAGTTCGCCGGGGGTGAGTTCGGCCTGGCCTGCGTGCTGGTGGTCAAGCGCCTGGCCGAGGGTGAGCGCCACGACAAGGCCCAGCTCAACCAGGTCCTACGGGACCACGGGAGCACCGTGTGACCCTGCCGCTCGACCTTCTCGAGCTGACTGCCGCCCTGGTCGAGATCCCGTCGGTCTCCCATCACGAGACGGCCCTGGCCGACGTGGTCGAGGCCGAGCTCCGGGCCGTCGGGTGGTTGGCGGTCGATCGGGTGGGCGACAACGTGGTGGCCCGGACCCAGCTGCGCCGGCCGACCCGGGTCATCCTCGCCGGCCACCTCGACACCGTGCCGCCCACCGGCAACGGGGCATGCGCGGTGGTGGGGGAGGTCGTCCACGGTCGAGGGTCGGCCGACATGAAGGGGGGTCTGGCCGTGGCGCTGGCCCTGGCTCGCCAGGTCGCGGCGCCGGCACTCGACGTGACCTACGTCTTCTACGCCGGGGAGGAGGTCGAGGACGCCCACAACGGGCTCGGTCAGCTCTTCGCCCAGCGCCCCGATCTGGTGGCGGGCGACGCCGCCATCCTGGGTGAGCCGACGCTGGGCCAGATCGAGGCCGGGTGCCAGGGCAGCCTGCGCCTGGCCGTGCGCCTCTCGGGTCGATCGGCCCACGCGGCGCGACCCTGGACCGGGGTCAACGCCGTGCACCGCATGGGGCGTCTGCTCACCCGCATCGACGCCTACGAGCCGCGCCGGGTGGTGTTGGATGGCTGCGAGTTCCGAGAGACGCTCCAAGCGCTGTCGGTCGAGGCCGGGATCGCCCAGAACGTGGTCCCCGACCGGGCAACGGTGGTGGTCAACCACCGCTTCGCCCCCGACCACGACCCTGCCCGGGCCGAACGCCTGGTGCGCCAGGTGCTCGATCCGGGCCTCGAGTCCGGCGACGAGGTCGAGGTGCTCAGCGTGTTGGCCGGCGCCCTACCGGGGCTCGATCACCCCGTGCTGCGGACGATCCTCGACCGCCACCGCCTGGCCGTCCGGGCCAAGTTGGGGTGGACCGACGTGGCCCGCTTCGCGGCCCACGGCATCCCCGCGGTGAACTTCGGACCAGGCGACCCGCTGCTGGCCCACGGGCCCGACGAGCACGTCGGGCGCCGGTCGCTCGAGGCGGTGCATGCCGTCCTCCTCGACTTGCTCACCGTCGGCCCGGCCTGAGTCGGCCGACGCTCAGAGGCGGCGCAGGACGGTGACGACCTTGCCGTAGACGGTGACGTCGTCGGCGGCCAGATCGAGGGGGGCCATGGCCTCGTTGGCCGGCTCGAGCACGATCCGGCGGCCTTTGGGCCGGAAGGTCTTGACCGTGGCCTCGTCGCCGGGGATCCCGGCCACCACCGTATCGCCGTCGTCGGCCGTCTCCTGCTGGCGCACGACCACGTAATCGCCGTCGAGGATGCCGGCGTCGATCATCGACTCGCCCCGGACCCGCAGCATGAACAGGGTCCCCTCGCCCGTGAAGTCGGCGGGCAGGGGGACGAGCTCCTCCACCTGCTCCTGGGCCAGCACCCCCACGCCGGCGGCCACGTCGCCCACCAGCGGCACGTGGCGGGTGGGTTGGCGCTCGGCGTGGGTGCCCGACTGGGGGTCGTAGCGGACCTCGATAGCCCGGGGCTTCGAGGGGTCTCGCACCAGGTAGCCGGCGCCCTGGAGGGTGGCCAGGTGCGAGTGCACCGTCGAGGGGGAGGTGAGGCCGACGGCGGCACCGATCTCGCGCACCGAAGGGGGAAAGCCCCGGTCGCGCTGGGCGGCGACGATGAAATCGAGGATCGCTCGTTGCCGGTCGGTGAGCTCGTGGGTGGCCGGGACGCTCGGCATCGCGGGGTTCCTCCAGTGGTCTCGAACGAGTCACCTCGAACGGGTGACCTCGAACGTGTGTTCCTGTCACAGTAGCTCGGTAGGTTCCGCCAGACAAACATCCGTTCGCCTTGACAGCGAACAGACGTTCGTGATTGTGTGACGAACAGGCGTTCGGCGGGTGGAGACCGAGCAGGGAGGTACGGGTATGGCAGCGATCCTCACCGGGTCCACGAGGTCCCTCGAGGCGGTGCCCCGGCACCGGCCCCTCGAGCCGACGCGGCCGGTGCTGCGGGTGCTCGAGGGTGGCGCGGGTCGCGCCGGCGGTCGCCCCGGGTCGCTGGTCTACTGGCGCCGTCGAGCTCTCGTGCTGGCGGTGGCGGTCGCCGCGCTGACCCTCCTCTTCCTCCTGGCTCGGGCCGCGGGGGCAGGTCCCGAGGAGGCGGGTGCACCCTCTGCACCCGCCTCCTCGCTGGTCTCGGGCGCCGTCCACGTGGCCCAGCCCGGCGACACCTACTGGTCGATCGGGGTGGCAGTGGCCGACTCGGGCGACGACGTGCGCTCGGTCGTCGACGCCCTGCAGGCGGCCAACGGGGGTGGCCCGCTGCAGGTCGGCGACCGGCTGGTGCTACCCGACTGAGTCGGGCCGGGCCGAGCGGTGGACCGGGGCCGGGTACCGTGCCCGTCCATGCGTTGCCCGGCGTGCTCGAGTGTCGACGACAAGGTTGTCGACTCCCGGCTGACCGACGACGGCGACGCCATCCGCCGGCGCCGCGAGTGCCTGGGCTGTGGTCGCCGGTTCACGACCTTCGAGCGGGCCGAGGAGGCGCCGCTGGTGGTGGTCAAGCGCTCCGGGGCTCGCCAGCCCTTCGACCGGGCCAAGGTCGTGGCCGGGATGGTGGCCGCGGCCAAGAACCGCCCGGTGGCGGTGGCGACCATGGAGCTGGTGGCCGCGGAGATCGAGGAGGAACTGCGACTCCAGGGGGCCGAGCTGCCGGCCGAGGCCATCGGCCAGGCGGTGTTGGCCCACCTCCGGGAGCTGGACGATGTCGCCTACGTGCGCTTCGCCAGCGTCTACAAGGAGTTCGACGATGTGGCCGACTTCCAGCGTGAGGTCGGCCTGCTCACCGAGGGGCCGGGGCCTTCGTCGCCCTGACCGGACCCGAGAGACGAGCCGCCGTCCGGGTTCAGCTGCCCGTCGCTCGATCGACCAGGTAGCGCAGGAACAGGGTCCCGTGGTCTTCGAGGACCGTCACCAGCGTCAGTCCGACCGGGGTCTCGACCCGTCCGATCCCGTGGCCGGTCAGTGGCGCGGAGTCGGTGGCGCCGACCAGCTGGGGCGTGAGGGTCAAGAAGAGCTCGTCGAGGAGTCCGAGGGCGCGCAGGTCGCCGAGCAGGCTCGGCCCGCCTTCGGTGAGGACGACCTGGTGACCCCGTTGCCCGAGCCAGCGCAGTGCCTCTTCGAGGTCGACCTGGTCATCCCCGCGGATGCAGACGTCGGCCACCGCCCGGGCCTGGGCCAGAGCGGCCGGATCGGCCCGGCGCGAGGTGAGGACGAGGGTGCGGGCCGCGGCGGCCACGAAGAGCGGCGAGCCCCAGTCGAGGGCCAGCGACCGGGAGACCACCGCGAGCGGTCTGGGGTCGGCGCCGACGATGGGCCGGTAGCGCTCGGTCCGAGCCGTGCCCGCCCCCACCAGCACCACGTCGGCCAGGGTCCGGAGGTGGTGGAACAGGGCCCGGTCGGCGTCGTTGGACACGCCCGCCGAGCGTCCGTCGACCGCGGTGGCGCCGTCGACGGTGGTGACCATGTTGGCCATTACCCAGGGTCGACCGTCGACCGGGGACCGATCGACCCGGTAGATGGTGGCCGGGTCGAGATCGGCCGCATCGACGGGGTGGGGGAGCAGCTGACGCATGGCTGGACCTACGGGGTGAGCAGGAGCTTGCCCCGCACCTCGTGCTCGACGATGCGACGCCGGGCCTCGTCGGCCTGGTCGAGGGGAAGGGTCTCGACCGCCATCGAGTATCGGCCCTCGGCCACGCCCGCATAGACGGCCTCGGACGCGGCCCGCAGGGCGTCGGGGTCGGGCGGCGGACCTCCCATGCCGCCGAAGCCCCGGAGTACGAGGCCCTTGCCGTAGAAGGTGCGCACCGGCACGGTCAGTTCGAGGCCGGCCGAGCTGCCGAACTGGATGATGCGGGCTCCGGGGGCGGCGGCCTCGACCGCTCCGGCGGTGAAGCGCCCGCCGAGCCCGTCGAACACCACCGTGGGGTGCACGTCGCCCAGCGCCGCCGGGATGTCGTCGCCGGTGGCCGCCACAGCCACGCCATCGGCGCCCAGCGAGCGGACGTAGTCGGCCTTCTCCGCCCTCGAGGTCTGGCCCCAGACCGTGGCTCCCGTTGCCTTGGCCAGCTGCACCGCCAGGGACCCGGTGCCGCCCGACGCGCCCAGCACCAGCAGCACGTCCTGGTCGGTCACCTGGCCGACGTCGCCTACCAGCCGGGAGGCGGTACTGATCGAGCTGCCGACGGCCGCCGCCTGGGCCAGGTCGATCCCGTCGGGCAGGTCGATGATTGAGGCCGCGGGCACGGCCGCCCGTTCGCGCCAGGTGCCGTCGCGCTGCATGCCCATGCCGCTGCCCATGCCGATGGCTATCGGGCGTCCGTCGACCGAGCCGACGGCGGACAGGCCGGGGGTGTAGGGCAGCGAGACGAAGGGCAGGTAGCCCTTGGTGATCCAGACATCGAGGGGGGCCACTGGGGCGTAGGCCAGCTCGAAGAGCACCTCCCCATCGGCCGGTTCGGCATCGGGCAGGTCCTCGACGGTGAGGACCCCGTCGAACTCGTGCAGTCGGACAGCGCGCATCGGTCGTATCTCCCAGGTCGGCGGGGTGGGTCGGGGTCTGGTGGCCGGTCAGCCAGCCAGGGGAGCCAGGGCCTCGGCGATGGGCTCGAGCACGTCAGGGGTATGGGGCGGCGGGAGGTAGACGATGCCGAGGTCGAGGCCGGCCTCCGCGAAGGCCGCGGCCTGCTCGACCAGCTGGCCGACCCGCACGTCGAGGGGCCCGGCGTCGGCCGGCGCCAAGCGCAGGTGGGTCGAGGTCTCGATCTCGGCCGGATCGCGGCCGACGTCGTCGCAGTGCTGGTGGAGCACGGCCAGCTTCTGCTGCCAGACGTCGACCGGCCCGCCCGGGAAGTTCCAGTGCTGGGCCCAGCGGGCGGTGGTGCGCAGGGTGCGGCGTTCGCCCGTGCCGCCGATGCAGATCGGGGGGTGGGGGCGCTGTACCGGCTTGGGCTCGCACCAGGCGTCGGTGAGGGTGAAGTGCTGGCCCGTGAAGTCGGTGCTGACGTCGCGGAGCAGCCGGACGATGACCTCGACGCCCTCGTCGAAGCGGTCCAGGCGTTCGGTGATCGTCCCCAGCTCGATGCCATAGGCATCGCACTCCTGCTCGTTCCACCCGGCGCCCAGGCCGAGGTCGAGGCGGCCGCCGGAGACGATGTCGAGGGTGGCCGCCATGTTCGCCAACAGGGCGGGGTGGCGGTACACCATGCCGGTCACCAGGCAGCCGACCCGGATCCGCTCGGTGGCCTGGGCCAGGGCGGTCAGGCTGATCCAGCCCTCGAGACAGGGCCCGGTCGGGTCGGCTCCCATGATCGGGTAGAAGTGGTCGAAGGTCCATCCCGACTCGTACAGCTCGATGCCGTCGGCCTCCCGCCAGACGGCGAGCATGTCGGCCCAGGTGGTGTCCTGCGGGGAAGTCTTGAAGGCGAATCGCATCGGGGCAGCTTCGCACGGTCGCGTCCCGCCGGGCGGGGGTCCACAGGGCACGACCTCGGTGTGCGCGGTGGCCTGTGGAAGGGGTGGGGACGGCCAGAGTCGCACGGCGCGGGCTGCCCACAGGCGGGGGCTGGTTGTGCCCCTGGAGCTCCACAGGACGGGCCTCCTACGGTGCCGACCGGGCGAGCTGCGGTCGGCTGCCGGGGGACATGTCGAAGTCCTTGCGGTGTAACTACAAGACTGTCATGATCGTCCATCTCGTGGCTCGGCTACCGAGTGACCACATCATGTTGTGGTCAGCCAGCGTCTCGCTGGAGCCGTAGCCCGCCAGAATGGACCAGTCGGCGTGGGTACGAACCCCCCCGGCACGAGCGGAGCAGGGGAGCGACCACATGGCGATGGCGCCGGAGCGGCACACCACCACAGGCGAGCGCGGCGGGCTACGGCCCGACGGGCCCGGCGCGGGCGCGATCGGGATCCGGAGGCACTTCACGGCCGCCGGCACCGATCCCTACGACGGGGTGGTCTGGGAGCGGCGCGACGCCCGCATCACCAACTTCCGCGACGGTGCGGTGGCCTTCGAGCAGCTCGACGTCGAGGTCCCGGTCAGCTGGTCGCAGAACGCCACCAACATCCTCGCCCAGAAGTACTTCCGGGGGACCCTGGGCACCGACGAGCGGGAGACCTCGCTCCGGCAGGTGGCCGATCGGGTGGTCGACACCATCACCGACTGGGGGGTGGCCGACGGCTACTTCGTCGACGACGACGAGGCCGACGCCTTCCGGGCTGAGCTCAAGCACGTGATCGTCACCCAGCGGGCCGCCTTCAACTCGCCGGTGTGGTTCAACATCGGGGTGAAGGGCGTGCCCCAGCAGGGGTCGGCCTGCTTCATCCTGTCGGTCGACGACAAGATGGACTCGATCCTCAACTGGTACCGGGAAGAGGGCGTCATCTTCAAGGGCGGCTCGGGGGCGGGGGTGAACCTGTCCCGCATCCGAGGCTCGGTGGAGCCGCTCAACGGTGGGGGCACGGCCTCGGGCCCGGTCAGCTTCATGCGGGGGGCCGACGCCTCGGCCGGCACCATCAAGTCGGGGGGCAAGACCCGGCGGGCGGCGAAGATGGTCATCCTCGACGTCGACCACCCCGACATCGAGGAGTTCATCTGGTGCAAGGCCCTCGAGGAGACGAAGGCCCGGGTCCTGCGGGACAACGGCTTCGACATGGACCTCGACGGCAAGGACAGCCACTCGATCCAGTACCAGAACGCCAACAACTCGGTCCGGGTGACCGACGAGTTCATGCAGGCGGTGCTCGACGACGGCGACTGGCACCTGGTGTCGCGCACCACGGGTGAGGTCACCAAGACGCTGAGGGCCCGAGACCTCATGCGCCAGATCGCCCAGGCCACCTGGGAGTGCGCCGACCCGGGGATGCAGTTCGACACCACCATCAACCGCTGGCACACGGCGGCCACCACCGGGCGCATCAACGGCTCGAATCCCTGCAGCGAGTACATGCACCTCGACAACTCGGCCTGCAACCTGGCCAGCATCAACCTGCTGCACTACCTCGACGAGGAGACCGGGCGCTTCGACGTCGAGGGTTTCCGCCACACCGTCGAGGTGGTGTTCACGGCCCAAGAAATCATCGTCGGCAACGGCGACTACCCGACCGAGGCCATCGCCGAGAACACCCGGGCCTTCCGCCAGCTCGGGCTGGGCTACGCCAACATCGGCGCCCTGCTGATGGCCATGGGCCTGCCCTACGACAGCGACGGGGGTCGGGCGTGGGCGGCGGCCATCACCGCCCTGATGACCGGTCACGCCTATGCCACCTCGGCCCGCACCGCCTCGCGCATGGGGCCCTTCGCCGGCTACGCGGAGAATGCCGAGCACATGCTCCGGGTCCTCGGCATGCACCGCGAGGCGGTGGCGGCCATCGACGAGGAACTGGTGCCCCCGTCGCTGCTGGGCGCGGCCCAGGAGAGCTGGGATGCCGCGGTCGAGCTGGGCGAGGCCCACGGGGTCCGCAACAGCCAGGCCTCGGTGCTCGCTCCCACCGGCACCATCGGCCTGCTCATGGACTGCGACACCACCGGCATCGAGCCCGACCTGGGGCTGGCCAAGATGAAGAAGCTGGTGGGCGGCGGGACGATGGTCATCGTCAACCAGACGGTGCCCCGGGCCCTGCGCAACCTGGGTTACGACGCCGACCAGGTGACGGCCATCGTGGCCTATATCGACGAGCACAAGACGATCCTCGGGGCGCCTGGCCTCGACCCCGAGCACATCGCGGTGTTCGCCTGCTCGATGGGCGACAACCCCATCCACTACCTCGGCCACGTGCGGATGATGGGGGCGGTGCAGCCCTTCATCTCGGGGGCGATCTCCAAGACCGTGAACATGCCCGAGGACGTCAGCGTCGAAGACGTCGAGCAGCTTCACATCGACGCCTGGAAGCTGGGCGTCAAGGCCGTCGCCGTCTATCGCGACAACTGCAAGGTGGCCCAGCCCCTGTCGATGGCCAAGAAGGCCGGCGCCTCGGCGTCGGCGTCGGGGTCGCTCGACAGCCAGTCGGCGCAGGTGATCGAGCGGGTGGTCGAGAAGGTGGTGACCGTCACTCGGCCCAAGCGAGAGAAGCTGCCCCGCAACCGGCGGTCACGGACCTTCGAGTTCCGGGTGGCCGACTGCAAGGGCTTCGTGACCGTCGGCGAGTACGACGACGGCCGGCCCGGCGAGCTGTTCCTCAAGGTCTCCAAGCAGGGCTCGACCCTGGCCGGGATCATGGACGCCTTCGCCATCTCGGTGAGCCACGGCCTGCAGTACGGGGTGCCGCTCAAGGCGTTCGTCGAGGCGTTCACCAACATGCGCTTCGAGCCGGCGGGGATGACCGAGGACCCCGAGATCCGCTTCGCCACCAGCCTGGTCGACTACATCTTCCGGCGGATGGCGGTCGACTACCTGCCGCTCGACCAGCGCATGGAGATGGGGATCCTGTCGGTGGGCGAGCGTCTCGAGCCGACCCTGCCCGGGATCGACGAGGCGACCACCGAGTCGGTGTCGGGCACCGACGTGGTGCCGATGGCGCCCGCGGTCTCGACCACGGCCGCCGACCTCGACCCGATGGTCCCGGCGCCCTCGACGGTGGTGACCGCCTCGACCAAGGCGGTCGATGCCCCCATGTGCATGACCTGTGGCGTCCAGATGCAGCGATCCGGCTCCTGCCACGCCTGCCCGTCCTGCGGCAGCACCTCCGGCTGCAGCTGACCCCAGAACCTGATCCCGGCGTCGTGCTGGGGACGTGGCGTCCGTAGGAACGAGACGCGACGTCCCCAGTACGGCGGGGTCAGTGGGTGACCGCGAGCTCGGCCCAGACGACCTTGCCGTCGGGCAGGCGTTCGCTGCCCCAGCTCCTCGAGAGCGCGGCGACGAGTTGGATGCCGCGGCCGGTCGGGACATCGATCGGTGGATCGAGGTGTTGGGGCGGCACCGGGCTCACGTCGTGGACCTCGATGCGCACGACCGGCCCGGTGCGGCGGATGACGGCCCGAAACGGCGAGCCGGCGTGGCGCACCGCGTTCGACGCCAGCTCCGAGACGACCAGCCCGGCGCTGTCGACCAGGGCCGCCGCGTCCCAGGCGGCCAAGGTGTCGGTCACGAACCGGCGGACGGCCCGCACCGCGGAGGGCACGGGGACGAACAGCGCCGAGCGTTCGTCCAGCTCGTGGATCGCATCCGTGTCCGGGCCCCGGTGGGCGTAGCTCCGAGGCGGGATCACGCCGGTGTGGTGGTGGCACACCTGGCTGGTGGCCCGCAGGTCGCGGTCGGCGGCGATCGACGCCAGCGGGTAGGCGCAGTAGAGGGAGAGGCCCCGGTTGGCGAGCTGCTCGTTCCACAGGAGCTCGAGCTCGATGGCCTCGTTGACGTCGCCGTCGGCCCAGAGCAGCGCCACCATCTCGCCGAAGGCCCGAATCGGCCGACCCGCCGGCAAGGAGGCCACGAGGTCACCGACGACGGCCCCGAAGCGGCGTCGATCGGGTCTGCCGTCGACCATGAGGGCTGACAGCGTGTCGGCGGCATCGAGGCTGTGGTAGAGGGCAGCGTCCGTCGCCTCTGTCGGGTCCAGCCCGGCTTGCCGGAGCGCGGCCTCGATCGCCCGGCGATGGTCGGCAGTGGCGATGACCACTCCGGGCGCGCCCTGGCGCAGCCCGTCGCCGATGTACTCGGCGATGTCGGCGACCAACTCGGGCTCGTCGTCGTAGAAGTGGACGACGTGGTCATAGGGGTTGATGTCGAGGCCTTGCGTACCAACGACCACGGATTGCACTTTACCCACCACCCAAACGCATCCATACGATGCTCTCCCCAACCTTTTCGGGCGGAGGGGGTGGGGACGTGGAAGGCTCAACCCGAGCGGGACGCGGCCGATAGGAGTAGAGGAGCGCGCCGCGGTCCAGGGGAGGTGTGGGCCATGGACGACGAGACGATGCCCACGGCGGGGACGACGCGGGCGGTGCTGCCGGTCGATGCCCCGGTGACGCCGACGATGGCGATGCGGTCGTTCGCCTTCGAGCGGCTGAGCGCCATCGCCGCGGTGCTCGACGGCGCGGGTCAGATCGTCGACACGAACGAGGCCTGGCGCCTCTTTGCCCACCTGAACGACGGAACGCTGCGAGCCACCGGACCCGCCGTCAACTACCTGGAGGTGTGCGACCGGGCCGCCGCCGACGGAGTGGAGGGGGCGGCCGAGGTGGCCGCCGGGCTGCGCCAGATCCTGGCCGGCGAGCGCGACCAGTTCGACTTCGAGTATCCCTGTCCGTCCCCCACCGAGGACCGCTGGTTCCTGCTGCGGGCATCGTCGGCGCCGGTGGCCGAGGGCGCCGGCGTCGTCCTGTTCCACGTGGACATCACGGCTCGCAAGCTGCTGGAGGAGCGCTTCGCGGTCCAGGCCGAGTACGACGAGTTGACCGGCCTGCCCAACCGACGCTCGGCCGTGCGCTTCATCGAGGAGCAGCTCGCCCTGTCTGGGGCGACGGGTGCACCGCTGTGGGTCCTGTTCATGGATCTCGACGGTTTCAAGGAGGTCAACGACCGCCACGGGCACCATGTCGGCGACGAGCTGCTGGTGAAGGTGGCGGTGCGGGCCAGCCGGGCCGTCCGAGCCCAGGACCGGCTCTGCCGCTTCGGTGGCGACGAGTTCGTGCTGGTGTGCCCGGGGGTCGCCGAGGAGGAGGTCGTGGCGCTCGCGGACCGGCTGCGGTCGGTGATGGCCGGGCCGTTCCAGGTCGGCGCGGCCGAGGTCACCGTCGGGATCTCGGTGGGATTCGCGTCGAGCGACGCCGAGTCGGCGGTCGACGCGCTGCTCGAAGCGGCGGACGCCCAGATGTATGGCGAGAAGCGCCGCCGCCATCACCTCCGCGCCAGCCCTCGGGTGAGCGAGGGCCCGGGCCGGGGGGAGCCGAGTGACTCGTAGGCTTGCGGTGTGGACCAGCCCGAGACGGTGACTGCCGCAGTCGAGCTGCTCCAGGCCGAGGGCTTCGACGGCGACTTCGCCGTGGCCGAGGCGGCCGTGCACTGCAGCCGTTGCGCCGGCTCCTACGAGCCGGCTCGGCTGATCGTGCGCCAGACGTTCCGCTTCGAGGGCGAGACCGACCCCGGCGACGAGGCCATCGTGCTCGGCGTGGAGTGCCCCGAGTGCGGCAGCACCGGCGTGATCGTCTCGGCCTACGGACCCGACGCCGACGCCGATCTCCTGGCCCTGCTCGACCGCCTCACCTGATCAGGTGAGCCTCGACGCGGAACCGAACCAGCCAACGTCGTGGTTGGACGGCGCCCATGCCGCCGACGATCGTGTGACCTCCGCCGAGGAGGTGAGCATCGATGGCTGAGGCGTTGGCCGGGTTGCTCTTCTTCGTGTTCTTCGTGGCCGTCTTCGTGCTCTCGATCGGCGGCACGATCTTTTGGATCCTGAAGATCGTCGAGGTGGTGCGCCTCCCCGAGCACCAGTTCCGCGTCGCCGGCACCGACAAGATCACCTGGGTGGTGGTGATCGTCGTGGCCCAGTTCATCGGGGCGCTGATCTGGCACTTCGCCAAGCGATCCGACGTGCTCGCGGCCCAGGGACGCATTCCGGCACCCCCACCGGGTTGGTACCCCGATACCGCCGGTGGCCTGCGCTGGTGGGACGGCGCCCGCTGGACCGAACACTTCCACCAGCCGCCCCCCTGAAAGCCGGGACCTACGGGGAAGGCTTCGAGGCCGGGTGCACGACCACCACCGGGCACGGACTGTGGTGCACGCACTGTTGGCTGACCGAGCCGAGCAGCAGCCCGCGGAAGCCGCCACGGCCCCGCGAGCCGACCACCAGCAGGTCGGCCGACGCCGCCTGTTCGAGCAGCGCTCGGGCCGGCAGGTCGCAGACCGTCGTCTGCTCGATGGTCACCCCGGGGTCGTCTCCTACCGCCGAGTGCACCGCGGCGGCCAGCGAGGCTGCCGCGTCCTGCTCGGAGTACTCCGGCGTGAACCCGCCGGCGACCGCGTCACCGACTTGGGCCAGGTAGCTCCAGGCCAGGACGGCGACCACCGTGGCCCCATGGACCCGGGCCTCCTCGACGCTCCAGCGCAATGCCTCGGCTCCGACCTCTGACCCGTCCACCCCGACCACGATCCGTTCCATGGCCGGCATCCTGACGGTTGCCCCGAGTGCCGTCCAGAGCGGGGGGCCGATCCCTGGTCACGGTGGCGACGCCCCGCAGTCGACGGCCTTGGACATCACCGGCTCGTCCCACCTTCCCCCACAGGCGGCCAGGTGGACGGGAACCTCCGAGTGCAGCCGGTAGCCGGCGCCGTCCCAGCCCCACCGCAGCGTGGCGGACACGTCGGGCGACGACCGTGGGAGTGTCGGGTCGAGGTAGCCCGACACCGTCAACTCGAGCTGGTCATCGGTGACCACGATGGCGGAGGCGTGCAGATCTTCTCGACCGTCGACCAGGGTGGCCGCCCGGTGCGGTTCGTCGGACGCCGACCGCGCGTCGTACACGGAGAGCTCCGAGGGCGGGCTGCCGTTGCCGTCGCAGCGGACGAGGACGAGTGCGACCTCGTCGCCTCCGGGGGTGGCGTAGGCCACATCGACGACGACATGGCCGAATCCGTCGCAGTCGAGCGGGTGCTCCACCTCGTTCCAGTCGACGGACTCGAGCGGCGAGGCCGCGGCGGGGGAGGGCGCGGTGATCGCGCCGGAGGCGGCGGCGGACGTCGCTGTCGTCTCTCCGCTCCCGCTCGTGCCTTGACGCAGCACGAGGGCCATTGGTGCGATGACGAGGAGCCCCACGACGACGCTCACCACTACACGCCGACGGTGTCGCACCCGCCTGCCTCCCGTTTCGGTTCGATACCCAAAGTACCGTCCTACCGTACCGGTGGATCCGGGGCGGGGTCACCGGTACCGTGTCGCTCAGTGCCGATGGACTCTGAGGTCGACGTCCTTGCTCGGTACGAGAGCGAGCTGGCTCATCGCCCGAGCGACCCACCGGGGCCGACCGGCCGTCGGATCGGATGGACGGCGCGGGTGGCCGCCGGGGTGGTGGTCGCGCTGGCGGTGGCGGGGTCGGCGGTGACCGGATGGGGCTGGTGGGTCGACGGTGGCTCTCACATCGATGTCCAACGGAGCGCGCTGGGGGGCGGCGGAGGAAACCTCGCGGTCGGCGAGCACCTGATGCTGAGCGGCTCGTTGGTCATCGACGGGGGCACCGTCACGGTCGAGTCGACGCAGCTGGTGGGGGGCGAGAATGTGACTGGCACCGTCACCTTCGGCGGCGAGGTGCACGGTGTCCTGACGATCGACGACGCCACCCGCACCGGGCTTCGTCCCCTCGCCGGCGCGGTGATCGGCGAGGGCGGGGAGAGCGTGGTTCCCGTCAACCTGGTGGTCTCCTTCTGGGCTCCCTCGGTATCGGGGCCGACCGCGATCGAGGTCCGGTACCGGTCCGATCGCGGTGCCGACCGAGTCGCCGTCCTTCCCGTCCACGTGTGCGCAGCGGCCTCCGCGTCCGGATCGGTGGATGCCTTCACTGCCGAGGTCGACGCGGCTCGCTCCGGCGCCACTCCGGCCGACCAGGTCCGGGCCGACGTCGCCGCCTACCTGCGCTGCCAAGGCTGGCGCTAGGCGAGAGGGTGATGGCGCGCCGGGCGCGGGTCACCCGGTACCCTGGCGCCCAGCGGCGTCCCGCCTGGGGCGGTGCCACGGCTCTCGTCCGAGACCGAGGCGCAGCACGTCGCCGAGACGGACAGGGCGGTCGTGGCGTGCACGCCGACCCCGGCGCAGGGAGCGCCAGAGCACGATGGACGACGCTCGACAAGCGCTCGAGGACGCGGTGTGGGCCGCCGCCGAGGGGCGGGCGACGACCGACCAACAAGCTGCCCTCGAGGCCGACCGCCGGGCCTGGCGCTTCGCCCTGGAGGACCTGCTGGACGACACCGAGGACCACCTCGACCAGGCCCGCCAGCTCCCCGGCCCCGAGCGCGATCAGGTCGTGGCCGACTTCGAGACCGACCTCGCCCACCTCGAGGCCGCCTACACGCTGCTGACCCGAAACGCCGAGACCCCGGCGATCATGGTGGCGCCCGACCCGGTCGGTGAGGTCCGCCTGCAGTCGACGTGGGCCAGCGGACAGATCGTGGTCTGGGCGGCTGGACCCGACACCCCACCGGCCGACAGCGATGCCCTCTCCGATCTGCTGGAGGCCATCGACGGGCCTGCCCTCGGCTGGAGCCCGCACCCGGCGGTCCCTTTGCCGTCGGGAGCCCGGGCGGTGGCGCTGGCGATTCCGGTCGCCGAGGCCCTCGGTTGGCTGGTCACGGTGGGGGGCGCGCCGGGCCACGCCGGGGTCGGCGCCAGCACGACCTGGTTGGGTCGGGCCGCGCTGAGCGCCGTCCGCCTGGTCGCCCGCGGCTCGGTGGTCCCGACTCTCGCCACCGCCAAGCCCCGCCCGGAGTCTCGCCACGCCGACTTGTCGGTCCGTTGGGCCCCGGCGCTGGTCGACCCGGTCGAGCTCGACCGGTTGGCCCTGTCCATGCCCGGGCCGGTCACCGCCCTGCACCCGGGAACTCCCGATCCCCGGGCGGTCACCCTCGAGGTGGTCGCCGCGGTGGTCGACGTGATCGTGTGCGACGCCGCTCGCCGACTCGAGCTACCGGCGCCGCCGCCCACCACCCGGACCCCCGGGGCAGTGGCGGAGGCGGTCGTCACCCGACTCGACGGCTCGCCCTTCGACGCCCCGATTGCGGTCGGCAACGAGGTGGCCAAGCGTCTCGAGCGCTGGTCTCGCTCGGTCACCGGCGCGGTCCGGGCTCGCCTGGTGGTCCAGCTCGATCCGCCCGACCGCGGCGATGCCTGGTTCCTCTCCGTTCTCGGGCCCGGCGCCGAGGGCGGCCTGCTCCCGATCGAAGTGGCGTTGGCCGACAGCAAGCGGACCCAGCCGCTGGCCGACGAGCTGGTGCGCCTGGAGCGCATCCTGCCGGTGCTGCTGCGAGCCGGGGGTCTGCGCCGGGGCCAGGTGTACCTGAGCCAGGACGAGGCCTGGGAGCTCATGACCGTCACCGGGGCGTCCATCGAAGCCGCCGGCTTCGACGTGCGGGTCCCCGCCTTGTCCCGCCGTAAGCCGACGCCGATGCTGCGCCTGTTCACCGAGCCGTCGGGCGACAGCGTGGTCGGCGCCCGCCAGCTGAGCGACGTGCGCTGGTCGGCGGTGTTCGACGACGTCGAGCTGACCGCGGCCGACATCGCTCGGCTGGCCACCGAGGCCCGACCCCTGGTCCGGTCTCGTGGCCGCTGGGTCGAGCTCGACCGGGCCGACCTGAAGGAGGCGGCCGCCGCGCTCGCCGAGCGGGCCAGCACCACCCGGCTCACGGGGGCCGAGATCCTGCGCCATGCGGTCGGTCTCGAGGGTTCGCCGCTGGCCGGCGGGGTGCGAGTCGAGGGCACCGGCTGGGCTCGGGAGTTGCTCGAGCGGGCCGGCCGGGCCGGGGCCGAGCCGGTGATGACCCCCGAGGGCTTCGTCGGCGAGCTTCGCAGCTACCAGGCCGAGGCGGCCGGGTGGCTCGCCTTCCTCGATGCGGTCGAGCTCGGCGGTTGCCTCGCCCTCGACATGGGTCTCGGCAAGACGCCGACCGTGCTCGCCCACCTGGCCCGCACCGCCGGGAGCGGTGCCGCCCTGGTCGTGGCGCCACCGGCGGTGGTCGGCAACTGGGCAGCTGAGGCGGCCCGCTTCACCCCTGGTCTCCGGGTCGTCGTCCACCACGGCGCCAGCCGGGCCTCGGCGGCCGATCTCGCCCACGAGGTGGCCGGAGCCGATCTCGTGATCACCACCTATGGCACCGCCGTCCGCGACGTCGAGGCACTGGCCGCCCTCCCGTGGGACCGTCTCGTGCTCGACGAGGCCCAGGCGGTCAAGAACCCGACCAACGAGACCGCCCAGCAGCTCCGCCGCATCCCCGCTCGGATCCGCCTGGCCCTTACCGGTACGCCCATCGAGAACGGGTTGGGCGACCTGTGGGCCATCCTCGACTTCACCAACCCCGGCCTGGTCGGACCCCGCCCGGCGTTCATCGCCCAGTTGGCCGGCGAGGGCGAGGCCGCCCTGCGGGCCCTCAACGGCATCCTCGTGTTCCGTCGGACCAAGAGCGAGCCCGAGGTGGCGGCCGAGTTGCCCGACCGCATCGACGAACTCGACCACTGCACCATGACCGCCGAACAGATCGGGCTCTACCAGGCCGTCCTCGACAGCCTGGTCCCGACCGGCGTGGCCGGTTCGGTCGCCGAGGGCGAGCAGCGACAAGGGGCGATCCTGGCCGCCATCACCGCGCTCAAGCAGATCTGCAACCACCCGGCCGCCTACCAGGACGACGGCCGACCGCTGGCCGGGCGGTCGGGCAAGCTCACCCGCCTGGAGGAAATCGTCGAAGCGGTGTTCGCGGCCAACGAGCGCATCTTGGTGTTCACCCACTTCGCCGAGTGGGGCAAGCGCCTGGCCGACCACCTGAGCGCCCGCACCGGCGTGCCCATCGCCTGCTACCACGGCGGTCTGGCCCGGGGTCCCCGGGACCGGCTGGTGGAGGAGTTCCAGGCCGGAACCGGACCCGGCGCCCTGGTGCTGTCGCTCAAGGCCGGCGGGACCGGCCTGAACCTCACCGCCGCCAGCCACGTCGTGCTTTACGACCGGTGGTGGAACCCGGCGGTCGAAGACCAGGCCCGTGACCGGGCCTGGCGCATCGGCCAGACCCGCACCGTCGTGTCGCACCGGCTGGTGTGTCCGGGGACGGTCGACGAGCGGGTCGAGGAGGTCGTTGCCGGCAAGCGCCACATCGCCGATCTGGTGCTGCCCAAGTCGAGCTCGTTGTCGGCGCTGGACGCCGACCAGCTGCGGGTGGCGCTCGGCCTGCGGCCCGACGAGCTGCTCACCGAGGAGGACTCGTGAACCAACCCCGCCGGCCCCCGCAGGCACAGGGCCGCCGCCGACGGCGGGGCGGGAGCCGTCCCAAGCCCGTCGATCTGTGGCGCCCGGTGCCAACCCTCGGCGCGCCCACCCCCATCACCCCGGCCGGCGACCCGACGGCGATGCTGCGCTCGCTCGGTGACCCTCCGCTCCAGGGCCAGGGGGCAGTCGCCGCGCACTACCTGGTGGCGGTGGTCGACCGGGCCGCCGGGTTGGCCACCGCCCTGGCCGCCACCGCTGGGCAGCTGGCCGCGCCGCTCGATGACGAGGGTGGCTCGGACGGTGGCGGCTGAGCCGATGGGCACCCAGGGCCCGACGGCGGCGACGGTGGCCTTCGGGTCGCTGACGATCGCCTACGACGAGCAGGTGCTCGCCCCCCGGGGGTGGACCCGGGCGATGTCGGAGTGGGCCGCCGAGTTGGCCGCGACCCGGGACACCCCTGGGTCCAAGGCGATTCTCGACCTGTGCTGTGGCGTCGGGCCCATCGGGCTGCTGGCGGCCCGACTCAGCGGGTGGCCGTTGGTCCAGGTCGATGCCGACCCGGCCGCCTGCAGGTGGGCGTCGGCCAATGCCGCCGCCGCCGGTATGGCCGAGCAGGTCGAGATCCGTTGTCGCCACCTGTCGACGGAGCCGGCGATCTTGGCTGCGGCCGACGGCGAGGTGGTGGCCCTCGACGAGCGCTTCGGGATCGTCCTGGCCGACCCGCCCTACATCCCCTCGGCGGTGGCCGAGGTCGCCGGGGGCGCGGTGCGGGCCGCGATCGACGGCGGCCGCGACGGGCTGGCGCTGGTCGCCGCCTGCCTGCGGGTGGCCGGGCGCAGCGTCGCGTCCGGCGGCGCGGTGCTGACCAGCGCCCGGGGTCTGACCCAGGCCGCGGCCATCGAGGCCCTCACCGAGAGCGACGACGGCTACCGCCTGAGCGTCAGCGACGTCCGCGCCTTCGGGCCCGAGCGGGCGATCGTGCGCCTCGTCCCCTGGTGATCGCGGGTGGCCGGACCGGGACGAATCGCTCGGTACCCTGCCAAGCGACGAAGCGACCGCTGCCGTCCACCGACCCCCGAGGATCGATGGCTCACACCCGCGCCTACCGCCAGGGCCAGCTCCTCGCCGAGGGCTTCCCGGTGGACGACGTGTCGGACTACCTCGAACACGACGACACCGTGGTCTGGGTCGACATCTGCGAGCCCACCACCGACGATCTCAAGCAGCTGGCGCACGAGCTGGGCCTCCATGAGCTGGCGGTCGAGGACGCGGTGGGCCCCCACCAGCGCCCGAAGCTCGACCACTACGCGTCCCACATGTTCCTGGTCGGCCACGCCGTGCAGCTCGCTCGCGACTCGGCCGAGCTCGGGCTCATCGAGGTCGACGCCTTCGTCGGCACCCGGTGGCTGGTCACCGTGCGCAAGAGCGAGGGGTTCGCGCTCGGGCCCGTCCTGGCCCGGGTCGACCGCTCACCCGACTTGGCCCACCACGGTGTCGGCTTCCTCCTCTACGCCCTCCTCGACGTGCTGGTGGACGGGTACTTCGACGCCGTCGGAACGTTCGACGACTACTACGAGCGGGTCAGCGAGGAGATCTTCTCCGAGCACCCGATCGAGCCCTCCGAGCAGCGGCACTGGTTCCAGATGCGCCAGTCGCTGGTCCAGTTCCATCGCCACGTGGTCCCCATGCGAGAAGCCGTGAGCGGGCTCATGCGCCGTGAGTTGGGGGTCGTCGCCGAGGACCTGTACCCCTACTACCAGGACGTCTACGACCACGTCCTCCGGGTCAACGAGTCGACCGACGCGGTGCGCGAGCTGGTGGGGACCATCGTCGAGACGAACCTCAGCCTGCGTGACTACCGCCTGAACACCGTGGTCAAGCAGGTCACCAGCTGGGCCGCGATCGTCGCCGTGCCGACCCTCGTCACCGGCTACTACGGAATGAACGTGCCCTATCCCGGCAGCGGGCAGCAGCACGGGGTGGTGGTGGCCACCGGCTTGGTGGTCGGGCTGTCGGTGGCGCTGTACCTCGTCTTCCGACGCCGGGAGTGGCTCTAAACCCCCCCGCGACCCGTGCCGAGCTCGGTCGAACGCCGATGTCCGACTTTGGCGGGCGGCGAGGCTTCGCTCAAGCCCAGATCGCCGAGTCCCGATCTTCTGAGGAACGCCTTCGCCGTGCGGCGTTGCGAGCCGGAGGGATCCTGTGGCCCGTACTGCGCTCGAGACCCAAGTTGGAGTTGACTCGCCGAGCCGGCATCGACGCGGCCCGTCACCGGAGTCGGTGGCCGAGCTGCTTCGCATGGCGGTGGGCTCGGTCGGTCGCCTGACCGACAACCCGTCGCTGGTGTGGCTACTGACCGACGACGGGGCCGCGCTCGAGCCGATCGCCAGCTTCCATCCCGACCCTTCTCTCCAGGCCCAGCTGTCAAGGGTCATCGGTGGGGTGCGCCAAGGGCTCGACGACGGGTTCGCCGGGAAGGTGCACACGTCGGGCCGGGCCATGGTGGTCGACGAGCTCGTCCGACCCAAGGCGCTCGCGGAGGTCGATGAGTCGTTCTGGCAGGCGGTGGACCGTTACCCGATCGAATCGTTGCTGCTGGTCCCGCTGCGGGCTCGGGGCGTCGGCATCGGCGTCCTCGGTACCGCCCACCCCGCGGGCGCGGCGCCGTTCGGGCCAGAGGACATCGAGGTGATCCAGCGAGTGGCCGACCGCATCGCGGCCGCCATCGACGACGTGGCCATCGGCACCGACCTCATGGTGGTGCTGGAGCAGCCGGCGCTGGACGTCGAGCGCCCCTCGTCCGATACCGACCTGCTCGATCGCATCAGCGACGCGGTGATCACTACTGACCGCGAGCGCCGGGTCATGCGGTGGAACGAGGCCGCCACCCGGCTCTACGGCTGGACCGAGACCGAGGCCCTGGGCCGGCCCTTCGACGAACTGGTCCACACCACCTTCGTCGTCCCGTCCGTCAGTGGAGAGCAGTTCCAGCGAGACCTGGAGCGGGTCGGCAGCTGGCACGGCGAGGTGCACCAGCAGGGGCGGGACGGCAAGACCATCGAGGTGCTGACCGGGGTCACGATGCTGCGCACGCCCGACGGGCGCAGCAACGGCATGATCACCGTGAACCGCGACCTCACGCCCTGGAGGGCGGCGCTGCGGTCCCAGACCGAACTCAGCCGGGGGCTCCTCGACGCCATCCCCGACACCACCGCCATCCTCGACCTCGAGGGGAACATCCTCGTCGTCAACGACGCCTGGTACCGCTTCGCCGAGGACAACGGCGGTTACCGCCCGGCGTTGGGCGTCGGGGTGAATTACCTCGACGTCTGCACCCGGGCCACTGCCGCCGGCGATCTCTCAGCCGATCAGGCCGGGCGCGGCATCACCGCCATCATCGAGGGCGACCTGACCGAGTACTGCCTCGACTACCCCTGCGCCCAGCCCGACGGGGTGCACTGGTTCACGATGAAGGCCTTCGCCCTCGGCGCCGGCAGCGGGGTGGTGGTCACCCACAGCGACATCACCTGGCGCAAGGAGGCCGAAGCCGAGCTCGAGTTCCGAGCCACCCACGACGCCGTCTCGGGCCTGCCCAACCGGCGCATGCTGGAGGAGCGACTGACCGAGGCGCTCCTGCGGGCCCGGGCGCACCGCTTCGGTGAGGTCGGGGTGCTGTTCACCGACGTCGACCGGTTCAAGCTCCTCAACGACAGCCTGGGCCACGTGGTCGGCGACCAGGTCCTCGACATCATCGCTAGTCGTATGGCCGGCTGCCTCCGACCCGACGACCTGGTGGCCCGCTTCGGCGGTGACGAGTTGGTGGTGGTGGTCGAGGAGGTCACCGACCGCAACGACTTCACCGCCCTGGTCGAACGCCTGATGAAGAGCGTCCGCCAGCCGATCGTGATCGACGGGATCGAGCTGGTGACCACGGTCAGCGGCGGGGTCGTGTTCGCCGACGGCGACAACGACGTCGAGCGGGTGCTGCGCGATGCCGATGCCGCCATGTATCAGGCCAAGAAGGTCGGGCCCGGGTGCTTCCGCCTGTTCAACGCCGCCTCCCGGGCCCGAACATCGAACCAGTTCGACATCGAGCGGGGTCTACGGGCGGCGGTGGAGCGCGACGAGCTCTTCGTCGAGTTCCAGCCGGTCTACGCGGTCGACAGCGGCCGCATGTCGGGTTGCGAGGCTCTCGTGCGCTGGAACCACCCGGTGCGGGGGCGACTGGGGCCCGAGTCGTTCATCGGGATCGCCGAAGACAGCGGGCAGATCGTGAGCGTCGGCGCGTGGGTGCTCGATCGCTCGTTGGCGACCGCGGTGGACTGGCCCGAGCACGTGCGGGTCGGGGTGAACCTGTCGGTGCGCCAGCTGAGCGATCCCGATCTGCTGGCGATGGTCGATCGCACCCTCGAGCGCCACGGCATGGCCCCGGAGCGGCTGGTGTTGGAGATCACCGAGAGCGCTCTCATGCCCGACCCGGCCCACGCCGCGGACATGCTCTCCCAGCTCCGCCAGCGGGGCGTGGCCTTGGCCATCGACGACTTCGGCACCGGCTACTCGTCGCTCGCCTACCTCCAGGACCTCCCGGTCGACATCCTCAAGATCGACCGATCCTTCATCCGTCGGCTTCCGGCCAGCGGGGTCCCGGTGGTCGACGCCATCATCCGGCTGGCCGACGCCCTGGGCATCGACGTGATCGCCGAGGGCGTGGAGACCATCGAGCAGCTCGAGGTCCTCGCCGGCCTCGGGTGCAGCAAGGTCCAGGGCTTCCTGCTGTCGCCCCCGGTGCCCGATGACCAGTTCGAACCCGGTCACCGCTGGACGCTGCCGGGTGCGCCCCTCCGGCTCGCCCCGCCCGTGAGCGACCCGAACCCGCCCGCAGCCTGACGCCGCCCTATCGCCGAGCGTGCCGGGTGCCTACGCTCGGCACCGGTGATGAACTTCAACTTCTTCAGCCGACGGGCCATGAACGGTGGCAAGGATCCGGAGGGCCCGCCGCCCGACGCCGAGGGCGGACCGGGGGGTGCGCCCGGACGCGGTCGACGGGGTCGGCGCCCCTCCCGGCGCCGGACGGCCAAGATGCGGATGCCGGCCAGCACCACGGCCTGTCGCGACTGGGCCGCCCAGATCGCCATGGTGCCCTTCGGCACGTTGGTCGAGGAGGGCGCCGACCTCGGGGGTCGAGACGCCGACCAGCTGGTGGCCGCCCTGGTGGTGACGGCCACCGGCCGTTGCGAGCCGGAGGCCGAGTTCGAGCTGGTGCGGGGCGACATCCAGGACACCCCCACGATCTTCGAGCTGCGCCTGACCTCGGTCTCGAGCCCGTTCCCTCAGGCTCGAGAGCAGTCGTTGCGCTACCTCCGGGCGATCGACGACGAGCTGGCGCAGGTGCAGCGGGTCGTCATCAATGGGGCGGTGGCGCTCGATGTCGAACGTCCCGAGATCGCTGGGGTCGAGCGCTGACCGCGGCCGTGGCCTTGGAGACGGCGTGCGTCTTCTGCGGGATCGGTCGGGGCGACGTCCCGGCCACCGTGGTGCACGAGACGGAACACACCATCGCCTTCCGTGACCTCGACCCCCGTGCCCCCACCCACGTCCTGGTCGTGCCCAAGGCCCACGTCACCCATGCCGGCGAGCTGTCCGGCGATCACGGAGAGCTGCTGGCCGAGCTGTTCCTGGCCGCCAACGCGGTGGCCGTCGGCGAGGGCGTGAGCGAATCGGGCTACCGGTTGGTGCTCAACGTGGGCGAAGACGGCGGCAACACCGTGGCCCACCTGCACCTCCACGTCCTCGGTGGCCGGCCCCTGGCCTGGCCGCCGGGGTAGCCTCGCCGCCGAACCCCCGTGCCAGCCTCCGACGTCAAGATCCTCGTCCCCGGCAACCACCTGATGGTGGGCCTGCTCGGCCAGCGCGACGAGCTGCTGCGGTTGGTGGAGACCTCGTTCCCGGGCGCCTCCATCCACGTGCGGGGTAACGAGATCTCCATCACTGGGGAGCAGGCCGAGATCGTCAGCCGGCTCTTCGAGGAGCTGGTCGTCCTGCTCGAGCGGGGACACTCCCTCGACCTGGCCAACGTCGGGCGCACCATCGAGATGGTCAACGACCACGAACGGCCCTCCGAGGTTCTCACCGCCGAGGTGCTGCGCTCGTCCAAGGGACGGTCGGTGCGCCCGAAGACGAGCGGCCAGAAGCGCTACGTCGACGCCATCGCCACCAATGTCGTCACCTTCGCCATCGGCCCCGCGGGGACCGGCAAGAGCTGGTTGGCGGTGGCCGCCGCGGTCCAGGCCCTCCAGGCCAAGACCGTGAACCGGATCATCCTCACCCGCCCCGCGGTCGAGGCCGGCGAGCGCCTGGGGTACCTGCCGGGCGACCTCATGGCCAAGGTCGACCCCTACCTGCGCCCGCTGTGGGACGCCCTTTACGACATGGTCGACCCCGAGGGCGCGGCCCGGCTCATGGAGCGGGGCGCCATCGAGGTCGCGCCCCTGGCCTACATGCGCGGCCGGACCCTGAACGACAGCTTCATCATCCTCGACGAGGCGCAGAACACGACGCCCGAGCAGATGAAGATGTTCCTCACCCGGATCGGGTTCGGGTCGAAGGTGGTCGTCACCGGCGACGTCACCCAAGTCGACGTGCCCTCGGGGCGCTCCGGGCTGCTCGACCTCGAAGAGCTCCTGACCGGCATCGATGGGCTGGCGTTCGTGCGGCTGAGCAATCGCGACGTCGTCCGCCATGAGATCGTCCAGCAGATCGTCGACGCTTACGACCGCCACGACGCGGGGGCCGAGGCCACCGCTCGGGGCAAGACCCGCCGCCGTCGGTGACGGACGCCGCCGCACCCGCCGTCCACGCCACGCCCTCGGAGGAGGGTCTGCTGGTGGTGCTCGCCGACGACCAGCAGACCGACCAGCCGGTCGACATCGCCCGGCTGGTGGCCCTGGCCGAGCACTCGCTGCGGACCGAGGGGGTGATCGCGGGTGAGGCGGGGCTCACGTTCGTGACCGAGGACGCCATGGCCGAGTTGCACGAGGCGCACATGGGGGAGTCGGGACCCACCGACGTCCTGTCGTTCCCCCTGGATGCCATCGACCCCGGACCGGGCCCGATCCTGTTGGGCGACATCGTGGTGTGCCCGGTGGTGGCCGCCGCCAATGCGCCCTCGCACACCGGTGACCTGGCCGCCGAGCTCGACCTCCTGGTGGTCCACGGCGTCCTCCACCTCCTCGGCCACGACCATGCCGAGCCCGACGAGGAGGCCGCCATGCAGGCCCGGGAGCAGGCCGCCCTGGCCAGCTTCGATCCCCCGCGCGTGAAGGACGGGCAGTGAACACCCAGGCGTTGTCCGTATTCGCGGTCCTTGGGCTGCTGGTCACCGCTGCCTTCCTGGCGGCGGCAGAGACCAGTCTCACCTTCCTGCCCAAGACCCGGGCCCTGGCCCTGGTTCAGGAGGGTCGCCGGGGCGCCAAGAGCCTGGTCCGGCTGCTCGAGCACCGAGAGCAGTTCCTCAACCCGGTGCTTCTGCTGGTGCTGGCCTGCCACCTGGCCATGGCCACCCTGGTGGGGCTCCTGGCCGAGCAGTGGCTCGGCCCGTGGGGGGCGCTGGGTGCCCTCGGCGTCGAGGTGGCGGTCATCTTCGTGCTGGCCGAGGCCGTCCCCAAGACCCTGGCCATCCAGCGGGCCGAACAGTCCGCCCTCCTCTGCGCTCCGGTGATCAACGCCATCGCTCGGTTCCTGCCGTTGCGGCTCCTCACCCGGGGCCTGATCGTCATCGCCAACCTGCTCACCCCGGGCCGCCAGTCGGGCGAGGCCATGACCGTGTCGGAGGAGGAGCTGCTGGCCATGACCGAGCTGGCGCTCGAGGCCGACGTGATCGAATCGGGCGAGCGCACCCTCATCCGCTCGGTCATCGACTTCGGCGACACCGTCACCCGGGAGGTGATGGTCCCTCGTCCCGACATGGTCGCGGTGGCCGCCGACGCCACCGTGGGGGAGGCTCTCGAGGTCGTCCTCGACCACGGCTACTCCCGCATCCCGGCCCACGACGGCACGATCGACGAGGTGTCGGGTCTGGTCTATGCCAAGGACCTCTTGCGGGCCACCCGCGACGCCCGGGAGTCGGCACCCATCCGCCCGTTGCTCCGTCCGGCCCACTTCGTGCCCGAGACCAAGCGGGTGGCCGAGCTCCTACGGGAGATGCAGGCCCGCAGCTTCCACATGGCAATCGTGGTCGACGAGTACGGGGGGACCGCCGGCCTGGTCACCCTCGAGGACCTGATCGAGGAGCTGGTGGGCGAGATCGTCGACGAGTTCGACGTCGAGGCCCCCCTGGTCGAGGCGCTCCCCGGGGGCGATATCCGGGTCAACGCCCGCATGTCGCTCGACGAGCTGAACGAGCTGCTCAACATCGGTCTGCCGGTCGGTGACTGGGACAGCGTCGGGGGGCTCGTCCTCGACCTGCTCGGCCACGTCCCCCACGAGGGCGAGGAGGTCGAGGTCGACGGCCACCGGCTCCGGGCCGAGATGGTCAAGGGTCGCCGAATCGGTCGGGTCCGGGTCATGGTCGCTCGGCGGGGCCAGAGCGGGGCCGAGGGCGCCGACGAAGAGGCCGAGCTGGGCGCCGACATCGAGCGCGGCTCGTGAGGTCGGGCTTCGTGAGCCTGGTCGGGCGACCCAACGTCGGGAAGTCGACTCTGCTCAACCGGATCCTCGGCCAGAAGGTGTCGATCGTCTCCGACAAGGCCCAGACCACCCGCTTCCAGGTCCGGGGGGTGCTCAATCGGACCGACGCCCAGGTGGTCTTCGTCGACACGCCCGGGATCCACAAGCCCAAGACCATGCTCGGCGAGCGCCTCAACAGCTCGGCCACCGCCACCATGGGCGGGGTCGACGTCGTCTGCCTGGTGATCGATGCCACCGCCCCTTTCGGCCGAGGCGACCAATGGGTGGCGGCCCGCTGCCCGGCCGACGCCGTGGTGGTGGTGAACAAGACCGACATCGCCTCGGCCGATCAGGTGGTGGCGCAGCTCGGGGCGGCCGGCCAGCTCGACCTCGAGGCCTACTTCCCGGTCTCGGCCGAGCGGGGCGACGGCGTCGAAGCGCTGGTCGAGCACCTGGTCGAGCGGTTGCCCGAGGGCCCGGCGCTGTACCCCCCGGACATGGTGCGGGAGCTGCCCGAGCCCGAGTGGGTCGCCGAGCTGGTGCGAGAGCAGCTCTTGGCTCAGTTCCACGACGAGCTGCCGTACTCCATCGCCACCCGGCTGACCGAGTGGGAGTGGCCCCGGGTCCGCTGCGAGATCCTGGTCGAGCGCGAATCGCAGAAGGGGATGGTCATCGGGAAGGGCGGCTCGGTGCTCAAGGCGGTGGGCATCGCCGTGCGCCAGCAGCTCCCCGAAGGCGCCTACGTCGAGCTGGCGGTGAAGGTCGACAAGGACTGGCAGCGGCGGGCCAAGGCCCTCGACCAGCTCGGGTACTGAGCCGCCATGGCCGTCGAGGGGATCGATCCGTCACGCGTCCCGGTGCACGTGGCCTGCGTGATGGACGGCAACGGCCGGTGGGCGAACCAGCGGGGCCTGCCCCGCACCGAGGGCCACGCCGCCGGCGAGGAGGCCCTGCTCGACGCGGTCGAAGGAGCGTTGGAGCTGGGCCTGGGCTGGCTCACCCTCTACGCCTTCTCGACCGAGAACTGGCGACGCCCGGTCGAGGAGGTCCGCTACCTCATGGGCTTCAACGAGGGGATCCTCACCCGCCACCGCGACGACCTCCACGCCCGGGGGGTGCGCATCCGCTTTGCCGGGCGCCGCGACTGGCGGGTGCCGCGGCGCCTCCTGCGGCGGATGGACGAGACCCTCGAGCTCACCCGCGCCAACCGGGGCCTCACCCTCACCATCGCCTTCAACTACGGGGGTCGGGCCGAGATCGTCGATGCCGTCCGGCGCCTGGTCGACGACGGGGTGCCCTCGTCCAAGGTCGACGAGAAGGCGATCCGCCGCCGGCTCTACGACCCGGAGATGCCCGACGTCGACCTCATGGTCCGCACCTCGGGCGAGCACCGGATCTCCAACTTCCTGCTCTGGGAGCTGGCCTACAGCGAGCTGGTCTTCACCGAGACGCTGTGGCCCGACTTCCGCCGCGCCCACCTGTTCGACGCGGTGCGCGAGTACCAGCGGCGCGAGCGGCGCTTCGGCGACATCGGCGGCACCTAGCCTCGGCCCGTGGGCCTCTACCGGGAGCGCGGCGTCGTGCTGCGCACCTACAAGCTCGGTGAGGCCGACCGGATCGTCGTCCTGGTCACCGAGGGCCGCGGCAAGGTCCGGGCGGTGGCCAAGGGCGTGCGCAAGACCCAGAGCCGCTTCGGGGGTCGGCTCGAGCCGCTGTCGCACGTGTCGCTCCTCCTCTACGAGGGCCGTTCGCTCGACACCATCACCCAAGCCGAGACCCTCGAGCCGTTCCGGCCGGTGCGAGAGCACCTCGATCGCTACGGGCGCGCCTCGGCCCTGCTCGAGGCGGTCGACGCGGTGCTCCAGGAGGGTGACCCCGAGCCCCGCCTCTACCAGATGCTCCTCGGCGCCCTGCGGACCTTGGCCGCCCAGGACGCGCCGCTGGTGGTGCCGGCGTTCTACTGGAAGCTGCTGGCCCAGCAGGGCTTGGGGCCGGTGATCGACGAGTGCGTGCGCTGTGGCGACCCGTCGGCCGAGTTGGTCGCCTTCGACCTCACCGAGGGCGGCGCGCTGTGTCGTAGCTGCCGGTCGGGGGTGCCCGTGTCGCCCGAGGCGCTGGCCCTGCTGCGCCGGATCCTGGGGGGCGACGTCACCTCGGTGCTGAGCGAGCCGGCGTCGGTCGCCGGGTTCGAGGTCGGCCAGCTCGCCACCCGGGCCCTGGAGACCGTCCTCGAGCGACGCCTCAAGGCCCAGGGCGTCCTCGACCACTGACCACGCCGACAAGGGGAGGGGCTCGGAGGGCCCCCGGTACAGTCGCCGCACCATGGACGAAGCCCTGATCGACGGAGCCCTGATCGACAAGGTGGTGAACCTCTGCAAGCGGCGGGGGTTCGTGTTCCCCAGCGCCGAGATCTACGGCGGGTTCCGCTCGACCTACGACTACGGCCCGGTAGGCGTGCTGCTGCTGCGGAACGTCAAGGACGCGTGGTGGCGCTCGATGGTGCAGCTTCGCCACGACGTGGTCGGCCTCGACGCCGCCATCCTGTCGCCGCCGGCCATCTGGGAGGCGTCGGGACACCTGAGCAACTTCACCGACCCGCTGGTCGACTGCCGGGTCTGCCACGAGCGCTTCCGCCTCGACCAGCTCGAGGACCCGTCGTCGTGCCCGAACTGCGCCGCCGCCGACTCCTTCACCGAGGCCCGGCAGTTCAACCTCATGTTCAAGACCCAGGCCGGGCCGGTGGAGGACGCGGCCGCGGTCGCCTACCTGCGACCCGAAACGGCCCAGGGCATGTTCGTCAACTTCAAGAACGTGCTCGAGACGTCGCGCAAGAAGCCGCCTTTCGGCATCGCCCAGATCGGCAAGTCGTTCCGCAACGAGATCACCCCCGGCAACTTCATCTTCCGGACCCGCGAGTTCGAACAGATGGAGATGGAGTTCTTCGTGCCCCCGGCCGAGGCCGAGCAGTGGTTCGAGTACTGGCTGGCCGAGCGCTTCGGGTGGTATGTCGAGCACGGGGTGCCGGAGTCGGCTCTGCGCCTCCGCCACCACGAGGCTGACGAGCTCAGCCACTACTCGTCGGCCACCGCCGATGTCGAGTTCGCCTTCCCGTGGGGCTGGGGCGAACTCGAAGGGGTCGCCAACCGAGGCGACTTCGACCTGCGCCAGCACGCCCAGGCCTCGGGGGAGCGGCTCGAGTACTTCGACCAGGCCACCGGCGAGCGCTACGTCCCCCACGTGATCGAGCCGGCGGCCGGGGCCACCCGCACGATGATGGCCTTCCTGCTGGCGGCCTACGACGAGGAGGAGGTCCGGGGCGAGACGCGCACCGTGCTTCGCCTGCACCACCGCCTGGCCCCTTACAAGGTCGCGGTGCTGCCCCTGTCCCGCAAGGACGAGCTGGTGAGCACCACCCAGGAGGTGCTGGCCGGGCTGCAGCCCCACTTCATGTGCGACTACGACGAGACCCAGTCGATCGGCCGGCGTTACCGGCGCCAGGACGAGCTGGGCACGCCGTGCTGTGTGACCATCGACTTCGACACGCTGGCTGACCGGTCGGTGACCGTCCGCCAGCGCGACACCATGGACCAGGACCGGGTGTCGATCGACCGTCTGGTCGGTTACCTGCAGGAGCGCTTCGTCTGACCGTGGCCGCCGGCACCGGGCGTCGGGTGCTCGGGGCCGTTGCCATCGCCGCCGCGGTGGCCGGCCTGGTGCTGGGCGTGGCCGCTCGGGCCAGCACCACCCGCTGCCGCTACCCGACCACCGCCGGGGCCCTCCCGGTCGCTGCCCAACCGGCGATGGCGGTGCCTGATTCCGCGGTGCGGATCGCGGCGGGCGACGACGTCCAGGCCGCGGTCGACGCCGCGCCACCGGGCAGCGCCTTCGTGCTGGCCGCGGGCGTCCACCCGGGGGCGTCGATCGTGCCCCGCGACGGCGACCGCTTCTTCGGTGAGGACGGGGCGGTACTCGACGGCGGCGACACCACGGCCGTCGCCTTCTCGGGCACGGCGGCCGACGTGGTGGTGAGCAACCTCGAGATCCGTCACTACGCCAGCCCCCTCCAGCAAGGGGCGATCCAGCCGATCGCGGGGGAGACCCCGGCCGAGCGCTGGACCCTCGAGCACCTCGACGTCCACGACAACGCCGGCGGCGGGGTCTTCGTCCCCAGCGACTCGGTGCTGCGCGACTCCCGGGTCCACCACAACGGCCAGATCGGGCTGAAGTCGGCGCTGACCGAGGGGGCCACCGTCGAGCGGGTCGAGGTCGACCACAACAACACCGGTGGCCACGACGCCGGCTGGGAGGCGGGCGGATCGAAGTTCGCGTACACGACCGACCTGACGGTGCGCGATAGCTGGGTCCACGACAATGCTGGCCCCGGTCTCTGGACCGACATCGACAACCGGGGCACCCGCTACGAGGGCAACGTCGTCACCGACAACGACGGGGCCGGGATCTTCCACGAGATCTCCTACGACGCGGTGGTGGTCGACAACCAGGTCTGGCGCAACGGGCTCGGCTCGGCAGTGGGGGCCTTCGGGGCCGGGATCCAGATCGCGGCCAGCGCCGACGTCGAGGTCAGCGCCAATCAGGTGGTGGGCAACGGCAACGGCATCACCGGCATCCAGCAGCCCCGGGGCCCCGAGTACCGCCTCGAACGCCTCGACGTCCACGGCAACGAGATCATCTGCTCGGGCCGCAACGGCATCGTCCGCGAGACCGGCGACCCGGTGTTCGGCGAGGCCGGCAACCGGTTCCGAGACAACGCCTACCAGGCCAGCACCGAGTGGCTGTGGGACGACACCGGTCTGGACTGGGCGGGGTGGCAGGACGCCGGGCAGGACGCCGGCGGCACCGCCAGCCCGGGTCTCTCGGGTGACGGCGGCGACGATGCCGGAACCCTCCGGCGCGACCCCGGGGCCTGGCCGATCGACCGCCGGGTCCAGCACCTGGTCGGCCAGGGCGAAGGCACCACCGACAACGCCCGGCGGGTGTTGTCGCTCGGTACGGACCTCGGCCGGCCGGTGGTGGCGATCAGCGTGGGGATCGTGCTCGGGCTGGTGGCCCTGGCCCTCGGGGACCGCCGGGCGGCGGTGCTGGCCGTCGCCGCCACCGTCGTCGCCGGGCCGCTCGGTCTGGCGCTGCGGCACCTGGTCGATCGCCCGGTGGGGGGAGAGCTGGCCCACCCGTCCTCGCCGGTGCTGGTCGCCACCACCTGGGCGCTGGTGGTCATGGTGGTCACGGCCCGCTGGCTACCCCGGTTCGCGCGCCCGCTGGTCCTGGTCGCGCTGGCGGCCCCGGCCCTGGCCTCGTTGTCGGTGCTCCACCGGGGCACCGCCCTCTTCGTCGACGTCGTGGCTGCCGGCCTCTGGGCCCTTGCCCTGGTGGCCGGTGCGGCGACCGCGACCGGGCTCAGAACGGGTAGCGGGCGGGTTCATCCTTCACCGTCATCCACCGCCACTGGGTGAACTCCTCGACGTTCGAGAGGGTCCCGAAGCGGCTGGCGTTGCCCGAGGCGCCCACCCCCCCGAAGGGGATGCGGGTCTCGTCGTTGACCGTCTGGTCGTTCACGTGGACGATCCCCGAGTGGATCCGCTCGGCGATGGCCTGGCCTCGGCCGACGTCGGCGGTGATGACCGCGGCCGACAGCCCGTACTCGGTGTCGTTGGCCAGCTCGACGGCCTCGTCGTCGGTCTCGAACGTGGTGATGGCCACTACCGGCCCGAAGATCTCCTCGTCGAAGGCCGGCATCCCGGGCGTGACCCCGACCAGCACGGTGGGCTCGAAGAACAGCTCGTCGTTGCCCCCGCCAGCCACCACCCGGGCGCCCTTGGCCACCGACTCGTCCACGATGCGCCGGACCCGGCTGAGCTGCTTCTCGTTGATCAGGGGCCCGAGTGCGACCTCGCCCGTGGGGTCGCCGACCGGCAGGTGGGCCGCCTTCTCGGCGATCTTGGCCGCGTACTCCTCGGCGATCGAGGAGTGGACGAGGTGCCGGGACGTCGCCATGCAAATCTGGCCCTGGTGCAGGAAGCTGCCCCACGCGCCGTTCGACGCGGCCGCGTCGAGGTCGGCGTCGTCGAGGATGACCAGCGGGCTGTTGCCGCCGAGCTCGAGGGCCACCTTCTTGAGGGTCCGGCCGGCGATCTCGCCCACCCGCCGACCGACTGCGGTCGACCCGGTGAACGAGATCATCTTCACATTCGGGTCCTCGACCAGGGCCTCGCCGGCGTCGGCGCCACCGGGCACCACGCACAGCACGCCGGCCGGCAGACCCGCCTCCTCGAGCAGGCGGGCGAACACCAGGCCACCGCAGACCGGCGAGTTCGGGTCGGGCTTGAGCACGACCGCATTGCCGAGGGCGAGGGCGGGCGCCACCGACCGCGACGAGAGGATGAGCGGGGCGTTCCAGGGTGAGATCACGCCCACGACCCCGAGCGGGATGCGCCGAGCGACGTTGCGGACGCCCTCGCCCGAGGGGAATTCGTGCTCCTCGCCCAGGTGGCCGGCCAGATCGGCGGCCTCCCGCAGCTCGTCGCCGGCGATGTGGATGTTGAAGCCGCCGAACCCGGCCGCCGCTCCGGTCTCGCGGTGGACCCACTGCAGGATCTCGTCGTTGTGGGTGTCGAACAGCTCGGCGGCGCGGCGCAGGACGCCGGCCCGCTCCTCGGCCGGTAGGGCCGCCCAGCCTGGTTGAGCCGCGGCGGCGACCTTGCACGCCTCGGCGACGTCGGCCGGGCTGGCCGCGCCCACCGAGAAGAGGACCTCCCCGGTGGCGGGGTTGCGATCGTCGTAGGCCTCGCCCGAGGCCGCCCGCCAGGTCCCGTCGAACCAGGAGCCAGCGAAGGTGGATGCGTCGAGGAACCCGGTCATGGCGACCCCCTGGGTGCGTTCGGCCGGCGCGTCAGCAATCCGGACTGGACGCTCCGGATCGTACGGGAGTTGCTCGAGTTCCGCCATGGCGCCCTCCCGTTCTCGGCGCGCCAGATCCGGAGTGTCGCCCTCCCGTTCTCGGCGCGCCAGATCCGGAATGTCGGAAGGAGCGCGCCGAGAACGGGAGGGGACGCTCGCCAGGCCAGCGTCCGGTTCCCACGCCCCGGGCCTCGGAAGGTCGGCCGGTAGGCTCAGCCGCCGATGCCACTCGTGTACGCGTTCGACCACAAGCACCGCACCAGCCCCATGCACCTCAAGGACCTCCTCGGGGGCAAGGGCGCCAACTTGGCCGAGATGACGACAGTCCTCGACCTGCCGGTGCCGCCGGGATTCACCATCTCCACCGACGCCTGCCGCGAGTACATGCGCGGCGGCTGGCCCGATGGGCTCGACGCCGAGGTGGCCAAGCACCGGGCCAAGCTCGAGCGGGCCATGGGAAAGAAGCTGGGGGACCCGATCGACCCCCTGCTGGTGTCGGTGCGGTCGGGAGCCAAGTTCTCGATGCCGGGGATGATGGACACCGTCCTCAACCTGGGCCTCAACGACGAGTCGGTGGAGGGCCTGGCCAAGCAGACCGACGAGCGCTTCGCCTACGACTCCTATCGCCGGTTCGTGGCCATGTACGGCCGCATCGTGCTCGACGTGCCCGGCGAGGACTTCGAGCGCCTGCTCGAGACGGCCAAGGAGTGGGACGGCGTCACCGCCGACTCCGACATCGGCCCCGACACCCTTCGCCGGTTGGTGCGGCGGTTCACCGAGATCGTCGAGCGCCACACCGGCGCCCCCTTCCCCCAGGACCCGACCGACCAGCTGCGGGGCGCCATCGAAGCGGTCTTCCGCTCCTGGAACGGGGCCCGCGCCATCGCCTACCGAGACCGCGAGGGCATCAGCCACGACCTCGGCACCGCGGTGAACGTCCAGGCCATGGTGTTCGGCAACCGTGACGACGATTCGGGCACGGGCGTGGGCTTCACCCGCGACGCGGCCACCGGTGCCCCCGGGGCCTACGGCGACTTCCTGGTCAACGCCCAAGGCGAGGACGTGGTGGCGGGCATCCGCAACACCGAGCCCATCGCGGCCATGGCGACCCAGTTCCCGGCCATCCACGCCGAGCTTCTCGCCATCTTCGACCGCCTCGAGCGGCACTACCGGGACATGTGCGATACCGAGTTCACCATCGAGCAGGGCCGGCTGTGGATGCTGCAGACCCGGGTCGGCAAGCGCACCGGCCCGGCCGCCCTGCGCATGGCGGTCGACATGACCAAGGACCGCCGGATCAAGCTCACCAAGGCCGAGGCCGTGCTGCGCATCACCGAGGACCACCTCGACTCGGTGCTGCACCCGACGTTCGCGGCCGGGGCCACCTACGACGTATTGACCACCGGGCTGGCGGCCTCGCCGGGCGCCGCAGTAGGTCGGGCGTACTTCAGCGCCGACGACGCGGTGGCGGCCCACCAGGCCGGCGAAGCGGTGGTCCTGGTGCGCTCCGAGACCTCGCCCGAGGACGTGCACGGCATGGCCATCGCCGAGGGCATCCTCACCGCCCGGGGCGGACTGGTGTCGCACGCCGCGGTGGTGGCTCGGGGCTGGGGCAAGCCGGCGGTGGTGGGCGCCGACGCGGTGCGCATCAAGGGCCGCTCGTTCCGCGTGGGCGACGTCACCGTGGCCGAGGGCGACTGGCTCTCGCTGGACGGCACGACCGGGGTGGTCGTGGTCGGGCAGGTCCCGCTCGACGTCGGCACCACGCCCCCCGAGCTCGACCAGATCCTGGCCTGGGCCGACCAGATCCGGAAGGGCAAGCTCGCGGTGCGGGCCAACGCCGACACCGGCGTCGACGCCGCCCGCGCCCGCGAGTTCGGCGCCGAGGGCATCGGCCTGTGTCGCACCGAGCACATGTTCCTGGGCGACGACCGCCTGCCGGTGGTGCGGCGCATGATCCTGGCCGACACCCCCGACGACGAGGCCGCCGCCCTCGAGGCCCTGCGGGTGGTCCAGAAGGCCGACTTCCTCGAGATCCTCGAGGCCATGGACGCTCTGCCGGTGACCGTGCGGCTGCTCGACCCTCCGCTCCACGAGTTCCTCCCCGACGTCGAGGAGCTGGCGGTCAAGGACGCCACCGTCGGCCTCGACGCCGAGGAGCGCCAGCTCTACGAGGCGGCCCGGGAGTGGCGGGAGCAGAACCCCATGCTCGGCACCCGGGGCGTGCGCCTGGGGGTGGTCAAGCCCGGGCTCTATGCCATGCAGGTACGGGCGCTGATGGAGGCCGCGGCCGAGCGGGTGGCGGCCGGGGGCAAGCCCATCGTGGAGGTGATGATCCCCCTGACCATCTCCCGGGCGGAGCTGGCCGAGGCCCGTCGCTGGGTCGAGGGCGCCATCGCCGACACCTCTGGGGCCACGAACAGGAAGCTCAAGGTGACCATCGGGACCATGATCGAGACCCCCCGAGCCGCGCTGCTGGCCGGCGAGATCGCCGAGGAGGCGGACTTCTTCAGCTTCGGCACCAACGACCTGACCCAGATGACCTTCGGCTTCTCGCGGGACGACGTCGAGGGCCGGATCATGGGCCCGTACCTCGAGCTGGGCCTCCTCGACGCCAACCCGTTCGACACGGTCGATGCCGCCGGGGTCGGTGAGCTGGTTCGCCTCGGCGCGGCTCGCGGCCGGGCCACCAAGGCCGACCTGAAGCTCGGAGTGTGTGGCGAGCACGGGGGCGACCCCGCGTCGATCGCCGTGTTCTACGCGGCCGGCCTCGACTACGTGTCCTGCTCGCCGTTCCGAGTGCCCATCGCCCGCCTGGCTGCAGCCCAGGCGGTGCTCGGGGCTGGCGTCTCGGAAACCCGGTAGGTGGCCTCCCTCCACGGCGTGCTCGCCGCCTCCGACTCCGGTCAGACCTTTGCCGAGTTCGACGTCCCGAACTGGGCGTGGGCCGCGTTCGTCGGCTTCGTCCTGGTGCTCCTGGTGGCCGACCTGCTCATCGTGCACCGCCGGCCGCACGCGATCTCGCTGCGGGAGGCGCTGATCGAGAGCGGGATCTGGATCACCATCGGCCTCTCGTTCACGATCGTGGTGGCCGTCGCCTTCGGGGGTCGGGCGGCCGGGGAGTACGCCAGCGGCTATCTCATCGAGAAGGCGCTGTCGATCGACAACGTCTTCGTCTGGGCCGTGATCCTCTCGTTCTTCAAGGTGCCGGCGGCCTACCAATTCCGGGTGCTGTTCTGGGGCATCTTCGGGGCGCTGGTGCTCCGGGCAATATTCATCTTCGCCGGGGTCGCGCTCATCGAGCGCTTCGACTGGATCCTGTACCTATTCGGCGCCTTCCTGCTGTACACCGCATTCCGGCTGGTCCGCCACGGCGACACCGAGGTCGATCCCGATCACAGCATGGCGCTGCGACTGGTGCGGCGGTTCGTGCCCTCGACCAACGAGTACGACGGCCAGAAGCTCTTCACGGTCCAGAACGGCAAGCGACTGGCCACGCCGCTGTTCGCGGTGCTGGTCATGATCGAGACCACCGACGTGGTGTTCGCCGTCGACTCGATTCCGGCCGTGCTGGCGGTGTCCCGCGAGCAGTTCATCGTCTTCTCGTCGAACGCCTTCGCCATCATGGGGCTGCGCTCCCTGTACTTCTGCCTGGCCGGCATGAAGGACAGGTTCCGCTATCTCGATCTCGGGCTGGCCGCCATTCTGGCCTTCGTGGGGGCCAAGATGCTCCTTGCCGAGCTGTGGCACATGCCGACCGTCCTCTCCCTGGCGGTCATCACGTCGGTGCTGACCGTGTCGATCGTCGCCTCGCTGGCGGCCGACCGGCGCGAAGCCACCCCCTAGCGCCGTAGGGTCGGCGCGGCCCATGGGAATCGTCGACGACGACATCGAACGGGTCCGGTCCGCGACCGACCTGGTGGCCCTGCTCGGGGAGCACGTCGCCCTGCGCAAGGTGGGTTCGCGCTTCGTCGGGCTGTGTCCGTTCCATACCGAGCGGTCGGGGTCGTTCTCGGTCAACGCCGAGCTCGGGGTGTACTACTGCTTCGGCTGCCAGGCCAAGGGCGACGCCATCTCGTTCCTGCGTGAGACCCAGCACCTCGACTTCGTGGGCGCGGTCGAGCAGCTGGCCGCTCGGGCCGGCATCACCCTGCGCTACGACGACGAGCGCCAGTCGGGGCAGCGGGGCCGGCGGGCCACGCTGGTCGAGGCGATGACCAAGGCCGTCGACTGGTACCACGCCCGGTTGTTGGCGTCGCCGGATGCAGCCAGCGCCCGGGGCTACCTGCGATCTCGGGGCTACGACGGCGACATCGTGCGCCGCTTCTCGTTGGGGTGGGCGCCGGAAGGGTGGGACCAGTTGGCCCGCTCACTCGGCGGACCTCCCGACGTGCTGCGCGACACCGGGTTGGCCTTCACCAACAAGGCCGGGCGGCTGCAAGACAGCTTCCGGGGGCGGATCATCTTTCCGATTTTCGACGCTCGGGGCGATCCCGTGGCCTTCGGTGGACGGATCCTTCCCGGCGCCGAGGGACCGAAGTACAAGAACTCCACCGGTACTGCCATCTACGACAAGAGCGAGGTCCTCTACGGGCTGCACTGGGCCAAGGCCGACATGGTGCGGACCGGCGAGGTGGTCGTCTGCGAGGGCTACACCGACGTGATCGGCCTCCACCAGGCCGGGATCTCTCGAGCGGTGGCGACCTGCGGCACGGCCCTCACCGATCGGCACCTGGCCGTGCTGCGGGGCTTCACCCGCCGCATCGTCCTGGCTTACGACGCCGACGCCGCCGGCCAGGGAGCGGCCGAGCGGGTCTACGCCTGGGAGCGCACCCACGACGTCGATGTGCTGGTGGCGGCCTTGCCTGCCGGTTCGGACCCGGGTGAGCTGGCCCAGCGCCAGCCCGAGGCCATGGTGGCGGCGATCGAGGGGGCGAGGCCGTTTCTTGCCTTCCGCCTCGATCGCCTCTTCGCCGGCGCCGACCTTCGCACCGCCGAGAGTCGGGCCCGGGCGGCCGACACCGCCATGGCCATGGTGGCCGAGCACCCCAACGCCATGGTGCGCGACGAGTACGTGATGGTGGTGGCGGACCGCTGCCGGGTCGATCCCGAGCGTCTCCGCCAGCTGCCGGCGCCGTCGGCGCGGCCTTCGTCGACGGCCGGCGGACGGCCTGCGGCCGATGGATCGAATCCGGCCGGCGCCGGCCCGGCCCGGCGCCGGCCGGATTCGTGGGAAGACGCCTCGCCGACCCGGCCCCGGCGTCGATCGGGATTGGCCGACAGCCCGGCGCTGATGGTGCTGCGGGTGGCCGTACATCGCCCCGAGGACGTGGCCGGGATGGTGGCCCCGTGCCTCTTCGCCGACGAGGTCGAGCGGGCCGCGTTCGAGGCGCTGGCCAGGGCCGACACCCTGCACGAGGCGATCGCCGAGTCGGGTCCGGAGGTGGCGGAGCTGCTTGGCCGTCTGGCGGTCGAGGAGCCCGATGTCGAGGCCGAGGACGTGGTAGCCCGGCTGGTCAGCCAGTCCACCAAGGCCGTCATCCGGTCACTCCAGACCCGGGCGCACGCCACCGGCGAGGTGAGCGCGGCCAGCGACCTCGGGTGGCTCAAGGTCCGGGTCATGCTGCTCGACGAGGTCGAGACCCGGGGGGCGGCGATCACCGAGCTGGTGCCCTTCCTGGTGGCCCGGGCCGATTCCGATGCCGCCATCGACGCCCCGTCGACCGAGGCCGCCGAGGCCCTCCGATGACGGATGCCGGGGTATCTCTCGACGGCGCCGCGGTGGCCGAGATCCGGGGTCTGGTCGAGCGGGGTCGGGGAGTGGGGGCCGTCACCGTCGACGACATCCTCGCCGCCTTTGGGGCCCCGGACCCGACCCCCGACTTCATCGGTGCCGTGACCCGGCTCCTGGCCGACCAGGGCATCGCGGTCGACACCGAGGAGCCGCTCCCGGACCCCTCGGACCCGAACCGGCCGAGCCCGACGACCGAGGCCCGGGCCCTGGTCCCGGTGGGTGCTGTGACCCGGCGGGCCCCTCCCCGTCGCCGGTCGACCGATACCGAGGTGGCCGACTCGGTGCGGCTCTACCTGCGGGAGATCGGTCAGGTTCCGCTGTTGACGGGGGCCGACGAGGTCCGCCTGGCCACCGCCCGGGAGGCCGGATTGGCAGCGAGGGCGGCGTTGGCCGCCGATCCGCCGCCATCGGAGGTCCGCCACCTCCGACGCGTGGCGACCGAGGGCGATGCGGCCAGGGAGATGCTCATCTCCGCCAACCTGCGCCTGGTGGTGTCGATCGCCAAGCGTTATGTGGGGCGCGGGCTGCTGCTCCTCGACCTGGTCCAGGAGGGGAACCTGGGGCTCATGCGGGCGGTGGAGAAGTTCGACCACCGCAAGGGCTTCAAGTTCTCGACCTACGCCACCTGGTGGATCCGTCAGGCCATCACCCGGGCCATCGCCGACCAGTCCCGCACCATCCGCATCCCGGTGCACATGGTCGAGACCATCAACCAGGTGGTCCAGGCCCGCCGCCTGCTGCTCCAGGAGCTGGGCCGGGAGCCGACGGCCGAGGAGGTGGCCCTCCACGTGGGCACGTCCGTCGGGCGGGTCCGGGAGATCGACCGCATCGCCCTCGACACGGTGTCGTTGGATTCACCGGTGGGTGAGGACGAGGGCGAACTTGGAGACCTGATCCAGGACGCCAATGCCGAGGTTCCCCTCGACGTGGCGGCCCGGAACCAGCTCAAGGTGGCCATCGAAGCCGTGCTCGACGACTTCACCGAGCGGGAGCAGGCGGTCGTCCGTCTCCGCTTCGGCCTCGACGGAGGTCGGGTCCGAACCCTCGACGAGGTCGGTGCCGAGTTCGGGGTGACCCGGGAGCGGGTGCGCCAGATCGAGACGATGACCCTGGCCAAGCTGCGCAACCCGCAACGCAGTGCCCACCTTCGGGACTACCTGGACAACGGCTGACGCCGACTCAGCCGACCGACACCCGTCGACGGGTGTCGGTCGTGGGGTGTCGGTCCTCCACGGCGTGGCGCGCCGCCAGCACCCCGAGATCGACGACAGCCCGCACCCGTTCGCCCACCGCCGCGCTCGGTCCGGTGGGCCCGCGACCGACGACCCGGAGGCGTGGTCGGGTGCGACGGGAGCGCCGGCGGCGATCACCGAGCCACAGACCGCCGATGACACCGAGCACGAGTCCCGAACGGAAGCGCATGGCCCATCCTCCCACGCGCCAGGACCCTCCGCCGACACCGACGTTCCGGCGCGGTGAAGCCGCCGGGGCTAGCTGCTGATGGAGGTCGCCTTGGCGGCAGCGAACCGGGCGGCCACGTCGGGCCAGTTGACGAGGTTCCAGACGGCGGAGACGAAGTCGGCCCGGACGTTCTTGTACTGGAGGTAGTAGGCGTGCTCCCAGGCATCGATCACGAACAGGGGGATGGACCCGTTGGTGACGTTGCCGTGGTGGTCGTAGACCTGCTGGATCACCAGCTGGCCGCCGAGCGGCTCGTAGGCCAGGACCCCCCAGCCCGATCCCTGCACAAGGGTGGTCGCCTGCGACAGCTGAGCCTTGAAGGCGTCGAAGGTGCCGAACGCCTCGTCGATGGCGGTGCCGAGCTCGCCGTCGGGCTGGTCGCCGCCGTCGGGGCTCAGGTTGGTCCAGAAGATCGAGTGCAGCACATGGCCCGAGAGGTTGAAGGCGAGCGTCTTCTCCAGGCCCACGATGGTCGCGAAGTCGTTGCCCTGACGGGCGTCGGCCAGCTTCTCGAGCGTCGTGTTGGCGCCGGCGACGTAGGCCGCGTGGTGCTTGTCGTGGTGGAGCTCGAGGATCTGGGCCGAGCAGTGGGGCTCGAGGGCGCCGTAGTCGTACCGCAGGTCGGGAAGGGTGTAGGTCACGGCTGTCTCCTCGTCGGTTTCGGGGGAGGCGGCCACGCGCCGCTCGGGGCCGAACGTACCCCGCGCGCCCACCGACCAGCGACCGCCACCATTGGTTTCCTATGATGTGACCGATGACACCTCGTGGCGGGCGCGTGGACGCATGAAGGGATCGGCGATCCGGTCGGTCGGCGTGTGCCTGGCCGCGGCCGCGATGTACCTGCTGGTGGTGCAGGCCAGCCGGGGCACCCATCTTCTTCCCGAGGGCGATCAGGGCGTGGCCATCGCCTTCCCCGGCCGGGCGCTGTTCGGCCTGGTGGCCGGCGTGTTCGCCATCGGCGTGGCCCTCATCCTGGTCATGATCGTCTGGGCGGCCAAGGCCAAGAGCGAGGGCCGCAAGCCGAAGAAGAAGCGCACGTGGAAGGACTACCTGGCCTACCTCGTCGGCTTCGCGCTGATCCTGCTCCTCTTCACCCAGTTCCAGGGCCTCACCCAGGTCACCGACGCCTTCATCCCCGAGCAGGACACCAGCACCACCACGACCACGCTGCTCGCCGACACGGCCACCGGCGACGGCTCGAGCACCAGCCCGATCTGGTTGGTCATCGGGGCCCTCGGCCTCGGGGCCATCGTGGTCGTCCTGATGGGACGCCGGCGGCCGCCGCTACCCCCGATCGACGGTGCCGGGAACGAGGATGCCGTGCCGGTGCCCGTGGTGTCCGATCCCTCCGAGTTGTCCGGACTCGCCCCCCGGGAGGCCGTGATCGCTGCCGCCCTGCTGCTCGAGACCCGGTTGGGCGACGTCGGCAAGCCCCGAGACGAGGCCGAGACTCCGGAGGAGTACGCCCGCCGGATGCGGCGTTGGCTCGGCGATCGAGGGGGGCCGGCGACGACTGTGTTCCGCAATGCCGTCCACGCCAGGTTCAGCGACCACGTCATTGACGAGGACATGCGGACCGAGACGATCGGCGCGCTCGACCAGGCGCTGGCCGAGTTGCGGGCCTACGCGGTGGCCCGATGAAGCGGGCCATCGTCATCGGCGTCGTCTGCCTCCTGTTTTCGCTCTTCGGCATCCCGGCGGCAACCGGGGAGAATCGGACTCAGTTCGTCCTCGCCTTCGGGGTGGTGTTGGCCTGGGCGCTCGGGCGAGCGGTGGTCGACGCCATCGGCGAGGCGGCCGACCCCGAGGAGCCACCCCCGGCACTCCTCGACCCCGATGCCCCCCCGCCCCGTCGACCGGTGCCGTTGCGCCGGCGGATCCACGCCCGCCTGCCGGGCCGGTTCCGGGGGCCGGTGATCGAGGACCCGCCGACCACCGAGATCGAGTCGCTGGAGCGGAGCGTCGCCGCCTCGTTGCGGGGCTGGTCGGACGCCCAGCAGGTCCTGGTCCCGATCCTGCGGCGGCTGGCGGCCGACCGCTTGCGGGTGGAGCACGGGGTGTACCTACGCCAGGAGCCAGAGAAGGCTCGGGCGGTGCTGGGCGAGGCGGCCTGGCCGCTGTACGCACCGGCCCACCGATCGGACCACAAGGCCGAGATCGACATCCGAGAGATCGACGACGCACTACGTGCACTGGAGGACATGGGATGAGAGTCGACGAGGTCGCAGCCGCCGCCGAGCGGGTGCTCGACGAGGTCGAGAAGGCAGTGGTCGGCAAGCGGGAGGCGCTTCAGCTCCTCCTCCAGGGGATCTTGGCCGACGGCCATGTCCTCATCGAGGACAACCCGGGGCTGGCCAAGACCCTCATGGCCCGTTCACTGGCCACGGTCTCGGGCCTGGAGTTCGGTCGGATCCAGTTCACCCCCGACCTGATGCCCGGCGACGTCACCGGGTCGGTCGTCTACGACCAGAAGGCTGGGTCCTTCGACTTCCGGTCGGGGCCGATCTTCACCAACCTCCTGTTGGCCGACGAGATCAACCGAGCCCCAGCCAAGACTCAGTCGGCGCTGCTCGAGGCGATGGCCGAGCGCCAGGTCACGGTGGACGGCGAGACCCACCGGCTGGAGCCGCCGTTCATCGTCATCGCCACCCAGAACCCGATCGAGTTCGACGGCACCTACCCGCTGCCCGAGGCCCAGCTCGACCGCTTCATCCTCCGGCTCTCCATCGGTTACCCGGGCATCGATGACGAGTGGCAGATGGCGGCCAGCCGGATGGAGCGTCAGACCGACGACTTCGAGCTGCGACCGATCATCGACCGCCCGACCCTGCTCGAGATGCAGCGGGCCCTGGAGTCGGTCTACGTGTCGGAGGCCGTCGGCCGCTACATCGTGCGCCTGGTCGATGCCACCCGCTCCTCGACCCAGCTCCGGGTCGGCGCCAGTCCTCGAGGCACTCTGGCTCTGCTCAAGCTGGCCCGGGCCCGAGCGGCGATGGAGGGCCGAGACTTCGTCACCCCCGACGACGTGAAGGGCATCGCCCCGGCCGCCCTCGGGCACCGACTGGTCCTGCGGCCCGAGCTCTGGGTGCAGGGTCTCAGTGGCGGCGACGTCATCGGCGGGGTGATCGAGCAGGTCCCGGCCCCCACCGCCGAAGAGGCGCTGCGCGACCGGTGACCCGCCGATCGACGCAGCGGCTGCGGCTCTTCGCGGTGTTGGCGCTGGCCGGCCCCGCTCTCGCATTGGGCACCGGCCAGCCCGAGCTGGCGGTGATGACGTTGCCGTTCGGGGTGGCCGTGGTCCTCGGTCTCCTGGCCGTGCGGGAGCCTCGCCTGGAGGTCGAGGCCCGGGTCGCCCGCGAGCGGGTGCTGGAGGGCGACGACCTGGCCATCGAGCTCGATCTGCTGGCTGACGCCGAGCTGTCGGCGGAGATAACCCCTCATCTGCCGGCGCGGGTCGAATGGGTCGAGGGTGACCGGCGCTCGTCGGTCGTGCTGCATCCCGGTGAGCACCACCGGGTCGACGTCGTGCTCCGGCCGACGCAATGGGGTCCGCGCTGGGTCGGGGCGGTCGACGTGCGGGTGACCGACGGGCGGGGGATGGTCTCGTTCTCCCAGACCGTCGACCGCCGCCAGGGTGCGGGTGTTGCCCCGACCCGAGGCCCTGCGGACGTTGGCTCGCCCCGCTCGTCCTCGCCAGGTGGTCGGCGTCCAGCCCTCACCCCACCCGGGCGAGGGCCTCGAGTTCGCCGATCTGCGCGAGTACCGGCCGGGTGATCGGCTGCGATCGGTCAACTGGCGGGCCAGCGCTCGCCGGCCCGGGCTGCACGTGAACGACCGTCACCCCGATCACTCGGCCGACGTCGTCCTGGTGCTGGACAGCTTCACCGGCTTCTGGGGCCGCGACGAGACCCTGTTGCTGGCTGTTCGGGCCACCGCCGCCCTGGCCGAGGGCTACCACGGGGCTCGGGACCGCATCGGGCTCGTGGGCTACGGCGGCACGCTGCGCTGGATCCTCCCGGGCACCGGCCTCACCCAGTACTACAAGATCGTCGACACCCTCATCGACACCGAGATCGCGGTGACCGAGACCAGCCGGGGTGCCGATCTGCTGCCGCCCCGCAGCGTGCCGTCCCAGGCCTTGGTGGTCGGCCTCTCGCCGCTGGCCGACGAGCGGCCGCTGGCGTTCCTCCTCGACCTGCACGCCCGCGGCTACGAGGTCGCGGCCATCCAGGTCCTACCCACCGTGCCCGACAGCGACGGCACCGACGTCGCCGGGCTGGCTCGACGGATCCTCCAGATCCGCCAGCGCAACGTCCAGCGCCACCTCGAGAAGGCCGGCGTTCCCGTGGTGACCTGGAGCGACGGTGTCCCCCTCGAACGACCTGTCCAGGAGGTGCAGCAATGGCGTCAGCGCGCTCGACTCCTACCGCTCTAGCCCAGGCCGCCCCCGCGGTGGTGCTCGCCGCCCTGTTGGCGCTGGGTGCGGTGGTCGCCGACGACGGCGCCTCGGGCCCGGGGGTGACGGGGTTGGCGCTGCTGGCGGTGGCGGTCAGCGCCTTCGCCGCGCTCCAGTGGTTCCCGGCGATCGGTGTGGCCATCGGCCTGTTCATGGCCGCGTGGTTCTGGTGCTGGAACGAGCAGGCGCCGGGCATGGGCCCCGCCATCGTGGGGGTGGCTCTCTACGCTCTCTACGAGGCGGCGGCCTGGGGCGCGGGGGGGCGTCACCGGTTGGCCGGTGGCTCGGTCGAGACCTCGCTGACCCACCTCACGGTCGTCTTGGGGTCCCTCGCCCTGGGTTTTGCCGCCCTCGAGCTCGACTCGGTGCTGGCGGAGGGCCGACCGGCCTTGGTGATCGGGAGCATCGGGATCATCGGCCTGCTCCTGGTCGTCGGCCAGCTGCCGGGCTACACGTCGCGGCCTGGGTCTCGCCGCTGAGTCCTTTCGCTACCGCGGCGGCGGGCCTACGGTCGTCCCGACCAAGAGGAGGGGCCATGGCGCGCAAGGTCGCGGACTGCAGGGACATGCCGAGTGAGAGCGGGTGCACGCTCACCATCATCGGCGAGGAGGAAGAGGTGGTCCGGGCGGCCAGCGAGCACGCGGTCTCGGTCCACGGCCACGACGACGGGCCCGAGCTGCGGTCCATGGTCCGCCAGGGCCTGAAGGACGAGGCCGCCGCCGGTTGACGGCGGGCAGCCCCGTCCCTGGGCCGGCGGGGTGGGCCCGGGAGGGATCGAACCTCCGACCGAGGGATTATGAGTCCCCTGCTCTCACCACTGAGCTACAGGCCCGTGCAGTGCGTGGGGCTCCGGGGGAGAGACTCGAACTCTCAACAAACGGATTAACAGTCCGTTGCTCTGCCGATTGAGCTACCCCGGAAGGGCGGCTCACGGTAGCGCGGTGGGTCGGTCGAACGTCAGCTCCCGAGCCAGGCCGGGGCCCGCTCGAGCACGTAGCGGCTCACCGCCAGGCAGCGATCGAGCGTGTCGCACAGCAGCTCCTCTCCTTGGAGGAGCTGGGTCAGCGAGACGTCCATGCGGGCCACGATCGACAACGACCGCTCCGCCGGGTCGATGACGGCGCCGAAGCTGTCGATGGCCGAGACCTCCAGCGGCAGCTCGGGGCCGCCGATGCCGGCCAGCTCGGTGGCCAGCACGAGCAGATCGGGTCCGTGGGGGAGCGGGGGCAGGGCCCAGTTGAAGGTCAGGGGGAACTGGAAGTCGTCGGGTGGGTAGTCGCCCTCGGGGAGGGCGAGGACCGCGTCCTCGAACGACAGCAGCACCCGGGGATCGACCTCGAGCGCCAGATGGAGGTCGAGCGGCCCGCCGCACCCCTCCTCGGGGTGGACGTCGACCTCCCACACCTGGCGCAGGGAGTAGGTCTCGACGAAGTGCCGCTCGTCGTGCACGTGGAAGCCGTGGTCGACGGCGTGGTCCTTGAGCTCGGCCACGTAGCCGGCGACATCGATGACGGCCACGCCGACACGGTAGCCGGGTGCCGTGTCGGGTCGGCCGTCCTCCTCGCCCACCCGCGCGGCCCTGGCGGCGGCCCCTCGGCGTCGGGGAATGTCCTGGCGCCGTTCACCCTCCGGCCACGGCGATGTCGGACCCGGTCGGTATCGTCGTCGGGCGTGACGGGTGACGACCGGCTGCTCGAGGTGCTGGACGAGGCGTCGATGGCGGTCCGCAAGGCGCTCGACGAACTCGATGACTGGCGGCCCCTCACCGACCGGCCGAGCCAGTACGCCCTCGACCTGGTGGCCGACTCGCCCGCGGTCGAGATCCTGCTCGGGGCCGGCCTGGGAGTGCTCTCCGAGGAGTCGGGCCTCCACGACGCCGACCGGCCGCTGCTGGCCGTGCTCGACCCGGTCGACGGCTCGACCAACGCCAGCCACGGCGTGCCCTGGTTCAACACCAGCATCTGCGTGCTCGACGACGACGGGGCCCGAGTGGCCTCGGTCGTTCACCAGGTCACCGGCACCCGCTACCACGCGGTGCGGGGTGGGGGAGCGTTCCGCGACGGCGTGCGCATCGCCCCGTCGGGCTCGGCCGAGCTGAGCCGGTCGCTGGTCGGCCTCTCGGGCCTGCCGGCCCACCACCTGGGCTGGCGCCAGTTCCGCTGTCTGGGCGCCGCGGCCCTCGACCTGAGCCTGGTGGCGTCGGGCGCCCTCGACGCCTACATCGACGTCGGCCCCGGCATCCACGGTCCGTGGGATTACCTGGCCGGCATGCTCATCTGCCAGGAGGCCGGAGCCCTGGTGGTCGACGGCGACGGTCGCGAGCTGGTCGCCCGGGAGCACGACGCTCGACGGGCCCCGGTGGCGGCCGCCACCCCCGAGCTGCTCGACGCGGTGCTGGCGGCCCGGGAGGCCGCGCTGCGCCACTCGTAGGCTGAGCGGGTGCTGGGACGCGTCCACCTCGTCCTGCTCCGCCTTTACGGTCGGCTACCCCAGAGCCTGCGCCTGTTCCTGGTGCGACGGGCCGGCACGTCCTACACCGTGGGCGCGTTCTGCGTCATCGAGCGGAGCGACGGGGCCGTGCTCCTGGTCCGCCAGTCCTACCGGAGCGGCTGGGGCCTGCCCGGGGGGCTGGCCGAGCGGGGCGAGGCCATCGAAGCCTGTGCCCGGCGCGAGGCGTACGAGGAGCTCGGCCTCGACATCGAGCTGGTGGGCGAGCCGTCGGTGGTCGTCGATGCCCCCACTCGCCGTGTCGACGTGGTCTTTCGGGCTCGGCCCGGGCCCGGCGCCGACCCCGACGCGCTGACGCTCGGGTGGCCCGAGATCCTGGCGGCCAGCTGGTTCCCGGCATCCGCCCTGCCAGCGTGGGCCGAGATGCAGCCCGAGGCCGCGGGCGCCCTGGCCACGCTGGCGCGGTCGTCGCCCGACGCCCGGGAGCCTGGTCAGGAGCGGTAGCACCGGCACTACGCTCGGGCGCCCATGTCGTCCCCCTCCCCGTCGTGGCGCATCGAGCCGTCGGGGCCACTGCGGGGCGACGTCACCGTCCGGGGTTCGAAGAACGCGGTGACCAAGCACCTGGTGGCGGCGGTGTTGGGCTCGTCGCCCAGCGTGGTGCACAACTGCCCCGACATCGGCGACGTCGGCATCACCGCCGACATGCTCCGAGCGCTCGGCTGCACCGTCGAGATCGACGGCGACCGGGTCACGGTGGACCCCGCCGGCCTCGACTCGGGTGACGTGCCGCTGTCGTTCTCGGGGCTCAACCGCATCCCCATCCTGCTGGTCGGACCCCTGCTGCACCGAGTGGGAGAGGTGTCGATCCCCCTGGTCGGCGGCGACCGCATCGGCAACCGGCCGATCGACTTCCACGTCAGCGCGCTGCGGTCGATGGGGGCCGAGGTCGAGCTGACCGCCGACGGGCTGCGGGCCAAGGCCACCCAGCTCCACGGGGCCCGGATCCGTTTGCCTTTCCCGAGCGTCGGGGCCACCGAGACGGTGCTGCTGACCGCGGCGATGGCCGAGGGCCGGACGCTGCTCGACAACGCGGCCCTGGAGCCCGAGGTGATCGAGCTCGCGTTGTTTCTCCAGCGCATGGGGGCCCGCATCGAGATGCGACCCAACCGGCGCTTCGTGATCGAGGGGGTGGCCGACCTGGCCGGGGCCGCGCATCGCCTGGCCGGAGACCGCATCGAGGCCTTCAGCTACCTGGTGGCCGGACTGGTCACCGGTGGGCGGGTGCGGGTGCGGGGGTGTGCCCAGGACCGGCTGGTGACCGCCATCTCGACCCTGCACCGCATGGGTGCTCGCTTCGAGATCACCGACGAGTGGGTGGCGGCCGAGGCCGACGAGCTTCTGCCGGCGGTGGTCCAGACCGACACCCACCCCGGCTTCATGACCGATTGGCAGCCGCCTCTGGTCGTGCTCTTCACCCAGTGCGACGGCATGTCGGTGCTGCATGAGACCGTGTTCGAGAACCGGTTCACCTACGTCGACGCCCTGCGGACCATGGGGGCCCGGGTCGAGGTGCACGACACCGCGCTGGGGGTGCCCGACTATCGCCTGGCCCTGTCGGAGGCCTACCAAACGGCTGCCGTCCACGGCCCCACGGTGTTGCACGGCGCGGCGATCACCATGCCCGACGTGCGCGGTGGCTTCGCCTACGTCATCGCCGCGGCCGCGGCCGACGGAGTCTCCGATCTCCACGACGTCCACCACCTGGAGCGGGGCTACCACCACCCGCTCGAGGCGTTCGTGGAGCTCGGCTTGGACGTCACCCGCGTCACGGCTGGTTGACTGGCAGGCCCCGGGCGCTTAGCTCAGCTGGTGAGAGCACCTGCCTTACAAGCAGGGGGTCGGGGGTTCGAGTCCCTCAGCGCCCACGAGCTTTCGTGACCACAAGGCATCACAATCAGGTGACCTAGCGTGCTCGGCCATGCCTGGACTGCACACCCGAGGGGTCGTCCACCGCAAGGGCGGACGACCCCGCAACCCCGCACTCGACGGCAAGATCGTCGCCGCTGCGCTCGAGCTGCTCCCCAAGAAGGGGATCGACGGCACGAGCATGGACGACGTCGCGCTGCTCGCTGGCGTCAGCAAGCCCACGATCTATCGGCGGTGGCCGTCGAAGGACGACCTGATGATCGAGGCCATCGCATTGCTGGCGAAGCCGATCGAGGGGGTCGACGATCCCGACCCCAAGGTGGCCCTGGCCCGGGTGATCGAGGACGTCACCAACCGGGTGAACCGCTACATCGACCCGCCGATGCCCGATCCCCGCCTGCGGGCGGTGTTCAAGGAGAAGGTGCTCGGCAAGGAGCGCGCCCAGGTGGCGGCGGTCTTCGAGCGGGCGATGGCCAGCGGCGCGGCCCGCTCCGACATCGACGTCGAGACCGCGGTCGACTTCGTCTACGGCATCGCCTTCTACTTCCGGTCCCAGGACCGTCTCGACGAGCTCGGCGATCGCTCGATCGCCATGAGGGCCGCGGAGGCCGTCGAGCTGTTGTGGTCGGGTCTGGCCCGCTGACCGGCCGGCCTGGTCCTCAGAACCGGGGCAGGGCGATCCAGTAGAGCTCGGTGTCGTCCTCGGCCCCGACGAGGCCGTCGTCGTCGTGGTCGAAGCGGAAGGCCGAGCGGGGGCCGTAGCTGCGGCCGTCGACCTCGACCCGGCCCGACAGCACGTACGCCAATCGGGTGGCCCCGGGCTGGCCGACTCGATGAACGGCGCCGGCCTCGCAGCGGGTGAAGCCGACCCGGATGTGGCGCTCGGTGAAGTCGCCGAGTTCCTTGACCGCCACCCCCGGCTCGTCCTCGACCGGCACCCACGGGTAGGCGTCGG
>JANNNX010000076.1:0-28252 GCA_031398745.1 Actinomycetes bacterium
CCACCGAGGCCACGGAGGTCGCCGCGGCAATTGCAGTCGAGGCCAAGGGGGAGGACTCCCCTGAGTAGCCGGGACGAGCAGCGCGTCGCCGCTGGGCCGCCGTCCGCTCGTCGCCGACATCGCCGGCGCGGCCGGCCACAAGATCTCACCACCGATCCGTGCAACCACCACCCCGAACGCGCGCGGAACACCTTTGATCTCAACCGGCACCGCGCCGAGACCCACGGGAGCACGGCCGGTGTTCAGCACGCGCACCGTGCAGAGAGCCCGATCACCGGGTGCGCTGTCTAGGGCGAAGAGGTGGAGCCGGAAGGCGCGCCGTCCCCAGCGGCCGCGCTCGACAGCACCCAACATCGCCACCGTGACCTTGTCACTCCTGGCCAATGCTTGGACCCGTCGGGCCCACCCGACCCGCCACAACAAGGCCACCGCGGCGACCAGAGGAAGACCGATCCATGGGGCCAGCCTCGACCACGGAGTGCGCACGTCGCCCACTGCCCAGGCGCGGCGCGGGTCGGCCGGGTCAATCACAAGGGCAATCTCGGTATGCGGATCCACCAAGAGACCGAGATCGTTCAGCACCACGTCGATCACCAGTTCCTGCTCGGTCACCGGGTTGGTGTACCGCACCAGCAGGGAATCTCCGTTCCTGTCGACGACCTCGCCAGTGACCTCGAGACCTGACGATCGCACCTCCCCGTCGGCCCGGTAGCCGTCGAGGGCGATCCAGCTCGCGCCAAGACACAGCACCCACCCCACCACCAGCCACCATCGCGCCGCCGTGATCTGGCGACCGAGCGGTCGGGGGTACCGATGAGGCCGCAGGCGGTTCAGCTCAGATCGCTGGTGAGCGTCGGCGCCTCGTCGCGGTCAGCACTGCTCTCAGCTTCCGACGCCGGTCGATCTCCCGGTCGAACGCCAGCCCCGAGGTCGTCCGGCAACACCATGGTTGCCATGAGTCCCTTGTTGATGCGACGGGCCCAACGGCTTCCCACCACCTGCCGTCCCGAGATCCAAGCGGCGGCCACTGCGATGAGGACGAAGGCGCCCGCGATGAGGCGACCCCGACCCGGTGCGTGGGCCACGTCAACCAGGCCAATGACCACGCCCGCCATCGCCACCGCAAGGGTGAGGGCCGGAGCGATCGCCCACCGCCGAAGCAACCCGACGATGGCGCCCACCGCCCCGAACATGGCGGACGTCCCGATCACCTGGACCCAGAGCCGATGCTCGGGACACAACAGGTCGACCCAGACGAAGGAGCCGAAGGTGGCGACGCCGAGACCCATCGCGGTGGCCAGCACGAGCGGGCGACGTGCCATGCCTGGGGGCGATGGCGCATCACGGGAAGTCCAGGCAACGACTTCGGTCGCTTGCCATGTCCCACCGCTGGAACCCGAGTTCTCCGTCACGACGAGTGAGGGTATCGACACCCTAGGGGTCACGCCAGGCCACGAGGTCGCCCCGCACTGTGGGATCTGAGCCCAGCCCTACCGGTGCCGAGGGGCCGGTCGGTTGCTCAGCCCAGAGACGCCAGCTCGTCGGGAGTCAGCCGGAGGGCGGCGGCGCCGATGTTCTCCTCGAGGTGCTCGGGTGAGCTGGTGCCGGGGATGGGCACGATGGCCGGCGACCGCGCCAGGAGCCAGGCCAGCGCGACCTGGGCCGGCGTTGCCTCGTGCGCCCGGGCCACCTCGTCGACCACCGACCCTGGCCGTCCCAGCTCGGCGGTGCCGCCGGTGCCGAGGGGGAAGTAGGCGATGAAGGCGAGGCCCTCGGCGTCGCACACGTCGACGACCTCGTCCCACGCCCGGTCGAGCAGGTTGTAGCGGTTCTGGACCGAGACGATGGGCGCCGTCGCCTGGGCCCGCCGGAGCTCGTCGACCCCCACCTCCGAGAGCCCGATGCGGCCGATCTTGCCCTCCGCGACCAGCTCCTGCAGGGCTCCCAGCGACTCCTCCACCGGCACCTTCGGGTCGATCCGGTGGAGCTGGTAGAGCGGGATCTGCTCGAGGCGTAGGCGGGTCAGGCTCGCCTCGCAGGTGGCCCGCAGGTGCTCGGGTGTGCCGTGGGGCCGCCACTTCCCGGGTCCGTCGCGCAAGAAGCCGCCCTTGGTGGCGATGACCACCTGGTCGGGGTAGGGGTACAGCGCCTCGGCGATGAGGCGCTCGCTGACCTCGGGACCGTAGGAGTCGGCAGTGTCGATGAACTGGACTCCGAGCTCGACGGCGCGCCGGAGCACGGCCACCGCCGCGGCCGGATCGGCGGGTTCCCCCCACACGCCCGGGCCCGTGATGCGCATGGCCCCGAAACCCAGTCGGGTGGTCACGAGATCGTCGCCGAAGGCGATCGAGCCGGCCAGCGCGGCGGAGGGGACGGACGGCACGGCAGGGTCGGTCACGCCGCGAGCGTAGGAGGGTGCGGCCTCAAGGAGACGCCGCCCGATGCCGATGCCGCGGAGGTGAGCCGACCGCGGACCGGAGCGGGCCGCCACTGCCGGGCCGGGATCGCCGTTGTCGTGGCCCTCCTCGGGGCGGTCGTGCCGATCGATCGGGTGGCCGCCATCGACGCGGTGAGCCACGGTTCGATGCGGGGCACACCGCTGGCCCAGCCGGTGGTCGGCATCACCGCCACCCCGTCGGGAGCCGGCTACTGGTTGGTGGCCCGCGACGGGGGACTGTTCGCGTTCGGCGACGCCGCCTTCTACGGCTCGATGGGCGCCACCCCACTCAACCTGCCGGTGGTGGCCATGGCTGCGACCGGCTCCGGGCGCGGCTACTGGCAGGTGGCCGCCGACGGAGGCCTCTTCGCCTTCGGTGACGCCGGCTTCTACGGGTCGATGGGCAGCCAGCGACTGAACCGGCCGGTGGTGGGAATGGCCGCCACCCCCTTGGGCCACGGCTACTGGGAGGTGGCGACCGACGGGGGGATCTTCGCCTTCGGCGACGCCGGCTTCTACGGCTCGACCGGCTCGATGACCCTAAACCAGCCGATCGTGGGGATGGCCGCCACCCCCTCGGGCCGTGGCTATTGGCTGGTGGCCGCCGATGGTGGGCTCTTCGCCTACGGCGATGCCGAGTTCCACGGCAGCCTGGGAGGAGTGGCTATCAGCCGGCCAGTGATCGGCATGGCCGCCGGCGCCGACGTCACCGGCTACTGGCTGGCCCGGGCCGACGGATCGGTCGATGCCTTCTCGCCCTCGAGTTCGGCCGCCTGCGAGGTGTTCCCGGCCGACAACCCCTGGAACACCGACATTTCCGGGGCTGCCGTCCACCCCAACTCCGACGCCTACGTCAGCTCCATCGGCGCCGGCGGCCGCCTCCACGCCGACTTCGGCACGGTGTGGAACGGCGCGCCCAACGGCATCCCGACCGTCGAGGTCCCGGCCGACCAGCCGAGGGTGCCGGTGAGCTTCGAGTACGACGACGAGAGCGACCCCGGCCCCTACCCGATCCCCGCCGATGCCCCCATCGAGGGCGGCGCCGCCAGCACCGGAGACCGCCACGTGCTGGTCCTGTCCCGCGAGTCGTGCACCCTCTACGAGCTCTTCGACGCCCATCCGGTGAACGGAGGCACGTCGTGGACCGCCGGCTCGGGGGCGATCTTCGACCTGCGCTCGAACGCCCTGCGGCCCGACGGCTGGACATCGGCCGACGCCGCCGGCCTGCCGATCTACCCGGGCCTCGTCCGCTACGACGAGGTCGCCGCCGGCGAGATCAACCATGCCCTGCGGTTCACCGTCAGCCAGACCCAGGCCGCCTGGATACACCCCGCGACCCACGAGGCGTCGTCGAGCACCGACCCGTCACGGCCCCCGATGGGCCTGCGCCTGCGGCTGAAGGCCGGCTACGACTGCTCCGGGGCATCGACCGAGGTTCAGGTCATCTGCACCGCCCTCAAGCGCTACGGGATGCTGGTGGCCGACAACGGGTCGAACTGGTACGTCTCGGGGTCACCCGACCCGCGGTGGGACGACGACGCCCTCCGCGACTTGTCGAGCATCCCGGGCAGCGCCTTCGAGGCAGTCGACACCGGGCCCCTCCACGTCGGCTGAGGCCGGGCGTTCAGCCGACGTAGGCCCAGGCCTCGACCTCGACCAAGGCTCCCCGGGGCAGGCCACCGACGGCGACCGCGGAACGGGCCGGTCGGTGGTCGCCGAACACCTCGACGTAGGCCACGTTGACGTCGTCGTAGTCGCTCATGTGGTGGAGGAACACCGTCGTCTTGACCACGTCGGACAGCGAGGCCCCCTCGGCCGCCATTAGGGCGGTCAGGTTGGCCAGCGCCTGGCGGAGCTGGGCGACGGTGCCGCCGGGGACCAGGTCACCGTCGGCGGCCACACCCAGCTGGCCGGAGGCCACGAGCCAGTCTCCGGCTCGCACCAGCGGGGTGTACGGGGGCGGCACCTCGGCCACGGCGTCTCCTATCTCGATCGGGCCGCGGCCCGCTACCGGTCGGTGGGCCACTCGGGGGGGCAACCCTGCCCCACCCACTCCGCCGCCGCCACCGCCGCGAACACCGCGTCGCCGGCCGCCACCGGGGGGGCGCTGGCCCGCCCTCCGACGATCTCGACCTCGACCGCGGGCATGTCGGCGGCCCGGAGGATGCCGAAGGAGCGGATGGTGAGGTCGAGGGGCTCACCGGCGACGTCGACCGCGATCGCCTCTCGGCGCACCCAGCTCAGCGCCATGTGGGCGGCGCCGACGCAGTACGAGCGCAGCACGACCTCGTCGAGGGGGTCACCGGCATTGACCCGGAGGTGGACGCCGACGCCGTCGACCCGGGCTCGAACCAGAGCGCCCGCCACGTGCACCTCCACCGTGCCGTCGGGCGAAACCGCGACCGCGGAGTGCGCCGGCACCGGGGGCCCGGCCCCGGCCCGGTGCTGGGCCCCGGCCAGGAGCACGACCGCCTCGGCCCAGCCGGCGGCCCGGATGGCCGCCGATGTCGGCGGTCCGGCCACCTCGACCTCCTCCACCACCAGCCCCGGGGCGATCGCGGCGATGGCCTGGGCGATCCCTGACGTGCGGACCACCCGCAGCACGCCGCTCCCGTCGGCGGCGATGCCGGCCGCCACCGGAGGCCGCTTCGGGCCGAGGCGCACCACGTCCTCCCGGGCCAGCACCACCCGGACCGCCCGTCCGTGCTGGTCAGCCAGGGCACGGGCGGCCGCCGGCGCCGGTGAGTCCACCTTGGCTCCGAACGCTCCGCCGTTGGCCAGTGGGCTCGCCGGCTCGCCCCCCGGGACGCACCACGACGCGTCGGTCTCGAGGTAGGCGGGCTCGACCCACGAGGTCCGCAGGGTCACCAGCCAGTCGCCGTCGGGAACCTCGATCGGGTGGCGAAGCGCGGCCGTCGTTCGCCGACCCTGGACCTTGCCGGCCGCCCGACGAGCCTCGGCCAGCGTCTCGCCCGTCACCCAGCCGCCGGAGCCGTCGGGCACCGCCACCAGCGCGTCGGCCGGTGCGGTGTCGTCCGCGAACCGGGCGCGGCCGAGCACCACGTCGAGCCCGACGTCCTGAGGGCCGCCACCCTCGATCGAGGCCCGCTCGCGGGCCGCGACCAGCGATCGGCCCGAAGCGACCGTCACCGGCGTCGCCGTGGGCCGGGCTGCGTCCCAGGCCTCGAGGATGGTCCGCCAGCCGGTGCACCGACAGAGGTGGGCCGCCAATGCCCGCTCGACCGTGGCGACCGGTGCGGCCGGGTCGAGCGCGGCCAGGCGCACCAGGATCCCGGGGGTGCAGAAGCCGCACTGGCTGGCCCCAGCGTCGAGGAACGCCCCGGCCAGCACGTCCCTGCGACCGCCATCGAGGCCGGCGAGGGTCGTGACCGAACGGCCGGCCACCCGCCGCGTGGGGGTCACGCACGACACCCGGGGCGCCCCGTCGATCAGCACCGTGCAGCAGCCGCACTGGCCCTGGGGGCTGCACCCGTCCTTGACCGAACGCACTCCCAGCGGGCCGCGAAGGGCGTCGAGCAGCGACGAGCCGTCGTCGTCGACGGTGACCGGCACCCCGTCGAGCTCGAACTCGACGCTCTCCCTCTCACCCTCCCGCCTGTCGTCGACCACCGGCCCGACGTTAGATTCGCCCCACGTGACCTCTGGCGCCGGACCTCGTATCGGCCGGCGTGCCCTCCTCCAGGCCGGCGTCGGTGGCCTGGTCCTGGTCGCTCTCGATGGCTGTGGATCGAGCGGTGGGGCATCCGACGGGGATACAACGACCGACACCACCGCGGATGGCCTCAGTGTCCCCCTGACCTTCCTCGGCGACCAGCCGGTCGACGTTCCGGTCCGGTTGCCGTTGGCCCTGGCCGATGGCGAGGGGGCACTTCTCTCGGACCCACCGGCCAGCATCGCGGTGGCCGTCGGGCTGGTCGGGGCGACCCTCGGGACGCCGATCAGCATCGATCGCCACGACGACGGGATCCCCGGCGCGTACTACCCCCTCACCACGAGCTTCGACCAGGCGGGATCGTGGCGGATCGTGGTCGACGCGTTGGGGACCAGCGCCGAGCTGACGATCGAGGCCCTGCCGGCGACCCAGCTCCCTGCGGTCCCGGCCGCGGGCGACCCGATGGTCTCGGTGACCACGCCGACCACCGAGGACCATCGGGGGGTCGAGCCGATCTGCACCGCGGAGCCGATCTGCCGGCTGCACGACACCAGCCTCGACGTCGCCCTGACCGAGGGGCGACCGGTGGTGGTGTTGGTCTCGACGCCGCGCTACTGCCAGGTGACCATCTGCGGCCCGGTGCTCGACCTGCTCCTCGAGCAGGCCGACGCTCGAGCCGACCAGGCCCGGTTCGTCCATCTCGAGGTCTACCGAGATGGCGCCGACCTCCAGCTGGCCCCGGCAATCGAGGCCCTCGGGCTCACCTACGAGCCGGCGCTGTTCGTGGTCGGGGCCGACGGGGTCGTGCGCGACCGCCTCGATCTCACCTACGACCGCCGCGAACTCGACACCACCCTGGCCCGAACCCTGGGCTGAGCGGCGGGTCCGACGCGACCAGGCCCCGCCGAAGCGGGGCCTGTCGAGCGCTGACGTGCCGGTTGCGAGCTAGGAGAACGAATTCCCGCAGCCGCACGTCCGGCTGGCGTTCGGGTTGTCGATGGCGAAGCCGGCGTCCTGCAGGCCGTCCTTGTAGTCGAGGGTCGCGCCCTCGAGCATCTGGGCGCTGGCCTGGTCGACGATGACCCGTACACCGGCGAACTCGCGGGCCAGATCGTCGTCGGCGACGTCGCTGTCGAAGAACATCTCGTAGCTGAAGCCCGAGCAGCCGCCGGGCCGCACCGCCACCCGGAGGGCGAGGTTGGGCTCGCCTTCGGAGTCGATGAGCTCCTTGACCTTGCTGGCCGCGTTGTCGGTGAGGGTGATCACAGCGGGTTCCTCCTCGAGCCGTCCGCACGGACGGAGATCACCGGTGATGGTACCAGCCGGCGGCCGACCGTCGACGGGGCGCCCGTACACTCGCTCCATGCCCGCCCCGGACGATCCCCAGGTGCCGTCCGAGCGCGATGACCTGCTCGGGATGCTCCGGGGCGTGATCGATCCCGAGCTCGGGCTCGACATCGTCGAGCTGGGCATGGTCCGCGACGTGGCCGTCGACGGGGCCGGCCTGGCCACCGTGACCATCGCCCTCACCACCGCCGGTTGCCCACTGCGGGCCCAGATCCAGCGCGACATCAAGGCCCGGCTCACGTCGCTTCCCGGGGTGCTCTCGGTTCACCTGGCGTGGACCGAGATGACCGGCGACGAGAAGGCCGCGGTCATGGACCGGGCCCGCCGCCATGCCGCCGAGGATGCCCCCGAGACGGCAGTGCCGGCCACCACCAAGGTCATCGGAGTGGCGTCGGGCAAGGGGGGCGTGGGCAAGTCGTCCATCACCGTCAACCTGGCCGTCGCCCTGGCTCGCCGAGGCCTGGCCATCGGCATCCTCGACGCCGACATCTGGGGATTCTCCGTCCCCCGGATGCTCGGCATCGACGGGCGGCTCCAGGGCGACGACGACCGTCGCATCGTCCCCCACGTCCGGCCGATCGGTTCGGGCCGCCTCGAGGTGGTGTCGATGGGGTTCCTGGTCGACGACGAGGACTCGGCCCTGATGTGGCGGGGCCTGATGCTCAGCCGGGCGCTCCAGCACTTCCTCCAGGACGTCCGTTGGGGCCAACTCGACTACCTGCTGATCGACCTCCCACCGGGCACTGGTGACGTGCAGATGGGTCTGGCCCGCCTGCTCCCCCGCACCGAGCTGCTGATCGTGACCACGCCGGCGCTGGCCGCCCAGAAGGTGGCGGCTCGGGCCGCCGACATGGCCCGCAAGAGCTACCTGCGGGTGGCCGGCGTGGTCGAGAACATGTCGGCCTTCGTCGCCGACGACGGCCGGAGCTACCCCCTCTTCGGCGAGGGCGGCGGCCAGGCCCTGGCCGACGATGTCGGTGTGCCCCTGCTCGCCCGCATCCCCCTCGAGCCGTCGGTCAGCGCCGGAGGCGACGCCGGGGCCCCGGTGGCCCTGGGGAGCGGCCCGGCAGCAGAGGCGTTCGCCGAGCTGGCCCGGCTGGTGGTCGAGGAGACGGTGCCGCCGGTCGAGATGGAGGGCTGCACCGCCCGCCTGTTCGACGCCCTCGAGGCTGCCCTCGGCCCGGCGCCGGCCGCCACCACCGCCTGAGCCAGCGAACTGGGTCCGGCGGGTAGGCGTCGAGGAACGACACCGCCTTGTCCCTCAGCCCGGGGCTGGGTGTCGGTTCACGAGCGCCCAGGTGCCCCCTCGGCCGCCCCCCTGGACCACTCCCTCGGCCTGGAGCTTGTCGAGGTGGGCCCACACCGACGCGGCGGCCCACGGGTGCAGCGCCGGATCGACATCGACGTAGAGCCGGGCGACCAGCGCGTCGATGGTGGTCGGGCCATCGCCCACAGCCTCGACGATCGAGGCCTCCCGGCGACGGCGGTGGGCCAGGTAGCCGTCGAGGACGGCCCGGGGATCGGTGATGACCTCGCCGTGACCCGGAGCGATGGTGGCCGGGTCCAGTGCCCGCAACCGCTCGAGCTGGTCGAGGTAGGCGGCCATGTCGCCCTCGGGGGGCGCCACCACCACCGTCGACCCACCCAGCACGTGGTCGCCGCTGAAGAGCAGGTCGTCCTCCAGTAAGTGAAAGCACAGGTGGTTCGAGGCGTGCCCGGGGGTGTGGAGCACGTCGATCGTCACGCCGGCCACCTCCAACCGGTCGCCATCGGCCAGCGTGCGGTCGACGGCGAGCCCGTCGCGGCCGACGAAGGCGGCGACGGGGGCTCGGGTCCGGGCGACCAGGCCCCGGGCGCCCGGCGCATGGTCGGCATGCGTATGGGTGCAGAGCACCAGCACCACCTCGGCGCCGCCGGCGGCGGCCACCACCCGGTCGAGGTGATCCTCGTCGTCGGGCCCGGGGTCGATCACCACGATCTCGTCGCCCGCGCCCACCAGGTAGGTGTTGGTCCCGGCGCCGGTGAGCAGGCCCGGGTTGGGCGCCACCAGACGTCGCACCCGGTCCGAGAGCGGCGTCGGGACGGCAGCCAGGCTCACAGGTCGATGACCGAGCCCGGCCCCACCCCCGGGGGTCGGCCCGTCGTCCCTCGGCGGCCGGCGCGGCGGAGGCCCAGTCGGGCGACGACCCAGGCCCCCAACACCCGACGGACCACCGACCGCGCCGGGGGAACGAGGAGGAGGAGGCCGACCACGTCCGTCAGGAAGCCCGGGAGGACGATGAGGATCCCACCGACGACGATCAGCGCGCCCTCGGCCAGCTCGCGGCCCACCGAGCCGCCGGCGGCGGCCGCCTGCCAGGCCCGGCGCAGGACGCCCAGGCCCTGGCGCTGCACCAGAAAGACACCGAGCACCCCGAAGGTGGCCAGGGCGAGGAGCGTCCACCCGGCACCGATCGCTCGACCAATGGTCACGATCACGGCCAGCTCGAGCACCGCCAGCACCACCAGGGCGGCAAGGACCTTGGCCACGCAGCGAGGGTATCGCCGGGGGCGGCCCCCCTCCTTCGACGCGATGTCGAGCCCGATGTCTGAGAACGAAGCCCGGCGGGCACGGAGCTTCCGAGCCGGGCATGCCGGACTGTGACGGGAGACCGACCGGTCGAGCGTCTGGCGATCGTCGATCTGGGGGGTGGCGTCGTGGTGAAGACGATGTGGCGCGTGCGAGCGGTGGCTTTGGTCCTGGTGCTGGTGGCAACCGCGTGCGGCAGCTCGCAGGAAGGCACGGCAGACCGTGACGGTGACGGTGACGAGTCGTCCTCGGCCCCCAGCGGCACGGTGCGCTTCGGTGCCAACCGGGCCTTCACCACCTTCGACGTGCACACCGCGGTCGGTACCAGCGACACCCCGTACTGGCGCCCGGTGTACGACGCGCTGCTGACCCACGACGACGAGGGCAACCTGGCCCCGGGCCTGGCCACCGAGTGGGCGATCACCCCCCAGGAGCTGAGCCTCACCATCCGGGAGGGCGTCACGTTCAGCGATGGGACCGCACTCGACGCCGAGGCAGTGGCGGCCAATCTCCGTCGGGCCGCCGAGCAGCCCGACGCCCGCAGCACCATGGGCCAGGTGTCGGGGATCACCACCCCCGACCCGTCGACGGTGGTGGTGGCCTTCGCCGCCCCGAACGCCGGGATCCTCGACGGGCTGACCGGCAAGTACGGCTTCATCATGAGCCCCAGCTCCCTCGCCGACCCCGAGCTCGACCTCAACCCGGTCGGCACCGGGGGCTGGATCTTCGACGCCGCCGCCTCGGTACCCGACGCCAGCTACGTGTACAGCCGCAACCCCGACTACTGGAACCCGTCCGTCCAGGGCGTCGAAACCGTCGAGATCCACGTGCTGACCGATGCCGCCACCATGCTCAACGCGCTGCGCACCGGCGAGATCGACGTCGCCTCGCTCGGATCCGAGCAAGCGGTCGACGCCCTTGCCGCCGGGTTCGAGGCCGAGTCGGTGGCCGCCGAGATGTGGATGATCTACGTCCTCGACGGCGCCGGGACGAAGTGGGCTCCCTTCGGCTCGGCCCAGGTCCGAGAGGCCATGTCGCTGGCGCTCGACCGGGAGGGTTTCGTCAGCGCCGTGCTACGAGACCAGGGCGAGGTGGCCACCCAGCCCTACGCGGAGGGGCGAGCCGGCCACGTCGAGGACTGGCCCGAGGACGAGGGACCCGACCTCGATGCGGCCCGAGAGCTCCTGGCCGACGCCGGCTACCCGGACGGCTTCAGCTTCCCGGCGCTCGCCACCCCGGTGACCAAGAACGCCGCCGAGGCCCTCGGGGGAATGCTGGCCGAGATCGGCATCGACATGCAGATCGAGCTGGTCGACGCGGCCTCGTACCTGAGCCAGCTGCGGGGCGGGGCCTCGCCGGTGTACGTGAACCAGTGGCCACTCGACGACCCCAGTGGGCTCCTGAGCCGGGCCTTCGTCGGCGTCAACGCCTCGCAGAACCCATTCAAGCGGCCCCTGCCCGACAGCGAAGCCGCGGCCACCGCTCTCCAGAGCGAGACCGATCCCAAGGCTCGGGCCCAGCTCGGCAGCGACATGGTCGAGGGCCTCATCGGCGACCACACGATGATCGTGGTCGCCTACAACGACAAGACCGCGGCCTACCGCGACGGCGTCACCGGTATCGGCTGGCCGTACCTCATCGACACCGTCCCCCCGCCCCACGGCGTTCGGGTCGACTGACGCTGGTCCGCGGGCTCTACCGTCGGGCCGTCCCGACCCGCCTGGCCCACCAGGCCCGGCCACGAACGAGGACCGAACGATGGCTTACGAGCTCCTGTTCACCCCGCTGCGGGTGCGCGACGTCGAGCTTCCCAACCGCATCCAATTCCTCTCCATCGCCACCGCCCTGGGGCCTCGTCTCGGGCCGGCGGCCGAGGCGTTCGTCGCCGCTCGGGCCGCCGGGGGCGCCGGGAGCATCTGCTCCCAGCCGTTCCTGGTCGACCCCCAGGAGCTCCCCCCTGGGGGCCTCGCGCCGTGGGACCGCGACAGCATCGGCGAGCTGGCCTCGTACGCAGCCGCCGTCCACCGCCACGGTTCGGTGCTCTTCGGCCAGCTCCAGCACGCCGGCCGCCAGCACCACAGCGTCTACCCGGCGCTGCGCTTCGCCCCTTCGGCGGTGCCCTGCGAGTGGTCGGGGTGGGTGCCCCATGCCATGACCGCGGAGGAGATCGGCGAGCTGATCGAGCGCTACGTCGCCTCGGCCGCCAACCTGGCCGAGGCCGGGTTCGACGGCGTCGACCTCAACGCCTCCCACGGCCACCTGCTCCAGCAGTTCCTCTCCCCGCTGTCGAACGTGCGCGACGACGAGTACGGCGGCGACTTCGACCGCCGACTGCGGGTGGTGCACGACATCATCGAGGGCATTCGGGCCGCGTGCGGCGACGGCTTCGTGATCCAGATCCGCCACTGCGCCGACGAGCTCCTCGACGGGATCGGCATCGACCGGGCCCTGGGCCTCGCCCTGGCGGTGGCCCTCGACCAGCGGACCTCGGTCGACATCCTCGCGGTGTCGCAGTCGAACTTCATGTCCAAGCCCGACCACGTGCCCGACCTGCAGGTGCCGCCGATGCCCTACGTCGACCGGGCGGCCGACATCCGGGCCGCCGTCAGTCGGGCGTTGGTGGTGGCCACCGGGAGGATCCGCACCGCCGAGGAGGCCGAGCAGCTCCTGGCCGACGGGACGGCCGACGTGATCGGCATGGGTCGGCCGCTGGTGAGCGACCCCGAGCTGCCCAACAAGGCCCGGGCCGGGGCGCCGGCGGCGGCCACCCGGCGCTGCATCTACTGCAACATGTGCTGGGGCAACATCAACCAGGGTCGGCCGATCGGCTGCGTGCAGAACCCGCTGGCCGGCAAGGAGCTGTCACTCGGGCCGGTGGTGCCGGTGGCGAACGACGAGCAGCGCCGGGTGGTGGTCGTCGGCGGTGGCCCCGGGGGCATGGCCGCAGCCGAGGCCGCCGCCGTTCGAGGCCACCAGGTGACCCTGCTCGAGCGGTCGCCCGCGCTCGGTGGCCAGCTCGCCCTGGCGGCCGCCACCGAGGGCCACGAGGAGTACGCGGCGGTGACCGAGCACCTGGCCTACCGGCTGAGCGAACTCGGTGTCGACGTCCGCCTGGGCGTGGAGGCGACGTCGGCCGAGGTCGGCGCCCTCGGGCCCGATGCGGTGGTGGTGGCCACCGGCAGCGCACCGGTGATCCCTCCCGACGTCGCCGCCTCGGGCTTGCCGGTGCTGACCGCCTGGGAGGTGCTGACTCCCGACGGGGGGGCCGCGACATTCCCACTGGCGGCGGGCCAGCGGGTGCTGCTGCTCGACGACGACGGGTTCGCCTCGGCCATGGTGGCGGCCGAGCACCTGGCGCAGATGGGCATCGGGGTCGACTACGCCACCCGCTGGTTCCATGCCGGCAAGGGCCTGCCCGAAGCCAGCGTGACCCGCTGGATCGGCCGGCTCCACGCCGCCGGGGTGCGGTTCTGGCCCACCAGCTGGTTCGACCACGCGGTGGGTCAGCTGGTCTTCCTGCGCCACGAGCTGTCGAAGGTGGTCGAGCCCGTCGGCGAGGTCGACGCCCTCGTGGTCGGCGGAGGCAATCGGGTGATCGACCGCCTCTACCAGGAGCTGTTGAGCGCGGATGACGGCGTCGAGGTCACCGTGGTGGGCGACGCCTTGGCGCCCCGCTCGATGCGCTGGGCCATCGACGAGGGCCACCTCGCCGGCCGGCGCCTGTAGTCCTACCGCGGCGCCACCCCGTCGGGCAGATCAGTCCGCGAACACGTCGCGGGAGTGCGCTTCGAAGAACCGGTGGTCATGGCCCTTGTTCGGATCGGCGGAGTTGTAGGCCGAGGGATCGGTGCCGTCGGGGAGGTGGTCGTCGGGGTAGATCGCCCCCACCGGGCAGACGTCGGGCTGGTAGCAGGCGGTGCAAGAGGTGCACTCGTCGAGGTGGACGTAGAGCATCCGATCGCCGAACACGCCGGCCAGATCGGGGTTGGGGGCATGGGTGTTCTCGACCACGCCGCTGCCGGCCTCGACCTCGGAGGTCAGCACGTCGCCGCTCGGCGACAACTCGTAGATGCACTGCACGGGGCAGACGTCGACGCAGGCCCGGTCCTTCACGTCGATGCAGGCTTCGGTGATGATCGCGATCCCGGCCATGGCCATCTCCCTCGGTGGGTGGGGCCGGTCAGCGATCGCCGAGGCCTTGGCCAGCACCTACCCCCGCTGCACCCGGCCGAGACCCGTCGGCGGGCGAGATCTCGGCCCCCCACGGTACGACGCGCCTCGAGCCCAGGTCGGCGACCGCCTGGGGTGAGTACGGTCGGGCCATGGCGACGGCGACCGGTGTGCGGCTCACCCAGCACGCCCGCGGCGGTGGGTGCGCCTGCAAGATCCCGCCCGGTGAGCTCGAGGCCATCGTCGCCTCGCTGGGTGAGTTGCCCGAACGCCACCGAGCCTCGCTGGTCGTCGGTCTCGACCACGGAGACGACGCCGCGGTGGTGGGCCTCGATCGCGACCGGGGCATCGTCAGCACCGCCGACTTCTTCGCCCCGGTGGTCGATGACGCCTTCGACTGGGGTCGGATCGCCGCCGCCAACGCCCTCTCCGACGTCTACGCCATGGGCGGCACGCCGCTGGTGGCGCTGAACCTGCTGACCTGGCCCCGCGACACCCTGCCCGTGGAGTTGGCCGCCGAGGTCCTGGCCGGGGCCCGGGCCATCGCCGACGAGGCCGGCTGCCTGGTCGCCGGCGGTCACTCGATCGACGGCCCCGAGCCGGTGTTCGGCATGGCCGTCACCGGCCTGGTCGACCTCGACGTGCTGTTGACCCTCGACGCCGGTGAGGCGGGCCTGCCGCTGTCGCTGTCCAAGCCCCTCGGCATCGGCGTGCTCAACACCCGCCACAAGGTGACCGGCGAGGTGTCGGCCGAGGCCCTCGCGACCATGACCACCCTCAACGCTGCGGCCTCGGTCGCGGCGGTGGCCGCCGGCATCCGCTGCGCCACCGACGTCACCGGCTTCGGCCTGCTCGGCCACCTCAAGAAGCTGGCCCTGGCCAGCGGGGTCAGCGCCGTCATCGACCGGGCCCGGATCGCCTATCTCGAGGGCGCCCGCCAGGCCGTCGCCGACGGGCACGTCAGCGGTGGCACCCGCCGCAACCTCGAGTGGGTGCGGGACGACACCGACCTCGACGGGGTCCCCGACGACGAGGCGCTGCTCCTGGCCGACGCCCAGACCTCGGGCGGTCTACTGGTCGTGGGCGAGATCCCGGGCGCGCCAGTGATCGGCGAGCTGGTCGCCCGCACCGACCACCTGCTCTCGGTGCGATGAGCCCGAGGAGGCGTGAGGGTGCCTGGTGGCCCCCGCGGTCTTCAACACCGACGTGGCCGACCTCGTCGGCCAGGCGGGTTCGATTCCCGTCCGCCTCCGCCATCCTCCGCTCACCCGGCGACCCGGTCGGCGTTTCGCCCGATGCCGGCTGAGCCGCGGCCGCCGTCGGTCGACGCCCTGGCCCGAGCCCTGGCTTCGACGCGAGACCTGCCCCACGCGGTGCTGGTCGATGTCGCCCGAGCGGCTATCGCGTCGGGTCGGGTCGACGACGCCGATGCCCTCGCCGGCCGAGTCGACCGGAGCCTGGTGCAACGGGTCGTGAACGCCACCGGGGTGCTGCTGCACACCAACCTCGGGCGGGCCCCGCTGGCCCTTCCCGACCGTGAGGACTTCGAGGGCTACGCGACAGTCGAGATCGACCTCTCGACCGGCGAGCGGGGCCCGCGCAGTCCGGGGGTCGAGCACCTGCTGCGGGCCCTGACCGGCTGCCAAGCCGCGTTGGTCGTGAACAACGGGGCGGCCGCGGTGCTGTTGGCCCTGACCGCCCTGGCCGCCGGGCGCGACGTGGTGGTGAGCCGGGGAGAGCTGGTGGAGATCGGCGGCGGCTTCCGCATCCCCGACGTGCTGGCCAGTTCCGGCGCCCGGTTGGTCGAGGTGGGGACCACCAACCGGACCCGGCTGGCCGACCACGCCCGGGCGATCGCGGCGCCGAACAGCGACGTCGCCGCCCTCCTGGTCGTCCACCAGTCGAACTTCCGCATGACCGGCTTCACTGAGCGGGCCCGCATCGAGGAGCTGGTCGCGCTGGGCCCGCCGGTGATCGTCGACCTCGGTTCGGGCCTGCTCGACTCCCGCACGCCATGGCTGGCCGGCGGACCGCCGGAATGGCTGGCCGGTGAGCCCGGTGCCCGCCAGACCCTGGCTGCCGGCGCCGCCCTGGTCACGTTCTCGGGCGACAAGCTGCTGGGCGGGCCCCAGGCCGGGGTCATTGCCGGCCGGGCCGATCTGGTCGCGGCCTGTGCCCGCCACCCCCTGGCCCGCGCCCTGCGACCGGGCCGGCTGGTGAGTGCCGCCTTGGAGCAGACCCTGCTGGCCCTGGCTCGGCGCCAGCCCGACGCCGTCCCGTTCTGGCGGATGGCCACCGTCGGGGTGGGTGCCCTCCGCCAGCGAGCCGAGGCCGTGGCCGCCCGCGCCGGCGGCGGGATCGAGGTGGTCGAGTGCGCGGCACTGACCGGCGGCGGCACCCTCCCCGGGGTGGAGCTGGCCTCGGCCGGTGTCGCTCTGGCCGGCGACCACACCGCCGCGCTGCGCTCCCAGGATCCTCCGATCGTGGCCCGGGTCGAGCGTGGCCGCACCGTCTGCGACCTCCGCACGGTCGATCCGTCCGACGACGCTGCCCTGTCCGACGCCCTGCGTCGGGTGGCACCGACCGCCGCCCCGAACGGCCAGGCAAGCGGGCCCGGGAGCCCGTGACCGTCGTCGCCACCGCCGGCCACGTCGACCACGGAAAGTCGACCCTGGTCCACGCCCTCACCGGTGTCGACCCCGACCGACTGGCGGCCGAGAAGGCCCGCGGTCTCACCCTCGAACTGGGCTTCGCGCCGCTCACCCTGCCCTCGGGTCGGCGCCTGTCGTTCGTGGACGTGCCCGGTCACGAGCGCCTGGTGGCCACCATGCTGGCCGGCGCCGGGCCGTCGGCCGCCTGCCTGTTCGTGGTCGATGCCACCGAGGGCTGGCGGGCCCAGTCGGAGGAGCACCTGCGCATCCTCGATCTCCTGGCCGTCGGCAACGCCGTGGTCGCGCTCACCCGGTGCGACGCGGTGGCCGAGCCGGCGACGCTGGACGGCGTCACCACCGACGTCGCCCACCGGCTGGCCGGCACCGCGCTGGCCGGCGCACCGGTGGTGGCCATCGACTCGCGCAGCCGGCGCGGTCTCCCCGACCTGGTGGCCGCGCTCGACCAGATGGTGGCGGGCGTGGCCACCCCGCCGGACAGTGGCCAGCCCCGACTGTGGGTCGATCGCAGCTTCACCGTGCGGGGTGCGGGCACGGTGGTGACCGGGACGCTGGCCGGGGGTCGGGTGGCCCTCGACGACGACCTGCTGACGTGGCCGGCGCAACGGGTGGTAGGGGTTCGGGGCCTCGAAGCCCACGGCCGAGCCCTCGACGTCGCCGACCCCGGCACCCGCATTGCCCTCAACTTGCGGGCGATCAGCCCAGCCGAGGTGCCGCGGGGCTCCCTGATCGGCAGGGCTCCGGTGGCCACCACCTCGAGGGTGGGCGCCGTGCTGCGGGTACTGGCCGGCGCGGCACCGGTCGGGCGACGGGGGGCCCACCTCCTGCACCTGGGGACCGACGCGGTGGCGGTGCGGGTCGTCCCCGCCGGCGGGCGGTCGGTCGAACCCGACACCTCGGCGCCGGTCGAGCTCGTCCTCTCCCAGCCCCGGCCCCTCCGGGTGGGTGACCGCTTCGTGGTGCGAGACGCGGGCCGCTCGACGACGGTGGCCGGCGGCTCGATCACCACCCTCAGTACCGGTGCTCCGCCCGAGCGGGCCGCCCCAGCCCCTCGCCGGGCCGACCTCGGCTACCTGGCCGACCTCCGGGCCCACCCGTTCGACCCACCTCGACCCGACGGGCACCCGACCGTCGAGGTGCTCGCCCTACGGGAGGCTGGCCTGGCGCTGTCGGTGGAGGGGGTCTGGTTCGCGCGCGAGGCGGTCGAGGCCGCGGCCGACGTTGTCGTCGAGCTGCTCGAGCACCGGCCCGAGGGCGTCCGGGTGGGCGAGGTGCGAGAGGCCCTGGCCACCAGCCGACGCCACGCGCTGGCTCTACTGGACCTGCTCGACCAGCGCGGCGTCACCCGCCGGGAGGGTGATCTGAGGTTCGCCGGGGTCGCCGCCCCGCCGCTCAGTTCAGGAGTTGCCGGCGATCGTGCTCGGTGAGTCCGCCCCAGATGCCGTGCTGCTCGTGGATGGTCAGCGCGTACTCGAGGCAGGGCCGGCGCACCGGGCACTGGGCGCAGATCGCCTTGGCCCGCGACTCCCGGGCCTGCTTCTCGTCCTTGCGCTCGGCGTAGGACGGGGGGAAGAACACGGACGCCTGCTCACCTCGGCACGATGCCTTGTGCTGCCAGGCGTCATCGGAACGGATGGCGCTCAGTTCGACCCCTCCCCCTCGCGCTAGGACTCTCCCGGCGACCCTACCGACGCGGTGGCGAGGGTCACAAGATGGAGGTTTCACGAGAGGGAATGAAGATCTCCTGCCATGTGACGATCATGACGATTCGTCGCTCCGCCGGTCGCCCGCAGGCCCGGCGACCCGTGACCGGTGATCAACGATCGGTGCCGGGGTTCCCGGCCTTGGCCCGGTCGCGGTAGTCGCGGGCCCCGCCCTCCTCGGGCTCGACCTCGAGATAGATGCCGTCGATGGCCACCACCCGCACCCGGTCACCGACCCGTACCGGGGTCGCCCGGTTGGTCCGAGCCGGCCAGGGGGCACCGTCGACCTCGACCACGCCCTGGGGCGCCACGTCCTCGAGCACCTCACCCATCGCCCCCACCATCGAGCCTCGACCGATGGTGGGAGTGGAGTACCGGCTGCGGATGGTGGCCGGGAGGGCCGACAGCATCACCAGCAGGAAGCCGACGAACCCCGCCACCAGCGCGATCCACCCGGCCCGGACACCGTCGTCGAAGAGCAAGACCGAGCCGACCGCGAACCCCACCACGCCGATCCCGGTCCAGACCCGGGGCGCACCGGTCTGGACGTCGACCGCCAACCCGAAGGTGCCGAGCACCAGCAGCCCGATCCCGAGCGGCGAAGTCGGCAGCACGGTCAGCCCGAAAGCGGCCAGTACGAGGCACACGCCCCCGGTGCCACCGGCGACCCCCACGCCGCCGGTGAAGAGCTCGAACACCAGGAGGGCGAGTCCGGCGCAGAGCAGCAGGTAGGCGATCGAGGGGCTGGCCACCGCGTGCAGGACCCGAGACACGAAGGGCAACTTGCTCAGCCTCACCTCCACGTCGAGGTCGACGTTGGGGGCGCCGCCGTCAGGGTCAGGGGTCGAGGTCGACGTCTCGACTGAACGCCCGGCCGCCTCCAACCCGTCGATGGCCCGCAGGAAGTTGCCGAGAACCGCGGCTTGGCGGGAGTTGAGGTCGACCAGGCCCAACCGTTCGGCCTCGTCGGGGCCGGCCGACCCGTCGGCCTCGGGCGGCAGGGCGTCGCCCGAGAGTTTCGTCCCCGGGGCCATCCCGGCGATCGGCGCCTCCAGCACCAGGCGGGCGGCGTCGCCCGACGCCTCGGCGCCGGTTTGGCCGACCCAGACCGCCACCGGGACCGTCGAATCGGTGAGCCGGGCCAGCAGCTCGTCGAGGACGTCTCCGTCGACCACCGCGCCGGGGCTGTCGAGCTGGATGACGAAGGCCTCGGCATCGGCCGCCTCGGCATCGGCCAGCGCCCCCTCGACGAAGTCGACGGTGATCGGGTCGAGGTAGCCGCTCACCTGGACCACATCGACCACCCGCCGATCCTCGGCCGCGGCCGCCGAACCCACGGTCGACACCCCGAGGGCGACGACCAGGCCGGCCAGGGCCACCAGGGCCCCCGGTAGCCTGCGGCACCGCCCCCGCAGGAGGAGAGGCAGTGGACCCGGCGACGTTCCTTGCGGCATCAAGGCTGGTCATCGTGGCCGGCAAGGGGGGTGTGGGCAAGACGACGGTCACCGCCGCGCTGGGTCGAGTCGCCGCCGACGCCGGCCTGGCCACCCTGCTGCTCGAGCTGGGGACCGCCGGTCAGCTCGCCGGGCGCTTCGGTTCGACCCCCTCCCCAGGCGACGACGAGCAGGTCCTCGCGCCGGCCACCGCCGACGCGGCCGAGATCCGGGGCCGGGCCCTCTCGCCCGATGTCGCCCTGCGGAGCTACCTCGACACCCAGGGCCTCGGCCGCATCGGCCGCCGCCTGGCATCGAGCGGCGCCCTCGACCTCGTCACCTCGGCCGTACCCGGCCTGGCCGACCTGCTGGTGCTGGCCCGGGTGCGGCAGTTGGTCGACCGCGACCCCGCCGACCTGCTGATCCTCGACGCCCCGGCCACCGGCCATGCGCTGAGCTTCCTGGCCTCGCCGGCCGGGCTCCGAGACACCGTGGCGTCGGGTCCTGTCCACGATCAGGCCCGCCAGGTCTGCGAGCTGCTCGCCGATCACCAGCGCTGCCAGGTCGTGCTGGTCACCATCGCCGAGGAAACGCCGGTGCAAGAGGCGCAGGAGGCGGCCTCGGCTCTGACCGGGCGCCTGGGCATGGCGCTGGCGCCGACCATCGTGAACCGCTGCCTCCCGGCCGGGGTCGAGCACCGACCAGGCGAGGATCTCGGGGGCGAATCCGACGTCGTCGCCGGGCTGTCCGACGAGGACCGGTCCAGCCTGGTTGCGGCCGCCACCTACAGCCAGCAGCGCTGGCGGGCCCAGCAGGTACAGCTCGACCGATTGGCCCGGACCGTTGCCACCCCGCTGGTGGCGCTGCCCGAGCTCGACGCCGAGGTCATCGGGCCGGCGGCCCTCGATGCCCTGGCCGCTCACTTGGCCGCGGGACTGGCCGACGCCTTGGTCGCCGTCGCCGACCCGGCGCCGTCGGCATGACCACGACCGGCGTCGGGACAATGGTCGGCGAACGCCGGCTGCTGATCTGCTTCGGACCCGGAGGCACCGGCAAGACCACGACCTCGGCCGCCCTGGCGCTGGCCGCCGCCCACCGGGGGCGCCGGGCGGTGGTGCTCACCATCGACCCCGCCCGCCGGCTGGCCGATGCCCTGGGGGTCGGTGCTCTGGGCAACACGCCGACCCGCGTCGCCGCGGTCGGGCCGGGCGAGCTGTGGGCGCTGCAGCTCGACGCCGCCCAGACCTTCGACGAGGTCGTCGGGCGGTGGTCGACCTCGCCCGAGCAGGCGTCGCGCATCCTCGCCAACCCGTACTACCGCACCATCGCCGGCACCCTGTCGGGGACCCAGGAGTACATGGCCGGCGAGAAGCTCCACGAGCTCCACGCCGCCGGCTTCGACTTGGTGGTGGTCGACACCCCGCCGGGGCGCCACGCGGTCGACTTCCTCGACGCGTCGCGGCGTCTGGTGGCGTTCTTCGACCACCGCCTCTATCGCAGCGTGCTCGCCCCCCGTCACGGCGCCCTGCGAGCGCTCAACCTCGCGACCCAGTCGTTCCTGCGCAGCGCCGGGCGGGTGGTGGGGACCGACGTCATCGGTGACGCGGTCGACTTCTTCGCCGCCTTCGAGGGGATGGAGGACGACTTCCGCCAGCGCTCGATCGAGGTCCAGGAGCTCCTCGCCGACGCCGCGACCGGCTTCGTCCTGGTCACCACCCCGGCCGAGGACACCCTGGCCGCGGCGACCCCCCTGCTCGGCGCCCTGGCCGACGGCAACGTGGGTCGGGCGTGCGACGCGGTGGTCGTGAACCGGGTTGCCCCCCGCTTCTCGGACACCCCGCCGTCGGCCGACGATGCCGCCGCGGACGCGGCCACCGACCCGGTGCGGCGAGCCCTGCACGCCAACCGAGCCGCGCTACACCGCCAGGCCGACCGCGACGAGCGTCGGGTCACGGCGCTGCGTTCGACGGTGGCCCCGGTGCCGGTCACCACCGTCGCCGCCCTGGCCGACGACGTGCACGACCTCGACGGGCTGGCTGCCGTCGAAGCCCAGCTGCTGGCATAACCTCCGCTGGTGCCTGCGGTCCTCATCGCCAGCGACTCGCCGTCGGTCATCGACAGCGTCCGCTCGGTGGTCGACGAGGCGGGGACCCGCGTCCAGACGGTGTTCAGCGGTCGGGCGGTGCTGGCGGCGGTGCAGGCGTCGATGCCCGACTTGGTGGTACTCGACCTGCAGATCGGGAGCATGGGCGGCATCGCCGTCTGCCACGACCTGCGTCTCGAAGAGGGCGCCGGTCGATTGGAGCGCGTACCGGTGCTCATGCTCCTCGACCGGCGGCCAGATGTCTTCCTGGCCAAGCGGTCAGGGGCCGACGGGTGGCTGCTCAAGCCCCTCGACCCGCTCCGCCTGCGCCGAGCGGTGCAATCACTCCTCAGCGGAGGCAGCTACGAGGACCCGACCCGGGCGCCGACCGGTCTGGGCAGCCCGACCCTCGGGTAACCTCGCCGACCCACCGGGAAGTGGCGCAGCTTGGTTAGCGCGCAGCGTTCGGGACGCTGAGGCCGCGGGTTCGAATCCCGCCTTCCCGACCACCCGTTTCCGCTGGTCAGCGGCCTGTCACGAGGTGCCGGCGCTAGGCCGATTCGGCGACCATCCCGCGAATATCCCGCGTCGGGGTCGAAATCGGGCCCATGAGGCGGCCCCCGACGGCGTCCGCAGCGGCCCGGCTCGGCTGCCCCGGTGGCAGCCGCATAGATGCCGACGGTCATACGGACGTCGGCGTGCCCGAGGCGGCTCTGGGCCACCTTGAGGTCGACCCGTTCGGCCACGAGTGCGGTGGCCGCCGCCCGGCGCAGATCGTGGGGGGTCACACCGTCGAGACCGGCGGCCGCCACCGCCGGCAGCCAGACCCTTCGGCGCCAGTGGGTGTAGTCCAACGGGCCGCCCTCGGGTGCCGTGAACACGTAGGCGTCCTCGTCGGCCGCCGTGAGGCCTCGGCGGGCCAGGTGAGCGGCCAGGACGTCGAGGAGGGGTTGGGGGACCGACATGGTGCGCCGGCCGGCGTCAGACTTGGGAGGCCCCTCGACCATCACCCCGCCCCGGCCCCGGGTTCGTTGCAGGCGCACGCTCAGGGTGCCTGCGAGGAAGTCGACCGCCCCGACCCGCAGGCCAGCCATCTCGCCCCAGCGAAGGCCGAGCACTCCCCCGAGCCACACCATCGGGGCGTCGTCGCCCAGGGCCTGAGCCAGCGCCGCCAGCTCGTCGGCTCCAAGCTGCCGGCGCGGTGCCCGCTCCACCGCCGGCAGGCGGATGCCCCGAGCTGGGCTCCGGCCGAGAAGGTCGGCGGCAACGGCGTAGTTGAGGATCGCCCGCAGCACCCCGTACTGGCGCCGCACTGTCGCCGCCGCGGCGTGAGTCGCCCACCGGTTCACCAGCCCCTGCACTTCGGTCGGTGTGATCGATGCGACGCGCTTCGCCCCCAGGGCAGGCAGCAGGTGGACTCGCATGACCGACTCATCTCGAGCGGCGGCCGACGAGCGTTTGGCCGGGTTGCTCCGCTCCCAGCGATCGGCGACCTCGGCGAAGGTGAGCTGGGCGGTCGATGGGTCGAGCCAGGCGCCCCGAGCCATATCGGTGCGCTGAGCCCGCTCGTAGGTCTCGGCCTCTCGGCGGGTCCGGAACGTCTTCGAGCGCTCACGGCCATCGGGCCCTCGGAGCCTGACCTCGTAGCGAACCCCGACCTTCACGTTGCGCTTGGCGATCACGCCTGTGCTCCCTTCGGTCGTCCGCCCTTTGGGTGGAGCGGGCCGGTCTCGTCGAGTCGGCCGGTGACCCGAGCCCATCGCTCGACGTCCGGCCAAGCCCATAGGAGGCCCATCCGGAGCCGAGTGACCGGTGCCGGGAAGTCGGGGTGCCGGCGGCGCCACAGGTGGACGGTCTGGACGTGGAGAACCCCGAGCCGATCGGCGATCTCCTGTACGCCCACGAGGTCGGTCACGTCCACCTGCCTGGTCATCGAACCCGGACGGTAGGCCGGCCCTTGACTTCGGCCGGTAACTGCATTAGGACTCTAGTCAGTTATTCCCGTCGAGTCAAGGAGCACTCATGACCACCACCGAGGACACGTCCGAATCGCCGCCCTGGGTCCCCTCGCAGGCCTCCCTCGACCGCCTTCAGCTCGAGGTCATCGACAACCTCGAGACCCACTACGACGAGCTGACCCAGCTCCGCCGGGAGTACATCGCCCTCGCCCGGGAAGCGCTGGCGATGCTCCCCACGATCCAGGCGTTTGGTGAGCGGTGGAAGGCCGCAGACGATCGCTTGAACGCGGTCTGGCCGAGCTATCAGCTTGCCGATGAGTCGTGGCGGGACCTCGACCGAGAGCAGCGTTCCACCCTGTTTCAGGACCCGGGCACCTGGCCGGGCTCGTACGAGGAGAAGGCAACCAGCGAGTTTCTGGCTCCCTCCGGGTGGGAGGTCGCCTCGGCGGTGGTCAGCCAGATCGTCAACACGTTGGTCGCCCACGGCATCGACGAGACGAGCACCGATGCCGCCGAGGCGATCGAGGGCCTCGATCAGCTAGAGCGGCGAGCCGGCGAGGAGAGCTAAGGGCGCTCACCTGCCGAGCGTTCTACCGTCTCGCCATGATCCCGTCAGCGCCCACCACTGCCCCGGAGCCGGTCTCGGAGGCCCCTCCACGTAGGGAGACCGCCCGAGCTCGGCTCCGAGCCGTTCCGTGGGTCATCGCTGCGGTGGCGGTCGCCGTGGCCGCCTTCGCGATCGGTCAGGCCCAGACCGACGAGCCGCCAGCCTCGACCCTGCTTCTGAGGGAGTCATGGCACTGCGGCGCGACCTGCGTGGAGGACGACAAGCTGCGCCAGGACGTTGCGGACCTCATCGACGAGCGAGTCGAGTTCGACTGCTCGGTGATTGAGGCCGTCGGGGTTATCGCAACGTTGTACAGGTCCGACCTCGACGGCAATCAGCACTTGTGGCGCGAGATGACCCTCTACTGCGAGTGAGCCCGCTCGATCGGCCCGTTTACCGAGCCGGCCGACATCATCCGGGCGCGGTGCGCGGAAGCCTCTCGTCGCCATAGCCATCCGACGCGAACTGGTCAGCCCAGGCCAGCAAGTGCAGAAGACGATCCTGGCGATCCCAGTCGCCGTCCTCGTGGGGAGCCTCGAGGCGTCCTTCGTCGTCCAGGGCCTTGAGCACGTCGTCAAGGTCGGGCCCGTCGTGCCGGAACCCTTTGGGCCGTGGGTGGAAGGCGGGGTCGGCGGAGACGATCCCGGAGAGGGCCGAGGCTGCCTCCTGCCGCTGCCGCTGGGCCAGCCGCTCTCGGAGCGCCTCCGAGTCCTCGCTGTCAGCAAGGTCCCGCAGCCGGTCCTCGATCAACGGCCGCAAGCTGGGACTGACCGCTGCGACCCTGGTCGAGTCCAGTAGGTGACACTCCTTCACCTTCCAAGTTTCGATCGACAGCAGCAACCGGCGCTGTTCCTGCCGACGAACCAAGCGATCCACCGATGCGAACGGGTCGAGATAGTCGATTCCCATGGCAGGCAACCTACGACAACCTCAGGCCAGCAACATCGACAACCGGGGCATGTACCAGGCGGCCACCCTTGCAGTGACAGGTCCCTAGCCCCCCTTCAACGGTGGCTCAACCACCCCGAGCGAGGTTCCCGTATCGGGCGTCGGGGAGCGACCACCCAAGAGGCCACCATCCGGGCACACGGCGTCACGCAACGTCGACCGTCAACCCGGGCAGAGGCAGTACAGGCCCCCAGAGGCCGGCGGTTGATCCGGCCAGCAACGTGCCGAGTCGATTGGCTCAAAGCTGCACTCCTGCCTCAGAGATTGCCAGGGAGCGGCGCTGGTGTGAGTGGGTGGAACGCAAGCTTCCGCAGCTCCTTCTGGAGTGGCTTGGACTTGAGCCCTCTGACCTCGACGTGCGCCCCCCGGCAAGGGTCCCCGGGGTCACCCTCGACGGCTTCCAGCACCTGGCCGTGGCGCACCAGAACCTCCTGGGGGATCGGGACCAGGAAGTGATCGGAATGGCCCCGCAGAACGTCTGCAGCGCTCATCCCAAGTTGCGCGAGGAGCCGTTCGGAGTAGACGGACATCCCCTCACCAGAGGAGTCATTGCAGAAGCACCCCGTCTGAGGACGAACGCGCCCGAGCTTTTCGTCGTTGTGGAGCTCGGCAAGCCGGATTCTCCGGTACAGCACGTCGTTGGAGAACGTCCAGGCGTCAGTCAGAGCCGATCCCAGGTTTGGTGGTGAGCCCCCCCACCCCGACTAATCGGAGGCGAGGGCCTTCAGAGCGTCAAGGACGTATGTGGGGGCGTCCTGAGGCGGGCCGTCCCACTCCCCGTCATCTCCCTCGTACGACAGGATCGGGCTGACGCCGGGCTCCGACATCAGCCCGAGGGCGAAGCGGGTCGTCGTCCATTCGAAGTTCACCCCGCCCGACGCTGTCGGAAACATGGCCGGTGGCTTCGTATCGTCGTGGAGCAACTCGACCAGTGCCGCGATCCCGCACTCGACAGCTCGTACGTCGATCGTCGGTGCACCGTGGGAGTTCCATCCTGGCCGAAGCGACAGTAAGAGCGGCCTTGCGTTTGTCACGACGAACCGGAACCAACCGGAGTACTCCAGGCTCTGGGCCGGGCTGCCAGAGAGAACCCGGACCGCGGGGCCATGACCGGACTGGTACGTGACCTTGATGTCCCGCTCGGTGCTCCGAGAGCGGTCCGGGTCCCCGTCCGGAAGGGTTGGAGTCCACCTAGCGGCTGGCTGATCGAGCAACGTCATTGCTGTCGGCCCCATTCCTCGTGCATCCCCGGCGTAGTGATTGACGCAAACGCGCGGACGATGACTTCGTGCCCAAAGTCTACGAACGACAAGATGTCGCCTTTCGACGGCCCAACCGGCACTCCGCGGACCGTCAACGACAAGCGATACACCGGCACCGCGTCGGTAAGCCTCATCACCGGCTGCACCTCCACGATCAGGCGGCCCCCAGCCAGGCGGTCGTCCTTCGGCAACCGGTGGCGGGTCGCGAAGCGAACGTCCTCGGCGGGGCCGGGGTACACCTCTTCGACCGGCTTCCAGAGCCGCAACACCGGATCGGGGTCGCCGTGGCCAAGACCACCTCGCATCGCAGGGATCTCGTTCAAGTACACGACCTCGCACTGGACAGGGGCCAAGGACGACGAGAGTCCCTGCTCCTCCACGAAGCCCGTCACTGTTTCGACGGCATGCTCAAAGCGGTCGCGTACGTAAGGGAACCGCGGGTACACCTCTTCGCCCTTCACCCGTCGCCAGTTGTACCCAATCCGATCGCTCTGGACCTGGACCACCTCGGTGTCGTCGAGCGACTTGAACCACGCCCGAGGGATCGGCGGAGCGTCAAGGAGTTCGAACTGGATGCCGGGGACCTCGGTGGTCGCATCGAGGTCCTCGAGCTGCTGCGGGACGGCAACCTTGATCTCGGCCTCCGGGTAGGCGCTGCGGAACTTCTCCCACAGCAACCCGAGGTGAAGGTGCCCGATGCCAAGTCCGGACATCATCACTGCGACCCCAACCTCGCGCACAGGCGGGTCCGTAAACGACGGGAGCGCAACAGGCGCAACAGGCATGGGGTCGCCAGGCATCAGTCGGCTTGACGGTATCGCAGGAACGCGCCGCCCAGCACGGCAATGCGCCGGCTCACGGGCGTCAGTGCCACGACGACTCGCCGCTAGGAATCGCCATTCGACCATCTGCCTCACTGCGACCCACCTCGCCGACAAAGAGGAGGCGGCGCTCGTGCTCCTGGCGCTCGGCCTGTGCCCGAAGCTTGTCTCGGTCGACGTACTGGTTCACGGCGGCCGTGAGTACGTCTCGGAGGAGCCGTGGCGGGAACGCTGCGAGGTCGACGGTGCCCACGTTGCGGTGGCGGTGGGCGTAGGCGGCGGCCCTCGGGTCCTTGCGGGGCACTCGTCGCCGAGGAAGGTCGATGGTTCGGGCTTGGGCAGCGGTGACCGCTACCCGTTCGACGACCTCGAAGCAGTTGGCGCGCTCGACGAGGTCGCGTTGGATGTCCTCTCCGGTGGGTGAGAGGGCACCGGCCCAGAGGAGCACCGGCTTGCTCCCGTCTCGGCTCCACACGTCCTGCGCCAGCCCATCGACGAAGGTCGAGGGTTGGTACCCGTCGACTGCGAAGGAGGTGACGCCGAGAGGGCCGAACCATTGGTCCAGGACCTCG
>JANNNX010000015.1:0-1511 GCA_031398745.1 Actinomycetes bacterium
CCGCCGAGACCCAGCGCGGCGGCCGCCGGCCACGCCACCAGCGGACCGACGACCAGGCGGTTGACCGAGGCGGCGACCGGCTCGGCCAGGTCGTCGAAAGACGGCACTCGGAACTGCAGACCGAGCACGACCAGCATGCAGGGAATGGACGCGTCAGCCAGGGTGGCGACCGACTCCCCCAGCAACGCCGGTAGCTCGAGGTTGGCGGCGTTGACCGCCGCGCCCAGGACGGCGGCGTAGACCGACGGGTAGCGAAACGGGGCACTCAGCGCGGCCCGGCGGTCACCGGTGGCCAGGGATCCGATGGCGATGCCGGCCGACGACCACAAGAAGACGCCGAACACGAAGATGACCACCGCCACCCGGAGGCCGGCGGCACCGAAGGCCAAGGTCGCCATCGGCAGGCCCATGTTCCCCTGGTTGACCACGCAGGCGTTGATGGCGGCGGCCGCAGTGGTGGGGCGATCAGAACCCCGGGCGAGCGACCAGCCGTAGGCCAGGACGACGTTGACCACGAAGACGATGACGGCCACCAGGAAGAGCCGGACCAGCTCGCCGCCCGCGATCTCGACCTCGGCCATGTTGGTGAACACCAGGGCCGGGCTGAACAGGTAGAAGACCGAGCTCGAGAAGGTGTCGACCGAGAAGCCGAGTCGGCGCCCGGCCACCCCGCCGACCACCGCCACCAGCAGGACCGGCAGCACCACCGAGACCAGGACGTCGAACATGGGGCCGACATGCTGACCGGCGCTGGTCACGGCGGCCAATCCCGCGCTCGGCCGGTGCCGGTACGCTCGGCCGACCGGTGTCGATGGGGAGGGAAGCCGTGGAGGCAGTACGGGCCGACGATGTCGAGGCCACCAAGTTCGCCACCCACCGGCCGGGCGACATCAAGTTCGCCCGGTTGCTGCGGGGTGAACCGGACGCCCCGGACAACTTCGAGTGGAGCATCACCCGGATCGCCGAGGACTACTCGACCCCCCGCCACCACCACAACTTCGACCAGATGCACCTGGTCCTCGAGGGCGGCCACGAGTCGGCCCCCGACCACTTCCTGGCCGAGGGGACGGTCACCTACTTCCCCGAGGGCGCCTACTACGGGCCCCAGTCGGGGCACGGCGGCACGCTCCTCGGCCTCCAGTTCGGCGGGGCCACCGGTTCCGGGTTCATGAGCTACGACCGGCTGGCCACCGGCAACAAGGCCCTAGCCGAGGAGGGCACCTTCGCCGACGGGCTCTACCGGCCGAGGTCCGAGGAGGGCGAGGGCGACGAGCCGGCGGTCGACGGTTACGAGGCCATCTGGGAGCACGTCCATGGCCGCCCGGTCACCTACCCCGAGCCCCGCTACGACCGCCCCATCACCATGCACCCCGACGCCTACCCGTGGGTGCCGGTCGAGGACGAGCCGGGGGTGGCGGTCAAGGAACTCGGCGACTTCACCGAGCGCCACATCCGGGTCGGCTTCACCCGCTGCGAGGCCGGCGCCGTTCATCGAGTCGGCCAGCCCGGGG
>JANNNX010000017.1:0-5808 GCA_031398745.1 Actinomycetes bacterium
TGGTGGGGTGCAGACCGTCGACGTCCTTGTCGGGGTCGACGGCCGTCAGCACCGCGTCGAAGTCGATCTGGGGCGGCGCCGGGTGCTGCACGAGTAGGGCGTCGACCGCGTCGTCGGCGTTCAGCCGGTGCACGGCGGCGACCACGTCGGCGGTGGTGGCGTCGTCGGGCAGCTGGACATGGGGGCTGGCGCAGCCGAGCTCCTCAGCCTTGGCCATCTTCATCCCCACGTAGCGGGCGCTGGCCTCGTCGCCGCCCACCAACACGGTGGCCAGCCCGGGCACGTGGCCGGCCGCGGTGAGGGCCTCGATGCGGGGTAGGAGGTCGGCGAAGACGGCCTCGGCCACCGGCGCCCCCGGCAGCAGGACGGCGCTCAATGGAGGAAGTGCCGTTCGCCGGTGAACACCATGGCGATGCCGTGCTCGTCGGCGGCGGCGATGACCTCGTCGTCCCGCACCGAGCCGCCGGGCTGCACGACCACCGCCACCCCGGTGGCGGCGGCCGCGTCAAGCCCGTCACGGAACGGGTAGAAGGCGTCGGAGGCGCAGGCCCCCCCGGCAGCCCGGCCGGCCGCCTTCTTGGCTGCGATCTCCCCCGACTCGACCCGGTTCTGCTGACCGGCGCCGATGCCTACCGCCTGGCCGCCGGCCACCAGCACGATCGCGTTGGAGCGCACGTGCCCGCAGATCCGCCACGCCAGCTCGGCGTCGGCCCACTGGGCCTCGGTCGGCGCGGTCGTGGTCACCACCCGCCAGTCGGCCCGAGCGGCGGCGAAGTGGTGGGCGTCTTGCACCAGCCACCCGCCCTGCAACTGGCGCAACTGCAGGCGCTCGTCTTCGGGGGCCCGGGCTTCGAGGACCCGGGTGGCCTTGCGCCGGCTCCGGAGGGCCTCGACCACCCCGTCGTGGTAGCCGGGGGCGATGACGACGTCGGCCTGGGCGGCCGCCACCATGCGCTCGACCGTCGCCTGGTCGACCGGCCGGTTGAGGGCCACGATGCCGCCGAAGGCCGACCGCTCGTCGCCTTCGTAGGCCCGCTGGTAGGCGGTGGCCAGGTCGTCGGCCACGGACACCCCACAGGGATTGGCGTGCTTGATGATGGCCACCGCGGGCCGGTCGCCGAGGTCGTGGACCAGGGCCCAGGCCGCGTCGGCGTCGTAGAGGTTGAGGTAGCTGAGGGCGGAGCCTGCGTGCTGGACGACGTCGTCCCACCAGCTGGTGGTGCCCATCGACCGGTACCGGGCGCCGACCTGGTGGGGGTTCTCGCCGTAGCGGAGGTCCTGCACCCGCTCCAGAGCCAGGTGCAGCGAGGGAGGCAGGGTGCGCTCGGCGTCCGCCGGGTCGCCGGCCACATGGCGCTCGTCGAACCAGGTGACGATCGAGGCGTCGTAGGCGGCGGTGTGGGCGAAGGCGTCGCGGGCCAGCCGGGCCCGGGTGGCGTCGGACAGGGCGCCGGACCGGCGCAGCTCGTCGAGGGCAGGGCCGTACTGGGCGGGGTCGGTGAGGATGCCGACGAAGGCGTGGTTCTTGGCCGCGGCCCGCACCATCGCCGGCCCGCCGATGTCGATGAGCTCGATACCGGGATCGTCCCGGAAGGGATAGAGGTTGGCCACCACCAGGCCGATGGGCTCGATGCCGTAGGTGGCCAGGTCGGCCTGGTGCCCGGCGTCGGTCGGGTCGGCCAGGATCGCCCCGTGGACCTTGGGGTGCAGGGTGACCACCCGGTGCCCGAGGATGGCGGGGTAGCCGGTGAGGTCGGCGACATCGGTGACCGGGAGACCGGCCTCGGCGATGGCCCGGGCGGTCCCCCCGCTCGACACCAGATCCCAACCGAGCTCGACCAGGCCGGCGGCCAGCTCGGTGACGCCGGACTTGTCGTAGACGGAGAGCAGCGCCCTCATCGGTGGTGCTCCTCGACGGTGTCGGCAGGGTTCGCAGGGGCTGCCACGGCGGTGGCCTCGGCCCCGCCGTGCTCTGCGATGAAGCGGCGGATGGTGGCCGGGTAGAGGCGGCGCTCCACCGCCTTGATCCGCTCGTGGAGGTCCTCGACGGTGTCGCCCTCGAGGACGGGAACCGCCTCCTGGGCCAGGATCGGACCGCTGTCCATCTCCAGGGTGGCCAGGTGCACGGTGGTGCCGGTCACCTTGACCCCGGCGGCCAGGGCGTCGGCCACCGAGTGCCAGCCCGGGAAGGCCGGCAGCAGGGCGGGGTGGGTGTTGAGGATCCGGCCCGGGTGGGCGTCGTGGACCGGCGCGTCGAGCACCGTCCCGTAGCCGGCCATGACCACCAGCTCGACCCGATGGGCGGCCAGGGCGTCCACCACCTCGTGGGTGTAGGCCAGCCGATCGAAGTCGGCGCTGAAGTCGCGCCGGTCGATCAGGATCGCCGGTACCCCGTGCTCGGCGGCCACCTCGAGGGCCCGGCACACCCGGTCGGTGACGACGACCGCTACCGGGATCCCTTCGCCGAGGATGGCCTCCAGGATCGTCCCCGACCCCGACGCCAGCACACCGACCCGCACCCGCCGGAACCTACCAGCCACCCCCCGGCCGACCGCCGGGGACCACACTCACCAGACCGGGACGAGCTCGCTGGCCGCCGCGGCCTGGGTCCGGCGCTGGCGGCGCCTGCTGATCCAGAGCCAGGCCATGGCCGCGTTATCGATGACGAAGACGACGAGCAGGACGATGAGCAGGTACGGGATGTAGGTAGCCGACGCAATGGAGGCCACGGCCGGGCCGGCCCCCGACGCGCTGGACTCGAAGGCGATGGTGCCGAACACCGGCGCAGGTACCCGGGCCGACATGTTCTGCTGCCAGGTCTCACCCGGGGCCAAGCTCGGCACGGCGACCTCGCCCAGGTCGACCAGGTCGCGGCTACCCCGCCCGGTCACCACGCTGTCGAGCGTTACGGCGTCGGCGGTGGCCGTCGAGACGTTCTGGACCCGAACGGTGACGTCGTAGGTGGTCGGGCCTCCCAGGGCCGAGCGCAGGGACGACACGACGCCCTGCGAGTCCCGGCGGGCGTCGACGGTGACGGTCAACGATTGGCCGCTGCCCGACCCCACCACCGGTCCGACCGGGTGGCCGATCAGCTCGATGGGCGCAGTGGCCACCTCGCCAAAGTCGCTGGATGACGCCATCAACACACACGGGCAGGTGGTCGGTGGGGTCGCCACCGGCATGGTGCCGAACGTCGACGAGCCGTCCCGATCGAGGCCGAGCCCCTCGCTGGCCGACAAGTTGCAGTCGCTCGAGCTCCGCACGGCGGCGTTGCCGCAGATCGACAGGGTGACGTACCGGGCTTTGAAGCCGTCGACCGTCACCCCGACGCGCTCTCCCGGCGCCACCGCGGTCTTGTCGACCGTCACCGACGGTCCCGACGTGGTCGAGCCGGCGGCGCCAACGGCCTCGCCCAACGCGGCGGCGAGCACCAGGGCGGTCAGCGAGAACAGGAGCAGGCGACGCATCATGCGAGGCCGACCTCGGCGACCCTTCCACGACGATGACGGAGGTAGGCACGCCGGGCTCGGAGGGCCAGGAACACGGCGAGGGCCAGGGCCAGCAGGGTGACCGGGGGGGCCAGGGCGAACCCGCTGCGGCCCGACGCCTCGTAGTTGGCCTCGTCGACGTCGTCGGGAGCGCCCAGCTCGACCGAGGTGAACGCCACCGCCGATCCCGGCACACCTTCGAAGGTGGTGGTGAACTCCACGTCCTCACCGGGGAGGAGTTCCTCCACCTCGTCTTCGACCACCGTTTGCTTGGCCACGCCGAACGGCCCCGACACGGTCACCTTGGGCACGCCGCCGAGGCGGACGTTGCCCCGGTTGCGGATCCGGTAGGTCACCGTGGCCGTACCGTCGAGGGGGTTGAGCGACGGCTCGTACGAGGTCTCGACCGTCTCGACGGCGAGGTCGGGCTGGACGGGGCCGGTGACCCGGAGGTACACCCGGGTGCCGGTGCGGCGGTCGACGGTGACCGACTTGCCGTCGGGGCCGGTGCCGGCGACGGGGCTGGACGCGAGGATGCCCCCGACATGATCGCCGGGGCTGGCGTCGGCGGGCACGGTGATGGTGATGGGCAGGGTCACCTCGGTGCCGGCCGGCACGGTGAGGGTCGTCTGGCCGACGTCTATCCAACTCCCGACGTCGGTGGGCTGGTCGCCACCGGCGAGGAGGTCGAACGCACCGACATCGTTGTTCACCGCGTCGGTGGCGTAGATCTGGAAGTTCAGGGCCACGTTCCCATAGTTGTAGACGGTGATTGAGTCCTGCACCGTGGCACCAGGATCGAGCTCGTAGGAGAGGTCGGGCCGGTTCCCGGCCTGGGACGGATCGGACGATCCGGCCGGAGCCAACGCCCAGCTGTGGACCATCTCCTCGCCAGCCGGACCCGACGTTTGGGCAGGGGGCTGAGCCTCGACGGAGCCAGCGGGCGCAGCGCTCGACACAGCGAAGAGCACCACGGTGGCCGAGGCGGCGACGGTACGGAACAGGGAGGTCAGGGTCATACGGTAAACGGTCCTGGTCGGGAACGGCAGGGGCGCCGTTCATCGGATTGGGATTCTTGACGTTGCTCTAGATGAAGCTGAAGGTGAGCACCGCCGTGTACACGCCGTTGCGGGCGGTGACGGGGATCAGCAGCTTGAGCCGCCCGTCGAGCACCGCCACGCCGAGGCCGCCACCTGCCGTCGCCGAGGCGAGGGTCTGGCCGGCCAGGAGACCACCAGCGCCGGTCGTGCGAGGAGCCACCGTGGCCCCAGCAGTCACAGTCTGGTCGTAGTCGACGGTGGCCGGGTTGAGGTCATCGTCGAACGCATCCGAGTCGTCGGTCACCTTCGGCGTCCACCCGAGGTGGTCGCCGCTGAAGGCGTTGTGGCTGAAGGTGGCCCAGTCGAATTCGGAGACCCGGCCGTTAAGGGTCCAACCGGGATCGGTGTCGCGAGTGTCCACGACGGTGATCTGGTTGAGACGACCCTGGGTGCGGAAGAACTGACCCGCACCGGTGCCCGAGGTGATGAGTGTGGCCCGGTCCAGCGTGACCCCGCAGTTGGTCGAGTACACGGCGTTCGGCACGCCGGTCGTGTCGTCCACCGGGTAGGGGTACTCGCTGAAGTTGTCCGCGTCCCAGATGGGCGGGATGCCCACCTGGTCGGTCGAGGCCGCCAGGGCTCCCAGCGAACCCGTCCCCGAAGCCGGCCAGTAGGTGGCCGACTCGGCGTCAAGGGCGCCGTAGACGCCGCAGCGCTGGGTGAGCACGAGCGCACCGACGGGACGCTCGACGCTGATCGTCTGCGTGATCGCCTGGGCGCTGTTGGGCGTGGCCGACACCTGCGCCGGGGTGCCCGCGGGGGCAGTGGCGTAGGTGGGTGTGACGGTGAAGTTGTAGAGCCGCACCGTCGTCAGGCCAGTGATGGCGGCCGTGGTACCGGTCACCACCACGGTGACCGGTACCACCGGCGACAGGGTGACCGTGTAGCCGGTCACCGCCGGGCCGCTGTAGGACCAGGTCAGATCCACCCGCTCGACGCCCGGGGTGGCCGTGAGGCCGGTCACGGCGGGACGACCAGGTGCCGGCGTGCCAGTGATGGCGTTGGACACCGCAGCCCAAACAACGCCGTTGCTGGCGCTGACCGTCACCGAGTAGTCACACGAGTTGACCAGCCCGCTCATGACGATCGGCGTGGTGGCCGCCGTCGGGGTCGTGGCGACCGGCGACGCCGCCGAGGCGCAGTCGGTGTCGGTCGCACTCTTGGTGGCCGTGGCGACGTAGTTGCTCGCCGGGGAGGACGCCGCGTGCGTGAACGTGGCG
>JANNNX010000018.1:0-49103 GCA_031398745.1 Actinomycetes bacterium
GGATCCGGCCCTGGCCGCTCGCCAGGACGAGCTGGCGACGTTCCTGCTGAGGGTCTTCGCCCCCCAGATCCCCCTGTACGCCATCGGCGCGGTCGCCATCGCCCTCCTCAATGCCAAGCGGGTCTTCGTTCTCCCGGCGGCCGCTCCGATCGGCAGCACCGTGGTGCTGCTGGTGTCGCTGGTGGCCTTCCGGGCGATGGCCGGGCCCGATGCGGCGCTCGATCTGACCGCGGGGGAGCGCTGGGTCCTCGGACTCGGGGGGACGCTCGGTGTGGTCGCCTTCGTCGGCATCCCGACGATCGCGCTCTGGCGGACGGGCTTCCGGTTGGTTCCGCGCTTGCGTTCCGGGGGTCCCGGTGCCCGGCGCTGGGTGTGGGCCGATGCCGCAACGACGTCGCTCCTGCGGCTGTCGTCGTGGGCCGTTCTCCAGCACGGTGCGCCCAGCCTGCTGCTGGCCGTAGCGGTGGTGCTCGGGGGAGCGGTGGAGGGCGGGGTGGTCGCCTACCAGGTGGCGTGGATGGTCTTCCTGGCCCCCTACGCGGTGATCGCCCAGCCGATCCACACCGCCATCGCCCCCGACCTGGTGACCGAGGCCGCCGCCGCCGACGGCGGCCGGGCCCTCACCGGCTCCGCTCGATGGGCGCTCGATGTGATGGCGGTGGCGGTCGTTCCCGTGGCGGCCGCCTGTGTTGCCCTCTCGGTGCCGGCCCTGCGGGTGGTGGCCTTCGGGCGAGCCGACCACGGCGACGGCGTGGCCCTCATGGGGGCGGCGCTGTCGGCCCTCGGCCTCGGCCTCGTCGGCTACGGGGCGTGGATGCTGCTGTCGCGGGTCTGGTACACGATCGGCGACAGCCGCACCCCGGCTCTGGTGACGCTGGTCGCGGTGGCGATCGGGGTGGCCACCATGGCGCTTCTCGGCACCGCCACCGAGGGCCGGAGTCGCCTCTTCGGCCTCGGCCTGGGTGCCAGCGTAGCGTTCAACCTGGCCGCCCTCGGCCTCGGCCTGGCGTGGTGGCGCCGATCGGGGCGGTCGGTATGGCCGAGCGCCCTCCCCCCCAGCGTGGCGGTGGTCGTGCCCTTGGCGCTGGGCGCCTGGTGGACGATGAGGGCCGTCGACCCCGGGGGCCGGGTGGCGACCGCGGCCGCGCTGGCCGTCGTGGTGGCGCTGGCCGGTGCGCTCTACGGGGCGGCCATCAAGCTGCTCGGGCCCGTCGGCGCGCGCCTGCCCCTCGACGTGGCCCGATGAGGGGCGCCGCTCGGGTGGGGCTGGCGCTGCTCCTGGTGGTGGCCGGAGCGACCGCCGGGTCTCCGGCGTCGGCGGCCCCCGAGGGCGGCGTACGACGGATCCTCGTGCTCTCGCTGCCCACCACGACGTGGTCCGATCTCGACGGCCGCGGCCTGAGCAACCTCGACGGGCTGCTGGACGAGGCGGCGATCGCCGACCTGTCGCTGCGGGGCGTCGGTCGGCGGACGACGGCCGGCGATGGCTACACCACCATCGGGGCCGGCACTCGGGCCCGGGGGGCGTCGTCGGTCGACGGGCTGGCGTTCGAGGTCGACGAGGTCCTGGGCCCGACCAGCGTGGCGGAGATCGTCACCGAGCGTGGGGGTAACCCGCCGGCCGACGGCATCGTGAGCCTCGCCACACCCGACCTGATCCGGATCAACGACGAACTGCCCTACGACGCCACCGTCGGCGCGCTGGCCGACACCCTCGACGAGGCGGGCTGGAGCCGAGCGGTGGTGGCCAACGCCGACGGGTCGGCCTCGGTCGGCGTCGCCAGCCGCAGCCGGACGGCGGTACTGGCGCTGGCCGATGCCGACGGGGTGGTACCCGAGGGCGAGGTCGGCGAGGACCTTCTGATGACCGACCCCGACGCCGCCTATGGCGTGGGCCTCGATCTCGATCGGGTCGTCGAGGCTGTCGAGGGATCGTGGCGGGACCAGGCGGTGGTGCTGGTGGAGGCGTCCGACCTGGCCCGCGCCGACGCCCTGCGGGCGACCGGAGCAGAGGCCGACGCCGTGGTCGATTACGCGTACCGCCGCACCGACGAGCTGGTTGGCCGTCTGCTCGAGCTGGTCGACCCGACCCGTGACGCGGTGCTGGTGGTCGCCCCGCAGCACCGGGCGGGCGAGCCCCAGCTCACGGTGGCTGCCCTGGCCGCGCCGGGTGTCGATGCCGGGTACCTCCGGTCGGCCACCACCCGGCGGGACGGCTTCGTCACCTTGACCGACATCGGGCCGACCATCGTCGACCTGGCGGGGGCGGAGGTGCCCGAGACGATGGAGGGCACACCCTTCGAGGGGGTGGAGGGGGGCGGCAGCCCGGCCTCCCGTCGCTCGACGTTGGCCGATGCCGACGAGGCGGCGCGCTTTCGCGATCGCCTGGTGGCGCCGGTGTCCGAGGTGGTGGTTCTCACCAGCTTGGGACTGTGGGTGCTGGCGGTGCTGGCCTCCGGGCGGTGGCGGACCCGGCGAGGGGTCGGCCCGGCGACCAGCTTCCTCGCGCTCGCCTTGCTGGGGCTGCTGCCGGCGACCTATCTGATGGGGGCGCTGCCGGCCGAGCGCTGGGGGATCGGTGCCTGGTGGGCCATCGCTCTGACGATGGCCGTGGGGTTGGCCTTCCTCGAGTCGCGGCTGGCCCGGCGCCATCCTCTCGACCCGCTAGCGGCGGGACTGGCGGTGCTCGTCGGCGTTCTGGTGGTTGACGTGGTGACGGGTGCTCGGCTGCAGCTCAACACCGTCTTCGGCTACTCGCCCATCGTGGGGGGCCGATTCGCCGGGTTGGGGAACCTGGCCTTCGGTCAGCTGGCCGCCGGCGGGATCCTGCTGGCCGGGCTCCTCCGGCTGCGCCTGGGTGGGCGCCGAGGGCAGGGGGCGGCGCTGGCGGTGCTCGTCGGGGTGCTGGTGGTCGACGGGGTCCCGTTCTGGGGCTCCGATGTCGGCGGTGCCCTCACGATGGTCGTGGTGGTGGGGGTGACGGCCATGATCCTGGCCGGGCGCCGGGTCGGAGTGCGGGCGCTGGTGGCCTGGGCCGTGACCTCGGTTGCGGTGGTGTCCGCCTTGGCTGCCCTCGATCTGGCTCGGCCGGCGGCCGAGCGAACCCACCTCGGGAGGCTGGCGGCGCGGATCGGCGACCAGGGCCTCGACGCCCTGGGCACGGTGGTCGGGCGAAAGCTCGGTGCCAACCTGTCGGTGCTCACCAGTTCGGTGTGGGCCCTCATGCTGCCGGTGGTGCTCGGCTTCCTGGCCTGGATGGTGTGGCGGGGCCCCACCCTGCTGGCCCAGGTTCGGCTCGATCTGCGGGAGTTCCTGCCCGGCCTGGCCCTGGCCGCGGTGCTCGGCTTCGCCCTCAACGACTCGGGCATCGCCGTGCCCGGGATCATGGCCGGCGTGGTCAACGCGGCCCTGGCCTACTACGTGCTGCGGGCTCCGCCCCCGCGGCCGCAGGCCCCCGCCGAGGCGCCGCTCAGCTCGGCGGCTGGCAGTCGCGCTTGAGGTAGAGGGCCCGGTGGTCCTCGTCGTAGGTCGCCTCCCGCTCGTAGCCGACCCGGGCCAGCGCCGGTTCGAGGCCCTCGAGGTCGCCGAAGCGCGAGGACCACACGACGAACGCGCACACCGCCGGGTCGTCGGCCGCGTCGGCCAGCGAAGCGGTGGTGATCCGCCCGGTGTCGATCCGGAGCTGGGAGGTGTCGACCAGGTCGTCGGGGGTTCGCCGACCCGCCCGCCAGACCAGGCCCGGATCGTCGCTGATGGCCTGGGCCCCGTCCGGGATGGCACGGAGGGCGGCCTCGACCCGAGCGGCGTCGCCCCGGTAGCCATCCGGGTCGAGGAAGGCCCAGACGTGCGCCACCTGGAAGGGGAGGCTCAGAGCGAGCAGCGCCACCACCAGCGCCTTGGCCGGTCGCCAGCGGGCGGCGAAGAGAGCGAGCGGTGGCACCAGGTGTGCCATGTGCGGACGCCACAGCGGCGCGCTGGCCACGATCACGACCACCGTGGTGACGAGCCAGGAGGCCAGCAGCCGGTCGGCGCCCGGCTGGCGGCCTCCAGCGGGGGATTCCGGCCGCCGCTGGCGAGGTCCCCCGGGTCCCGCGATGAGCAAGCCGGCGGCGGCCACCGCGCCGAGCGCGAGGACAACGGTGTCGCGGTCGGCCAGGGTGGCCAGCATCTTGGCCACGTTGGCGAGTGGCGTGCGTTCGGTGTGGACCTCGAGGTGGTAGGTGACCGACTGATCCCAGACCCGGGCCAGGCCCCACGGAAGGGCGGCCGCCAGCGCGGTGGCGATTGCGGATCCGGCCGCGGTGGCCACCAACCGGGGCCGCCGGGTGCCGAGCAGCAGCAGGGCGATGGGCACCACGGTGGGTGCCACCAGGAGGTTCTTCACCGACAGGGCGGCGCCGACCAGGACGCCGATGGCGACCGCCCGGCGGAGGGTGGCGTCGTGGTCGAGGTCGAGGGCGACGGCCAGGGCGGCCAGCGACAAGGCGATCGCCGGCCCCCCGGAGGCCAACGGGCCCGACACCACCAGCACGCTGCCGGACAGGGCGACGACCAGGGCGGCCAGTCCGGCGCCCCATCGGTCGCACCAGTGGCGGGCGATGCGGTGGGTGGCCACGACCACCACGACGGCGGAGGCGAGACTCAGCACCCGGGGGCCGTCGAGCGTGTGGAGGCCCACCAGGTCGGCCAGCCACACCAGCGGGAGGAACAGCGGTCCCTGGCTCGAGAAGACGTCCCGGAAGGGCAGCCCCCCGTCGCGTAGGGCCCGAGCCGAGGCGCCGTACACCCCGTCGTCGAAGGTCAGGTGCCGGTCGGCGAGGACGGCCGGGAGTCGGACCAGAACGGCCAGCACCAGGACCGCGCGGGGAGGACCGAGGCGAGCCAGCACCGCCGAATCTTGACTGACTCCGGCGGGGTCCGACGGCACACCCGGCTGGCGCGGGTACCCTGCCGACCCGAGCGGTGTGGGCGCACCGCAGTCTCGGGAGGTCGTGGGTGACGAAGGGCGAGACGGCGCCGAGCCGCCAGACCAAGCACGTGTTCGTCACCGGCGGGGTGGCCAGCTCCCTGGGCAAGGGGCTCACCGCCAGCTCCCTGGGTCGGTTGCTGAAGATGCGGGGCCTGCGGGTCACCATGCAGAAGCTCGACCCGTACATCAACGTCGACCCGGGCACCATGAACCCGTTCGAGCACGGCGAGGTCTTCGTCACCGACGATGGCGGCGAGACCGACCTCGACCTCGGCCACTACGAGCGATTCATCGACGAGGCGCTGTCCCGCGACTCGAACGCCACCACCGGTTCCATCTTCCAGGCGGTGCTGGCCGCCGAGCGGCGGGGCGACTACCTGGGGCGCACGGTGCAGGTCGTGCCCCACATCACCGACGAGATCAAGTCCCGCATCCGCCGGCTGGCCACCGACGATGTCGACGTCGTCATCACCGAGGTGGGGGGCACGGTCGGCGACATCGAGATCCTCCCGTTCCTGGAGGCCATCCGCCAGCTCCGCAAGGACAAGGGCCGAGGCAACGTCTGCTACGTGCACGTCACCCTCGTCCCGGCCATCGGACCGTCGCGGGAGCAGAAGACCAAGCCCACCCAGCACTCGGTCACCGAACTGCGCAGCCGGGGCATCCAGCCCGACGTGATCGTTTGCCGCAGCGAGGACCCCATCGGCTCGTCGCTCAAGGCGAAGATCTCCAACCTGTGCGACGTGTCGGTGCCGGCGGTGGTCAACGCGATCGACGCCGGCAACCTCTACGAGATCCCCCTCAACCTCCACGAGGAGGGCCTCGACGACGAGGTGTGCCGGATCCTCGGTTTGGAGGGGGACGCCGACCTCACCGCCTGGACGGCGCTGGTCGATCGGGTCGACGCCGCCAACCGGCAGGTGCGGATCGGGATCGTGGGCAAGTACGTCCGGCTCCCCGATGCCTACCTCTCGGTGGTCGAGGCCATCCGACACGGCGGCTTCCACCATGGATCGCGTCCCGAGATCGTCTGGATCCAGGCCGAGGAGGTCGAGGGCATGCTGGCTGCCGGCCGCCTGCGCGACCTCGACGGCATGGTCATCCCCGGTGGCTTCGGCGAGCGAGGGATCGAGGGAAAGATCGCGGCCGCCGGCTACGCCCGCCAGCACGGCATTCCCTGCCTCGGGCTGTGCCTGGGAATGCAGGTGATGACGATCGACTTCGCCCGCAACGTGCTCGGCCTGGCCGGCGCCCACTCCAGCGAGTTCGACGCCGCCACCCCGCATCCGGTCATCGACCTGATGGAGAACCAGCGCGACATCGTGGACATGGGCGGGACGATGCGCCTCGGCGTCTACCCGGCCATCCTCCGGCCCGGATCCCGGGTCGCTCGGCTCTACGGGAGCGAGCTCGTCTACGAGCGGCACCGCCATCGCTACGAGTTCAACGGCCGCTACCGCCCGCGCTTCGAGGAGGCCGGCTTCGCTTGTTCGGGTCTCTCGCCCGACGGCCGGCTGGTCGAGTTCGTCGAGCTGGTCGACCACCCGTTCTGGGTCGGGACTCAGGCCCATCCCGAGTTCAAGAGCCGGCCCGACCGCCCGTCGCCGCTGTTCCGGGAGCTCATCGGCGCCGCCCTCGACCGGGCCGAGGGCCGGGCGCCGAGGCTCATCCCGCTGGACGAGGACGTGTCCTCGCTGGCCCCCTGAGGTGGGCGACTTCCACCAGGTGGGGGAAGAGGCGATCTGGGCCGGCCACGTCATCAGCTTGGCGGTGGGGTCGTTCGTCGACCCCGACGGCGCGCCCTTCGAGCGCGAGCTGGTGCGCCACCCAGGCTCGGTGTCGGTGGTGCCTCTACTCGACGACGGCGACACGGTGGTGCTGGTGCGCCAGTACCGGGCCGCCATCGACCGGACCCTGCTCGAAATCCCGGCCGGCAAGCTGGATGTCGCCGGCGAGGCCCCGGAGGCGGCCGCCGCCCGCGAGCTAGAGGAGGAGATCGGCTGGACCGCCGGGCGCCTCGTCCTGCTGGCGGCGTACTACAACACCCCCGGCTTCTCCGACGAGCACTCCCGCACCTACCTCGCTCTCGATCTGACCCAGGGCACGGTCGCGGCCCACGGGATAGAGGAGCGGCACATGACCGTCGAGCACGTGCGACTGTCCGACATCGCCCGGCTGGTGGCCGACGGCACCATCTGTGACGGCAAGACGATCATCGGGCTGACCCTGGCCCAGGAGCACCTGCGGGGCGCGTGAACGCCGCCGCGCCGCCGGCCCCGGTGCTCGCGCCGCTAGAGGTCGAGGAGTACCTGTCGTGGCTCTCGGCCGAGCGCGGTCGAGCCGTCTCCACCCTGCGGGCCTATCGGCGAGAGTTGGTCGCCTACGTCGCCTGGTTGACCGATCGTCGACGGGGGTTGTCGGAGGTCGCCGCGCCCGATGTCGAGGCCTACGTGGCCCATCTACGGGACAGCGGCCGAGCGCCGGCCACCGTGGCCCGGGCCATGGTCGCCGTGCGGGGCCTGCATCGCTTCGCGCTCACCGAGGGAGACGCCGAGGTCGATCCGTCGGCCGATGTCGACATGCCCCGGGTGCCCCGAGGTCTGCCCAAGGCCCTGTCCGAGGAGGACATCGCTTCCCTGCTGGCGGCGGTGGTGGGGGAGGACGGTCGGGCCCGGCGCGACCGGGCCATCATCGAGCTCCTCTATGGCACCGGCCTGCGGATCTCCGAGCTGGTCGGTCTCGACCTGGGCGACGTCGATCTCGCCGGCCGCAGCCTGCGGGCGTTCGGCAAGGGGTCGAAGGAGCGGATCGTGCCCCTCCTGGGCGAAACCGCCGATGCCCTGGCCCAGTGGCTGGAAGGGCCCGGACGGGGGTCGGTGACCGAGGGCAAGCGGATCCGTCGGGACGATGCCGACGCGGTCTTCGTGAACCTCCGCGGTCGCCGCCTCGGGCGCCAGGGGGCGTGGGCCATCGTGCGGACGTACGGCGACCGGGTCGGCCTCGGCGCCCGGCTCACGCCCCACGTCCTGCGGCACTCGTGCGCCACCCACATGCTCGACCACGGGGCCGACATCCGGGTGGTCCAGGAGCTGCTCGGGCACGCCTCCATTTCGACCACCCAGGTGTACACCCTGGTCTCCGGCGAGCGACTCCGGCAGGTGTACGAGTCGAGCCATCCCCGGGCTCGCCGGCGCCCGTAGGCGGCGCGACCGCCGTTGTGCGGGAGTACGTTGGGGGGATGCCCAGCGCAGAGATGGTGTCTGGCCTGCGTGCGGCATTGTCCGACGAGCTCGATCAGCTCCTCTCGCAGCTGTCCGACCTCGGGGGCGTCGAGTACGACGAGAACTTCGCCGACTCCGCCCAAGTGGCGGCCGAGCAAGGCGAGAACCGGGCGCTGGTGCACCAGCTCCAGGAGGCTCGAGCCGAGGTCGAGGGAGCGCTGCGGAAGTTCGACGACGGCCGGTACGGCGTCTGCGAGCGGTGCGGTCGTCCCATCAGCGATGCTCGCCTCGAGGCCATGCCGGCCACTCGGTGGTGCATCGAGCACGCGGCCGGCGGCTGACGCCCGCGCCACTCCATGGCTGGCCGGCTCCGCCATCTCGCCACCCGATTCCTTACTTCGCTCTGGCCCGCAGGCCCCTCGGCGGCCGATGAGGCCTGGGCCGACGACCACCTGGTCGCCGGTGAGCGCGCCCTCTGGCACCGCATGAGCGGCCCCGACCGCCGCCATGCGGTGGCCGTGGCTCGGCGGACCGTGGCCCAGTTGGGCCCGACGACGTCCCGCCCAGTGGTGGCGGCTGCATTGCTCCACGACGTCGGGAAGCTCGACGCCGGGCTGGGCACATTCGGCCGGGTGGCCGCCACCCTGGCCGGCGCCGTTGGCGGGCACGACATGGCCCCCCTCTGGGCCGAGCGGCGGGGATTCACCCGTCGGGTCGGCCTTTACCTGTGTCACCCCGAGCTGGGTGCGGCCCGCCTGGCGCTGGCCGGGAGCGACCCGGTGACGATCGAGTGGGCCCGCCAGCACCACACCCCGCCGGATCGCTGGACCATCGACCCAGCCGTCGCCCACGCCCTCAAGGACGCCGACGACGATTGACCTCGGACCCGGGGCAGGGCCGTCCCGGCTCCGGGGCGAGGTTCAGGCGCGGGGCAGGAGGCCGACCGCGTCGTGGGCCCGGGTGAGGGTGGCCGCCGCCACCTGGCGGGCTCGGGCGGCGCCGTCGAGGAGGATCTCGATCGTGGTCGCGGGGTCGCCGGCCAGCTCGGCGTAGCGGGCTTGGATCGGCGACAGCAGCGCCACCACCGCTTCGGCCACGTCGGCCTTGAGCGGGCCGTACTGGGTGTACCGGTCGGCCAGCGCCTTGGGGTCGCCGTCGGTGCAGGCAGCGAGGATGTCGAGCAGGTTCGAGACCCCGGGCTTGTCGGCGGGGTCGTAGCGGACCTCACCTTCGGCGTCGGTCACCGCCCGGCGGACCTTGCGGTCGATCGATGCCGGCTCTTCAAGCAGCCGGATCACCCCCTGGGGCGAAGTCGCCGACTTCGACATCTTGCGCGTCGGGTCCTGGAGGTCCATGACCCGAGCGGCGACGGTGGAGAACACCGGCCGGGGGACCACGAAGACCTCGCCGAAGCGGTGGTTGAAGCGGGTCGCGAGGTCGCGGGTGAGCTCCACGTGCTGGCGCTGGTCGTCACCCACCGGCACCTCGTCGGTGTCGTAGAGGAGGATGTCGGCGGCCATGAGCGCTGGGTAGGTGAACAGCGCCGCCGACACCAGCTCGCGGCCGTCGGACTTGTCCTTGAACTGGGTCATCCGCCGCAGCTCGCCGATGCTGGCGGTGCACTCCATCAGCCAGGCCAGCTCGGCGTGCTCGGGCACGTGACTCTGGACGAACAGGGTGCAGCGGTCGGGGTCGAGGCCGGCCGCCAGGTACAGGTTGGCCATCTCCAGGGTCCGGGCCCGCAGCTCGACCGGATCCTGGGGGACGGTGAGGGCGTGCAGGTCGACGATGCAGTAGAAGGCGTCGTGGGAGTCCTGGAAGGCGACGAAGCGCCGGAGGGCCCCGAGGTAGTTGCCCAGCTGGAGGTCGCCCGAGGGCTGAATGCCGGAGAGGACGCGGGCCACCGCCGGATGGTAGGTGTCGGGTCCCCGGGCAGGCCCGAATTACACTCGCGTCATGCCCTATGAGGTCTCCACGCCGGTCTTCGAGGGCCCGTGCGACCTCTTGCTCCACCTGATCCTGCGGGAGGAGGTTGACCTCTACGAGATCTCCCTCAACGTGATCGTGGATGCCTACCTGGCCGAGCTCGACCGGATGCAGCACCAGTCCGAGGCGTTCGACCTCGAGGTGGCCACCGAGTTCCTGTTGGTGGCTGCGACCCTGGTCGAGCTCAAGACCAAGCGCTTGCTCCCGGGCCCCGACGACCTGACCCTCGACGACGATCTGGCCCTGTGGGAGGAGCGAGACCTGCTGCTCGCCCGCCTGCTGGCCTCGAAGACCTTCAAGGACGCGGCCGAGGCGCTGCGGCAGCTGGCCGAGGTGGCCGGCCGCTCGGTGCCTCGCACCGTTGGGCCCGAGGAACGCTTCCTCGAAGCCGCCCCCGATCTGCTGGCCGGGGTCAGCCCGGGCGACCTGCGCGACGCCTTCCTGCGGGCGGTGGCCCCCAAGCCGGTGCCCCGCCTCGACCTGCGGCACCTGACGATCGTGCGGGCGTCGGTCACCGACGCGGTGGCCGAGCTGCTGCGCACGCTTCCCGGACGGGGCACGGTCACGTTCCGCGAGCTGACCGCCGGTCAGACCGAGCGCCTGGAGATCGTGGTCCGCCTGCTCGCCCTGCTCGAGCTGTGCAAGCAGGGCATGGTCGATCTCGACCAGGTCGGTCGCTTCGGCGACATCGAGGTGCGCTGGACCGGCGACCTGAGCGAGCCCGACGCCGAGTACGCGTTGGCCAGCATCGACGGCGGCTATGACGGCTGACGAGCCGTCGGTAGGCCTGCCGGAGTCAGGGCCGCCGACCGAGGTCCTACGGGCGCTGGAGGCACTGCTGCTGGTGGCCGAGGAGCCGCTGACCCCGGTGCTGCTGGCCCAGTTGCTCGAGATCCCGGTGGTCGACGTCGATGGAATCTGTCGCCAGTTGGCCGACCAGCTGGCCGCGGCCCAGCGGGGGGCGATCGTGACCCGGGTGGCCGGCGGCTGGCGGCTCGAGTCGGCCCCCGATCTCGCCCCCTACGTCGAGCGCCTGGTGCTCGACGGGCAACCCTCCCGGCTGTCGGCGGCGGCGCTCGAGACCCTGGCCATCGTGGCCTACAAGCAGCCGATTTCCCGGGCCCAAGTGGCAACCGTGCGAGGGGTGGATGTCGACGGGGTGATGCGCACGCTGCAGCGCCGGGGCTATCTCGACGAGGTGGGCCGCGACCCGGGCCCGGGCCAAGCCGTCCTCTACGGCACGACTCGCACCTTCCTCGAGCGACTGGGCCTCGACTCTCTCGATGAGCTCCCACCGCTAGGCGACTTCGTGCCCGGGGCCGAGGTGGTCGAGGCCCTCGAAACCAGCCTTCGGGGCGGAGGGCCGAACATCGAGGCGCCGGCCACCTCCGGATGACCGGGCCGCTGGATCCGGCGCCCGACGGCCCGCTCAGGCTGGGGAGCGACCCTGGGCGGGGGGGAGAGCGCATCCAGAAGGTCCTGGCCCAGGCCGGCATCGGCAGCCGGCGGACCTGCGACGAGTTGGTGGCGGCCGGACGGGTGACGGTCGACGGCGAGGTGGCCTCGCTCGGACGACGGGTCGATGTGGCCGTCGACCAGCTGGCGGTCGACGGCATCGTGATCGGGGTCCGACCGGGCCTGGTGTACCGGCTCCTGCACAAGCCCCCGGGGGTGGTGACCACGGCCGCCGACCCCGAGGGCCGGCCGACGGTGGTCGAGCTGGTGCCCGACGAGCCCCGGGTCTTCCCGGTGGGTCGGCTCGACGTCGACACCGAGGGACTGCTCCTGCTGACCAACGACGGCGACCTGACCCACCGCCTGACCCACCCGTCCTACGGCGTCGAGAAGGAATACGTGGCCGAGGTCGATGGCGAGCCCACCCGGACCGCGCTGCGCCGATTGCGGGAGGGGGTCGAGCTCGACGACGGGGTCACCGCCCCGGCCCGGGTGTCGGTCGTCGGTCCGGGTGTGCTGACCCTGGTGATCCACGAGGGCCGCAACCGCCAGGTGCGCCGCATGTGCGAGGTCGTGGGCCATCCCGTGCGGCGCCTGGTACGCACCCGGATCGGTCCGATCCGCATCGCCACCCTGCCCCTGGGTGAATGGCGAGCACTCACCATCGCCGAGGTCCGTAGCCTCGAGCAGGCCGCGGCGGCCCGACCGGCCGACAGCCGGGGGAGGGGTCGGCGGTAGCATCCGGCCGTGTCCCCGGCCCTGCGAGCCTTGCGTGGCGCGACCACGGTCGAGGCCGACGACGCCGAGACCGTCCGCCGTCGGACGACCGAGCTGCTGGTCGAGCTCCTCGAGCGCAATCACCTCGACCCGGCGGCGGTGGTGAGCCTGGTGGTGACCGCCACCCCCGACCTTCGCTCGGCCGACCCAGCCGAAGGTGCGTCGGCCGCCGGGTTGGGTGAGGTGGCCGTGTTGTCGGCCCGCGAGCTCGACGTCGACGGCGGTCTGGCCCGTTGCGTACGCGTGCTCCTGCACGTCGAGGGCACCGAGCCGGCCGAGCCCTCCCGCCACGTCTTCCTCGAAGGGGCACAGGTCTTGCGTCGCGATCTCGCCGATGGCTGAGCTCGAGCTGGCCGGTCCGGTCACCCTGTCGGGGCGGCTGCGGGTGCCGGGTGACAAGGGCATCAGTCACCGGGCCCTGCTGTTGGCGGCGGTGGCCGAAGGAACCTCGGTGGTGCGAGGGGTGTCGACCGGTGACGACGTCTCCCGGACGGCTCGGGCGGTCCAGGCCATGGGCGCGGTCCTCGACGGCGAGCGGATCGACGGCGGGGTGCTCGAGCCGCCCGGCGAGGCCCTCGACTGCGGCAACTCGGCCACCACCATGCGGCTCCTGGCCGGGCTGTGCGCGGGGATGCCGTGGGAGGTGGCCCTGGTCGGTGACGGGTCGCTGTCACGACGCCCGATGGGCCGGGTGATCGATCCACTGGGCCGGATGGGCGCCCACATCGAAGGTCAGGGCGAGGGAGGGACTCGAGCCCCTCTGGTGGTGCGGGGCGGGCACCTCCGGGGCATCGAGTACACCCTGCCGGTGGCCAGTGCTCAGGTGAAGTCGGCGGTGCTGCTGGCCGGGCTGCATGCCGTGGGTGAGACCGTGGTGATCGAGCCGGTGGCCACCCGTCCCCACACCGAGGAGCTCCTGGCTCTGGCTGGGGCCGACATCGACGTCGAGTCGGGCCGAGTGTGCCTGCGGCCGTCGTCCCTGGCCCCCTTCGTGCTCGACGTCCCGGCCGACCCATCGACCGCTGCCTTCTGGGTGGTGGCGGCGTTGCTGTGTCCGGGGTCGGAGCTGGTCCTCGAGCAGGTCTACGTGGGCCCCACCCGGTCCGGCTACCTCGACGTGCTCGAGCGTATGGGCGCGGTCATCGAGCGGGTGCCCACCGGCCACCGCACCGCGGATCTGGTCGTGCGGGGCGGGACGCTCCACGGGGTGGACATCGCCGGCGCCGAGGTCGAGGGGCGGGAGGACGAGATCCCGGTTCTGGCCGTGGCCGCGGCCTTCGCCGAGGGGACCACCACCTTCCGAGACGCGGCCGAGCTGCGGGTGAAGGAGACCGACCGGGTGGTCACCACCGCGGCCATGCTCCGGGCGTTCGGCGCCTCGGTGGAGGAGCGCCCCGACGGACTGGTGGTCCATGGCGGCGCGGCGCTGCACCCAGGGGTGGTCGACAGCGCCGGCGACCATCGCATTGCCCTGGCCGGGGCGGTGGCGGCCCTGGCCGTCACCGGCACCTCGGTCATCACCGGGTGGGAGGCGGCGGCCATCAGTTACCCGCAGTTCGAGGAGGACCTGGCTCGATGCGGGTGATCGCCATCGACGGGCCGGCGGGATCGGGAAAGTCGACGGTGGCTCGGGCCGTCGCCGAGCGGCTGGGCATCGCTCACCTCGACAGCGGCGCGATGTACCGGGCGGTGGCGTTTGCCGCACTGCGCCGGGGGGTCGACCCGACCGAGGCCGATCCCATTGCCCGGGTGGCGGCCGACATGGAGCTGGCGCTCGACGGAGCCACCGTGATCGTCGACGGGGCCGACGCGTCCATCGAGATCCGCGGTCCCGAGATCAGCCGGGCCGTCAGCGCGGTGGCGGCCAACCCGTCGGTCCGGGTCGAGCTGGTGAGCCGGCAACGGGAGTGGGTGGCCCGACGCCAGGGGGCGGTGGTCGAAGGCCGCGACATCGGCACCGTCGTGTTCCCCGACGCCGAGCTGAAGGTCTTCCTGGTGGCGCGCCCCGAGGTGCGGGCTCGCCGCCGCCACCGCGAGCTCGAGGCTCTCGACTACGAGACGGTGGCGGCCGACATGGCCACTCGCGATGCCATCGACTCGGAGCGGGCTGTCTCGCCACTGCGGCCCGCGGCCGACGCGGTGCTGGTCGACACCAGCGACCGCGATGTGGAGGCGGTGGTGGCCGAGGTGCTCGCGCTGTTGGACGACCTGACCGTCGAACGGTCTGCGTCCGACACCGACATCGCCGATGGGTGAGCAGGGCACCGGCGACGGGGACCCGGCGGTCGACGGCGTGGTCAGCGCCACCAGGCTCCAGCTGGTCGCCTACGGAGTGGTTCGGGCCGTGGTGGCCGGCCTGTGCCGGATCTGGTTCCGCCTCGAGATCATCGGCGCCGACCACGTTCCCGGCACCGGCGCCTTCGTGCTGGCGCCGGTGCACCGGTCGAACGTCGACACCCCGGTGGTCAGCGCCCTCACCCGGCGACGCCTTCGCTTCATGGGCAAGGCCGAGCTCTGGCGGTACCCGGCGACGGCCTGGTTCTTCAGCACCCTGGGCGGCTTCCCGGTCGAGCGGGGAACGGCCGACCGGGAAGCGTTGCGACGCTGCGAGGCGGTCCTGCGCAATGGCGAGGCGCTGGTGATCTTCCCCGAGGGAACCCGGCGGCGAGGGCCAGTGGTCGACGAGATGGCGGCCGGCGCGGCCTTCGTGGCCAACCGGACGGGCGTGCCGATCGTGCCCGTGGGCATCGGCGGTACGGACCGCGCCCAGGGCCCGGGGGGGCGGATGGTGTGGCCGACCAAGGTGGTGCTGGTGGTCGGAGAGCCGATTTGGCCCGAGCCCGACGCCGGTCGCTCCCGTAAGGCCGCCCAGCGGTTGAACGAACGGCTCCGCGAAGCCCTGCAGGTGCTCTACGACGAGGCCGAGGCCCGCGTCAGGCGCTGAGGCGGGCGAGCACGTCGGAGGCCGAGATCGACCGGTCGGGGACGGGTGAAGAACCGGCGGTCGGGCCACCGAGGGCGAAGGTTCCGACCGCGTCGAGCGCGCCGAGGAGCTCCCGCAGCTCGCGGGGAGGGGGGAAGTACTCCGACTCGTCGGTGATGGCCACCTCCTCGTAGCCCTCGACCGGCGCCAGGGTGTCGATGACGGCCTGCACCAGGTCTTCGGGAGCCGAGGCGCCGGCGGTCACCCCCACGACCCCCTCGAGGTCGAGGGGCAGCTCGTCGGGGCCGTTGACCCGCAGTACCCGGGGGCAGCCAGCGGTGAGCGCCACCTTCTCCAGCGCCTTGGTGTTCGACGAGTTGGCCGAGCCGATCACCACCATGACGTCGCAGCGCGGCGCGATGGCCATGAGCGCCGACTGGCGGTTGGTGGTGGCGAAGCAGAGGTCGGAGCGGCCAGGCATCCACAGCTCGGGGAACCGGTCGCGGGTGGCGTCGAGGACGTCGGCCCAGTCGTGATGCGAGAGGGTGGTCTGGGCCAGCAATGCCACCGGGCCCTCGATCTGGTCGAGGGCGGCGACGTCGTCGGTCGACTCCACCAGGTGGATCGCCTCGGGGGCGACGGCCATGGTCCCCACCGCCTCGTCGTGGCCGGCGTGGCCCACGTAGACGATCGAGTAGCCCTTGCCGGCCCGGGTCTTGACCTCGTGGTGGACCTTGGTGACGAGCGGGCACACGGCGTCGACCACGAACCCGCCGTTGGCCTGGGCCGCGGCGACCACCTCGGGGGCCGAGCCGTGGGCCGACAGCATCAGGGTTCGCCCGGGGGGGACGTCGGCCACGTCGTCGACGAACACGACGCCCAACTGGCGGAAGCGATCGACCACCAGGCGGTTGTGAACGATCTCGTGGTAGCAGTAGACGGGAGGCTCGAAGGCCTGCACCATCCAGGCCAAGGCCTTGATCGCCATCTCCACCCCGGCGCAGAAACCCCGGGGCGCGGCCAGGTACACCTTCTGGACGGCCATGGGGGCCTGAGGCTACCGGCCCTATCCTGGGCCGATGCCCCTTCCGCTGGTCGTTGCTGTCGCGCCCGGATCCCCGGCCGACCGCTTCGGGCTGCAGCCGGGAGACGAGATCGTGGCCGTCGACGGGATCGCCCCCCGCGACGTCATCCAATGGCAGCTCCTGGTCGACGAGGCCGAGCTCGAGCTGGCCGTCGTGCGGGGTGGCCTGGAGACGACGCTCGAGGTCACCAAGGGGGCGGGGGAGCCGTTGGGGGCCGAGATCCACTCGGCGGTGTTCGACCAGGTGCGCACCTGCGACAACCACTGCTCCTTCTGCTTCATCCACCAGCTGCCGCCGGGGATGCGCCGCTCGCTGTCGCTGAAGGACGACGACTACCGCCTCTCGTTCCTCTACGGGAACTTCACCACCCTGACCCGCTTCACCGAGGCCGATCTCGAGCGGGTCATCGACCAGGGCCTGTCGCCGCTCTACGTGAGCATCCACGCCACCGACCCCGAGGTGCGCTCGTCGATGCTGCGCAACCGCCGGGGGGCATCGAGCCTTCGGTGGCTGCGGGCGCTGCTCGACGCCGGTGTGGTCGTCCACGGCCAGGTCGTCGTGTGCCCCGGGGTCAACGACGCAGCGGTGCTGGAGGACACCTTGTGCGGCGTGCTCGATCGCTACCCCGAGCTGGCGTCGCTCTGCGTTGTGCCGCTGGGCCTCAGCCGCTACAGCACCGAGCCCTCCATGCGCCCGCACACCCCGGCCGAGGCGTCCGCGGTAGTCGAGTTGGTCGAACGCTGGCAGGGCACCTACACCGAGTTGCTCGGCCATCGCCTGGCCTACGCGGCCGACGAGTACTACCTGCTGGCCGGGCGACCGTTCCCCCCGGCCGAGACCTACGGCGACTTCGCCCTGCACGAAGACGGCATCGGCATGGCCCGGGCCTTCGAGCGCTCGTTCCTGGGGGCCGATCTCGCGGTGGACGATGGCGGGTCCCGCCCGATCGATCCGTCGGTGGAGGGCGCCCGGCCAGGGTTCTTCGCCTGGGTCGAGGGGGCCCCGGCCAGCGGCTACCGGGCCGAGCGGGCACCGGCCCGGCCGGGCGCGGTCACCCTGCTGCCCCGTCGCCAGGCACCGGTGGCGATCCTCACCGGCCCCTACGGGGCCCAGGTGCTCGAACCCCTGGTGGCGGTGCTCGATCGGCCCGACGTCCGGGTAGTCACGGTGGCCAACCGGTTCTTCGGCGGCAACATCGGCGTGACCGGGCTCATGGTCGGGGCCGACCTGGCCGACGTCCTGGCCGGTCAGCCGGCCGGGCACCGCTACCTCCTGCCCGACGTCTGCCTGACCAACGGCCGCTTCCTCGACGACCTCACACCCGACGACCTACCCCAGCCGGTCGAGATCGTGGCCACCACCGGCGCCTCGCTGCGCCAGGCCCTCGAGGCGGCCTGAGGTGGCCGCGCTGCCGTTGGTGGCAGTGGTCGGTCGCCCCAACGTGGGCAAGTCGACCCTGTTCAACCGGATCCTCGGGCGCCGGGAAGCGATCGTGCAGGAGCAGCCGGGCGTCACCCGCGACCGCAAGGAGATCGAGGCCGACTGGTCGGGGCGCTCGTTCCGGCTGGTCGACACCGGCGGGTGGTTGGCCGGCGGCGGCGACCTCGACGAGAAGGTCAGCCGCCAGTCGGAGGTGGCGTGGGCCGAGGCCGACGCCATCCTCCTGGTGCTCGACGTGACCACCGGGGTCACCGGAGATGACCGGCGGGTGGCCGAGATGGTTCGGCGCACGGCAGGGACCCGGCCGGTGTTCGTGGTGGCCAACAAGGTCGACGACGCCAACCGAGAGCCCGACGCCTGGGACCTGGTGGTGCTCGGCCTCGGTGATCCGTGGCCGATCAGCGCCCTGCACGGTCGCGGCACCGGCGACCTCCTCGACGCCCTGGTCGATTCGCTGCCCGCCCCCGACGATGCCGAGTTGATCGGCGGTGCCGAGGATGACGCCGCCACCGACGGCGCCGGGTCGTCCGAGGCCTCGATCCCGGGAGTGGCCATCGTGGGGCGCCCCAACGTGGGCAAGTCGACGCTGTTCAATCGGCTCATCGGGGCCGAGCGGTCGGTGGTCCACGACATGCCGGGCACGACCCGCGACAGCGTCGACACCGTGGTCGAGACCCCTGATGGGTCGATCCGCTTCGTGGACACCGCCGGCATGCGTCGCCGGTCGCGGATCGATGCTGCTACCGAGCACTACTCGATGGTCCGGGCCCTGCGGAGCATCGACGCCGCCGATGTCGCCATCCTGGTCATCGATGCCACCGAGGGGGTGACCCACCAGGACCAGCGCCTGGCCGAGCGGGTCGACGGCGCCGGCTGTCCCATCGTGATCCTGCTGAACAAGTGGGAGGAGCTCGACGCCGAGGACCGGGTGGCGGTCACCCGCGATGTCGGCGACCGCCTCCACTTCATCGCCGAGTCGCCGGTGCTCAAGGGCTCCGCGCTCACCGGCAAGGGGATCCACAAGCTGGTGCCGGCGCTGTGGCAGGCGGTCGAGGCCTACCACCGGCGGGTGCCGACCCGGGAGGTCAACGAGGTGATCCGGGCCGCGCAGTCGGCCCAGCCGTCGCCCACCGGTCGGGTGCTCTACGCCTCCCAGGTGGCGACCGACCCGCCGACCTTCACCCTCTTCGCCAACCGGGAGCTGCCGGCGTCGTACCTCCGCTACCTCGAGCGCCGGCTCCGGGAGCACTTCGAGTTCGGGAACACCCCGCTGAAGCTGCGGGTGCGGCAGCGATCGAACTGACGGTGGCGGGCGTCGTCGCCTGTGGGGCGTGCAACCGCTTCTGGGCGCCGGATGCCCTGGTGGAGGGCGGCCGGTGTCCGACCTGTGCGGCCGAGTTGCGCTCCCCGGACGCCGAGGACGAGACGGCCCGGGCTCCCTGGCACTTCAAGTTGTTGGTCGGCGCCATCATCCTCTACCTCACGTGGAGGGTCGTGCAGCTGATCGGGTGGGCGCTCCAGCAGCTCTAGCCGGGTGGCGGGGTGGCCGCTGCGATCGGTCGGGCCGAGGACGTGTACGGTGACTCGCTCCACGGGCTGTGGCGCAGCTTGGTTAGCGCGCTTGACTGGGGGTCAAGAGGTCCGGGGTTCAAATCCCCGCAGCCCGACCACGAAATGTCCTGGCGAGAGGCGACATCGGAGCGATCCGGTGCCGCCTCTCACCCGTCTACGGGCCCGTTTGGCAGCGTTTTGGCAGCGCTTCACGCCTCGCACGTTGCCAAGGCTTCCGCGATCGCACCGCGAAGAGCGCCGAGGTTGGCCAAGCCGTCTCGGCCGTCGAGCTGCTCGGCCCACGCCGAGAGGGGTTTGAGTACCCATCGCGGAACGATCCGGTACTGACCATCGCTGTCGTGGAAGGCAGTGAGATCCTCCCGCCCCCAAGAACGCATCCCCCCGATGATCGGTTGACGTCCCGGGTCTGTTGGATGCTGTGAGGTCAGGGTGTCAACCAGACGTGCAGCAGACCCGGACGAGTTGGCTGACGACGAACCGGCATGCCGTCGGCAGATAGGTGAGGCACGCTGCGGCGGGGCGGTTGTAAGTCCCAGCCAGCAGGGGCTGACCGCGGTCACAATGCAGACCGTGGTCGCGCCTAGGTCGGACGACGTCTTCCAGATGTGGGAGTTCCGCGGTGTTCGTTCGGTCGCTGGATGGCATTAGGCCGTCAGCGAGACGTGATCCGCGAGCGTCTCCAGCTCCTCGGGCTCCTGCCGTTGGCTGGCCCCTCCGCCATCGGCTTCATGAGCGCGGTCGAGCTCGTCGCCTGCCTGCTGCCTGCCGCCGTCGCGCTCGCCACTGGTGCGTTCGTCGCCGGGTTGGCTACCGGGGCGAGCAACGGAACTGCGGTCGCGGCCGAGATCTGGATTTCGGCCACGGTTCTGGCATTGCTTCTCGTAGCTGACCAGAGCGTCGGGGGGTTCAGCGGGCCAGCGTCGGAGCTGGTGGCCCGGCGCATCAACGCTCGCGTCCGTGAGGAGGTGCGACGACTGACCGTGATGCCCTCAGGCATCGCTCATCTCGAGGACCAAGACTTCCGGAACGACGCGGTCCTTGCTGGCGAGGAGTTCAGCGGGCGACGAGGTCTGAACTCGATCGGCTCGGGTGTCGCTGGACAACTCCACTTGATGTTCCGATTCCTCGGCGGGGTGACATCAGGACTGGTCATCGCACGCTTCTCGGTCGTTCTCGCCGCCGTCGTTGTCGCCTCGAACGCGATCTGCCGGGCGAGCCTGCGAAGAAATTGGGTTGGGCTGGCCAAGCTCCGAACCGAGATGGCGCCACTGCGGCGTGAGGCGGACTACTGGTCCGAGGTCGCGAGCCGACCAGCCATGGCGAAAGACCTCCGGATCTTCGGATTTGGTCGCTGGGCCGTCGATCGGCGCCATCGAGCCATCCTCGACTGGCACGAGCCGGAGTGGGCGGTAGTCGAGCGTGCGCTCTTCAGGCAGTGGGTCGTCGTGACGGTCGGCCTCGTCTCGTCCGCGCTCAGCTTCGGTGTTGCCGCGTTGGCGGCCTACCGCGGCGAGGTCAGCCTGGCGGTCCTGACCTCGACATTGTCTGCCGTGATCGCGCTTTACGGACTGGGTGCGATGGGCTTCGAGGCCTATGACATCGAGCAGGCCCGCGAGTACACCGCCGCGCTCTCTCGGCTCCGGGCTGCCATGCCAGGCATCGCCCCCGCGTCCCGGTCTACGTCTGTGTCTGATGGCCCTGGCACGATCCGGTTCGAGGGCGTGACGTTCACCTATCCGGGCATGGACCGGCCGGTGCTCAACGAGCTTGATCTCGAGATCGAGGCTGGTCGTTCACTCGCGATCGTCGGCCTCAATGGCGCCGGAAAGACCACGCTCATCAAGCTCTTGGCCGGCCTGTACACGCCGCAGTCCGGGCGCGTGACCGTCGATGGCGTTGGCCTCGACGACGTGGGCGCGGCTAGCTGGCGTCGAGAACTCGCGGTGATCTTCCAGGACTTCGTTCGCTACGAGCTCAGCGCCGCCGACAACGTCGGCCTGGGCGCCCCCCTGCTTCGGCGGGACCTTGACGCGATTGCCGGCGTGGCGGACGTGGCCCAAGCCCGCTCGCTGATCGAACGGCTTTCCGATGGCTGGTCAACGACGCTGTCATCCGGCTACCGCGGTGGGGTGGACCTGTCGGGCGGGGAGTGGCAGCGTGTCGCGGTCGCCCGAGCGCTGCTGGCACTTCGCGGCGGGAGCCGGGTGTTGGTCCTCGACGAGCCGACCGCAAGCCTCGATGTGCGGGTGGAACGCGACCTGTTTGATCGAGCTCCTCGAGGTCGCGGCCGGTGTGACGACGGTGTTGGTTTCACACCGGTTCTCGACCGTGCGGCGAGCGGACCGGATCGCGGTGATTTCCGCGGGACAGGTACTAGAGCAAGGTTCCCACGAGGACCTCGTCGCCCGAGGCGGCGAGTACGCCCGGATGTTCGAGCTCCAAGCGTCCAGATTCCGCGACCAGAGCCCGGACTCGAGCGACCCCGCATGATCCGAACCCGACTGCCGCGGCTCCGCCGGGTCGTGTCGACCGCCTGGCGTGTCGACCGACCCAAGACGCTTGCCATTCTCGTGCTCATAGCGGTCGAAGCGGCATCCTCGGCGGTGGTCAGCCTTGGTCTGAAGTGGACGGTCGACGGCGTCGCAAGCCACGACGCTGGCCTCACCCGGCTCGGTGTCGTCGCGGTCACGGGTGCCTACGTCTTCTTCCTTTTCGGCGGCCGAACCCGTGACAACTTCCAGTTACTTGTCTCTCAGCGTGTAGCGACCCGCATCGATCACGAGCTGCTGCTGCTCGTGGCCGAGGCGCCTGGACTCGAGCATCTCGAACGTGGCGACTATCTCGACCGTCTCAAGGTCACCGTCGGTCAAGGCGCTGCAGTCGCCTCGGCGGCTTGGGCGGTTATGAACACGGCGGCGGTGCTCGTTCGCCTTGGCCTGTCAGTCCTTCTCCTGGTCAGCGTCAGTCCTGCGTTCGCCGTGCTACCTCTCTTTGCGGTCCCGTCGGTGCTCCTCGCGCCTCGTGGTCAACACTTTCAGCAACGAGCCAGGCAAGCGACGGCGGAGACCGCTCGAACCGCGGAACACCTGCATCGCCTCTTTCTCGACCCGGCCACCGCGAAGGAACTTCGCGTTTTCGGCACCGACACCGTCCTCAGCGCCGACGCCGACGGCTGCCATTCGGTGGTGACCCGCACGGTGCTGAAGGCGCAGCTGCAGGCCGGGTTCCTCCAGGTCCTTGGCTGGGTGATCTTCGGCGGGGCGTATCTCGCGGCGCTCGCCATCCTCGGCAACAGGGTTACCCGGGGCGACGCGTCACTCGGCGCGGCCATCCTCCTCACCCAGCTGGCGTCACAGCTCCGCGGCCAGGTAGCCGGAGCTGTGCAAGGAGTCAGCACCTTCACCGACGGGCTCGACACCATCGACCGGGTCCTCTGGCTGGAGGCGTACGCGGATGCCTCACGCCACGTCGGCACCGTCCCTGTGGCGGCCGCTATCGCCGAGGGCATCCGACTCGACCACGTGAGCTTCAACTACCCCGGCACCGACGCTCTCGTACTCGACGACATCAACCTCGACATCGCCGCTGGCACCACCCTCGCCGTCGTCGGTGAGAACGGAGTCGGCAAGACCTCACTGGTCAAACTGCTCTGCGGCTTCTACCAGCCGACCTCCGGACGGATTATGGTCGATGGCCACGATCTCGCCGACCTTGACCTCCAGTCCTGGCGAGAGCACATCTCGGTGTGCTTCCAAGACTTCGCGCGACTCGAGACGCTGGCACGCGAGACCGTCGGCGTCGGCTGGCTGCAACACATCGACGACCACGGCGTCGTCAGCACCGCTATCGATCAAGGAGACGCTTCCGCCGTCGTCGCCTCGCTCCCGCTAGGCATCGACACCCCGCTCGGCAGGACCTACTGGGACGGCCACGAGCTCTCCGGCGGTCAATGGCAACGTTTCGCGCTCGCCCGCATGATGATGCGACCCCAGCCGGTGCTGCTCATACTCGACGAACCGACGTCAGCGCTCGACGCCCCGGCAGAACACGCGCTTTTCGAGCGATATACCTCAGCGTCCAGGACGGCGAGCACGACGACCGGCTGCATCACGCTCCTGATCTCCCACCGCTTCTCGACGGTCCGTATGGCAGACGAGATCGTTGTGGTCGACCAGGGCCGCATCGTCGAGCGCGGAACCCACCAAGAGCTCGTGGCTCTCGGAGGCACCTACGCCCAGATGTACGACATCCAAGCCAAGGCGTACGAGTAGCCGTCGAGGTGAGGTCTGTAGGCACACCCGTCTGACCTGGGCATCCCTGACCGCCGGGTCCGAAGTCATGCGATGGTGCAGAGCACTGGCCACAGCGTGTCCCACCCGCGACCGCAGTCAACCAAAGCTCGCCATCTCCGGCGCCGGACAGAGAGGCGACTGCGAGCGGCGGGCCGTCCATCGCCTGAGGCCATCCTCGGGCTGCTCTTCGTTGTGCCGGCCGGGAGACACGGCGCCGACGTTCGACCGAACCCGTCAGTAGCGATACCTTGCCCACGGAGCAAATGACCCGACTGGGGGGCATCGTGGGCGCACGGCGTGTCGGGTTGGTCGTGTTGACCTCGGCGGTTCGTGCCGCGGTGGCGTTCCTGGTGGCGGTCAGCGCCCTCTATTTCCTCGTGGAGGCGGGATGGCCCGGCGACCAAGCCGCGCTCCTGTGCGGCATCGACTGCACCCCCGACCAGGTGGACGAGAAGAGGGTCGAATCGGGCATCGACGACGGCTCCGTCCTTGCCCGGTACGGGCGCTGGCTGCGCGAGGTGGCGACGATGGACCTCGGCCTGTCGCTGTACAACGAGGACATCGCCCAGACGGTGAGCGAACGTTGGGAACCCACCATCGAAGTGGCCCTCGCGGCCGAGCTGGCGGCCGCCGGCATCGTGCTCGCCGGGGCATCGCTGACCCGCGGCCGAAAGATGCGGTGGCGGCGAGTGGGTGCCGCGGCCACGGCCGCGGCGACCCTGGCATGGTCGGTACCGAGTGTGGCGGCGGCGGTGCTCCTTCTCCGTGAGCTCAGCTACCGGCGGCAGGTGCTGCCGCTGACGGGATGGGTCTTCGTGGGCGACGGGCTCGGCCTCCACCTCCGCCACGCTGCGATCCCATTCCTGGGGCTCGTGGTTCCCTCGGTCGGCTTCTGGGTGTGGCTCCTCCTCCGGGACCGGTCTCGGGGCGCTCGGGCCGACCTGGCACTGGTTGCTCGGGTGTTCCCGTTCGTCCTGCCCTGGGCGTTCAGCGCGGCGATGCTGACCGAGCGACTGGTCGCGGTTCCGGGACTCGGCACACTCCTGCTCTCGGCCGTACAGAACGGGGACGACACATCGGTGCGCGCGACATTGGCCGTCTTCGCCGCGGTCGGCTGCGCGGTCGGGTTCCTCGGCTCCGTACTGGCCGGACTGCTCGAGGGGCCCGCTCCGTCCACCACCTCGGTCGAGGTCGCCGATCCTGCCGGCATGGCGGTGGCGATCGACCAACGGCGACGGGTGGGAGACCCTCGGCGTTGGGCGTGGACACCATCGAGGGTCTTGGCCGTGACCGTCTTGGCCCTGGTGCTGGTCGGGGCGGTGGCGGCTGGCTGGCAGCCGTCGCCTTGGCCCTCCCGATGGCTCGCCGATCCCGACGCTGCGTTGGTCGATGGGCAAGTGGTGGAGGAGTTCCGCATGGTCGTACACGGGGCCCGTCGGGTGGTGAACAGCGTCCTGCCGGTCGCGGCGGTCGTGACCGTCCTGACCATGATCCTCGCCCGCGTGGGACGCCAGCGCGGTCGAGGGCTCGATCTGGTTTCGAGCGTGGTCATGGGGCTCGGGGCGATGCCGGCGTTCGGCCTTGGTGTGTTGGCCACCGAGATCATTGGTGGCCAGCTCTCGTGGCCCGACCCGTGGCCCGAAGTGGCCTGGGTGGCGGCGACCATCGTGGTCCCCGGCTACCTCTGGTCGGCGGCGCGAGTGAGGCAGCACCGGCTCGACATCCGCGGGCTGGTGACCGTCTTCCTCCGGCTCTCGGCGCTGGCTGTCTTCAGCTTGGGCGCCTGGCAGTTTCTGTTCGGGGGGTGGGTTGGCTGGGGTGGTGGCCTGGCGGTGGCTATCACCCTGACATGGGAGGACGACTCATTCCTCTGGGCGACGATTCTGGCCGCCACCCTCACTTGCTTCAGCCTGCGGGTCCTTGCTGACTGGCTCGACCCCGGATCGCCCGCGGGCACCGTGGTCGGGGCCCAGTCACCCGAGGCGGAACCCAATGCCGAGGAGCCGATCACGGTGACGGGCGAGGCCGCCCCGGTGGGGGCGCGGTGAGCGACGCGCCGGGCGTGCTCCTGCGTGGCGCCTGCGTCGTCCTTCGCCATGTCCTTCGGGCTGGTCTGGTCTTCGTCGTCGTCACCGCCGTCGCCTATTGGGCGATCCACCGCTCGGTGACCAACGACCCTGGCGACCTCGCCGATTTGTGCACTAACTGCACTCCCGCCGACGAAGCCGCCGTGCGAGATGCCGCCGACCTCGATGAGTCGACGCTCGGTGGGTATGCCGCCTGGCTGGGCCGAGCGATTACCGGCGATCTTGGCGAGAATGTCTCCCAGGCGACATCCCGGGACAGCGGCGAGGAGCCCCTCCAAAGCCCCGGGTCCGTGCTCTGGCGTTGGCTGATCGACGTCCAGGTCGCCGCCTACGGCAGCGTCGTCGCAGTCGTCGTCGGCTTCGGATTGGCATCGAGTCGCTTCCGCCGGTCGGCGAACGCGGCGGCGGTCGGTCAGGTGGTCTGGGCCATACCCGCGATCGCGTTGGCCCTACTGCTGATCGATCGAGTGCTCCGCGACAGGTCTGATCGAGGCGGGAGCACCGGCCTGTGGTTCGTCGGCTGGGTCCCCTGGGGCGATATCGACAGCCTTGGAGCGTTCGGTGAACACCTCGCGCGCGCCGCGATTCCCTCGCTGGCCTTGGGTCTTTCGGCGGGGGCAGGGTTGTTCCTCAAGCTCCGTCGTCCGTGGGCCGTCGGTGGGATTCGGGCGGCCACCCGGTCTTCCCTCCAGATGGCGCCCTGGGCCTTCCCGCTCCTGCTGTCGTCGGCCATGGTCATCGGCCGACTGGTGGTGACCGGTGGGGTGGGAGCGGGTTCCTTCACGTCCTGGATCGACCCCGCGGACTTCATGGCCCTCATCGCCGTGGCCGCAGCGATCGGCGTCGTGGTGTTGGCGACGAGTGGCGCGGCGGGCGAGTTGCTGGCGTCACCGGCGCCAGGTGGCGCGGGTGACGCGGTGCTGCCCGAGGGGTCTGGTCCTGAGCTGGCACACCCTGGGGGCACCCGGACGGCGTGGTTGGTGGGCGCCAGCTGCTGGTTGGGCGTGCTCGTGCTGTTCGGCGTGATCGCCGGCGACATCCGGCCGCACGACCCACTTCAGCACCACTTGCTTGTCGGAGCACAAGGACCGTCGCCCGGCCACCTGCTCGGCACCGACCTTCTGGGAAGGGACATCTTCAGTTGTCTGCTCGACGGCGCTGGCCGCGTAGTGGTCGACACGGTCGTGCCCGTCGTCGTCTCGACGTTCGCCGGTGCGGTCCTCGTGGTCGCCGCCGGTCGACTGGGCCGCGGCTGTCGTGCTGTGGTCCGCCTGCTCGTCGACGCCGGAACCGTGGTAACGCCGCTCGTCGTCATTGGCCTGGCGGTCAGCATCGGCCTCGTCGATAGCCAAGGCGTCCGTGCGACACCATTGCGGCTGGCGGTGGCGCTGGTGACGACGCCCTACGTGGTCTGTCGATTGGCTGAGCGGGGGTGGCTCCGCGGTCCGCTCCGGGACTCGGTGCGTGCCGTGGTCGGTTCCTCGGCCTCGGTGGCCGCGATCGTCGTCGGCCTCATGGTCCTCGTCGACTACATCGGCTACGGAGCGACGCAGACCACGGAAGCCAGCTGGGGCCAGATGCTCAGCGAATCGCCGCAATACCTCGGCAACGACTCGGTCGGGGTCTACGGGATCGCCGCCGCCCTTACCTTGACGGTCCTGTCGCTGCGGGTTCTCGGTCGCTGGGCCCTCGGCCCACCCGCCGACCTGCTCGACGCTGCCGCGGCCGCCAACCGCGGCGCCCCGGCGGGACGGGTCGAGTCAGGTCCGGGCGGTGCGCCCCCGAAGAGCTGAGCGTGATGGACGCGCTCCAGTGCGGCCCATTCCCACGACCTGCGATGTTCGACCGAATCCGCCAGTAGCGATATCTTCCCCGAGAAGCCAATGACCTGGGGGGGCATCGTGGGCGCACGGCGTGTTGGGCTTGTCGTGGTGACCTCGGCGGCGCGCGCCGTGGTGGTGTTTCTGGTGGCGGTCAGCACCATCTACTTCCTGGTCGAAGCGGCGTGGCCGGGCGACGGGGCCGAGCGTCTCTGTGGGGTCGACTGCACCCCCGAGCAGGTCGATGTGCTCAGGGCCGAGCGGGGCCTCGACAACGACTCGGTGATCGCCGGCTACGGCCGCTGGCTGGGCGACCTGGCCTCCCTCGACCTCGGTCGTTCGATGATGAACCAGGACGTCGCCGAATCCCTCCGGGCACGGTGGGAACCGACGATCGAAGTCGCGGTCACCGCCGAGTTGGCAGCCGTTGGTCTGGTGCTGGCGGGAGCTTCGCTGACCCGTCGCCTCCGGGCGACGCGGCGCTCCGCCGGCGTGGCCACCACACTCGCCGCGCTCGCCTGGTCGGTGCCCAGCTACGCAGTGGCCGTCGTTCTACTCCGCGAGGTCAGCTTCCGGCGGGAGTGGCTGCCGGCAACGAGTTGGACCTTCGTGGGCGACGGTCTCGCCGACCACCTCCGCCACGCCGCCATCCCGTTCCTGGCTGTACTGGTCCCGTCGGTCGGATTCTGGGCGTGGCTCGTCTTGCGGGACCGCTCCCGAGGCATCCGAGCCGACATCGCCATCGTGGCCAGAGCGTTTCCCGCTGTGCTGCCGTGGGCGTTCAGCGCCGCGATGGTGATCGAGGGCCAGGTGGCTTCCGCCGGCCTCGGGAACCTCTTCCTTCTCTCGGTGCCGCAGGGCGACGAGGCCACGCTGCGGGGGGTGCTCGCCCTTCTCGCCGCGGTCGCCTGTGCCGCCGGGTTCCTTGGGCTGATCCTGGCAGGACTGCTCGAATCCTCGACGAGGCCGTCGGCAACCATCGGCGGTGCCGTTGCCGACGGCCTTGACGGGGAGGAACCCGGGGAGGTGGCGCCTGTCGTTCGGCCAGGCACTCGAGATCCGCGGCGTTGGGCGTGGACGCCGTTGCGGGCCGGCGCCATGGCCTTCCTCGCCCTGTTGCTCGGCGGTGCGGTGGTCGCCGGTTGGCAGCCCTCGTACATGCCCACTCGCGTGCTTGCCGATCCCGAGGGAGCATCCCCGAAGGTGGTGGAGGAGCTCCGCATGGTCGTTCAAGGGGCACACCGGGTGGTTCGCATCGCTCTGCCTGTCGGGGCGGCCGTGACGGTCCTGGCGATGGCCCTGGCCAGCAGTCGGCGCCTGCGCAGTCGTGGGCCCGATCTCGTCGTACACACCCTGGTCACCGGCCTCGGGATGGTCCCCGCGCTCGGCCTCGGACTGGTGGCGGCGTCGATTGTCCGTGAGCAACTCACCTCGACCACGCCTTGGACGGAGGCCGCCTGGGTGGCGGCGACGACGGTGGTGCCTGGGTACCTCTGGTGGCGAGCCCGATTGGCCGACCACCGGCCCGATGTCCGCGGCGCGGCGATCGTCTTCCTGCGCGTCTCGGCGATCGCCGTGTTCACGCTGTTTGTGTTGGAGCCCTATGTCGGTGCGTGGGATGGATGGGGCTACGCCCTCCTCTTCGCCAGCAACCTCACGTGGGAGGACGACTCCTATCTCTGGTTGGCGGTCCTGGCCATCACCCTCACCTGCTTCAGCCTGCGGGTCCTCGCCGACTGGCTCGACTCAGGACCGAACACCACGGGAGTCGCGACCGGGCTCGAGTCATCCGAGGCCGGCCTCGACGCCGAGCAGTCGATCACCGTGTTCGGCGAGGACGCCCCGGCGGGAGCCCGGTGAGCGCACGGCGTGTCGGGATTGTCGTAGTCACTTCGGCGGTTCGTGCGGTGGTGGTGTTTCTGGTGGCGGTCAGCACCATCTACTTCCTGGTCGAGGCGGCCTGGCCGGGCGACGGGGCGGAGCTTCTCTGCGGCACCGACTGCACCCCCGAGCAGGTCGATGTGCTCAGGGCCCAGCGGGGACTCGACAACGACTCGGTGATCGCCGGCTACGGCCGCTGGCTGGGCGACCTGGCCTCCCTCGACCTCAGTCGTTCGTTGGTGACCCAAGACGTCGCCGAGTCCCTGAAGGCGCGTTGGGAACCGACGATCGAACTCGCGGTCACCGCCGAGTTGGCAGCCGTTGGGCTGGTGCTGGCGGGGACTTCGCTGACCCGTCGCCGCGAGACCTCGCGGCGCTCCGCACGCGTGGCCACGACGCTCGCCGCGCTCGCATGGTCGGTGCCGAGCTACGCCCTGGCCGTAATCCTCGTCCGTGAGCTCAGCTTCCGGCGTGAGTGGCTACCGGCCACGGGTTGGACCTTCGTCGGCGAAGGCCTCACTGACCACGTCCGAAACGCGGCCATCCCCTTTATGGCCGTCCTGGTGCCTTCCGTCGGCTTCTGGGCGTGGCTCATCCTTCGAGATCGCGGGCGCGGCATCCGAGCCGACGTGGCGATCGTGGCCAGGGTGTTTCCCGTCGCGCTGACGTGGGCGTTCAGTGCGGTCATGGTGATCGAAAGGCTGCTGGCTGTGCCAGGCCTTGGCCTTCTCCTCCTCACCACCCAACAACCGGGTGACGAACCAACGGTGCGGGGGGTGCTGGCCGTCTTGGCCGCAGTTGCCTGCGTCGCCGGGTTCCTCGGGTTCGTGGTCGCCGGACTGATCGAGTGGCCGACCTCGCCGGGTGCCAGGATCGGATGGTCGGGTGCCACCGCGCCCATCGAGGTCGACGGCCCCGACGGCGACGGGAGAGGCATCCCAGGCGAGAGTGGGCCCGAAGGGGAGCGGGGCCGGGGCCGGCGGGCGCGTGACCCTTGGCGCTGGGCGTGGAGGCCGGCGAGAGGGATCGCCGTGGTCGTCCTCGCGCTTCTGCTGGTCGCTGCTGCGATTGCCGGTTGGCAGCCTCGTCCTTGGCTCAGCCGGGTGGTCGGCCTCCCCGAAAGTGCTCGACCGGACGGGCAGCTGATCGAGGAATGGCGAATGGTCGCGCATGGGGCACGCCGGGTGGTTCGCATCGCTCTCCCCGTGGCGGCAGCAGTGACCGTCCTGATGGTGGGGCTCGCCAGCGCTCGGCGTCTACGCCGACGTGGGCTCGATCTCGTCTTGGAGACCGTGATCGCAGGGATCGGGATGGTCGGAGCTCTCGGGCTCGGTGCATTGGCGGCCTCGACCGTGTTGTTACGGCCCTCGTGGCCGCGTCCGTGGCCCGACGTTGTCTGGGTGGCGGCGACCACAGTGGTCCCTGGATACCTCTGGTGGAGGGCCCGGTTGGCCGACCACCGGCCGGATCTCCGGGGTGCCGCGGTCGTCTTTCTGCGGGTCTCGGCGGTGGCTGTATTCACGCTGGGCACATTTGAGTTCCTCAGCGGCGACGTTGCCGGCTGGGGTGGCACCCTCCGTATTGCCGGCACCTTCGGGTGGGAAGACGATTCGTATCTCTGGTTGGCGGTGCTGGCCATCACCCTCACCTGCTTCAGCCTGCGGGTCCTGGCCGATTGGCTCGACCCCGGTCCCCGGAACAACGGCGACCTGGCCAGGGCCGAGGCGGCCCAGGCCGACGCCGACGCCGCGGCGATCACCGTGTTCGGCGAGGCCGTGCCGGTGGGGGCCCGGTGACCGACGTACCGGACGTGCCCGCCAGCCCGACGCCGGCCGTCGAGGACGATCCGACCGGGGATCGCTCCTCGCTGACCGTAGGACAGGTCGTCGGCGTCGTCGGGCGTCGCCTCGGCCGGGCCCTGCTCCTGCTGCTGGTGATCACTGCCGTCATCTACGCCACCGCCGACCTGGACGGGTACGAGGCCAACCCTCCTTCGACCGACCCGGCGGATGAGGCCCCGAGGCCAGACCCCGAGCTCTCGGTCGATCGGTCCTTCGTCGACGGTTACGGGCGCTGGTTGGCCGACGCGGCCACCGGTGACCTGGGACGGCTGACCTTCTTCACCGACTCCGTGTCGTCCCTCGTGTGGCAGGGCTGGGTAACCGACGCCGAGATCCTGGCGTGGGCCGTTGCCGCCGCGCTCGCTGTTGCTGGCGGATTGGCGGCATGGGGCCCTCTGCGGCGGAACCGGCTGACCTTCGCCCTCGCCCTCCTGGTGTCGTCGGTCCCGGCGTTCGCCCTCGGGGTGATCTTCCTGCTCGAAGTGATCAGGCGCCTGCACGAAGGACACGCGCTCAGCCCTCATGTGGCGCTGGGGGTCGTCGGCCTGGCTCTCGGCGTCGTCGCCGGCTGCGGGCTGTTCCTCCTCATCCGTGGCCCGCTGACCGCGGGAGGCTGGAAGGGCGCCCGACGGACGGTGCTACGGGCGTTGCCCTGGGGTTTTCCAGTAGTGGCCTCCATGACTTTCGTGGCCGACCGCTTGGCCTCGGCGCGAGGGATCGGGGCGGTTGCCTTCTCGGCCGTCGTTCAGTCCGACCGCCGGCTCATGGTTGGCGTGCTCGCCTCCGCGGCACTGGTGTCGGTCATCGTCGCCGCCCTGGCGGGCATCGCCGGCGATCTCCTCGACCGGCGTGATCACTTTCACGGCGGGCCGGCGTCGACCACCGAGTCGCTTCCGATCCCGTCTCGGCCGGTCGGCGTGGTGCCGGTGTTCTGCCGGGCTGCGCTCGGTCTCGCGGCCGTGTGGCTCGTCGGGCTGCTCGTCATCGGGGCGGGCGCCGACGCGCTCGCCCCGCAGGATCCCTTCCGACAGAACCTCCGCGACGGCCTCCAGGGTCCATCGTTCGATCATTTCTTCGGCACCGACCAGATCGGTCGCGACATCTTCAGCCGGACGATCCACGGCGCCGACACCCACTTCGACGGGGTCGGCGTGGGCGTGGTGGTGGCAGTGGTGTCCGCCGCCGTCGGGGTCTTCGTCGGCGGTCGCCTGGGTCGACCGGGTCGAGCGGGGGTGCGGTTTCTGATCGATGCCGGCGTCGCCGTTCCTCCTTTGCTGGTCGCCTTGCTCCTTCTCACGATCAGAGCGCCGGGCAGCGACGGGTTCGCGCCTGCCGCGAGCGAGTGGTTCACGCCCGCCGTCGCTGTCGTCATGACCCCGCACGTGGCTCGCCTCCTGGTCGAGCGGGGGTGGGTGGCGCTGCGGCGGCGCACCGGGTTGCAGCTCCTCGGTGCAGGTGCCCTGGCCGCCGCCGGTGGGGTGAGCCTGCGGGTCTCCATCGACTTCCTGGGGTTGGGCGCACAGCCGCCCGACGCCAGCTGGGGTGGGATGCTCCAGGAGGCCATCGCGTACCTCACAGGTCAGGAGCACCTGGTCTACGGGCTCGCCTTGCTGCTCGCGGTCACTATCGGGTCGCTGCACCTTCTCGGTCGTTGGGCCCTCGGCCCACCCGACGACGCGGTCGCGGTCACGCCTCCCGCCGGGACCGACGATTACGCCGAGTCGGGTCCAAGTGACCCGGTCTCAGACGGTTCGCCAGCGGAGGTCTGAGGCGATGACCCGGGTGATGGCCTCGGCCGGCTGCGGGGCGGCGAACCAGTAGCCCTGGGCCAGGACGTAGCCCTGCTGGCCCAGCTGGCGGGCCTCTTCTTCAGTCTCCACGCCTTCGGCCGCGGCCGAGATGCGGTGCATCCGGGCGAAGCCGGCGACCGCGGCGCCGGTCGAGCGACCCTCGGTCCGGCCCCGGCCCAGGGCCTGCACCCAGGGTCGGTCGAGCTTCACCTCGGTGGGCAGCAGCTCGGCCAGCAGCTCGAGCTCCGACAGCTCGGCGCCGACGTCGTCGACCACCAGGCCGACCCCGAGGGCCCGGAGCTGGCTGCAGACCCGGGTCGCCACCGCCGACTCGGCCAAGGCGATGGTGGCCGACAGCTCGACCCGGAGCAGCGCGGCCGACAGTCCGCTCTCGGCCAGCGCGCTGCGCACGCCGTCGATGAGGGCATCGCCGGTGAGCTCGGTCCGCGACAGGTTCACCGACACCACGGGAGGCGTGCCGCCGCTGTCGCGGGCCAGGGCCTGCCATCCAGCGCCGGCGATGCAGGCGTCGACCAGCACCCGGCGCCCCAGTTCGGTGACCAGGCCGAGGCGCTCGGCGGTGTCGACGAAGGTCGACGCGTCGAGGACCCCTCGCCGGGGGTGGCGCCAGCGGGCGAGAGCCTCGAGCGCCACCAGGTGGCCGTCGGTCAAGTCGATCTGGGGTTGGAAGAACGGGACGACCTCGCCAGCGTCGAGCGCTCGGCGCAGCTCGTCCTCGGTGATGGCGCTGGCATCGGCACCACCTGCACCACCGGGGCGCCCGCTGGCCGGCCCCACGGACGGGTCGCCCCGGCGAGCCTGCTTCACGCGGTACATGTCCTGGTCGGCCTCTTGCAGCAGCACCTCCGGGTCGTGGAGGTGCTCGGGGGCCAGTGCCACCCCGATGCTCACCCGCACCGCGGTGACCACCCCGTCGAGCTCGATCGGCCGCTCGATCGACTCGACCACCCGCCGGGCGATGTCGGCCACCGACGGTCCCTCGTGGAGGTCCTCGCAGACCAGCACGAACTCGTCGCCGCCGTAGCGGGCGACGGTGTCCGAAGGCCGCAGCACACCCCGGAGCCGCTCGCCGACGGTACTCAGCAGGCGGTCTCCGGCCGCGTGGCCGAGGGTGTCGTTCACCTCCTTGAAGCCGTCGAGGTCGCAGAAGAGGACCGCGATCTCGTCCGCCCTGCGCCCCCGTCGGTGCAGGGCGTGTTCGAGGCGGTCGAGCAGGAGCAGCCGGTTGGGCAACCCGGTCAGCGGATCGTGGAACGCCCGGAAGGCGAGCTCCGGGGAGAACCCGGGCGAACCCTGCAGGGCGATCTCGTAGGCCGTGGCCTCGCCCGGGAGCAGTGCGTCGACGGGGGTCACCGGGGTGACGTGGATCAGGCTGAGCACGCCACCGGGCACCGCGATCTGGCGATCGGTGAGCTCGATGACGCCCTGGTCGGGGTGGAAGAGCCGCAGGTTGGCGGTGGCCTCGTCGAGCAGGCCGTCGATGAGCGCGTCGTGGGCGGCGGCGGCCAGGGTGTCGTCCGGAGGGACGGCGAGGCCGGCCCAGCGCATGCCGACCAGTGCGTCCTCATCGAGGCCGAGCACGGCGCACAGCTCCTGGTTGACCGCACGCAGCGCCCCTCCGGCGCCGGCCAGGGCCGCCGGGATCGGCAGAGCCCGTACCAGAGGAGGCCAGGTGGCCGCCACCGGCAACATGGCCGACTCGCCCGCGCCCGGGCGCCAGCGAACCCGGCGGCTCGACTCGACCAGGTTGGCCGGCTCGATGTCGAGGGCGACGCCCGGCTGTCCGGGCCGATCGAGCAGCAGGCGGACCCCGCCGCCCAGGCCCGGATGCGCGGCCAGGAGGTCGACCAGGGCGCCGAAGCGGGCCCGCTCCGAGGGCGAGAACACGCTGGCCACGCCGTTGAACGGGCGACCGGGCTGGAGGACGTGGGCGAGGCTCGGGTCGATGGTGCCCTCGAGCACGCGGATCACCCCGTCGGCACCGAGGGTGAGCGTCGTCGGGTGTGCGGTCACGACGACGACCGCGCCACGTGTGGTCTACCTCGCACCGGAACCGCCTCTCCTTCCCTCGGATGTCAGCGTAGACGTGACCACGCTCCGTCGAGGTATGAGCACGGCATGTGGTCATAAGTCGTTCTCGCGGGGGAACACCAGGGCCGAGATAGCGTCGAAGGGCGATGTGCGGCCGCTTCACCTCGACCACCACGCCCGGCGAGTTGGCCAGCTGGTTCGGCGCCGAGCAGTCGATCGATGACGCCCTCGGGCCCCGGTTCAACGTCGCCCCCACCGATCCGGTGGCGGTGGTGGCCGAGACCGGGAGCGCCCGGCGTCTTGGCCCCATGCGCTGGGGGTTGGTGCCCTGGTGGGCCACGTCGGCGCGGGAGGGGAGCCGGTTCATCAACGCCCGGGCCGAGACGGTGCGCGACAAGCCGGCCTTCGCTCGGGCGTTCGAGCGACGCCGCTGCATCGTGCCCGTCGACGGCTTCTACGAGTGGAGCGGGGCCGCGCCGGGTGCCGGTCGACGTGCCTCCCGGCAGCCCTGGTACATCCACCGGACCGACGGCGAGGTGCTGGCGTTCGCCGGGCTGTGGTCCCGGTGGCGTCCCCCCGACGCACCCGAGGACGCGGAACCCATGGCGTCCTGCACGATCATCACCACCAAGGCCAACGAGCGGATCGCGCCCGTGCACGATCGGATGCCGGTGGTGCTGGCACCGTCGAGCTGGGATCGGTGGCTCGACTTCGAGCCCGATGCCGATGTCGCGGGTCTGGTCGAACTCCTCCGCCCTGCCCCCTCCGAGTTGTTCGAGCTCCGCCGGGTGTCGACCGCGGTCAACGACGTGCGCCATGACGGTCCGTCCCTCATCGAGCCGGCCCCGCCCGTCGAGCTGTTCCCCGACCCAGCGTGAGCCTGGCCGCGGAGGCGACGTCGCCCGACGGGGGAGCGGGGGACCGGATCCTGACCGTGCCCAACGTGGTGTCGGCGGTCCGGATCCTGCTCCTTCCGGTGTTCGTGTGGCTCCTCTTCGAGCAGGAGGACCGGACGGCGGCCGCCTGGCTCCTGGCCTTCTTGGGCGTCACCGACTGGGTCGACGGGTGGTTCGCCCGCCGGTTCCATCAGGTCTCCACCGTCGGCAAGATCCTCGACCCGACCGCCGATCGTCTGGTGTTCCTGGTCGGTGTGGTGGCCATAGTGGTCGACGGCAGCGTGCCGGTGTGGGTGGCGGCGCTCACCCTCGGGCGGGAGGTGGCGGTGGCGGCGGTGGTGCTGGCCCTGGCCGCGGCGGGAGCCCGGCGCATCGATGTCACCTTCGTGGGCAAGACGGCCACCTTCCTCCTCCTGGTGGCCTTCCCCGCCTTTCTCATGTCCCACGCCTCGGTGTCCTGGACCGACGTGGCCGGCGCCATCGCCTGGGTCTCGGTGCTCCCGGGCCTGGTGCTGAGCTACCTGGCGGCCGCTCGCTACGTGCCGGCAGCCCGTGGCGCACTGCGCGACGGGCGCCGCGACCGTGGGCGCTGACGAGGGGCATCCGGTAACGTCCGAGCGGTGCACGTGCCCGACGACCTCCGCTACTCGACCGATCACGAGTGGGCTCGGGTCGAGGACGCCAAGGTCCGGATCGGAATCACCGATTTCGCCCAGGACTCGCTGGGTGACGTGGTGTTCGTGCAGCTGCCCACGGTCGGGTCGTCGGTGAAGGCCGGCGACGCGGTGAGCGAGGTCGAGTCGACCAAGTCGGTGTCCGACATCTACGTCCCGGTCTCGGGCACGGTCGTCGAGGTGAACGACTCTCTCGCCGACGGACCCGAGCAGGTGAACTCCGATCCCTACGGCGCCGGTTGGATCTGCGTCATCGAGCCGTCCGATGCCTCCGAGCTCGACTCGCTGCTCGAGCCGGCGGCCTATCGGGCACTCGTCGACGACTAGCGGTTAAGGGCCGAGTGGCCGACCTCTTCTGCTCGAACTGCGGGCACCGCAACCACCCCGGGGCCAACTTCTGCTCGTCGTGCGGCGCGCCGCTCGACCTCGGCGGCGCCGGTGAGCACACCGTGACCATCGCCCCGGTCGACGCCGAGATGGCCACCGGCGAAGCGCTGACCGTGGTCCTCGACGACATCCCCGAGGGCTTCGGCCTATTGGTGGTCACCCACGGACCGGGTGAGGGCTCCCGCTTCGTGCTCGACGACGAGGTGACCACCGTCGGGCGCCATCCCGACTGCACCCTCTTCCTCGACGACGTCACCGTCTCCCGCTACCACGTCGAGATCCGCCACGAAGGCGAGGACTACCGCTTTCGCGACCTCGGCTCGCTCAACGGCACCTACCTGAACCGCAGCCGCACCGACGACGGGCTGCTGGCATCGGGTGACGAGCTCCAGGTCGGCCGGTTCAAGCTGGTGTTCCTGATGCGAGCGAGCGGGGCACCGGCGTCATGACCGACCTCCGGGCCGACCGCAGCTACCTCTCGATCGGGGAGGTGCTCGACCTCCTGAAGGACGAGTTCCCCGACGTGACCATCTCCAAGATCCGCTTCCTCGAGAGCCGTGGGCTGCTCGACCCCGAGCGGACGCCGTCGGGGTACCGCAAGTTCTACGACGACGACATCCGACGGCTGCGGTGGATCCTGACCCAGCAGAAGGAGCACTTCCTCCCGCTCAAGGTCATCAAGGGCCGGCTCGAGTCGGGCGCCGTCGACGAGGAGCCCGGGGCCGGTCCTGGTGGCAACGACGTCCAGCCGACGCTGCCCTCGCTCGAGCCCGACACCTTCGCCGGGTCGGTGGTGGCGGAACTGGCCGAGAACCCGGGGCCGTTGCTCCCGGATCCGAGCGCGCCGGCGTCGCCGCAGGTCGCGCCGCCGACGGACGGCGCCGCGACGTCGGATCGACCCCGTCGGCGCCGACCCCGCCGGGCGCCGGCGCCGGTCACGGTCGAGGGCGAGCAGACCTTCGAGGAGCTGGTGGCCCTCACCGGCGCCCTGCCCGACCTGGTCGCCCAGCTGATCCGCTTCGGCCTGGTCTCGGGCCGCGACATCGGGGGCCAGCAGTACTACGACGCCGACACCGTCGAGCTGGTGCGGGTGGCCGCCGGGTTGGCCGGACACGGAATCGAGCCTCGGCACCTTCGGGGGTTCAAGGTGTCAGCCGAGCGAGAGGCGGGGCTCTACGAGCAAGTCGTTCTCCCGCTGGTGCGCCAGCGCAACCCGGCCGCCGCCGCCGAGACCCGCCTGTTGGTCGAGGAACTCGGGCGCCTCGGTGGCGAGCTGCGCCAGGCCATGCTGCGCCGGGCCCTGCGCGAGCTCGCCGACCCGCGCTGAGCGGCTGAGCGGCTGAGCTGGCGCCCGTGGGCGACCGACTACGGATCCTCGCTGGCCGGGCCGAGCTGGCGGCCGTCGTGGCCCGACTCGGCCAGGAGGTGGCCGACGCCCATCCTGGCGGGGTCCGGATCGTCGGCGTCCTCCCCGGCAGCCTGTTCCTGGTGGCCGACCTGGTCCGGGCGATTCCGGCCCCGATCGAGGTCACCGTCGACTTCCTGGCCGTCTCGGCCTACGGGCAGGGCGAGGGCCGCGTCCGTATCGTCAAGGACCTCGACCTGTCGGTCGCCGGTCAGCACGTGGTCCTGGTCGACGACATCGTCGATACCGGGCTGACCGCCGCCTACCTGAGCGACCTGCTGGCCCGGCGGGGTGCGGCCTCGGTCGAGCTCTGCGCCATCCTCGATCGGCCGGCCGAGCGGTTCCTGCCGGTGACCGTGCGCTTTGTGGGGTCCACCGTGGTCGACGAGCACGTGCTCGGCTACGGCCTCGGCCACGGGGGCCGGTTCCGCAACCTCGACTCGCTGGTGGTGGTCGACCGGGCGGAGCTGAGCGCCGATCCCGAGTCGGTGGTGACGTCGCTCTACGCCGGCGTCGGGGCCGAGACCGGACGGTAGGGTGAGCCGATGGTCGAGATGGAGCTGCTCGGCGTCCGCTTGGAGCTTCCGGCCAACACCCCGGTGCTGCTGTTGCGGGAGCAATCGAGCGGGCGGCGGGTCCTGCCGATCTACATCGGCGCCGAGGAGGCCCGAGCCATCGCGCTGGCCCTCGAGGGGGTGCGGACGCCCCGCCCGCTGACGCATGACCTTTTCCGCGACGCCCTCGACGCCCTCGGCGCCCGGCTCGTGCGGGTCTCGGTCACCGAGCTCCACGACAGCACGTTCTTCGCCGAGATGGAACTCGAGTCCCCGGCGGGCACGGCCAAGGTGTCGGCCCGACCGTCCGACGCGGTGGCCCTGGCGGTGCGCACCGAGACTCCGATCTTCGTCGCCGAGCCGGTGCTGGATGCCGCCGCCAGTCCCCTCGAGGAGGACAGCGCCGAAGGGCCCGAAGAAGACTCCGAGGAGCTGGTCGACCAGTTCCGGGCGTTCATCGACGAGATCAGCCCCGAGGACTTCGAGAGCTGAGCCCCTCCGAGGGTCGTTGCCCTGGTCGGCCCCCCCTCCTACCATCACATCGACGTAATTTCCGAGCGTGCGGTCGGCCGACGGCCGAGGGAGAGGGTGCCGGGCATGGATCCCGACGCGGGTGAGGCGGGGTTCCCCGGCAAGCAGGTGTGTTCCATCGTGGGCATCACCTACCGACAGCTCGACTATTGGGCCCGCACCGACCTGATCCGGCCCTCGGTCGCCGACGCCAAGGGCAGCGGCTCGCGGCGGCGCTACTCCTATCGCGACCTCGTTGAGCTGAAGGTGATCAAGAGCCTCCTCGACGCTGGCATCTCCCTGCAGTCGACCCGGAAGATGGCCGAGTACCTGCGGGCCAACCTGGGCGAGGACATCGGCGCCGCCAACCTGGTGATCAACGGCGAGAGCTCGGTGCTGTGCCGGACCGGGGAAGAGGTCGTCGACCTCCTCCGCAACGGGCAGGGCGTGCTGAACATCGTTCCCCTGGCGGGCATGGTCGGCCAGGTCGACGCCGCTCTCCTCGAGCTGCACCCGAACTCGCCGCCGCCGGCCCGCGGGGCCGACCGTGCGGCGGGAGCCGGCGACGGCCCCCCAGCCCGGGTGGTGGCTCGCTGAGGCGAGCGGAGCCCGTGGTCGTTCCCCTCGGCCCGCTGCCCCACGAGGGGATTGCCTTCGCCCACAACGCCGAGCGCGAGTTGGCCGCGTTGTTCGACTTCTACGGCCTGGCCTGGCAGTACGAGCCCACGACCTTCGTGCTCGACCGAGACGCCGAGGGCCGGCCCACCCGGGCCTTCACCCCGGACTTCTACCTCCCGGCCTTCGACCTGTACCTCGAGCTGACCACCCTCGACCAGCGGCTGGTGACCCGGAAGAACGCCAAGGTCCGCCGATTGCAGGCGCTCCGGCCCGACATCCGGATCCGGATCCTCTACCAGCGCGACTACCTCCGGTTGCTGGCCAAGTACGGCCTGGAGGCTCCCGAGCAGTTCTCGGCTCGCCGGCCTGCGTGACCTCACCGCTAGGGTGCGGCCTGATGGCCGATCGGACCTCGCCCCTCGATGCGGTGCATCGGGCGGCGGGGGCCAAGTTGGTGCCGTTCGGGGGGTGGGAGATGCCCCTCTCGTATGGCGAGGGCACCATCGCCGAGCACCTGGCCTGCCGGCGATCGGCCGCCATCTTCGACGTCAGCCACCTGGGCACGGTGCGCCTCGAGGGCCCCGGCGCGCTCGGCGCCCTACAGCTGGCGCTGACCAACGACCTCGGCCGCATCGGACCGGGCCGGGCCCAGTACACACACCTGCTCGACCCGTCCGACGCCTCGGTACTCGACGACATCATCGTGTGGTGGGTGGAGGCCGACCGCTTCGACGTGATGCCCAACGCCTCGAACACCGAGCGGGTGCGCGAGGCCCTGGCCGCCGCCCACCCGCTCGACGTGACCGACACCCGGGCGATTCTGGCCGTGCAGGGCCCGGCGGCCCGGGCCGTCGTCGCCGCGGTGTCGCCCGAGGCGGCCGCGGTGGCCCGGTACCGGGTCGAGACGCTCGACGTGCTCGGGGCCCGCTGCGTGGTGGCCGGCACCGGTTACACCGGCGAGGACGGCATCGAGTTGGCCGTGCCGGTCGACGCCGCCGCCGAGGTGTGGCGGGCGCTGGCGGACGCCGGGGCCGCTCCGGCTGGCCTCGGTGCCCGCGACACCTTGCGCCTCGAGGCCGGCTTGCCGTTGCACGGCCACGAGCTGGGCCCGGGCATCACCCCCCTCCAGGCCGGCTTGAGCTGGGTCGTGGCCTGGGACAAGGCCGACTTCAGTGGCCGGTCGGCCCTGGCCGCCGAGCGGGAGCGGGGGATCACCCGTCGACTCCGGGGCATCGCGCTCGACGGCCGCCGCCCAGCCCGAGACGGCCAAGCTGTGGTGGTCGACGGTCGAACGGTGGGCACCGTCTCGTCCGGCAACTTCTCCCCGGTCCTTGAGCGAGGCATCGCCCTGGCCTTCGTCGAGCCGGACCTCGAGCTCGGGACCCGAGTCGAGATCGACGTGCGGGGCCAGGCCGCACCCGGCCGCCTGGTCGCCCCGCCGTTCGTCGCTGCCGGCTCGCTGGCCGCCTAGCCCCAGAGGAGCACGTCCCCCCGATGGGCCATTACGTCCCCCACACCGAGGCCGACATCGAGGAGATGCTCGCGTTCGTCGGCCTCGACTCGCTCGAGGATCTCTTCATGGTGGTGCCCGAAGCGCTCCGCCTGGCGGGAGGCCTCGATCTGGCCCCCGGGCTCTCGGAGTTCGAGGTCCTCGATGAGGTGCAGCGGCTGGCCGACGCCAACCTGGCCTGCAGCTCCGATCTGGTGTGCTTCGCCGGCGGCGGGGCCTACGACCACGAGATCCCCTCGGCCGTGTGGCGCACCGCGATGCGATCCGAGTTCGTCACCGCCTATACGCCCTACCAGCCCGAGGTCGCCCAGGGCGTCCTGCAGGCGCTCTTCGAGTACCAGACCACCATCGCTCGACTGACCGGGCTCGAGGTCGCCAACGCCTCGCTCTACGACGGGGCCACCGCCTGCGTCGAGGCCATCAACTTGGCGGTGGCCGCCACCGGCCGCTCGACGGTGTGGGTATCGGGCGGTGTGCACCCCAACTGGCGTGCCACCCTCCGGACCTACGCTGCCGGCACCGGCCACCGGCTGGTCGACCAGCCCCTGGACGACGGCGTGACCCGCTGGCCGGCCGATGGCGGGGGAGGGGAGGGCCCTGGGGCGGTGCTGGTCCAGTACCCGAACTACCTCGGCTGCCTCGAGGACCTGGCCGAGGCCCGGCAGGTGGCCGACCGACATGGCGCCCTCCTGCTGGTGGCCTTCGACCCGGTAGCCGCCGGAGTGCTGCGCACGCCGGGGAGCCTGGGCGCGGATGTGGTGGTGGGGGAGGGACAGCCCTTCGGCACCCCGCTGTCGTTCGGGGGGCCCTACCTCGGGCTGTTCTCGGTGCGCAGTGAGCACGTCCGACGTATCCCCGGTCGCCTGGTCGGCGAGACCCTCGACGTCGAGGGTCGCCGGGCCTACGTGACCACCCTGCGCACCCGTGAGCAGGACATCCGGCGGGAGAAGGCGTCGTCCAACATCTGCACCAACCAGACGCTCATCGCCGTGTGCTGCGCCATCCAGCTGTCGTGGCTGGGCACGAGCGGGTTGCGGGAGGTGGCGCTGCGCAGTGCCCGGGCCACCCGGGCGACTCGGGAGGCGGTGCTGGCGATCGACGGGGTCGAGGCGACGGCCAGTGCCCCGACGTTGCGAGAGTTCGCCATCCAACTACCGCTGGCCGGCGAGGCGGTGGTCGAGCGCATGGCCGAGGAGGGCTTTCTGGCCGGCGTCCCGCTGGGTGACGAGTACGGCGGGGGACTGCTGGTGGCGGCGACCGAGCGGCGCACGGCATCGGAGATCGATGCCTATGCGGCCGCCCTCGAGAAGGTGATCCGATGACGCAGGATCCGACGAGCCGCGAGGGCTCGGCCCCCGGAGGACGAGCGTCGAGCATTCCGCTGCTGGGACGCGACGCCGAGCCGACGATCTTCGAGCTGTCGTCACCCGGTCGACGGGCGTGGAGCTTCCGCGACCAGGACCTGCCCGACTGGTCGGCCGACGAGCTGGTGCCGCCCGAGCACCTGGCCCCCGAGCCGGTGGCGCTGCCCGAGGTATCCGAGCGCGACCTGGTGGCCCACTTCACCCGGCTCAGTCACCGGCAGTACTCGGTCGACCTCGGGGCCTACCCACTCGGCTCGTGCACCATGAAGTACAACCCGAAGCTGTGTGACGACGCGGCGGCACTGCCAGGGTTCGCCCACGTGCACCCGAGCGCGCCGGCGTCGATGACCCAGGGGTGGATCGAGCTGCTGGTGTCGCTCGGCGATGCCCTGTGCCAGGTCACCGGCATGCATGCGGTCACCCTCCAGCCTCCGGCGGGTGCCGCCGGCGAGCTCACTGGCCTCCTGCTCATGCGGGCCTTTCACACCGCCAACGGCGACCCTCGGCGCAAGGTGGTCATTCCCGATTCGGCCCACGGCACGAACCCGGCGTCGGTCACCCTCGGGGGCTACGAGACGGTCACCGTGCCCTCCGACGAGCGGGGGCTGGTCGACCTCGAGGCGCTGCGGGCGGTGCTCGACACCGACGTGGCCGGGATCATGTTGACCAACCCGAACACCCTCGGCTTGTTCGAGGAGGACATCGCCGAGATCGCGGCCATGGTCCACGAGGTGGGTGGGCTCCTCTACTACGACGGCGCCAACCTCAACGCCATCCTCGGCGTCACCCGGCCGGGCGACATGGGCTTCGACATCGTCCACATGAACCTGCACAAGACCTTCGCCGTGCCCCACGGCGGGGGAGGCCCGGGGGCCGGCCCGGTGGCGGTGTCGGCCCGGCTGGCACCGTTCCTCCCCGGTCCGTTGCCGGTCCGGCTGGCCGACGGCAGCTTCGGATGGTCGACGCCCGAGCGCTCGATCGGTCGGATGCACGGCTGGCACGGCAACGGCCTGGCCTTGGTCCGGGCCTACGCCTACCTGCTGGCCAACGGCGGCGATGGGCTGCGGGCGGTGGCGGAGGCGGCGGTGCTGAACGCCAACTGGATGCGGGTGGCGCTGCGGGGCGCCTACGACATCCCCTTCGACCGGCCCAACATGCACGAGTGCGTGGTGTCGGCCACCCGGCTGCGCAAGGAGCACGGGGTGCGGGCCATGGACGTGGCCAAGCGCCTCCTCGAAGAGGGGTTCCACGCCCCGACGGTGTACTTCCCGCTCATCGTCGACGAAGCGCTGATGATCGAGCCGACCGAGACCGAGAGCCTGGACACGCTCCGGGCGCTGGCCGACGCCCTGGTCCGCATCGCCGAGGGGGCTTCGGAAGCCGACCACGACGCGCCTCGAGCGACGCCGGTGGGCCGGGTCGACGAGGCCCGGGCCGCCCGGCACCTGATCCCCACCTTCGACGCCCGCTGAGGCCTTCGGGCCAGGACGCGACTCGGGCCCGTCCGGTCGCAGTGACCGAGACGGGCCCGAGGTCGGCGACCGGGGGTGTCAGACCTCGACGACCACCGTCTTGATGACCTTGTCGGCGAAGGTCTGCTTCTTGGGATCCCACAGCGGCCACAGGTAGCCGATGTAGCAGGGGATGCCGTCGAGGATGTGGGCCAGTGCTCGGGCCACGCCCATGCCGCCCCCGATGAGTTGGCCGGTGTCCTCGCTCACGACCTTGAGCTTCATGTACTGCTTACCGAAGCTCTGGCCGGTCTGGCCGTTGAGGTAGCCGTTGTAGAGCCACCAGCCCGTGGCCGCCAGGTAGGCGAGCAGCGAGACCAGGGCGCCGAGGGCATCGGAGACGGCGCCGAAGATGGCGGCCACGATGAACCCCACGATGACGACCCCGATCCCGATGCCGGCCTCGATCAGCCAGGCCAGCGCCCGCTTCGGCCACTCGGCCAGGACGGCACCCCCCGGGCCGGTGGCCGGGGAGGTCGCCGAGTAGCCGGGCGGGGGTGGGGTGTACCCGCCGGCGGGCGGAGGGGGAGGCGGAGGCGTGTAACCGCCAGGGGGCGGGGGCGGCGGGGCGGCGCCGCCCGGCGGAGGCATGGGGGGTACGCCGCTCGGGTCCCCCGGTTGCGTGGGCGGCACATCGGTCACGTCGGACCTCCAGCGCTAGAGAGGACCAGTCGGGTCCCCAACGATCCCGGAAACGTTAGCCAGGCGCCCAGGTCGTGACCGGGATGAGCCGGCCCGCAACGCCGACCCCTCTGACGTGGGGACGTCGGGTCTCCCTGACACGGACGCAGTGTCCCCACGTGCGGTGATGCGAGGAACGTCCCGGCCTCGTGGGGACGCCGGGTCACGCTCGGGCGGACACAGGGTCCCCAGCGTTGCGGGCGCTGACGTACTACGAGACCAACTCGACAGAACGAGGACGGTCGGGAGCCCTCCGCCTCCCGCTTCCTGCGGCGGTAGGCCGCCGACCGACAGGCGGCCGAGCAGTAGATGGCCCGGGTGTCCAACCGGCCCACCAGCCCGCACTCGCTGCACCGCGTCATCACCTTGCTCCGCCAATAGCGATTCATGGCCCCAGCGTGACACGCCAGCGATGCGTGATGAGCCGGGAGCACGACGGGAGAAGGGCGGCGACGAAGGGGGGACAGGATGCCGACCGGGACTGCATCACGGGCCCTCGACGCCTTCGAACGGAGCGCTTGACGACCCCGGCACCCCTGGGGGCCTCGCCGGCCCCCAGCCCCCCGCAGTTCTGCGGGGCCGGCGCACCCGGGCGGGTGGGCGGTAGCGGCGGTAGAGGGTGGCCGGGTCGATCCCCAGCGTGTGGGCGACCATCGACCGATCGAAATCCATGCGGAGCAGCGCCCTCACGAGCTCGTCCCGCTGGACCTCGAGAATCTGCACCGCCCGCACGATCGCTACCAGGTCCTCGTAGAGCGTCTCTCGATCAGGGCCCAGCATCTGCCCAGCCCATCCATCCGCAGGGCGGCCCTCGCCACTCAGCAGCATCGGCCGACCGCCACACGTGCTCGGGTTCGCCGGCCGCCATCGAGACCACCAACGTCCGCATCACGTCCGCCTCTGTGCGGCCCCGGACCTCGACGGCCTTCGGCTGGTAGCCCTGCGCCACCTCGTAGCCATGCTGGCCGTCGCCCGACTCGTAGACCTTGGTGACGTACTTCGCCAGGTAGCGGGCAGCCCGCCGAAGGGCTGAACCCTTGGTGCCCAGCTGCTCGAACTGCACGAAACCATGGCCCCACAGACGCCACAGCACCCGATGGGGGACCCGACGCCCGAGCGCAATGTGCACGTGCAGCCGGCCGCCCTCTGAACCCCACTCGATCACCCACAGGTACGGGAGCCGGCCCACCTCCGCCCGGAGCAGCTTGAAGAAGCGCTGGACGTCCCGCTTCACCTGGTCCCGATCCACCGGCTCGGGCGAACCACCACCCGGCGTTGACTGGTGCTCGCCATAGGTGAGGGTCCAGAGCACCCCCAGCCGGTTCGCCACGCAGTACCGACGAGCACGACCACGGGCCCGACGAGCCGACCGGGCCCGGTTCTCCCGCTCCCGCTCCTCCTCATCCAGTGCCGACCAGCTGGCGACGGGTGCACTGCCGACGAGATCGGTCCCCTCAGCATCGAGAGCGTCCGACCCCTCCACCTGACGACGACACGGCCTCCCGAAGGTGGCCTCACCGGCATCGACATACGCTGTGCCCACCCACGGCTCCAACCAGGGTGAGGGCGCATTGTCGGGTTTGCCGACGAGTTGTGTCCTCCTGTCAAGTGAAGGGGCCGGCCGCGCAGCGGCCGGCCCCACCACCCATTCCGATCGCGGCGGCGAAGCCCGGGACACAGCCCCGGTGCATCACGTGGACGTGCTCGTGGTCGCCATCGCCGACGCCCACCAGCACCTCGTCGACCAGATCCACCCGACGCTCGCACCACTCGCACAGAGGCGGCGGTGCCGCCCCAGCTGGGACCCGCACGCTCTGCGGTCCTCGCTTCGCTGCGGTCCTCGGCGGCGCACCCAGCTGGGGACCCCGGCGGCTCATCGAGGCGGCCGTTCGTCAAAGCGGGCCTCAGCCAGCGCTGAGTACTCAGCACGGGACCACCGGGGGAGCGGAAAGCGATCGGCGACAGGCAACCCGTGCCACCGAGCGACCCGTTTGGCCACTGCGGCAGCACCGATCGCCGTACCGCCGGCGCGAGCGTGCTCGCCCAGCTCGTACAGCAGCTCTCGGTAGAACGCCTCCAGGCGCTCTACGTCGACTTGTTCATCTTGTTGAAGTGACACTGAGTTCTCCTCAATGCCACCAAGCTCCAGCCGCAGCCGAAGCTCAGCGGCTTCGTCACGGACTGGATCTCGACGTATGGAGTTCCCAACGGTAACGGTGGCCTCCGACAAGAACAGCTGTTCGACCGGGAGCGGGGAGCGCTCCAGCCGCTCGGTGCCTTGACGGAACTCTTCAACTGGACGGAACGAGGATTATCGGCGAAGCCTGGTGCACTTCCCTTGCACTGCAACGGCAGTAGGATCACTGGTACCCCTTGACTGGGTAACTCGGGACGGTGCGCTAACACCGTGTCGAACATGAGAGCCGGTCCCTCGTGGGCCGGCTCTTGTGGTATCGGTTTCGTTACTGATTCAGATGAGCCACCTCACCCCGACCAACATCGCCAGGTGGCCGACATAGACGCTCAGCGGACGCCGACCCACAGCACTGAGCACCGCCTCGACGACGCGGCCGCGCACCACCTCCGGAGGCACCACACGCTGACGATCGAGCAGCACGCCCAGGACGACGAGCGCGAGCACCGTGCCCGGCTGGTAGCCACCGAGCGCCAGCGGCCAGGTCACCGGCTGGATCACCGCCACCGCGCCCACCACGACCGGCCACCGAACCACCAGCGGGCCACACAGGACGCAGAGCGCCATCAGCGTCACCGGATCCGGCCACCCGACCCCCGCGGCCGGCGCCAGCCACAGGGCGAGTACCGACACCACCGCCAGCTGGACGAGTCTCGTAACCGATGGCAGCGCTCCCCCTCGCCGCGACAGGAGCCACCCGGCCACCACCCCGAAGACCGGCAGCGCCGCTCGCGTGAGCGAAAAACGCACCACGTCGACGCCCCAGCCGTCGACGTGCAGGAGGAGGTGGTCGAGGACCATCAACACGACCGCTAGCCCTCGCCACTGGTCCAGCCCGCGGTGACGAACTGCGACAACCGGCTCAGCTGTCATCCCCGGACCCTCCCGCCGGCGGTCGTGCACGCTCTGCGGTCCTCGCTTCGCTGCGGTCCTCGGCGGCACGCCGCCGGCGCTGGTGCTCCTGGCGGGACCGCCTGGCCTCGTCCACGCCCTCGCCCTTGGCCTGGTAGTCCGCCATGTCCAGGACCTCGAGCGTGTCGTACAGCGCGGCCACCTTCCGATCGAACCGATAGCTCTTGCGGCCAATGTGCTCGTTCTTGCGCCGCACCTTCTCGGGCTCGTACTGCTTCGCAGAGAACCAGGCACCGCCCAGCCACGCCGAACACACGTAGATCGAGTTCGTAAGCACCATCAGTTGCTTGTTCACCCTCGACTCATGCTGACTGATCCACACCACAGCCAGCCCGAACTTCCGGGCCTGCGACAGCTTGAACCGCGCTGCCGCCGGGAAGAAGAGCGCGTCCTGGCTCGCGGCGTACAGGTGCGCCTCGTCAACGATGACCACCGTCGGCCGCACCAACCGGCCGTCTTCCCCGAACTCGCCCGCCAGCCCGGCGACCTGCTCCCACAGGTTCGCCCCTCGAAGCAGCGTGTGCCTCGCCGTGAGGCCCTCAGGGAGCCGCATCGAGAAGTTGGTGGCCACATTGCACCGGCCGGACTTCAACAGCGACCACGCCATCCTGACCGCCATGTAGCTCTTGCCGCTCCCCATCCTCCCGACGATGCCCACCACCGATCCCGCGGGCAGCGCCTCGGTTCTCGACGAGG
>JANNNX010000060.1:0-10079 GCA_031398745.1 Actinomycetes bacterium
CTCGGCCACCCAGTCGTTGTAGGCCCGCAGGGAGGCCAGGCCCAGCTCGGGGTCCTTGAAGGTCGAGAACCGCTGGCCGGCGAAGCCCCACACCATCGACGGGAAGCAGATCGACACGTCGACACCGTTGATGTCCATGTCTCGGATGCGCTCATCGATGTCCCAGGTGCCCTTGCGCATCTCGTCCCAACGAGCCGGCGCGGCCAGGCCGTCGAAGGACGACTGGGGTCGGCCCGATACCGCGTTGCCGCCGATGATCGGTCGACGCTCGTGCTCGACCTGCCAGAAGGGCACGCCGGCGTCGTCGTAGACGACCCTGGGGGCGTCGGCTGAGTGCCGCGCCGCCACCCGACCCTCGAAGGTGTCAGGGGGTTCGACCAGGTGGTCGTCGACCGAGAAGATCGTGAACTCGCGAGCTCGGGGCTCCGGATCGGCGTCGAGCTCGAACTCGACTCGACCGCCGGCGGCTCCCGCGTTCTGGCCGATCGTCACCAGCTCGTCCTCGAACGTGCTCGACATGTCCTACCCCCAGGCCGTAGTCGTGCGGACCCTCCCGACGGTAGTCAGTTAGCCAATGTGAAGTAAAGGGGGGCCCTCTCGTCACCGGGCCTCAGTTGCTCGAGGCGCTGGGCCTCCCGCGCTCGAGGAACGGCTCGTGCAGGGCGACCGGCGCCTGGCCCTTGCGGCTACGGATGTTGAGCATCTCGACGATCACCGAGAAGGCGATGGCGGCGTACATGTAGCCCTTGGGGAAGTGCTGGCCCATGCCCTCGGCGACCAGCGTCATGCCGATCAGCATGAGGAACGACAGCGCCAGCATCTTCACGGTCGGGTGCTGGTTGACGAACTCGTAGATCGCCTTGGACGCGAAGAACATCACGGCGACGGCGAGCATGACCGCCACGACCATCACGCCCACGTAGTCGGTCATCCCGACCGCGGTGATCACCGAATCGATCGAGAACACGAGATCGAGCAGCAGCACCTGGGCGATGACGGATCCGAACGTGACCACCGTGCCCGACGACGAGCCGTGGGCCTCGGTCCCTTCGAGCCGGTGATGGATCTCCTTGGTCGCCTTGAACAGCAGGAACCCGCCACCGGCGAGAAGGATCAGATCCTTGATCGAGAACCCGAGACTGCCGATCTCGAACACGTCGTCATCGAGTTGCACGATGACGCCGACGACCAGCAGGAGCAGGATCCGCATGCCGGCGGCGGCCAGGATGCCGGTCCGGCGCGCCCGGTCCTGCTGGTCGGCCGGCAATCGGCTGGCCAGGATCGAAATGAACACGACGTTGTCGACGCCGAGCACGAGCTCGAGGAGCGTCAGGGTGAACAGAGCGCTCCACACGTCGGGGTTGGTGATCCAGTCCATGCGTCTCTCTTCGCTCGGTGGGGACGTGGGCGAGCACCGATGAGGTGTCGTTGGGGGTGGGTGGAGAGCGGTGGGCTAGTCGCTCGGAGCGGTCACGGGGCGTCGTCGGCGTTGGCCGGCGGACGGTCGACTGTCTCGCCCTCGCGCTCGACCAGCATCCACCGACAGCGTGACAGGCAGCGGTCGAACGCGTTGTTGGGGAGTTGGTTCCACTCGTTGAACCGGTAGGTCGACTCGCACGCCGAGCACCACCACACGTCGAACGGCCGGGCCCGGGGCACCCTCCCACTGTGTGCCACCGAATGAGGTGACTCAACTCGGGCCACCCGACATCCGATACTGGAGGGGGATGGTGCGCCTGCGGACACGAGCTCGGTGGGCTGGCACCTCCTTCGTACTCGTCGCCCTCGCCGCGGTGGTCGCCACGACGCTGACCGCCCCGCCGGCTGCCGCCTACCAGGGTGCTCCCTGGTTCCAGCCGGGTCGGACCTACGACGCCAACTTCCCCGACCCCAGCGTCCTGGCCTACGACGGCCGGTACTACGCCTACGGCACCACCACCGGGGGCTCCTACATCCCGGTGATGCATTCGTCCGATCTGGTCACCTGGACTGCCCGGGAGGCCTACGCCCCGGGCAACAAGAACGATGCCCTCCTGGCCCCGGCCAGTTGGGGCGAGACCACCGGTAGCGGGTACTTCAGCAAGGACGTGGACGCCCCGGGGGTCGCCCGCATCGGCGGGCGCTTCGTCCTGTACTACGCCATCGTCGTCGCCAACGGCGGGCAGGCCAGCGTCGACGGCCGGCGCCGCTGCATCTCGGTCGCCACCGCCGACTCGCCGCTCGGCCCCTTCGTCGACAACAGCACGGGCCCGTTGGTGTGCGACGCCGACCCGGGCGGTTCGATCGATCCCCAGCCCTTCGTCGACACCGACACCGGCGCCGCCTACCTGATTTGGAAGAGCGAGGGCGTCCCCGGTTCGGCGCCCACCAAGATCTGGTCTCGCCGCCTCGACGCGTCCGGCACCGGGTTCGCGGGAGGGACCACCGCCTCGCTGCTGCTGGCCACCAGCCAGGGCTGGGAGGGCGACGTCATCGAGAACCCGTCGATGGTCCGCTACCGGGGCCAGCTCCTCCTCTTCTACTCCGGCAACGACTGGCAGTCGGCCGCCTATGCCACGGGCCTGGCCACCTGCAGCTCGCCGACCGGTGGGTGCGCGAAGGCCTCGCGCAACCCGATCCTGGCCAGTCGGAACGACCGCCTCGGACCCGGCGGTGCCACCGCCTTCCTCGACCACGGCGGCCAGCTCCAACTCGCGTACCACTGGTGGAACGCGCCCTACACCTCGTATCCGGCCTACCCCGCCTGCCAGAGCGCGGGCACCTGCCAGACCCAGGGCCAGCGGCGCCTCGCCGTGGAACCGGTCTATCTGACGGTGGCGGGCGCCCAGGTGGGCGGCACCCCACCTCCCTTCGGCGGCGACCGGGCTGTGTCGGTGGCAGCCAGCGCGTCGGGGGGCGGTTACGTCATCGCCGGCGCCGAGGGCCGGCTGGCCAGCTACGGCGACGCCCCGAGCGCCGGCTCGATGGCGGGCAGCCTGCTCAACGCTCCGATCGTGGCCACCGACCTCACCGTCTCGGGTGGTGGCTACTGGCTCCTGGGCAGTGACGGCGGGGTGTTCTCCTTCGGCGACGCGTCCTTCTACGGGTCCACCGGGTCGATGCGGCTCAACCGCCCGGTGGTGTCACTGGCCGCCACTACCTCCGGGGGCGGGTACTGGTTCGTGGCCGCCGACGGGGGGATCTTCGCCTTCGGTGACGCCGCCTTCTATGGCTCGACCGGCTCGATGGTGCTCAACCAGCCGGTGGTCGGGATGGCGGCCACCCCGTCGGGCCGGGGCTACTGGCTGGTGGCGTCGGACGGAGGGATCTTCGCCTTCGGCGACGCCGCCTTCTACGGCTCCACGGGCTCGACGCGCCTGAATCAACCGATCGTGGGCATGGCGGCCACCCCGTCGGGCCGGGGCTACTGGCTGGTGGCGTCGGACGGGGGGATCTTCGCCTTCGGCGACGCCGCCTTCTACGGCTCCACGGGCTCGATCGTGCTCAACCAGCCGGTGGTGGGCATGGCGGCCACGCCGTCGGGCGGTGGCTACTGGCTGGCCGCGGCCGACGGCGGGATTTTCGCCTACGGCAACGCCACCTTCCACGGCTCGCGCTGACCAATCGCCCGTCGGGCTGGCCGAGCGCTCAGCCTGTCCGGAGCTCGCCCCTCCCCAGGGCCCGGAGGGCGGAGCGGGCGGCGTGGTGGCCGGCCATGCCGTGGACGCCGGCGCCGGGTGGCGTCGAGGCCGAGCACAGGAACAGGCCGGGGTCGCTGGTGGCGTAGGGATCGACGGCCACCCTCGGCCGGAACACGAGCTGGAGCCCGGCGGCGCTGCCACCGGCGATGTCGCCGCCCACGTAGTTGGCATTGGCGGCCTCGATCGCCTTTGGTCCGGCGACGTGGCGGGCCAGGACCAGGTCGCGAAATCCGGGGGCAAACCGTTCGATCTGGCCCTCGATGGCCTCGGTCATGTCGCCGTCGAACCCGATCGGCACATGGCAGTAGGTCCACAGGGTGTGTTGGCCGGTCGGGGCCCGGCTCGGGTCGACCAGCGATTGCTGGGCGACGATCACGAACGGGCGGTCGGGCACCCGTCCCTCGGTCACATCGCGCTCGGCGGCCGCGATCTCCTCGAGGGTCCCCCCGAGATGGATGGTCCCGGCCTGCCGAGGTCCCTCGGCCGTCCACGGCACCGGCCCCGACAGGGCGTAGTCGACCTTGACGCTGCCCGGCCCGTGGCGGAAACGTCCCAGGCGATGTCGGAAGCGGTTGCTCAGCCGGTCACCGGCGAGGTCGAGCAGCTGGCGGGGGGTGGTGTCGAGCAGGACGACCCGAGAGGGCGACAGCTCGTCGAGGGTGCTGACCGGTCGGAGGCACTCGATCGACCCGCCCAGCTCGGCCAGGTGGGCGGCGAGGGCATCGACGATCGCCTGGGAGCCTCCTCGGGCCACCGGCCAGCCGCTCACGTGGCCGCTGGCTCCGAGCACCACCGCGGTGGCGGCCGACAGCGGCCGGTCGAGGCGGGTGATGGCGTGGGCGGCCAGCCCGCCGAGAAGCGCCTGGGCTGCTCGGGTGCGCAGGTCGCGGTAGGCCAGGGTGGTCGCCGGGAACAGCGCCCGGCGGCCGAAGCGGGCGAGGGCCACCGGGTCGCGGGGCACGTGCAGCGGGGGACCCAGGATCTGGTCGAGCACTGCGTCCCAGTTGTCGACCAGTGGCTCGACCAGCCGGCGCCAGCGACGACGGTCGCCGACCGATTCGCCGGTGTCGTCCATCGAGGCGACCAGCGTGCCGGCCGAGCCGTCGTCCATCGGGTGGGCCAGCTCGACGTCGGGTCGCAGCCACTCGAGACCGTGGCGATCGAGTGGGAGTGACCGGAAGAAGGGGGAGGCCACGGCCAGGGGGTGAATGGCCGAGCACACGTCGTGCACGAAGCCCGGAAGCGTCAGCTCGGCCGACCGGGCGCCTCCCCCAGGGGTCGGCGCGGCCTCGAAGACCTGCACCGAGGCCCCGGCCTGCGCCAGGGTGATGGCCGCGGCCAGGCCGTTGGGTCCGGCCCCGACCACGACCGCGTCGACGGTCGGTCGGGCGGCCATGGCGAGACGGTAGGCGCCGAGCGGGCGGTAGCCTCGGGTTCGTGACCGATCCCGTGTTGACCGTCTCCGATGCCGCTCGCGACTTCGTGCTGGCCCTGTTGCGCACCGAGGACGAGCCCGAGACCCTCGGGCTCCGGGCCGAGATCACCGGGGACACCGGTCGGGAGTTCGTCTACGACCTGACCTTCCAGGTGTTGGCCGACACCGACGGCGACGATCTGGTGGCCCAGGCCGGCGAGCTGACCGTGGTCGTCCCGGCCGCCTCGGTCGAGGACCTGCGGGGGGCGACCCTCGACCACGTCGAGCCGACCGGCCTCGTCATCCGTAACCCCAACCGCCCCCGCCCGGCCGTGCGCCGCGGGGGGCCGGTGCTGGTCGAGGGCTCGGTCGAGTTCCGGGTCCAGAAGCTCCTCGACGAGGAGATCAACCCGATGCTCGAGCAGCACTCGGGGTGGGCTGCGCTCGACCACGTCGAGGGGGACGCCGCCTACCTGGTGATGGGCGGCGGGTGTCAGGGCTGTGGCCTGGCCGCGGCCACGCTGGCGGCCGGCATCGAGCAGTCGCTGGTCGACTCCATTCCCGAGATCGCTCGGGTGGTCGACGTGACCAACCACTCCGAGGGGACCACCCCTTACTACGACCCCGCCACGGTCTGAACCCGGCGGGTTCGCCGGCGAAGCGCGATCCCGGCGGCGGCCAGCACCACCAGCAGCGGGAGCCAGGGCAGCACCGCCCCGGCGGTGATCGCCACCACCCGGCCAGCCCCCACCAGCGCGTCCCACCCGGCGCCCAGGCCGTCGGTGAAGCCCGCCGGCTCGGCCGCGGCTTCCTCTGTGGCCGGCTCGCTGAGGGAGATGGTCACGGTGGCCAGCTCGACCTGGTCGGCCAGCACCCGCTGCTGGCCTTGGAGCGACTCGATCTCGGCCTCGCGCCGGGCCAGCTCGGCCTCCACCGCCACCAGCGACTGCACGTCACCGGCCGAGGCCAGAAGCTCGCGCAGGCGGGCGGCGCTGGTCTCGGCGGTCAGCAGCCGGCCCTCCACGTCGGTCACTTGGGCGGTGACGTCGCTGGCCGACAGGTGGCGTGATCGCACCTCGCCCAGGTCGGCCAGGTCGGCCAGGGCGTCGTCGAACACCTCGGGCGGGAGCTTGGCCACCACCACCGCCCCTTGCCCCACGGTGGTCGACGTGGCCGGCGGCTCGATCATCTCCGGCTCGCCGATGTCGGTGGCGACCGCCGAGCCGGTGTCGAGCGGCAGAGGGCGCTCGGTCGAGCCCTGACTCTCGCTGAAGATCCAGCCGCCGTGGCGGGTCACGACCTCGCGGACGGCATCGACGGCATCCCCGGTGTCGGCCACCTCCACGGTGAGGTCGGCGGTGTAGATAACCGACCGCCCCGCCCCCGCGGGGGTGCCGCTGTCGACGGCGTCGGGGTCGACGGCGGTGACGCCATCGGTCACCCGCTCGGCGCCGGCCTCGCCGGCGGCTACACCGCTGCCACTGCTGTCGGGTGCCCCTGGGGCGGGTTCGCTCATGGTCGCGGCATCGGAGGAGTCGGCGTCGCCGGCGTCATCGCCGCAGCTGGCCAGGGCCAACGTGGCCACGACGAGGACGAGAGCCAGCGGGACGGCGGACGAGCGGAAGGTGCGCATGCCCTCCTTCGACGCCACCTCGCGCCGATCGGTTCCCCGCACCTCGTGGACGCCATGGCTGCCCTCGCCTTGGCCGAGTCGCTCCGGTCTGCCGCCAGTTACTCCCACCCTCGAGGAAGAACTCGTCAAGGCATTCCTAGAGCCTTCCTTGCAATGCGTAGCGTGCGTCCCGAGGCCGGCGAATGTACTGAGATCGAGTAGCGATCCTCTGGCAGCGATTCCTCCCAACCAATGACGGCAGCGAACAGGCAGTCCGCGAGATCGCCGCATTCCTCCGCCGTACATCGAACGGCTGCCCACAAGTGCAGAACGGGAATACCCCAGGCCTGGTTGGGTGAATCATCGAGGAGAGAGCGAGCAGTCCGCTTCGCTCGTCCGGTAGCCGTCCGCATCCTGATCTCAATTGGCCTAGCAACGGCGAGGGACTCAATCCACTGGTCAGTCGCCCGAGTCATGACAAGCTCCAACTCGCGACGTTCCGGCTGTATGTGCTCAACATACATATTGAATACGTACACCTCTTCTGACAACGTGCCAGTCCGATCGTCTGGTCCAGCCGGCACGTTGTCCACGCCATCGGTGGTGGGTCCGGGAACGGCCCTCGCCGCTACCGGCGCTGCCTCCGGACTCGGTGGCTAGTCTTCGACGTTGATGAAGCGCCTCCGAAATGGAGTGTTTTGATGAGTATAGAGTATCCCAATCTTGAGGCAACGCTGCGCGGTCTTCGGTTCATCTCCGATGATGTTGGAAGCAATGTCGAGGGTGCAGCCTTCCATCTGAGTGAGATCGCCGAGATTGCAGCCGATGTCGTCCTATCGGCTCGCGTCGTTGCATCAGAAGACGCTAATGAGGACATCAGACTTGAACACTTTGCAAATATTGGGATCCAAGTCGAGCACTTGATGTCCCATTGGAAGGAACTAGTAGTCATAACTCCATGGGTTGCGGTGGACGAACCATAGGCGGGAAGGATGGCCCTACGGTGATAATGTTAGGGCCCGCATGTAGCTGGTACCCAAGAGACTGATAGTCGCTTCGAAGTTCAACGGGGCGTGACGGTGGCAAGTAGCTGCCAGTACCGGATCTGCGTTCTGCTCTGACGCCGGCTCGGTCAGTCGAGGCGGCCGGCGGCCACTAGGGCCTTGGTCGTGGCCGCGGCCACCCCGGCGCCGTCCAGACCCAGCTCGGCGAGGATCTGGTCGGGCTGGCCCTGGGCGATGTAGGCGTCGGGGGTCCCCAGCACCAGGACGGGGGGCGACTGGCGCGACTCGGCCAGGGCGGCCAGGCGTTCGACCACCTGGCTGCCGATCCCGCCGCTGCGGATGCCGTCCTCGACGGTGACCACCAGGCCGTGGCCGGCGGCGTCGAGCAGCATCGCCTGGTCGAGGGGCTTGACCACCCGCATGTCCCACACCGTGGCCGAGACCCCCCGGTCGGCCAGCACCTCGGCCGCTTCGAGGGCGGCGGCCAGCAGCTTGCCCACGGCCAGGATGGCCACCGAGCCGTCGCCGACCCGGGCCTTGCGGGCGTTGAGGCCCGAGCCGACCTCGGTCGCCGCGGCCGGGCCGGGGGTCTTCGGCCAGCGGAGGCACGATGGGCCGTCGCTGATCGACAGGGCCTCGCCAAGCATGACCTCGAGCTCGGCCGGCGACGACGGGGCGAACACGGTCATGCCCGGCACCTTGGTCATCAGCGCCAGGTCGAGCACGCCGTGGTGGCTGGGCCCGTCGTCGCCGGTGATGCCCGCCCGGTCGAGGCAGAAGACGACCGGCTGTCCGTGCAGCCCGACGTCGAGGTTCACCTGGTCGAAGGCCCGGGCGATGAAGGTCGAGTAGACGGCCACGACCGGGCGCAGGCCGAGCATGGCCATGCCGGCCGCGGAAGCCACCGCGTGCTGCTCGGCGATGCCGACGTCGAGGAAGCGGTCGCCGAAGCGCTCCTGGAAGGGCAGCAGGCCGGTCGACCCCGGCATGGCCGCGGTGATGGCCACGATCCGCTCGTCGGCCTCGGCCGCGGCCAGCAGCGCCTTCGAGAAGGTGGCGGTGTAGCTCGGGCCGGCCGGCGGCGTGACCACCTTCCGGCCGGTGTCGGGGTCGAACCCCGACACGTCGTGGAGGTGCTTCTCGTCGTCGGCCTCGGCCGGTGGGTAACCCCGACCCTTCTGGGTCAGGACGTGGACCACGATCGGGCCGTCCCAGGCCGACGCCTGGCGCAGCGCCCATTCCAGCTCGGGGAGGTCGTGGCCGTCGATCGGGCCGGTGTAGCGGATGCCGAGCTGCTCGAAGAACGGTGGGGGCTCGAGGTACTCGCGCACCGCCGCCTCGGCCGACTCCAGGCTGCGCTCGGCCCAGTTGCCGACCAGCGGCATCGAGACCAGGGCTCGGCCCAGCCGGGCCCGCTGGCGGGTGAAGCGAGGGTCGAGGCGCAGCTTGGTGATGCTGTCGGACAGCAGCGACCGGGTCGGGGCGTAGGAGCGCCCGTTGTCGTTCAGGACGATGACCACCCGGCGGCCGCTGAGGCCCAGGTTGTTGAGGCCCTCGTAGGCCATCCCACCGGTCAGGGAGCCGTCGCCGATGACCGCCACCAGGCGGCGGTCATCGTGCGAGAGCGAGAGCGCGGTGGCCACGCCGTGGGCGTAGGCCAGGACGGTCGAGGCGTGGCTGTTCTCGATCCAGTCGTGCTCGGACTCTGCTCGGTTGGGGTAGCCCGAGAGTCCGCCCGCTTGGCGCAGGCGGTCGAAGCCGTCGGCCCGGCCGGTGAGGATCTTGTGGGGGTAGGTCTGGTGGCCGGTGTCCCACAGCAGGATGTCGCGGGGGGTGTCGAACACCCGGTGCAGGGCGATGGTGAGTTCGACCGCGCCCAGGTTCGAGCCCAGGTGGCCGCTCGGGGCGAGGGACACCGCCTGGACGATGAACTCCCGCATCTCGGCGGCCAGCGCCACCAGCTCGTCCGGACCGAGCGTGCGCAGGTCATCGGGGCCGTCGAGGTCGTCGAGGAGCATCTCGGCCTCACGCTACCCGGGTGCTTCCGCGGCTTCTGCTCGATCCCGACGCTCGTACCACCACACCGCCACGGCCCACCCTACGGCCACGCACAGCGCCCCACCGACGGCGTCGATCCAGTAGTGGTTGGCGGTGATCACGACGGCCAGGAGGGTGAAGGCCGGATAGAGGACGGCGAAGTACCGGGCCCAGCGCCGCCGCATGGTCGCCCGAGCGGCCAGACCACACCACAGGGCCCACCCGAAGTGCAGGCTCGGCATCGCCGCGAACTGGTTGGACACCTCCTTGAACACCCCGTGGTCAAACGACCACGGCCCGCCGTAGACCTCGAGGGTGTCGACGAAGCCGTA
>JANNNX010000073.1:0-2809 GCA_031398745.1 Actinomycetes bacterium
CGCCACCGGCCCGGCTACGTCGAGCGCTTCGAGGCCATCGTGGCCGGTCGGGAGCTGGCCAACGCCTTCTCCGAGCTGGTCGACCCCGACGAGCAGCGCCGCCGCTTCGAGGCCCAGGTGGCCCAGCAGGCCGAGGGCGACGACGAGGCCATGGCGCTCGACGAGGCCTACCTGCGGGCCCTCGAACTCGGCCTCCCGCCCACCGGCGGCCTCGGCATCGGCGTCGACCGCCTGGTCATGCTGGTCACCGGGGCGACCAGTATCCGCGACGTGCTCCTGTTCCCGACCCTGCGCCCCGAGCAGGGGCCGTGACCTGGCGGTCTAGCGGGGCTCGTACGGAGGAGTTTGGTCTAAAGGATACCGGTGGCTGGGATGTGTAAAAGAAGTCAGGGACGGGGAGGTATTTCGGTGCACGGGATCGGAGTATCGCGGCCGGTCGGCGGGAATGTGCCCCATCCCTAGCCAGGGTCCGCAACAATCACCCAGCCAAGATCGTGACCAGGCCCTGAAGACTGGGGAGCTGTTGTGAACTGGACAGAGGCTAATCTGTCTTTAACGATAACGACAACCGTCGGAAGCGTTGACGAGTTGACCGCACGAATTGGAATCGAACCTGACTATGTGAGTCCGCTCGGGAGTCGGAGACCAGGTGTCCCGCCATTCCATGTGTGGACCGTCTATGCCACCGGGTCTCACGTCCTTGTCAGGCAGCCCGTTGAGGATCTGTTCTCGCTTCTGTTCGCGAGAATTGGCGGGAAAGTTGAGCAGCTCGCGCGACTCGATCGGGCGGCGCATGATGTGGCCATCCTTCTCGTCCGATCTTTCGTGGTGTCAAGAGAAGACCCTGAGGTCGGGAAAGGTTATAGCCTCGGGCTCCCGGTTATTGAGCTCATGGCGAGAATCGGGGCGGCGCTTGAACAGAACGAGTACACCGATGTTCGGGAAGATTGAGGTGAGTAGGGACGAGCAAGATTGTGGGCGGAATTGCCACTCAGCCCGGGCGGCGCATCGAGAACACGTCGGTGACCCGGGTGTAGAGGCTGGCGAAGAGGCGGCCGACCGGGTGGTAGCGCTCGAGGTCGACCCGGGCGGTGGCGGTGTCGACGTAGCCAGCCTTGGTCCACGCCCACACCACCTCGCCGAAGAGGATGCGGCGGTCGCCGAAGGTCAGCACGGTGTGCAACCGGCACTCGAAGGAGGCCGGCGCATCGACCAGCCGGGGAGGGGCCACCAGCTGCGACGGCGCCAGCGCGAGGCCCACCACCTCGGGCTCGCTGACGTCGGGGGGGTAGGACGCCGAGGTCGCGTTCATCCGCTCGGCCAGGTCCTCGTCGACCACGTTGACCACCATCTCGCCGCTCCGCACGGCGTTGCGACTGGTGTCCTTCAGGCCACCGCCCGGGGCGCCGTCGACGCTGACCATCAGCATCGGCGGGTCGTCACCCACCGCGTTGAAGAACGAGAACGGCGCGGCGTTGACCACGCCGTCGTCGCCCACCGTGGTGACGAAGGCGATGGGCCGTGGGATGACGAAGCCGGTGAGCAGCTTGTAGCGCTGGATCGGCTCCAGGGTGGCGAAGTCCCAAGGGTCGGCCGGCGGGACCGGTGGTGTCGGTCTGTCGACCGGCACTGGCCCGTTCAGCCTTGGTCGACGGTGGCGATCAGGCCGATGGCCGCGGCTCGCAGCCCTTCGACCCCGGGGCTCGACGGCACGCCCTGGAGCGCGGTTACCGCCTCCTCCGCGTACCCGCGGGCGACCTCGACCGACTGGTCGACCGCCCCCGACCGCTTCACCAGCAACTTGGCCGCCTCGACCTCGGGACCCTCGAGCGGCCGGCCGAGAACGGTGTGCAGCTCGCCCCCCTCGACCGAGCCCAGGGCCAGGATGGTGGGCAGCGTGTAGACGCCGTCGGCCAGGTCCTTGCCCGAGGGCTTCCCCAGCTGTTCGTCGGTGGCGACGACGTCCAAGATGTCGTCGACCGTCTGGAACGCCATCCCGTAGGCGGTGCCGAAGGCGGTCAGGGCCTCCACTTCCTCCCGTGGCCGACCCGCCACCAGCGCCCCGATGCGACACGACGTGGCGTACAGCGCGGCGGTCTTGCCGGCCACCGCCGCGGTCCACTGGTCGACGTCGCGGGTGGTGTCGAACAGCAGCTGGAGCTCACGCACCTGACCCTCGCACAGCCGGGCAATGGTGGCCGCCAGCAGGCCGGCGATCTCGGTCCCCAGCGAGGCCGCGATCTCCGATGCCTTGGCCAGCAGGTAGTCGCCGGCCAGGATCGCCCGCAGGTTCCCCCAGCGGGCGTTCACCGAGTCGACGTGGTGGCGGGTGGCGGCCTCGTCCATGACGTCGTCGTGGTAGAGCGACCCCAGGTGGACCAGCTCGACCGAGACGCCGCCCATGACCAGGTCGCCGGACACCGCCTTACCGGCGACGAGGTCGCCAGCGGCAACCACCATGGCCGGACGCAGCCGCTTTCCGCCGGCCACGATCAGGTGGGAGGCCAGCTCGGTGAGCTGCTGGTCGTCGGTTACCACCGACCGGCGCAGGGCCTCGTCGACCCGCTCGAGCGTCGGGGCCATGCCCTCGACGTCGAGCAGCGGCGAGCGGGATGACATCGTCGACACGCTAGCGGCGCCTGCTCGGGGCCCCGATCGGGACAGGCCCCCGGCCAGCGCGGGCTGTTCGGGCTGGCCGAGCTCCGCTCACTGGGGGCGGTGGCCGCTGAGCACGTGACCACCGACGCCGGCCTCGACACGGAGGCGATGGTCGGGCTGGCCCGAGCGTTCGCCGAGACCTCCGGTGATG
>JANNNX010000011.1:0-21321 GCA_031398745.1 Actinomycetes bacterium
CCAGCACCCACTGGGGCGGTATCGTCGTCGGGAGCTCCACCTGGTCGAGGCTGCGGATGGCGCCGCGGGTGAGCCGCCGGCGCTGGTGGTCGGCGCCGACCACCGCGACGCCGTCGGCCGTCGTCACCACGTCGACATCCAGTCCGGTGACACCGGCGCCGACCGCGGGCACCGATGCGTCGAGTGCCCCGGTGCCGGCCGAGGTCGTGCCGGACAGGCGGGCGAAGGTCACCGGCGGGTCGATGAGGGGTGGCGCCGGCACGCCACGATCCTGCCCGCTGCGGCCGCCGCGGGGCGGTGCCGGTCGGATCCGCTCAGCGAGGGATGGTGAAAGCGAAGCGGCTGCCCTGTCCCAGGCGACTCTCGCACCAGATGCGCCCCCCGTGGGCCTCCACGATGCGCCGGGCGATGTAGAGGCCGATGCCGGTGCCGCCGGCGGTCCGGGTGGCGGAGGCGTCGAGCTGGCGGAAGCGTTGGAACAGGCTGGCGATGTCGCCCGAGTAGATCCCGATGCCCCGATCGACGACGGCCAGCTCGACCTCGTCTTCCCGTTCGGTCAGCACCACCGCCACCGACTCATCGCTGTACTTGAGGGCGTTGTCGACCAGGTGGTGCAGGGCGTGGCCGAACTTCGACCGGTCGACCGTGGCCACCACCTCCCGGCGGGGCCGATCGACGATCACCCGGGGCCCGGCGATCTCGCCCACCAGCTCGGCCAGGTCGGTCGGTTCGAGGTGTAGCGAGTTGCGACCCTGCTCGACCGCGGACACGAACAGGAGATCTTCGACCAGGCGCTCGAGGCGGTCGACGTTGCGAGACAGGGCACCGACGGTCCGCTCGAAGGCTGCCGGCTCGATGCTGGTGCCCCGGCGAGCCAAGGTCCGCACCGCGCCCTTGGCCACTGTGAGCGGTGTCCGCAGCTCGTGGCCGATCACCCCCAGGAAGTCCTGCTTGACCTGCTCGAGCTCGGCGCTGGTGGTCAGGTCCTCGAGCAGTACGACCCGGGCCAGGCGCCGCCCGCCCTCGCCGACCGCGGTGCGCGACGAGGCCCGGTAGGCCCGCTCCTCGCCCTGACGGGCCAGGCTGAGGTCGGCCCGGCCCTCGCGGGCGCCCGTGAGGAGATCCTCCAGGACGGGATGGCCCAGCCGCCCGACCACCGGCCGTCCGATGTCCAGTGACTCCGACAACGCCAGCAACTCGGCGGCGGAGGCGTTGAGGTGGAGCAGCCGACCGTCGAGATCGGCGATCAGGATGGGGCTTGCCACTCCCCCCACCACCGTGGCCAGAACCTCGTCGCGGTCGCGGAGGCGCACCCGCAGGCTGGCGGCGGTCAGGGCGGTGCCAGCCGATCGACCGAAGGCGGCCAGCAGGGAGCGCAGAGCCGCGTCCGGAGGCCCAGCCAAGAGGAGCACGAGCTTGCCGCCGTCACCACCGACGTGTCGCAAGGGGACCGACACCACGCTGTGGCGCCCCTCGCTCAACAGGGCCGACACCCGTGACGAGGTCCCCTCCACGCGGAGGCCGGGGCTGGCCAGCGTCTCGGCGAAGGCCGGATCGGCGGCCGCCCGCTGGAGCCGATCCCGATCGATGCCGCGGGCCGCGACCACCCGCACGACGACCGGGGAGCGATCCGACCTCGGAGACGCGGGCTCGACCTCCCGACCGCTGAGGCCACCGGCGGCGCCGAAGAGCGCCTCGGCCGCTTCCAGAAGCCGCTCGTGGACGGCATCCTCGTCCACCTCCTGGGCGGCTCGGGCCAGGGCATCCAATACCTCGGTGGCGAAGGGGGAGGGGGTGGCCCGGACGTCGAGGACCACCGCGGCCAGGTCGGCGTGGAGCCCGAGCAGCTGGCGGTCGAGCGCGAGGGTCGCACCGGCGACGGCCATCGCGGCCACGATCCGGGGCCCGGCCCGCACCGGAACGGCCAGAAGCGCCTCCCGGGCTCCGGCCACGCTCCGTCGTGCCGACCGGCCCGATGTCAGCACCTCCTCGGCCGCATCCGGTAGCGGCGGAGCGACCAGGCCGAAGGAGGCGGCGGTCACCGGACCGTGCTCGCTGCGGGCCAAAAGGAGGCCGCTGCGCCCACCACACGCCTCCACGGCCTCCCGCACCAGCTCGTCCAGCAGATCGCGGGTGGGTGCGCCGGCGGCCAGGCCCCGGAGGACGGATCGGAGGGTGGCAGTGGGGTCGACGAGTCGACCGGTCCCCGAGGCGATGCTCACGCTCCGTGACATCGGCAGAAGTTCGCCACGGGATGAGGGGAGAACACCACGGAACGTGGCTCGTGCCGACCTCAAGGGGCTCCGGCTCGTTGCCGATCACCACAGCAACGAGATCGAGGAGGAACACGCAATGGCAATCATCCGTGCCAGCTGCCCGGACTGCGGGGATGTCGAGCTCACGGTGAACGACATGGTCGTCCGCGTGTGCGACGACGACGAGCGGGGCGCCTACGTGTTCCGCTGCCCCGAATGCAGCATGGCCGTGACCAAGCACGCCGAGTCGCGGATCGTCGACCTCCTGGTCACCGCCGGGGTCTCGTTGCAGCGCTGGCGGCTTCCGGCCGAACTGGCCGAGCGTCGCTCGACCGAGCCTCTCACCCACGACCACCTGCTCGAGTTCCACGCCCTGCTCGAGGACGACGACTGGCTGGCCCGTCTGGCGGCACGCGACAGCAGCTGACGCGGACAGTGAACGGTCGCCGGGTGGATCGGCCGTGGTCGACCCACCCCGTACACTGACCGGGTGCTGAACCTCGGCACAGGCGAGGTGTTCGTCATCCTGGTGGTGGCGCTGCTCGTCCTCGGACCCGACAAGCTCCCGAGCACCGCCCGACAGGTCGGCCGGTTCGTGGGCGAGCTTCGACGCGTCAGCGCCGGCTTCCAGGCCGAGGTCCGCGACGCCATCAAGGAGCCGGTCGACATGACTCCGGCGGTAAAGCCCGGTGATCCCGGCGCCACGGTGGTGCCCGATCCGAACGCTCCGGCGATGGACGCCGCGGCGGTCGATCCAGTCGACGGCCCGGACCCCCACTGATGGTCGCCCGCCTGGCGCGGCGCCGTCGGTCGCGCCCGGGGGCCGAATCCGACCGGTCGCCCGATGGCCAGATGACGCTGCTCGAGCACCTGGGCGAGCTGCGCCACCGGATCATGGTCTCGATCGTCGCCCTTGGACTCGGGGCCGCGGTCGGCTTCTTCCTCTACCACCCGGTGCTGCGCCATCTGGTCGAGCCCTATTGCGACCTGAAGCGGTCGAAGGGCCTCAGCGGCACCTGCCAGCTGGTGGTGACCGACCCCCTGGAGTCGATGTCGCTGCGGCTCAAGATCTCCACCTACCTGGGCTTCTTGATGGCCTCACCGGTGATCCTGTTCCAGCTCTGGCGCTTCATCACCCCCGGCCTCTACGCCCGGGAGAAGCGCTTCGCGGTGCCGTTCGTGGCGAGTTCGGTGTTCCTGTTCCTGCTCGGCGCGGGGCTGGCGCTGGCCACCTTCCCCAAGGCCCTGGAGTTCTTCGCGGCCTTCGGTGGCGAAGAACTCGAGCTGCTCTACGGGCCGAGCAAGTACCTCGGCCTGCTCATCCTCACCATGGTCGCGTTCGGTCTCGCCTTCGAGTTCCCGATCGTGCTGATCTTCCTGCAGATGGCCGGGATCGTGACCTGGCGCAAGCTCTGGTCGTGGAACCGGCCGGCCATGGTGGTCATCGTGGTCGCCGCCGCCGTCATCACTCCTAGCGGGGATCCGGTGACGTTGCTGGCGATGGCGCTGCCCATGGTCCTCTTCTACGAGGCATCGATCCTCGTCGGTCGCTTCGTCCTGCGGAAGCCATGAGCACCTCGTCGCCGGCCCCGCCGGCGACGGAGGGCTGGGGCTTCGAGCTCGACCGGTTCCAGCTCGAGGCGATGGCGATCCTCGACGCCGGCGACTCGGTCCTGGTCGCGGCCCCCACCGGGTCGGGCAAGACGGTGGTGGCCGAGCACGCCATCCGCCGGGCCCTCGCCGGCGGGCGCAAGGCCTTCTACACCACCCCCCTCAAGGCCCTGTCGAACCAGAAGTACGTCGACCTGGTCCGGCGTCACGGGGCCGAGCGGGTGGGCCTACTGACGGGGGACACCAGCATCAACGGGGAGGCGCCGGTGGTGGTCATGACCACCGAGGTCCTCCGCAACATGATCCACGCCGGCTCGCCCACCCTCGAGGGACTCCAGAGCGTGGTGTTGGACGAGATCCACTTCCTCCAGGACGTCTACCGGGGTCCGGTGTGGGAGGAGATCATCATCCACCTCGACCACCGGGTGGGCCTGGTCTGCCTGTCGGCCACCGTCGCCAACGCCGCCGACCTGGCCGAGTGGATCTCGACGGTGCGGGGGCCGACCGGCGTCGTGGTCGAGGAGCACCGACCGGTCGAGCTGCGCAACCTCTACTTGGTGGCCGAGCGGGGTCAGGACCGGCTGCACCTGCTCCCCACGCTGCGTAGCGGTCGGGCCAACCCCACTGCCGCCCGCCTGGATGCCGAAGCTCAGCGGGGGCCCCGTCGCCACCGAGGAAGGGAGGGTGGCCGACGCCTGGCCACGCCCGATCGAGTCGACGTCGTCGACCGCCTCCAGGAGGAGGAGATGCTGCCCGCCATCGTGTTCGTGTTCAGCCGAGCCGGCTGCGACGCGGCCGTGGCCCGCTGCCTGGACGCCGCGGTGCGCCTCACCACCAGCGAGGAGCGGAGCCGGATCCGGGCCGTGTGCGACGAGCACGTGGCCGGCTTGAGCGACGACGACCTCGAGGTGCTCGGCTGGAGCCGGTGGATGGCGGGCATGGAGGCCGGCGTGGCCTCCCACCACGCCGGCATGGTCCCGGCCTTCAAGGAGGCGGTCGAAGCCTGCTTCTCGGCCGGGCTGGTGAAGGTGGTGTTCGCCACCGAGACGCTGGCGGTCGGCATCAACATGCCGGCCCGAGCGGTGGTCATCGAGCAGCTGAGCAAGTTCCGGGGCGAGCGCCACCAGTTCCTCACGCCAACCGAGTACACCCAACTCACGGGCCGGGCCGGCCGGCGGGGGATCGACCAGCAGGGCTTCGCCATCGTCCTGTGGTCGCCCTGGGTGACCTTCGAGCAGGTTGCCGAGCTGGCCCGGGCCCGGCCTGGCCCGATCGTCTCGGCCTTCCACCCCACGTTCAACATGGCCGCCAACCTGGTCCAGCGCCACGACCCCGACACCGCCCGCCACCTCCTCAACCTCTCCTTCGGCCAGTTCCAGGCCGACCGAGAAGTGGTCAGAGCCGAGGCTCGCATCGACCGGGCCCGAGCCCGGGCGGCGGCGGCCCGGCTCGAGGTCGAGTGCGACCGGGGTGACATCGACGAGCTCCTCGCCCTGGAGCTCGAGCTGACCGAGCACCGGGGGACCGACGGTGGTCGACGGGGAGCCATCGGCGACGCCCTTGAGCGCCTGCGGCCGGGGGATGTGATCAGCCTGCCCGGCAGCCACCGAGCGGCCGCGGTGCTGACCGCCACCCGCCGGCGGGGAGCGATCCAGCTCCGCGTCGTCACTGTCGAGCGCCAGCGGCTGGCGCTCGGGGTGGCCGACTTCGACGACCCGCCCCTGGCCGTCGCCCACCTGGGCCTGCCCAGCCCCTACGAGCCGAACCGGCCGTCGTTCCAACGAACCGTGGCCCAGGACCTGGGCCGTCTCGGTCTCCGGCCCCCCAAGCACCGCCGGCGCCGCGGCGAGCGGCCGAGAGGCAACGGCGACCCTGCCACCGAGGCGATGGCCGAGGCCATTGCCGCCCACCCGGTGTCGGCCTGCCCCGAGCTGGCCGCCCATCGCCGAGCGCTGGTCCAGGTCGAACGCGCCCACCGCGAGATCTCCCATCTGGAGCGCCAGGTGCAGGGCCGCTCGGCCGCCCTCACCCGCCAGTTCGACGCCGTGCTGGGGGTCCTCGACCAGTGGGGTTACCTCGACGGATGGGCCTTGTCGGCCAAGGGCCAGGTGCTCGCCCGCCTCTACCACGAGGCCGACATCCTGGTGGCCGAGTGCCTCTGGCGGGGCCTGTTCGACGACCTCGACCCCCCGAGCCTGGCCGGTCTGGCGGCCGCCTTCGTGTACACCCGGCGGGGACCGGGGGACGATCCCGCGCCGTGGTTCCCGCACCGAACACTGCGGGCGCGGTGGGCCGAGGTCGAGGAGATGCACCGCCAGCTGGTCGAGGTCGAGTCGAACGGGCAGGTGCCGCTCACTCGGGAGCTCGACCCAGGGTTCGTCGGCCTCGCCCACGAGTGGGCCGCGGGCCACGACCTGGCCGACGTGCTGGAGGACGAGGACATCTCCGGCGGAGACTTCGTGCGCACCGTCAAGCAGGTGAGCGACCTCCTCCGCCAGCTGGCCGACGTCGCCCCCCGGGCCGCCACTCGAGCTGCCGCGGCCCAGGCCGCGGCAGCCCTGGAGAGGGGAGTGGTGGCCGCCGCCTCATCCGTGGGGGGCGCTGCGTGACCCTCTCCCGAGGCCAGTCCTGGGGTGCCCCCGGTGCGCTGCCGGCCAGTGGGGTGGTGGTCACCTCCGACGCCGAGGCGGCCGAGGTCGTGCGCCGGGCCCGGGCCGCCGGGCGCCCGGTGCCGGTCCTCGGACTGTTGGGGGGCGACCTCTGCCGGACCCTCGGTGGTCTGGGCGACGAGCGCCGACTGCGCTCGGAGGACGCCATGACCTTCCCGGTCGACCTCGGGAGGGCCGAGGTCGACGGCTCGAGCCACCTCTTCGTGGCCCACCTGGTGGCCCGGGGGCCCTGGTGGCGGGGGCGGGCGTGGGTGGCCATGAACGCCGCCTGGTTGGGCGACTGGAACCTGGGGCCCCGAGCCCACCCGGGCGACGGGCTGCTCGACGTGGTCGACCTTCGAGTGCCGGCGGGCCAGCGCCGAATGATGCGCCGCCGGCTGCCGATGGGCGCCCACGTCCCCCATCCCGCGGTCGTCGAGCATCGGGTGCCGGCGGCCTCGGTCGAGCTCGAGCGCCCGCTCGGCGTCCACCTCGACGGACGCCCCCTTGGCCCTGGCCGCCGCCTCCGGGTGGAGGTCGAGCCCGACGCGATCCGGGTCGTCGTCTGAGGGCCGCGGGCGGCCTCTACGCTCCCGCGATGGACGCCCCCGCCCTGGTCGCCACCAAGACCCGCCTCTCCGCGCTGATCGACGGCCTGGCCGAGCGCCTGGTCGACGTCTCCCACGCCATTCACGCCCATCCCGAGCTCTGCTTCGAGGAGCGCTACGCCCACGACCTACTCACCGACGAGCTCGAGGCCGCCGGCCTCGAGGTGACTCGCCACGCCTACGGGCTGGAGACCGCGTTCGAGGCCCGGGCCGGCTCGGGCGACGGCCCCACGGTCGTCGTGTGCTGCGAGTACGACGCCCTACCGGGCGTGGGCCACGCCTGCGGGCACAACATCATCGCCGCCGCCGGGCTGGGGGCGGGTGTGGCCGCCGCCGCGCTGGCCGACGAGCTGGGCGGGCGGGTCCGGGTCCTCGGGACCCCGGCCGAGGAGGGGGGCGCCGGCAAGGTGCTGCTGGCCGAGGCCGGAGCCTTCGACGGCGTCGACGCGGCGATGATGATCCACCCGGCCGACGCCGACCTGGCGACCATGACCGCGATCACCACCGCTTTCCTCACCGTCGAGTACCACGGGGTGGCGGCCCACGCCGCGGCCTTTCCCGAGCTGGGCCGCAACGCCCTCGACGCCGCGGTGCTGGGCTACGTCAACGTCGCCGCCCTGCGCCAGCACATCGGCCCCCGTCAGCGGGTGCACGGCATCTTCACGGCCGCCGGGCAGGCCCGCAACGTGGTGCCCGACCACGCCGCCACCGAGTGGATGGTCCGCACCGGTCGCCTCGACGAGCTGGACGAACTCAAGTCCCGGGTCCTCGCCGCCCTCGAGGCGGGTGCGGCCGCCACCGGGTGCACGTCCGAGCACCGCTGGACGAGCCGTGACTACGCCGACCTCGTCGACAACCAGCCGCTGCTCGACCTGTACCGGGCCAACTCGGCCGGGCTCGGCCGACCTCTGGCCGGGCCCGAGAGCTCGCTCGACGCGGTCGTGGGCAGCACCGACATGGGCAACGTCAGCCACCTGGTGCCGTCGATCCATCCCATGGTGCGGGTGGCGCCGGCCGGGGTGTCGATCCACTCCCACGCCTTCGCCGCCCATGCCGCGTCGGCGGCCGGCGACGCCGCCGCGCTCCACGGCGCGAAGGCCATGGCCTTCACCATCGCCGACCTGTGGGCCGAGCCCACCTCGATCGGCCGGGTCCGCCAGGCGTTCTCCGACGGCTCCTAGTGTTGCCGGCCGTGTCGGTCTACGTCCCCGAGGTCTGGACCCCGGCCGAAGCCGACATCCTGCGCCGGTACGTGACCAACCTCGACGGCCCGGTGTTCGCCCTGGTGAACCTGCCCGAGGTCGTCAAGGGGGCGCTCTTCGCCCGCTACAGCCGGACCCACAAGAGCTTGCGGCGGCTCTTCCTCGACGAGTTCGTGGGCGAGCTCGAGATCGACGGCGACCACTCCATCGACGCCACCGTGGGCCTGGCCCGGGCCGAGCAGCTCTACGAAACCGTTTTCGTGGAGTACGGCGACGACTCGGTGGCCCAGCTGGGCGGCGTGCACCTGGCCTGCGAGCAGTCCTCCAACCTGCTCACCAAGGTCCTCGAGCGGGGCCGGCTCATGTCCTACCTCGAGCAGTCGACCCGCTACATCGCCTACGACGAGCGACTGGGGGGCCGGTACCGCTACCACCGTGATCCGGCGGTCCTGGCCTCGCCACTGGGCACCCGCTACGTGGGTGAGATGGATCGCCTGTTCGACCTCTACGCCGACCTGTTCTCGTCGGTCCACGAGTGGGCCCGCCGCCGCTACCCCAAGGGTCCCGGCGACTCCGACTTCGCCCACCGCCAAGCCGTACGAGCCAAGGCCCTCGACGCCGTCCGGGGGGCGCTGCCGGCGGCCGCCCTCTCCAACGTCGGCATCTACGGCACCGGCCAGGCCTACGAGGCCCTCCTGCTGCGCATGCGGGCCCACCCTCTCCCCGAGGCCCGCACTTACGCCGACCTGATGCTCACCGAGCTGCGCAAGGTCATTCCCAGCTTCTTGCGCCGGGTCGACATGCCCGAGCGAGGCGGAGCCTGGTCGACCTACCTCGAGTCGAACCGCCAGGCCACCGCCGAGCTGGCCGACGAGCTGTTCGCCGACGAACGCAGCGCCCCGGCCCCCGAGGTGGCCCTGGTCGATTTCGACCCCGCCGGCGAGGACAAGGTGCTGGCCGCCATCCTTTACCCGTACCTGGCTCTGCCCGAGCACAAGATCGCCGAGCACGTCGCTCGCCTCGGTGCCGACGAGCGCAGCGCCGTCTTGGCCGCGGCAGTGGGGGAGCGGGCCAACCGACGCCACCGCCCGGGGCGAGCCTTCGAGCGGACCGCCTACCGCTTCGACGTGTGCTCCGACTACGGCGCCTTCCGCGATCTCCAGCGCCACCGGATGCTCACCATCGACTGGCAGGCGCTCACCCCGTACCAGGGCTACGTGCTGCCCGAGGCGGTGGTCGAAGCCGGCGAGGGGGACCGGTTCGCCGAGGTCATGGACCGCTCGGCCGGGCTGTACGAGGCGTTGCGCCCCGAGTTTCCCCAGCAGGCGGCCTACGCCGTGAGCCTCGCCTACCGGATTCGCTACAGCATGCAGCTCAACGCCCGGGAGGCCATGCACGTGCTGGAGCTACGGACCACCCCTCAGGGCCACCCCTCCTACCGGAGGGTGTGCCAGGAGATGCACCGGCTCATCGCCGAACAGGCGGGCCACCGGGCCCTGGCCGCGGCCATGCGCTTCGTCGACCACACCGAGCCCGAACTCGAGCGACTCGATGCCGAACGGCGAGCCGAAGCTCGACGTTCGACCCGCTGACCGGTCGGTGCTCGGAAGCTAGACGCTCGAACTCACGCCGCCGGCCGGGGCCGGGGCGACGTCGTCGCTGAGCCGCACCGACGGTGCGGCCACCGCCACCGACCCGTCACCGAAGAGGTGGCAGGCCACCTGGCCACCGCCGGGCGCATCGCTCATGCCCGGCATCACCTCCCGGCAGACGTCCATGACGTGCGGGCAGCGAGTGTGGAACGGGCAGCCCGACGGCGGGTTGAGCGGGCTCGGCATCTCGATGTCGACCGCGGCGGCCAGGCGAGCCTCCCGCTTGGCGGTCTGGGCCACCGGGTTGGCGAAGGGCACCGAATCCAGGAGCATCTGGGTGTACGGGTGAGCCGGCGCACCCCACACCCGATCGGCCGGGCCGATCTCGATCATGCGCCCGAGGTACATGACTGCGATCCGGTGGCTGACGTGGTGGACCACCGACAGGTCGTGGGCCACGAAGAGGTAGGCGACCCCGAACTCGGACTGCAGATCCTCGAGCAGGTTGACCACCTGGCTCTGGGTCGACACGTCGAGCGAGCTGACCGGCTCGTCGAGCACGATCATGCGGGGCTGGACGGCCAGTGCCCGGGCGATGGCGATGCGCTGGCGCTGCCCGCCCGAGAACTCGTGCGGGTAGCGCTCCATGTGGTGACGGGCCAGGCCCACCGACTCGAGCAGCGAGAGCACCCGCTCGTCGCGGGCCGAGCCCTTGAGTCCGAAGTGGACCTCGAGGCCCTCGCCGACCAGGTCGGCCACGATCATCGACGGGTTGAGCGACGAGTACGGGTCCTGGAAGACCACCTGGATGCCCTTGCGCACGTCGAGGGGCATCTTCTTGGGCATGGCCGTGAGGTCGAGGCCTTCGAAGGTGATCGATCCCGACTTGGGAGGCGTCAGCCGGAGGATGGCCCGGCCGGTGGTCGACTTGCCCGACCCCGACTCGCCCACCAGCCCGAGGGTCTCACTCTCGTGGATCTGGAACGAGACGTCGGTCACCGCATGCACGATGTTCTTGCGGCGATCGAAGATCGTCTCGCCCCGCTTCTGCTCGAACTGGACCGTCAGGTGGTCGACATCCAAGAGGACGTCGCCGACGGGGGCACGAGCCGGTTCGGGCTGGTCGAGGTTGCTCACGGTCATTGGGCCGGCTCCAGTTGCAGTTCTTCGGCCCGCCGACAGCGCACGATGTGCTCGGGGACCAACTGGGACATCTCGATGGTGTTGGTGGTGCAGGCGTCCTGGGCGTAGGGGCAGCGCGGGTGGTAGCGACAGCCCGTCGGCCAGGCCCAGGGCTCGGGCACCTGGCCGGGGATGGTGCGCAGGCGCTCGCCCATGCCGGTGTTCTGCGGCATGGCCCGCAACAGCCCCTCGGTGTAGGGGTGCTGGGGGTGGGAGAAGAGGTCCTGCACAGTGGCCTGCTCGACGACCTGGCCGGCGTACATGACCGCCGCCCGGTCGCAGATCTCGGCCACCACGCCCAGGTCGTGGGTGATGAACAGGATCGCCATCCCCAGCTGGTCCTTCAGCTCCCGCAGGAGGTCGAGGACCTGGCCCTGGATGGTCACGTCGAGCGCGGTGGTCGGCTCGTCGGCGATGAGGAGCTTGGGCTCGCAGGCCAGCGACATGGCGATCATCGCTCGCTGGGCCATACCCCCGGACATCTCGTGGGGGTAGGCCCGAACCCGGCGGTGGGGGTCGGGCACACCGACCAGGTCGAGCAGCTCCGCCGCCCGCTCCCGGGCAGCCTTCTTGGAGTAGCCCTTGTGGACCCGGAGGGCCTCGCCGATCTGGTCACCGACCGTCATCGACGGGTTCATCGAACTCATCGGGTCCTGGAAGATCATGCCGATCTCCGTGCCCCGGAGCTTGCGCAGCTCGGTGTCACCCAGGTCGGTCAGCTCAGTGCCGTGGAGCTTGATCGAGCCGGCGACGATCTGGCCGGGGAAGGGGACCAGGCCCATGACGGCCAGAGCGGTCATGGACTTGCCGGAGCCGGACTCGCCCACCAGCCCGAGGGTCTCGCCCGGCATCACGTGGAAGGTCGAACCCGACAGGATCGACAGGACATCGCCCTGGGCCGTCGGGAACGACACCGAGAGCCCCTCGACCGCCAGCAGCGCGGTGTCGGGTGCTCGCTCGAAGCGGGCCGTGCCGTAGATGCTGGCCTCGTCGGCCGCCCTGGCCAGGACGGCCTCGGTGTCCACCGCCGGTGCCACCTGGCGACGACGACGGCGGCGGGGGGGTGCCGGCGGCATCCCTCGACCGACAGAGTCCCGCACGGCGTCGCCGACCAGGTTGAAGGCCATGATCGTCAGCCCGATGGCGATGCCCGGAGGCACGGCCAGGAAGGGCTGGCGGCCGATGTAGGTGAGCGACTCCTGGAGCATGGCGCCCCAGCTGGCCTGGGGCGGCTGGGCGCCGAGGCCGAGGAAGGACAGACCCGCTTCGGCCAGCAGGACGGCGCCGGTGAGCAGGGTCATGGTGACCAGCAGGGTCGGCAGCACGTTCGGCAGCACGTGGCGGAACATGATCCTGCGGGTCGAGGTGCCGATGACCCGAGCCGAGTCGACGTAGAGGTCCTCCCGGGCCGCCAGCACCTCACCTCGCAAGAGCCGGATGTAGGCGGTCGACATGAACAAGCCGAGCACGATCATGGCGTTGCGCAGGCCTGGGCCCAGGATGCCGATACCGGCGATGAGCACCACCAGCTGGGGCAGGGCATAGAGGACCTCGAGGAACCGCATCACGATGCGGTCGACCCAGCCACCCAGGAAGCCGATGATGATGCCGATCGGGATGCCGATGGAGCTGGCGATGATCGAGGCAATCAGCACCGACTGCATGGCCACCCGACCGCCGTACAGGATCCGGGACGTGACATCCCGGCCGAGCTGGTCGGTACCCAGCCAATAGGTGCCGGATGGGCCCTGGAGGTTGTCGCGCAGGTGCTGCTTGTAGGGGTCCTGGGGGGAGACGAATCCGGCGAAGATCGCCACCAGCACCAGGAGCACCAAGAAGCCGGCCGCGGCCATGGCCTCGGGACGGGCCCGGAGCCGCCGCAGGAAGCGCTGGCGACCGGTCAGGGTCTGGTACGGGCTGCCCCCGCCGGAGGCGACGATGTCGGCCGGCGCGATCCCGCCCGGACCAGCCATGCCGCCTCCCGGTGGCATCCCACCCGGAGGGCCTCCGGGCATACCGCCCGGAGGGGGACCGCCCGGCGGCATGCCGCCGCCTCCGCCCGGGCCACCCGGCCCGGGGCCGGCACCGTCAGGGATGGTGAAGCTCATGAGGGACGCACCTTGGGGTTCACGAAGCCGTAGATGATGTCGATGGCAGTGTTGACGAGCACGATGACGACCGCAGTGAAGAGGACGAAGCCCTGGATCACGGGGATGTCCCGCTGCTGGACGCCGGACAGGGCCAGCGCCCCGAGACCGGGGATGGCGAACACCCGCTCCACCAGCAGTGCACCGCCGAGCAGCGCTGCCACCTGCAGGCCGACCACCGTCACCACCGGGATGAGGGCGTTGCGCAGGGCGTGTCGGACCATGATCCGGCGGGTGGGGAGGCCCTTGGCGTTGGCCGTGCGGATGTAGTCCTGGTTGACCGTCCGGGCCAGCGATGCCCGGGTCTGGCGGGACAGGCCGGCTGCCGGTGCGATCGAGAGAGCGATGGTCGGCAGGAACAGGTGCCGGAACCACTCGTAGGGCGATTCGGTGAGCGGCACGTAGCCGGTGGCCGGGAAAATGTGCCAGATGATGGCGAACAGCAGCACCAGGTAGATCGCGATCAGGAAGCCGGGGGCCGCCTGAGACAGCGACGAGGCAAAGGTGACCGTCCGGTCGATCAACCCGTTGGGTCGAAGGGCCGAGAGGATGCCGAGCCCGACGCCGAGCAGAGTGCCGGTCACGGTGGCGCAGATGGTCACCGAGAGGGTGGCCGGGAAGCGGGAGATGATGCTGTCCGACACGCCCTGGCTGGAGAAGTAGGACTTGCCCAGGTCGCCCTGGAGAGCGTTGCCCAACCAGGTGACGTACTGGGTAACGAGCGGCTTGTCGATCCCGAGTTCGGCCCGCTTGGCCTCCAGCTGCTCCGTCGTGCAGTCGGTCCCGCAGAGGGTCGACGCCGGGTCGCCCGGGGTGACGGAGAGAAGGAAGAACGTCAGGAACGTGACGATGAACAGCAGGGGGACCAACCCGATGAGCCGGGTTGCGATCAGCTTCAGCACGACTTGCCTCCAGCGCCCTGTGGGCGGACGGTGTGACGGTCACGGCGCCACGTGACCTCGGTCACTTTGGCCGATCGCCGGGGTCGGGTCAAGCCATCCCACGGGCGCGAGCGGCCCGCCTGGCCCGGGTCCGGAGTGGGTAGAGTCCGCGCCCGCGACCGCCACCCCGGCGACTCCGATCTCCCCCCAAGACAGGATGTCCATGGCCGACGACCTCGACGACGCCCTCGATGAGGATGCCCTCGAGCCCGAGGACGAGGAGCTCGAAGAGGAGCTTCTCGACGACGACTCCTTCGACGACGACGAGTTCGACGCCCCGGCCCTCGACGACGAATTGGTCGTCGGTGCCGACGTCGAGGTAGTTGACGAAGACGCCGTCGTCGAGGTCGTGGTGCCCGTCGTCCGAGCCGGGGAGGGCGAGGGGGAGGACGAGGACGACGACGAGGAGGAAGAGGATCCCGACGACGTCGAGGCCGACCTCGACGCCATCCTCAAGGACCGCCTCGTCGTCCAGGACGACGAGGAGGACGACGCCGAAGAGGAGGAGGTCCCCGACCCCGAGGAGCGGGGCGACGGGCGGGTGCGGCCCCGGGCCCCCGAGGAGTTCGTCTGCCAGTCGTGCTTCCTGGTCAAGCACCCTCGCCAGCTGGCCGACCCCACCCGCATGCTCTGCCGCGACTGCGTCTGAGGCCGCGACCGTGCCCGACGAGCGCTCGATCGCCGACCAGCTGGTCGACCTGCTGATCTACGCCCCCGTCGGCTTCCTGCTCTCCGCCCGGACGGTCGTGCCTCAGCTGGTCGAACGGGGCCGCTCGGAGGTGGAGGCACCCGTGAGCACCCTCCGGCTGCTGGCCCAGGTCGCGGCCCGCCAGGGCCGCACCGAGCTCCAACGGCTCTGCGACGACATCCGCACCCAGCCCGTCGAGGGCGACGCCCAGTCCCCGGCGGCGCCGCCGACACCGGCACTACCGATCGATGATTACGACAGCCGGACCGCGGTCCAGATCGTGGCGCTCCTCGACGGGCTCGCCCCCGACGAGCTGCGAGCGATCCGGGCCCATGAGGCGGCTCACCGCGGCCGGCGCACCGTGCTGGCTCGGATCGACCAGCGCCTCGCCGGTTGATGGAAGGCGCCCGCCCGGCCTCCTCCGCCGACCTCGAGGTGATCGTGGGGCTGCACGACGACGCGGTCACTGAGCAACGCGACCAGCGTGGGGGGTCGGTCTGGGTCCGCCACGGGGTGCTGGCCCAGCCGGCCGAGGCCCTGACCGCCGCTTTGGACGATCCTGCCCAACTCCTGCTGGTGGGAACGGTCGACGACACGGTGGTGGGCTACGCCCTGGTCGAGGTCGGCCCGCTGCAGGACGGCGAGCCACTGGGCGTGATCCGGGAGATCTACGTCGAGCCCGAGGCTCGGTCGATCGGGGTGGGGGAGTGCCTGATCGACGACGTACTGGCCTGGTGCCGGACGCAGGGCTGCGTCGGCGTCGACGCCCTGGCCCTGCCCGGCAACCGCCAGACCAAGAACTTCTTCGAGACCTTCGGGTTCACGGCCCGGGCCATCGTGGTGCACCGGTCCCTCGCCGACGAGCGGTGACCCCCGAGGCCAGCCCGCTCCGGCCCGTGGTGTGCGTCGGAGCCGTCGCCCAACTGGACCACAGCATCCTCCTGGTCCGCCGGGGCCGACCCCCCGATCGGGGAAAGTGGTCTGTGCCGGGCGGGAGGGTCGAGCCCGGCGAGACCCTGGCCGCCGCGGTGGTGCGGGAGTTGGCCGAGGAGACCGGCCTCGAGGGGATCTGCGGGGCGATGGTCGGCTGGGTCGAGCGACTCGGAGACGACCACCACTTCGTCATCCTCGACTTCCTGGTCGACATCCTCCCCGGCCAGTCGCCCACCCCGGGCGACGACGCCGACGAGGTCGCCTGGGTCCCGATGGCCGACTTGGCCGACCTCGACCTGGTGGACGGGTTGCTCGAGTTCCTCCACGACCACGGCTTCGCCTCGGTCATCACCTGAGCCGACGCGTCACCGCCGCCGGCTGCGAGCAGCACGGCGGCGGTGACGTGGGCCCCGGCCGAAGCCGGGTAGGACTTAGCCGGCCACGGTGATATCGAGGATGTTCGGCGTCGGGTCGTAGGGGCCCCACACCAGCTTGGTCACCTTGTCGGTGTGGGCCGCCACCGAGTCGCCGGTGGCCGCCACCACGATGATCCCCTGCTCGAGGATCTCCCGCTGGAACTCGGCCACCTTCGTCTCGAACTCGGCCGGGTCGGTCGTGACCTGGATCTCGTCGTAGAGGGCCTGAAGGGCGGGGTCGGGCGGAACCTTGTAGGGGTTGAGCCTCCCGTCCTCCTCGATCACCAGGCCGCCGATCTGAACCACGTTGGTACCCGGCAGGTTGGCCAGGAACACCGGGTACCCGGTCTTGGTGGGCACGTCGGCGGCGTAGGTGGCCTGCTCGAGCTGGGTGATGTTGATCGTCACCCCGATCTCGTCGAAGAAGCCGGACATGGCGGTGATGAAGTTCACCAGGTCAGGCGACGCCGCCGCGTCGAACTCGAAGCCGTCGGCGTAGCCGGCCTCGGCCAACAGGTCCTTGGCCTTGTCGACGTCGTAGTCGTAGAGCTCGTCGAGCTCGGGGTCGTACCCGCTGTAGCCGGGCCCGGTCATCTGCGACACCGGGCTGCCGTAACCCTGAGCCACGGCCTCGACGAACGCCTCACGGTCGATGGCGTAGGCCAACGCCTGGCGGACCTTGACCTCCTTGAATGCCGGCACCTGGGTGCCGAGGCGGTCACGGATCACCATGCCGTAGAACACCTTGGGCGTCGTGACCAGGGTGATGTCGGCGTTGCCCTCGAGGGACACGGCGTTGTCGACACCGACCACGGTGGCGTCGATCTCACCGCTCTGGATGGCGTTGGAGCGGGCCACGGCCTCGGTCAGCACGGTCAGCTCCAGGCGCTCGAGCTTCTGGCGCTCGGGGGCCCAGTAGTTCTCCCGTGGCGTGTAGACGTAGTTCACGTTGACGGTGCTCTCCGACGCCACCAGCTCGTAGGGGCCACTGCCCGACGGGGTCTGGGTCAGGTCGGTGCTGAACGCCGCCGGGTTGATGATCATCCCGATCTTGCCGCCGAGGCTGTTGAGGATCTCCGAATCGGGATCGGGGACGGTGAAGCTCACATGGGTCTCGTCGATGGCGGTGGCGGTGGCGATCTGTTGGGTGCCGGTGCCGGTCTCGATGACCTTGTCCCGTACCCGAAGCAGGTTCTGGACGACCACGTCGGCGGTGATCTTGGTGCCGTCGGGGAAGCTGACATCGTCCCGCAGCGTCAGGTTCACGGTCAGGCCGTCGACCTCCCACTCGGTGGCCACCGATGCCTTGAGCTCGCCGTCGGGGCTCGAGTTGTCGAGCAGGGTGTCGTACACCGGGCGGACGTAGATGATGTCGCCCAGACCACCGGCGCCCCCGACGTGGGGGTCGAGGTTGGTGGGAGGCGACTGCCAACCGAAGTTCAGCTCGCCCTGAGGACCGGTGTCCTCCGTCGTGTCCTCGGTCGCACCGCCGCCACCGTCGTCGTCGTCGCTCCCGCACGCCGCGGCGACCAGCGCCAGGCTCAGCAGGAGTGCAATCAGCGCACTCGCGCCCCGCCGTCCACGTCGACCCATGTGTTCCCCCTCGGTTGCTTCTACGCGTGTCCGCCAGTTGGCGAATTCCTGCGTACCGTAACGGTTGTTCTGACAGCGTCACGGTATGGCGTGACAGCAGTCACGTCAATCACCCTAGGGACCATCGCGTCGATCTCATCGAGCCCGCGTCCGGTCTACGAGCGAGGGTCGGACATAGCCCGCTCGAGCGGGGAATGGTCAGAGAGCGGCGATGGGAGGGTCCTCGACGAGACCCTGGGATTCGTCGAGGACAGCCTCCTCGGCCGGCTCGGTGACGTCAGCAGGCTCGGTGACGTCAGCAGGCTCGGTGACGTCAGCAGGCTCGGTGACGTCAGCAGGCTCGGTGACGTCAGCAGGCTCGGTGACGTCAGCCGGCTCGGTGACGTCAGCCGGCTGGTCCACGGTCGGTAGCTCAGCGGTGTGCTGCTCGACAGGGTCCTCCGAGACCGGGAGAGCGGGGACGCCCGCCTCCGGGGGATCCACAGTGGCGTCCGAGCCGGAGTCGACGGGGGAGGGGGGAGGGGGAATCCGGGGGGCCCGGCGCGGCGACGCCCCTCGCCGGCGCTCGGCCGTACTTGGAGCCTCGATGCCGAATGCGGCGGCGATCGCCGGCACACGCCCGGCGTGCTTGCGCACGACGCTCAGCAGCTCGTCGCCAGGCGTCTCGGGCACCCCGCCGGGCGCCACCTCGCGCCGAACCGGCGAGAAGGCGATGGCATCGACCAGGGTGGCGTAGCGGTCGGGAGCGGCGTCGGCGGCGAGGCCCGCATTGGTGGCGGCGATCAAGCGCTCGATGACGTCCGGTGGGAGCGATGCGTTGGCGTCGGGAGACTGGCTGGCCAGGCGGAGCGCTCGCACCACCCGGCCACCCTCCAGGCAGAGCACCACGTCTCGCTGCCACTGGTCCGTCTCGGCCGTCGAGCGTCGCTCGAGGGCCTCGCGCAGCGACGTGCTGGCGGTACGAACCCGCTCATCGCGCACGAGCTCCTCGGCGCTCACCACCAGGCTGCGAAGGTCGCGCAGCGCCACCTCGTCGACGATGGCCTGAGCAGCCTCGGCGCGGTCGAGCCACTCGGCCACACGAACCCGGGGGAGCAGCGCCTCCGCGATCCGCAGCACGGCGTTGACCGGAACGTCGGGACGACCTTCGGCGGTGGCCGCTCGGTTCTGCTCGGCCAGGGCCACCCGGACCGCCGGAAGTCCGCCCTCGAGGAGCTGCTCGGCGATCGGCCGCTGCTCGGGCGGCATGTCGGCTAGCAGAGCCCGGCGGTGCTCGCGACCCGGACGGAGGCGCTTGGCCTTGGGTCGGGGCTCGGGGGCCGGGGCCGTAGGGCGTGGTGGACGCGGGGGGCGGGCCGGTCGATCGGGCCGGTCGGCGCGAGGGCGGCTGTCGGTGGCGCCGTCACGGCTGCGCTCGTTCTCTCGGGGTCGACGCGGGTCACGAGGTCCTCGGCCGCCAGGACCGGTGCGGTCCGCTCGACCCGGCCGGTCGGGGCGATCACCGCGCTCTCGGTGGTCACGACGGGGACGGTCGCTCCGATCCCGCTGAGCGAGCGACGAAGTGACCGGTTCGAAGGGCCGCTCGGAGCCGATGATCTCGATGCGCTCCGGCTCCTTGCGGGCCTGTGGGGCGCCGAGCACCTGGAGGACGGTGAATCCCTCGATGTCGCGTTCGAGCTCGGCTCGCACGACGTCACCGACCGAGGATCCGCTGGGCAGGAGGTCGGCCACGAGGACCCCCTTGGGTTGGCGGGCACCGGCTGCCCGCCATGTCCAGGTGCCATCGCCACGATCGCTGGTGAGCTCGAGCTCCATCCGCACTGGCATCGAACCGGAACCGTACCGCCCGAGCCCCGTTCGACGAGAAGACCCAACGCCAGCCCTTCACATCCCGTTCGCAGTCGCGAAAGCGAGACCAACCCAAATCTCCCGTTTCGATCAACCGCCGATAATCCTCGATATGTTTTCCGGGGTTTACTAACTAGTAGCCTAACTCGGAGCGCATCGGCAGATCGGTATTTCCTGGTCACGACCTTGAGCGATTCAAGGTCGTCCCGTGGTCAGTGTCGCAACTGACCGGGGGAGTGACGGGGTCTCGGAGAGGGCTCAGGAGAGGCGCCGAGCCCGGTGGCACGCGCTTGAGTTTGTGTCGTCCATTACCGATATCGCTCGGGTGGCTCGTTGCCGGCGTCGTGCGCACGGGGCAGCTGGGGTGGCGGTCCGCACAAATGGTGGTGTTGCCCATTTCGAGGGCTTGCAGACCTGCGGGAGCATTCACGCGTGCCCGGTCTGCTCGCCGAAGATCCGAGCGAGTCGCGCTGATGAGATCGAGGCGGCCGTCACGCAGCACCTGGCCGACGGTGGGGGAGCGCAGTTCCTGACGCTCACGCTTCCCCACGACGAGGGGGACCGGCTGCAGCCGTTGCTCGATGCGGTGCTGTCGTCGTGGCGGCGTGCTCAACGCTCGAGGGGCTGGGACGCGGAGCGGGTCCAGTACGGCGTGATCGGTCGCATCCGGGCGTTTGAAGTGACCCATGGTGTGAACGGCTGGCACCCGCATCTCCACATCCTGTTGTTCACCAAGCGGCCGCTGGCGGCGATCGAGCGGCAGGCGTGGTGCGCGTCGATCGGCGCCCGGTGGTCCTTGGCGGTGCAGTCCCACGGCTATCGGCCGCCGGCCGAACGCTACGGGGCGACCATGAGCGCGGTGACGACGTCGGCCGCGGTGAGCAGGTACACCAGCAAGGTCTACGACGAGGCGGCCGAGCGGAGCTGGCACGTGGGTAACGAGCTGGCTCGCCACGACCTCAAGGCGGCTCGTCGAGGCGGCCGCAACGCGTTCGCCATCGCCTGCGATGCCCAGGAAACGGGTGATGCCGGCGACGTGCGGTTGTGGCGCGAGTACGAGCGGGCGACCCGGGGCCGCCAGGCCATCGCCTGGTCGAACGGGCTGCGGGCCCGCTTCGGGGTGGTGCACAAGTCCGACGAGCAGCTGGCGGAGGAACAGGTGGGCGGGGAGGTGGTGACCATGCTCGACGGGGACGCCTGGCGGGTCGTGTCTCGGCGCCGAGGGGGCCGGACAGCGGTGCTCGATGCGGCTGAGCTCGGCGGAGAGCGCGCGGTGTGGGATCTCGTGCTCAGGTGGTCGCAAGCGGGCGACCATCGCTTGACCGGCTGACGGCCGCCGGGGTGTGCGGGGGGCTGGGGGCCGGCGAGGCCCCCAGGCGTGCCGCGCCCGTGAGCAGCTGGTGAGGAGGTGGTCAGCGGGACGACGGCGTGCGCTTGCGCGCTGGACCCTCCCTCGTGGTCGAGTTCGTCGACGAACTGTCTCCTGGGTGGCGTCACGCCCCACGGGCAGTGGGGACGTGGTCACGGTGGGTAATGGTTGGTCGATACGTGGTCGGTCCTCGGCACTATGGCGAATTTTGTACGCATGCCCTGGTCAGGAGGGGTAGAGGTGGCGACGATCAAGCGGGCCGGTCCGCGTAGGTGGCGAACCGGCCCG
>JANNNX010000072.1:0-15451 GCA_031398745.1 Actinomycetes bacterium
ACGGAGGCGATGGTCGGGCTGGCCCGAGCGTTCGCCGAGACCTCCGGTGATGACGTGACCTCTCACGAGCTGCCGGTGGTCGATTGGACGACGGGGGGCGGCGCCCGGGTGCTGCTGCTCGACCCCGCTCGAGGCGCCGACATCGACGCCGTGCTGGCCGCCTTCCGCGAGCCGGTGGCGCCCCCCGTGCCGACCGGGGCCGCGCCGTCCCCGAGCGAGGAGCCCACGCCGGCGGTCACCACGTCCACCCAGGTCGCAGCGCAGGACGACGTCGCCACCGGCTGCTGAAGTCCAGGCGTGACCGACGCCGCTCCCATCGCACGTGCGGGCCGGGGGGGCGTCGGTACACTCGCTGATCCGGCCCGATCCGAGGAGGGCGGCCTTGTTCGAACGATTCACCGACCGAGCGCGTCGAGTGGTGGTGCTGGCCCAAGAAGAGGCGCGGCTCCTCAACCACAACTACATCGGGACCGAGCACATCCTGCTCGGGCTCATCCACGAGGGTGAGGGCGTCGCCGCCAAGGCGCTCGAGTCGCTCGGCATCTCGCTCGAGGCCGTGCGCAACCAGGTCGAGGAGATCATCGGCCAGGGCGGCACGTCGCCCTCGGGCCACATCCCCTTCACCCCCCGGGCCAAGAAGGTCCTGGAGCTCTCGTTGCGCGAGGCGCTCCAGCTCGGCCACAACTACATCGGCACCGAGCACATCCTCCTCGGCCTGATCCGCGAGGGCGAGGGCGTGGCTGCCCAGGTCCTGGTCAAGCTGGGCGCCGACCTGTCCCGGGTCCGCCAGCAGGTCATCCAGCTTCTCTCCGGCTACCAGGGCACCGGTGCGCCCGAGGGCCAGCGCAGTGGTGGTGGGGGCGGCGGCGAGTCGAGCGGCGGGGCCCAAGGCTCGCCGGTGCTCGACCAGTTCGGGCGCAACCTCACCCAGCAGGCCCGGGAGAAGAAGCTCGACCCGGTGATCGGGCGCGAGCGCGAGATCGAGCGGGTCATGCAGGTGCTGTCCCGCCGCACCAAGAACAACCCGGTGCTCATCGGCGAGCCCGGCGTCGGCAAGACCGCCATCGTCGAGGGCCTGGCCCAGCGCATCACCGCCGGCGACGTCCCCGAGACCCTCACCGGCAAGCAGCTCTACACCCTCGACCTCGGTGCGCTGGTGGCCGGTTCCCGCTACCGGGGCGACTTCGAGGAGCGCCTGAAGAAGGTGCTCAAGGAGATCCGGACCCGGGGCGACATCGTCCTGTTCATCGACGAGCTGCACACGCTGGTCGGGGCCGGGGCCGCCGAGGGCGCCATCGACGCAGCCTCGATCCTCAAGCCGATGCTGGCTCGGGGTGAGCTCCAGACGATCGGAGCCACCACCCTCGACGAGTACCGCAAGCACCTCGAGAAGGACGCTGCCCTCGAGCGTCGGTTCCAGCCAATCAAGGTCGAAGAGCCCACGGTGGCCCACACCATCGAGATCCTCAAGGGCCTCCGTGACCGCTACGAGAGCCACCACCGGGTCACCATCACCGACCAGGCCCTTGTGGCGGCGGCCAACCTGGCCGATCGCTACATCTCCGACCGCCACCTGCCCGACAAGGCCATCGATCTCATCGACGAGGCCGGCAGCCGCCTCCGCATCCGCCGCATGGAGGTCCCGCCCGACCTGAAGGAGCTCGACACCGAGCTCATGCGCCTCCAGCAGGCGAAGAAGGAAGCGGTCGAGGGCCAGCACTACGAGGACGCGGGCCGGCTGCGCGACCAGGAGAAGGCCCTGCTCGAGCAGAAGGCCACCAAGGAGCGCGAGATCAAGGACTCGGGCGTCGACCTGTTCGACGAGGTCGACGAGGAGGCCATCGCCGAGGTGCTCTCCTTGTGGACCGGCATCCCCGTCTACAAGCTGACCGAGGAGGAGACGGCCAAGCTCCTGCGCATGGAGGAGGAGCTCCACAAGCGGGTCGTCGGCCAGGAAGACGCCCTGCGGGCGGTCTCCCAGGCCATCCGCCGCACCCGGGCCGGCCTCAAGGACCCCAAGCGGCCCAGCGGCTCGTTCATCTTCCTCGGGCCCTCAGGCGTGGGCAAGACCGAGCTGGCAAAGACGCTGGCCGAGTTCCTGTTCGGCGACGAGAGCTCGCTCATCACCCTCGACATGTCCGAGTACATGGAGAAGCACACCGTCAGCCGCCTGGTCGGCTCGCCCCCGGGCTACGTCGGCTACGAGGAGGGTGGCCAGCTGACCGAGGCCGTCCGACGCAAGCCGTTCTCGGTGGTGCTCTTCGACGAGATCGAGAAGGCCCACCCCGACGTGTTCAACACGTTGCTCCAGATCCTGGAGGAGGGGCGCCTCACCGACGCCCAGGGCCGGTCGGTCGACTTCCGCAACTGCGTTCTGATCATGACCTCGAACCTCGGGACCGCCGACCTGCGCAAGGCCAACGTCGGCTTCGCGGTGGCCGACGAGGCCGTCTCCTACGCCAAGATGAAGGAGAAGGTCAACGACGCCCTCAAGGTCCACTTCCGGCCCGAGTTCCTGAACCGGATCGACGAGGTCATCGTCTTCCACGAGCTGTCCAAGGCCGAGGTCACCACGATCGTCGACCTGATGATCGCCCGGGTCCAGGACCAGCTGGTGGGTCAGGGCCTCGGCCTCGAGCTCACCAACGAGGCCAAGCTCCTGCTGGCCGACCGGGGTTATGACCCGAGCCTGGGGGCCCGGCCGCTGCGCCGTGCCATCCAGCGGATGATCGAGGACCAGCTCTCGGAGCGGATCCTGTTCAAGGAGTTCCGGGCCGGCGAGACCATCGTGGCCGACGTCGAGGACGGCGAGATCGTGTTCCGGTCGGTGGAGGGCTTCGAGCCCCCGCCCATGGAGTTGGCCGAAGCCGGTCCGGCCGACTGACGCTCGGGCCCGACAACTGGTGCACTCCCTGAGAGGGCGAGCGCGGGCCGCCGCGCTCGCCCTCTGCCTCGTCCTGTTGGCCAGCTGCCGAGCCGACACCCGGGTCAGCGTCGTGGTCCACGACGACGGCAGCGGCTCGGTGGCGGTGGTGGTGGCCCTCGACCCGGAGGCGGCCACCGCCATCGGCGAGATCGACGACGCCCTCGCGGTCGACGACCTCCGGGCCGCCGGATGGTCGGTGACGACCTCGACCGAAGACGACGGATCGGCCACCGTGCGCCTCTCGAAGCCGTTCACCTCGGTCGAGGAGGCCAACCAGATCCTGGCCGACCTCGGCGGCCCGGTGCACTCGGTGGTCCTCGGCGTGGAAGACAGCCTGGTGCGCGACCGGTGGTCGGTGACCGGGCGCCTCGACTACCGGGACGGGCTCGACGTGTTCTCCGACCACGGCCTGGCCCAGGTGCTGGGCTCGTCGCTCGACGGCATCGTCCTGCGAGCCCCGGTGGAGCTCGAACTGCGGATGCCGGGAGCCCGGACCCAGCGCTGGGCGGCAGAGTCGGGCGAGCAGGTGGTCATCTCGGCCGCCTCCACCCGCTGGCACGTCGAGACCCTGGTGCTGGCCACGGCCGGGTTCGTTCTCGCCTTCCTGGCTCTGGGCGTGCTCCTGGTCGGGGGCCGCAGGGCCCGTCGTCGCTGACGACCCGGCCGACCCCCTGACCGGTCGGGTTCAGCCCTCCAGGGCCGAGGGATCGGTGGGGACGTCGACCGCGTGCTGGCGGAGGGCGGCCAGCTCGACGATGTCGAGGGCCCGCTCGTGGGTCGACGCCAGCACCACGGGGGCCGCCACCCCGGCGTCGTGGGCCCGGAGCCAGTTGGCGGCGGTGACGCACCAGCGGTCGCCGGGCACCAGGCCGACGAAGCGGTACTGGGGCCGGGGGGTCGACAGGTCGTTGCCGATGCCCCGCTGGTGGTCGAGGAACTCGGTGGTCACCACCGCGCAGATGGTGTGGCTCCCGAGGTCCTCGGCTCCGGTGGTGCAGCACCCGTCCCGGTAGAAGCCGGTCACCGGGTCGGTGCCGCAGGGCTCCAGCTCACCGCCCAGCACGTTGCGATCGGGCACCGGCTCAGTATGGCCGCCCTGGCCGATCGGGTGGCCGGTCAGCTCGGGTCGAGCTCGGTGGCCGACCGGCGGATCTCGCCGGCCAAGGCCGAGCGGTCCGAGGGGTCGAGCCAGGTGGCCTCGACGCCGTCGAGTGCGATCTGCACCATCTCGTCCCAGCCGTAGTCGAAGGCGGCCGCCACCGAGCGGTACTCGAGGCCGAGGTCGAGGGCGGTCATCGCCGGGTCGTCGGTGTTCACGGTGGCCAGCACCCCGGCGGCCCGAAGGCGGGGCAGGGGGTGGTCCTCGACCCGGGCGAACTTGTTGGCGATCACCACGTTGGACGTGGGGCACATGGTCAGAGGGATGCGCTCGGCTGCCACCCGGGCCTGGAGCTGGGGGTCCTCGGGCAGCGACAGCCCGTGGTCGATGCGCTCGGCGCCGAGGACGTCGAGGCACCAGCCGATGGCCTCGGGGCCGGTGTCCTCACCCTGGTGCGCGGTCCGGCGGAGGCCGTCGGCGGCCGCCAGCGAGTAGGCCTCGAGGTAGCTGCGGGGGTCGACGCCGATCTCGGTCGAATCGAGCCCGACCCCCAACACCCGATCGATCCCCGGAGCCCCGGCGTGGCGCAGGCGGATCAGCTCGGTGGCCAGCTCCCGGGCCGCCACCGGCCCGTAGGCCCGGTCGAAGTCGCAGATCAGGGCACAGCGGGCGCCGGTCTCGTCCTCGGCGGCCCGGATCCCGTCGTCCAGGCCGGCCACGATGCCGGCAAACGACGCGCCCGCAGCCAGGTGGCGGGCCGGCGTGAAGAAGGTCTCGGCGTAGACCCGGCCGTGGGCGGCGGCGTCGACCACGCTCTCGTAGGCCAGGCGGGCCCAGTCGTCCCGGTCGACCAGCACCGACTGCACCAGCCAGAAGATCTCCAGGAAGGTGTCGAGCGACGAGTAGCGGTACAGCTCCTGCACGTCGTCGGTGGGGAGCGGGATGCCGTTGCGCCGGGCCAGATCCATGACCGTGGCCGGGCGCATGGTCCCCTCGATGTGGCAGTGCAGCTCGACCTTGGGCAGCGCCTCGAGGGCGGCGGCCAGGTCGGGGCTGAGGTCGGTCGTCACAGCAACGCTCCTGTCTCGGATGGCTCGAGGCCCTGGATGGCGGCGGCCGCCCTCCGGTGACGCCCGAGTATGTCTTCCAGGCCACCGGCCACAAGGGCCCCGCCCTCCACCACCACCTGGCCGCCGACCACCGTGTGGCGGGCCGCTGTTGGGCCGCAGCGGAGCCAGGCCTCGATCGGGTCGGTGAGGGCACCGGCGTAGGCCACCCCCTCCAATGGCCAGCACACCAGGTCGCCCGCCGCGCCAACGCGCAGCGTCCCCAGCTCCCCCTGGCGCCCCAGGCAGGCGGCCGAGCCCAACGTGGCCAGCTCGAGGGCGTCGCGGGCGCTGGTGGAAGTCGGGCCGGCCCGGAGCCGGCCGAGCAGCAGGGCGTTGCGGGCCTCCATCCACAGCGAGGCACTGTCGGTCGAGGACGACCCGTCGCAACCGAGGCCCACCGGCACCCCGGCGGCCCGGTACTCCCGCACCGGGGCGATCGCACCCCCACCGATCATCATGTTCGAGCTCGGGCAGTGGGCCACGCCGGTGCCCCAGCGCCCGAGGCGGGCGATCTCGGCCTCGTTCGGGTACAGGCAGTGGGCCACCCACGCTCGGTCCGATCCCCAGCCGACCTGCTCGAAGTGCTCGATGGGCCGGCAGCCGTAGGTCTCGAGGCAGTAGACGTCCTCGTCGGGGTCCTCGGCCAGGTGGGTGTGGAGGCGCACGTCGAGGCGTTCGGCCAGCTCGGCGGTGGCGATCATCAGCTCGGGACCGACGGAGAACGGCGAGCAGGGGGCCAGCGCGATGCGGACCATCGCCCCCCACGAGCGGTCGTGGTGCCGGGCGACCAGCCGCTCGGAGTCGGCGAGGATCGTGTCGTGGTCCTGCACCACCGAGTCGGGCGGGAGCCCGCCGTCCTTGACCGACACGCTCATCGAGCCCCGGGTCGGGTGGAACCGCATGCCCAGCTCGGTGGCCGCCTGGATCTCGGCGCTGATCAGGTCGCCGGCGCCGGCGGGGTGGACGTAGAGGTGGTCGGTCGAGGTGGTGCAGCCGCCGAGGGCCAGCTCGGCCAGCCCGACCCAGGCCGACAGGTAGGACGCCTCCTCGTCGAGGCGGGCCCACCGGGGGTAGAGGGTGGTCAGCCAGCCGAAGAGGTCTTGGTCGACTGCGGGCCGGAAGCTGCGGGTGAGGTTCTGGTAGATGTGGTGGTGGGTGTTGATCAGGCCCGGGGTGACCAGGCAGCCGTCGGCTCGCAACCTCCGATCGGCGCGGGGCGGTGGTGTGGTCGAGGGCCCGACACCGGACACCAGCCCGTCGGTGATGGCGACCCACCCGCCGGCCAGCTCGCGCCGGTCGTCATCCATGGTCGCCACCAGCTCGGCTCCGGTGACCACCAGATCGGCTCGCGCCGGCGCCTCGTCCATGGATGCGATCCGACCTCGGGCGGGACCGGCCTGTCAACGCGTCGAGGGTCGATTCACGCGCTGTTGACAGGATGGCAACGCTCCCGCGGCGAAGAGCCGGCGGGCCGGCTCCTACCCTGGAGTCATGGCTGCCACCGTCACCTCGCTGCCCGCAGTGACCGAGACCGGTGTCTTCCGAGCCGACGAGCTCGACGGGGCCGTCGCCTTCGTGGCCGAGCACGGCTTCGCCGTCCTGCGGGGCCTGTTCGAGGAGGCCGACCTGGCCGAGCTGGAGGCCGAGATGGTGCGTCAGCAGCAGAGCCTGCTGGCCGGCGAGCTGCCCGAGCGCTGCGGCACGGTCGTGCTCGACGACCCCGACGCCCAGATCGACGGGGCTCCCTTCGCCCACTACGTGTGCCACGTCACCGAGATCTCGGCCCTCGCCCGGCAGGCGAGCTTCCACCCGGTGGTGGTCGAGGTCATGCACCGGGTGCTGGGTCCGGACGCGTGGCTCCTCGAGGACGACCGCTTCGGGGTCGTGTACCAGGACGCTCGGCCCGGGCCGCACTCCGGTTACTCCCGTATCGGCTGGCACTCCGACGCCCAGTCGGGCCCGACCCTCGACGTCTGGCCGTCCCTCGCCTTCACCCTCCACATCGACGCCACCTCGCCGGCCAACGGCTTCCTGCGGGTGGTGCCGGGCAGCCATCGAGGGGGAACCGACGGGATGCCGCTCGGCTTCGAGAAGGTGCCGGGCGAGGTGGCCGCCTACTGCGAGCGGGGCGACGTGCTGCTGCACCACAGCGACCTCTGGCACAGCGCGGCCCGGGCCACCGACGAGGGCGACGGCGCCGTCCGCCGCCACGTCCGCGGTGGCTGGTACGCCGGCACCCGACTCGACCCCGGCCACGGGATCGACGACTTCGTCAAGAACGCCGCCCGCTAGCGAGCCGTGCGCCCGTCGCCGAAGCGGGCCAGCACCAGGCGCTCGACGCTGGCGATCCCGTAGTAGAGGACCACCGAGTAGGTGGTGACCAGCGCCACCCCCGACCACAGTTGGTCGATCTTGAAGGTCGAGATCGACTCCAGCATCAGGTAGCCCAGCCCGTCGCCCGTGGCCAGCCACTCGGCCAGCAGGCCACCGACCAGGGCCAGGGGAGCCGCGATGCGCAACGACGCGAACAACGCCGGCAGGGCATTGGGCAGCTGTACCCGGCGCAGCGTGTACCACGGGGTGGCGCCGTAGGCCCGGCACAGGTCGATGGCCTCCCTCGGCGTCGAGCGCAGGCCCAGGCTGACGTTCACCAGGGTGGGGAAGAAGGTGACGATGCCGGCGATGATGGTGACGCCCAGCAGCCCTCGCCCGAAGATCAGGGCGATCAGCGGCGTCATCGCCACCAGGGGGACCGACCGCAGCACCATGGCGATGGGCAGGAAGGTCTGCTCCACCTCGCGGCGGAGCGTGAACACCAGGGCGGCCACTACTGCGGCCGCTGACCCGGCGACGAGGCCCAGACCGGCGTCTCGCAGGGTGATCTTCGACGCCTCCCACAGGAGGGTCCGGTTGGCCGCCGCGTCGAGGTCGGTGACCAGGTAGCGCCAGACCGCCTCGGGCCCTCGTCCGATGAACGGATCGACGTCGAAGACGACCAGGAAGGCCTTCCACGCAGCGAGTACGACGGCCAGCGACAGGGCGGTCGACAGCAGCGAGCGGAGCACGCCCAGCGCTAGGCGGGGCAGTCGACCCGTGGGCTCGGTGCCCCCCGGCGCCGGCGCGGGCCTCGGAGCCGACGTGGGGGCGGCGGTGGCGGTGGTCATCGGGGATTCCGGGGGGCCCACGGCGTCGCCCACCGACCGACCAACGCAGTGAGGGCGTAGCCGATGCCGGCCACTGCCGTCGCGGCCAGGGCGATGCCCCAGGTGCGTTCGACCTTGAATGCCTGCTGCGACGCGATCATGGCGATGCCGAGGCCCGACTCCCCGCCCATGTACTCGCCGATGATGGCGCCCAGCACGGCCGCCGGGGCGGCGATCCGCAGGCCGGCGAACAGGCTCGGGAGGCTGGCCCGGAGCCGGACCTTGGTGAGCTTCTTCCAGCTCCCGCCCCCGTACGCGTGGACGAGGTCGAGGCTGGTCACATCGGCGCTGGTGAGCCCGAGGAGCATGGCGATGAGCGTCGTGAAGAAGACCGCCAGGGCGGCGATGATCACCTTCGGGGTGTCGCCCTGGAAGAGGATCTGGAGCACCGGCCCGATGGCGATCACCGGCAGGCAGTAGGAGGCGACGGCCAGGCGCAGCAGCGGCTTCTCCACGATCGGGACGAGGAGGAAGACGATGGCCACCGCTACGGCCAGCAGGTTGCCCCACAGGTACCCGCCGATGGCTTCGCGCAGGGTGGTCGAGATGTTCGGCCAGTAGAAGCTCCAGCCGTCGGTCCGCATCCCGTCGAGGATGGCGGTGGGGGGCGGTAGCGAGCGGGAGTCGGCCATGACCGTGCGGGCCAGCAGCTCCCACAGCGCCACCACACTCACCATCCCGATGGCCCCCCGCACCCAACCGGTGGGGACCCGAGCGAGCAACCCGGGGCGGCGCCCGGCCGGGCGCACGACCGCGGCGAGCGGGTCGGCGGTGGCCGCGGTCACCGCGTCATCCGCCGCTCTCGGCCACGCCGCCGGCGCCGAACAACAGCTCACTGAAGCGGTCGCAGAGCTGGTGGAACTCGGGTGTGCGCATCATCTCGGGGGTGCGGGGCCGGGGCAGGTCGATCTCGACCCGGGCCACGATCCGTCCGGGTCGGGCCGACATGACCGCCACCACGTCGGCCAGGAAGACCGCTTCGGAGATGGAGTGGGTGACGAGCAAGGTGGTGGTCGCCCGCTCGGTCCAGATGCGCTGGAGCTCCAGGTTGAGCCGCTGGCGGGTCATCTCGTCGAGAGCGCCGAAGGGCTCGTCCAGCAGCAGGATCTTGGGGTCGATCACCAGGGCCCGAGCGATGGCGACCCGCTGGCGCATGCCGCCCGAGAGCTGGGCCGGCCGCGCCTTCTCGAAGCCCTCGAGGCCCACCAGAGCGATCAGGTCGGCCACCGCGGTGTCGGGCACCTTGACCCCGCTCACCTCGAGCGGCAGGCGGATGTTGGCCTCGACCGATCGCCAGGGCAGCAGGGCCGCGTCCTGGAAGGCGATGCCCAGCCGGTGGCCCTGGCGGGCCGCCGACGGGTCCTCGCCGTGGATCAGCGCCCGACCGCTGGTCGGTGTCTCGAGGTCGGCCAGGATCCGCAGGATGGTGGACTTGCCGCAACCGGACGGACCGAGGAGAGCCACGAACGCCCCGGCGTGGGCCTCGAGGTCGACCTCGTCGAGCGCCACTACCTCGGAGCGGCCGACCGCGAAGCGCTTCTCGAGGGCGTAGAGGGCGATGCCGTCGCCCCGCCGAGGCCGGCTGGCCGCGGGGCCCACGAGAGGATCGGCGTCGGGCAAGACCGTCACCTCGTCGCTCATCGTGGCGCCCGCGGCCTCGGGGGTCATCAGACCGGGCTGGCCTTGAGGTCGGGGTTCTCCTCGTACACCTCGGCCAGCACCGACAAGTCGAAGAGCTCGTCCTGGGTGACGTCGATGCCGGCCAGCTCGATGGTGCCCATGGTCTCGGCCATGAGTTCGTCGGTCATGGTCAGGATCCCGTTGACCTCGGTGTCGGCGGTGAGGATGAGCTCGTTCTGGGCCTCGGACTCGAGCGTCTGCTCCTCGGCGTCGAGCTCGAGGTCGGCGCCGTAGACATTGGCCGCCAGCTCGGCACCCTCGGACGGGTCGACCAGCGAGTCGCGCCAGCCCTTGATGCAGGCCACCAGCATGGCCTTGACCGCGTCGCGCTCGTTCTCCACCGACTCCTTGCGCACCACCAGGATCTGGGAGACGAGCGGGTAGTTGTAATCGTTGAGGAGGAAGGTGACCGTCTCGATGCCCTGGACCTTGAGGACGTTGGGCTCGTTGGTGATGAAGGAGAACCAGCCGTCGACCTCGCCGTTGACCAGCGGCGTGGGGTCGAACTGGGCCGGGACCTTCTCGATCGAGGACGGGTCGAGGTCGTTGGCGGCGAGGAACAGCGACCAGACGGTCTCGTTGGTCGACTGGACACCGATCTTCTTGCCCACCATGTCTTCGGGGGTGGCGATCGGGTTGGAGGCCAGGGACATGACCGCGAACGGGTTCTTCTGGTACAGCGCGCCGAGGGCGATCAGCTCAGCGCCTTCGGCGATGGCCGAGGCGGTGATGTCGGGCGCCGAGTAGCAGACGAAGGCCGTGCCCGAGTTGACCACCGCGTCCTGGGTGACGTTTGCGCCGCCCGAGATCAGGTTGACCCCGGAGAAGCCGGCATCGGTGAAGTAGCCCTTGGTGTCGGCGATGTACTCGCCGGCGAACTCCACGTTCTTGATCCACGACAGTTGGAAGTCGAGGGTGCCGAAATCGACGGCCCCGCCGCTCGAGGTGTCACTGCTGGAGCTGTCGTCGTCGGAGCCGCAGGCGGCCAGGAGAGCCGACAGCGGTCCACCGACGACGACCAAGCCCGCCGCTCCCGTCACTCCCCGTCGCAGGAACACCCGGCGGTCGAACTGGCTCGGCACGTACGGCCTCCTTCTCGCACCTGGGTGCGTCGGTCTCGATGGCCGGTCAACGTAGGGAGGCTCGATTTCGGCGGCGTGTGACTGCTGTGAACGGCGTGTTGCCCGCTCCTGGTGTGGGCAACGGAGCATTCACACGAGGGCAACACCGGCGCGACCTGGGGCTGGGAGCATCGAGGCATGGACAACGAGTGGGCGCCGCTGCGGCGGTCGTGGCACGTGGTGGCGGCCAGCGCCGAGGTGGGTCCGGTGCCGGTACAGGTGTGGCTGCTGGGCGAGCCGTGGTGCTTGGTGCGCCTCGACGACGAGGTCGTCGCCTTCGTCGACCGCTGCCCCCACCGCCTCGCCCCCCTCAGCCTGGGCACGGTGGTGCCCGACGCCGACTGCGGCTCCACGATCCAGTGCGCCTACCACGGCTGGCGCTTCGCGGCCGACGGCCGGGGGGTGGAGATCCCGGCGCTGGGTCCCGGTGCCCACCTCCCCCCTCGGGCTCGACTGGAGGCACCGTTCGGGGTGACCGAGCGCTACGGGCTGGTGTGGTTGGCCCCGGACGAGCCCCGCTGCGGCATCCACGACCTCGACGAGTGGAACGACCCCAGCTTCGACACGGCGACGAGCACCATCGTGCGCACCCCGGTGGGCGCCGGTCAGCTGGTCGACAACTTCCTCGACGCCGCCCATTTCCCGTACGTGCACGCGGCGACGTTCGGGGTCGAGGAGAGTGCCGAGGTCACCGATCGGGGGGTGGTCCGTGACCAGTGGATGCTGGAGACGACCTTCGAGACCTGGTACCGGGTAACCGACGATCCGCTGGTGGCGGCGGGCGAACGCGACGCAGTGCAGCCCCAGGTGCTGCTCAAGCGGGCCAGCGCATCGACCACGGTGCTGCTGCGATTGCAGTTTCCGCTGAGCGGCTCGACCATCGCCATCCTCTTCTGCTGCACCCCCGAGCGACGGGGCGCCACCCGGGTATACAAGCTGCTGGCTCGCGACGACCTGGCGGGCGACGCCGATCGTCTGGCCCGCTTCGTCGCCGACGAGGACCAGATCCTGCTCGAGGACCTGGCCATCCTCGAGCGCTACACCCACCAGACGCTGGACCTCGATGTGGGGGCCGAGATCCACACCCGGGCCGATCGCCTGAGCCTGGGCTGGCGCCGGCTCCTCGCCGATCTGGAGACCGCCGATGCGTGACCTGGCCGCGCTGCCCAAGGCCCACCTGCACCTGCACCTCGAAGGGGCGATGCGGCCCGGCACCCTGGTCGAACTGGCGGAGCGCTACGGCGTGCCGGTGCCGACGATCCGCGGTTTCGGCAGCTTCACGGCCTTCGCCGACACCTACCTGGCCGCCTGCGACGTGCTGCGCAGCGCGGATGACCTGGCCCGCCTGGTCGACGAGGTGGTCGAGGACGCAGCCCTGGCCGGCGCGGTGTGGGTGGAGCCCTCGTTCTACGCCCCCCACCACCGAGCCCGCCTCGGCCCGCCGGAGGCCGTGCTCGAGATCGTGCTCGATGCCCTGTCCTCGGCGGCCGACCGCCACGGGATCGCAGCGGGCCTCATGCCGGCTGCCGATCGCACGCTCGACCCGGCGGTGGCCCTGGAGCAGGCCCGCCTGGCGGTGCGCTACGTCGACCGGGGGGTGGTGGCCTTCGGATTGGCCAACGACGAGGTCGTCGGTCCGCCCGAGCCGTTCGCCCCGGCCTTCGCCGTCGCCCGGGACGCCGGACTGCTGAGCGTGCCCCACGCCGGTGAGCTGGCGGGGCCCGAGAGCATCACCGGGGCGCTCGACGCGCTCGGGGCGCACCGCATCCAACACGGGGTGCGGGCCGTGGAGGACCCGGAGCTGGTGAAGCGGCTGGCCGACGCCCAGATCTGCCTCGACGTCTGTCCCAGCTCCAACCTGGCGTTGGGCGTGTTCGGTTCGATCGACGACCACAGCCTGCCGGCGCTGCTCGACGCCGGGGTGCCGTGCAGCCTCAACGGCGACGACCCGCTGCTGTTCGGGCCCGGGCTGCTCGAGGAGTACGAGCTGTGCCGGGAGGCGATGGGCTTCGACGACCTGCGGCTGGCCACCCTGGCTCGTTCGTCGATCGAGGCCAGTGGGGCCCCCCGAACAGTGATCGACGCCGGCCTGACCGGCATCGACGCCTGGCTGGCCACCCCCGCCGGTCCCCGTTGAGGGTCATGCCTCGACGAAGGCGGCCAGTGCCCGGCGTAGCTCGATGGTCGGTCGGTCGGCCACGGTGTGGACCTCGGTGGTGAGGTCGAGGGGCAGGTCGCGTTCGAGGTAGCGCTCCTGGATGACCAAGTCCTCCTCGAGCACCGCCCGCTCGAATTCGACGGCGTCGGCCAAGCGCGCCGGGTCACCGCCGAGGTCATCGCGGATCACGCGGGTCCACAGTACGCAGTGGTCGCGATCGGCCGGCTGGACCAGGAAGACGATGACGTTGGTGCCACCGGCCTCGACGTAGTCGATGCGCAGGTGGATCGAGCACGGGGGAACGTAGATGTAGGTCACCCGCCGGTGCTGGATCAGGGGCCGACGTCCGGCCACCACCTCCGGGTCCTCCCAGTTGGGGAAGGCGTGCTGGCTGGCGACCACGAACCCACCGCCGGCGGCGGCGATGTCGACCGGACCGACCACCGGGTCCTCGCGAGCCCCGATCGTGGCCTGGTGGACGAAGGGCAGGTGGCCGAGGTCGAGGAAGTTGTCGAGCAGGAAACCGGCCCCACCCACTGCCCGTCGGGTGAGCCACGGGCCGGCGGCGAACCGGGGGTCGTCGAACTCCGGCATGGCCAGCATCGGGGCCCGGGGCGGGCACGGGGCCAACCACACCAGGCCATGGCGCACTCGTGCCCCGTGGGCTCTCCGCTCGCCGGCCCGTCCCTCCAGCCCATCGCCGGTGCGAGTGATCGTCCAGGCCTCACCTAGCAGCAGCACCCTCAGCGGGCCGGCATCGCACTCCTCGGCGGTGGCCACCGGGTGCCAGGCCGCGCCGAGCGCCGGCTCGACGTTGGCCAGGCGGCTGCCGGCCGGGAGGGTCATGACCGGGCCAGCGGCGCACGGTCGTCGGGGCCCGGGGACAGCGGCGCGGTGGTGGCCAGGGCGGCCGCCACCGATTCGGGCCCCTGGGCCGCGGCCTCGGCCAGCTGGCGCAGCCAGCGCCGGTACTCGATCGACACCTTGTCGGTCTTGACCGACAGCTCGGCCCCGGTCTCGAGGGGGAGGGCCGGGGGGTCCTGGTTGCACACCACCGGCTCGTCCTCGGCCAGCACCCGGTGTTGGAAGTCGAGATGGATCTGGTCGTCGCCGTCGAGGTCGTCGTCGCGGGACACGGCCCAGAAGGTCCGGCACGAATCCCCGTCGATCGGGGACGCCGTCATCCAGAGGTGGCGGCGGGCCCCGCCCTCGAGGGTGAAGTCGATGTCGACCGTGCAGGGCATGGGCAGGCGGTACTCCGAATGGCCGAAGAGGGCGGCCTCGTCGACATCCATGTCCGGCGGGTCGAACGAGAACTGCAGCTCGTGGCCGACCCGATCGATGACCGGCATCGGGGGGACCGGTTGGTCGCGGCGACCCAGGCTGCCGTCGTGGACCCAGGCGAAGTGGGCCAGGTCGACGAAGTTCTCGACCCGTCGGGGGGCGCTGGTCGGCCAGGTGTAGGGCGGTCCCGCGACCACCTTCATGGTCGGGTCCTCCCAACCCGGATGCGCGGGGATGGCGGTACCGGCCCGGCTGTCGAGGCGGACCCAGACCAGGCCGTAGGCCACGTCGACGTCGTAGGCGGGGATGCAGGCCCGCTCCGGGATCGGGCCGTCGGGCATCGAGGGGATCTCGGTGCAGCGGCCGTCGGCGGCCCAGGTCCAGCCGTGGTAGGCGCAGCGGATGGCGTCGCCGTCGATCCAGCCCACCGACAGGCGGGTCGAGCGGTGCAGGCAGCGGTCAGCCACCGCGGCCAGCCGGCCGCGAGCCAACTCGGCCACCGCGACGGGCCGGCCGAGGAGTTGGACGCCGAGGGGGGAGGGGGCCGCGGCCGCCAGCTCGTCGAGGGTGCACACCGGGTGCCAGAACAGCTCGAGGGCTGCGTCCAGGCTCATGGTGCGAGCGTCCCGGAGGCGCCGGGCCTGGTCAACGCAGGGCCGGTTGCGTCTCGGTGAACAGCCCCTTGCCCTGGACTGCACGTACCCGGCCAACCCCGTCCTCGAGCAGAGTCCGCAAGGTCCGGTGGTCGCTGGCCATCGCGCTGACCAGCACCCCGGGCCCGGCCAGGGCGAGGACGGCCACCCGCCCCCAGCCCTCGCCGGGCCCCTCCCCCCCTTCCGCGTCGCGAAAAGCACCGAGGCGGTGCTTTTCG
>JANNNX010000022.1:0-1883 GCA_031398745.1 Actinomycetes bacterium
CCGCAGTAGTACGGGCCCTGCGGTCCGGGGAAGCCGCCCTGGGGCCAGCCCAACGGACGCCCGTCCTTGAGGAAGGTGTACTCCTGCTCGATGCCGAACCAGGGCTCCTGGTCGGCGTAGCGCTCGGCCACCTCAGCCAGCGCGGCTCGGGTGTTGGTCGGGTGCGGGGTCATGTCGACCAGCAGCACCTCGCACATGATCAGCACGTTGTCGCCGCCACGGATCGGGTCGGGACAGGTGAAGACCGGGCGCAGCACGCAGTCGGAGTTCTTGCCCGGCGCCTGGTTGGTGCTCGACCCGTCGAAGCCCCACAGCCCGGGGTCGGCCCCGTCGGGGACGATCTTGGTCTTGGAGCGCAGCGCCGGCGTCGGCACCGTGCCGTCGATCCAGATGTACTCGGCCTTGTACGGCATGGGACTCCTCGTCGGTGTGCGTTCGTGTCGGTTTCCGTCGGACCGCAGGGTGCTCGACGACCGGTCGACTTTCCCAGCGGCCCGTTTCCCCACTTTTGCCGATGTGTGAACGGCATGTGAACTGGCCGGTCCGATGGCCCTTCGCCGCCAGGCGGATGCCAACATCGTCGGATGGAGCGGCGTCAGGACTTCGTGCTGCGTCAGGTCGAGGAGCGTCACGTGCGCTTCATCCAGCTGTGGTTCACCGACGTACTGGGCATCCCCAAGGCCCTCACCATCACCCCGGCCGAGTTCGAGAACGCCTTGGACGAGGGGCTGACCTTCGACGGCTCGGCCATCGACGGGTTCAGCCGGGTCCAGGAGTCCGACGTGCTGGCCCGGCCGGATGAGAAGACCTTCCAGCTGCTCCCCTGGCGTTCCGACGACGCCACCGTGGCCCGGGTCATCTGCGACGTCAGCAACCTCGACGGCTCCCCGTTCGAGGGGTGTCCTCGGGGGGTCCTGCGCCGCACCCTCGACCGGGCCAAGGACACCGGCTTCTCGTTCTACGCGGCACCCGAGCTCGAGTACTTCTACTTCTCCTCCGGCAACCCCAGCCAGCCGCTGGTTCCCCTCGACACCGGAAGCTACTTCGAGCTGACGGTGGCCGACCTGGCCGGCGACCTCCGCAAGCGGACCGTCCTGACCCTCGAGGACATGGGCATCCCGGTCGAGTACTCCCAACACGAGGACAGCCCCAGCCAGCACGAGATCGACCTCCGTCACACCGATGCCCTCACCATGGCCGACACGGTGATGACCACCCGGCTGGTGGTGAAGGAGATCGCCCAGGAGCGGGGCGTGTACGCCACGTTCATGCCCAAGCCCATCGCCGGCATGCAGGGCTCGGGCATGCACACCCACTTCTCGCTGTTCGGGGGCGACGAGAACGCCTTCCACGACCCGAGCGACGAGTTCGGGCTCTCGACGGTGGCCAAGCAGTTCATCGCCGGCTTGCTGGTCCACGCTCCCGAGATCACCGCGGTCACGAACCAGTGGGTGAACTCCTACAAGCGCCTGGTCGTGGGCTACGAAGCGCCGGTCTACGTCTCGTGGGCCCGCAACAACCGCTCGGCCCTGATCCGGGTGCCGATTCCCAAGCGGGGCAAGACCGAGTCGACCCGCATCGAGTACCGGGCGCTCGATCCCGGCTGCAACCCCTACCTGGCCTTCGCGGTGGTCCTGGCCGCCGGCCTGCGCGGCATCGAGGCCGGCTACGAGTTGCCCGGGGAGGCCAGCGCCAACCTCTTCGCCATGACCCCCGAGGCGCTTCTGGCCGACGGTATCGCCGCCCTGCCCAGCAACCTGAGCGAGGCAGTGGCGGTGATGGAGCGCTCCGAGTTGGTGGCCGAGACACTCGGCGACCACGTGTTCGAGTGGTTCATCCGCAACAAGCAAGCGGAGTGGGCCGAGTACAAGACCACGGTCAGC
>JANNNX010000036.1:0-4884 GCA_031398745.1 Actinomycetes bacterium
GCCGGCGAACAGGAGGACCACCGCCGGCGCCAGGCCCATGGCCGCGAAGGCCGCTGCGAACAGCGCCATCGAGACCAGCAGCACCCGGCGGGCGCCGTGGCGGATGTTGAAGCGCCCGGCCAGCAGCGCGGTGGTGGTCGAGCCGATGGCCGGGAAGCCGAGCAGCAGCCCCCTCCAGGTCGAGCCCAGGCCGAACTCGTCGGCGGCGTAGATCGGCAGCGCGGTGTAGAAGGTGCCGAAGATCAGCACGAAGGCCGCCCCGGCGGTAAGCATGCCGGCGAGGATCACCGGGTTGCGCAGCTCGAGCAGCCCCTGGCGCAGCTGGCGTCCGACCTGGATGTCGGCGTGGGGGCGGGGCGGCAGCGTCCGCCACAGGGCCACGGCGATCGGCACCCCGATCCAGTACGGGAGGAACGTTGCCCGCCAGCCGGCCAAGGAGTCGAGCAATCCGCCCAGCAACGGCATGATCGCCAGGCAGACCGTGAGGCAGGCCGAGCTCCAGCCGATGCGACGTACCCGGTCGGGGCCGCTCCAGTGGTCGGCGATCACCACCACGTTGAGGCTGAGGGCCCCCGCCCCCCCGATCCCCTGGGCCAGTCTGCAGGCGAAGAGCACCCCGTAGCTGGGCGCCACCATGGCCAGGCCCCCAGAGATGGCGTAGAGCAGCAATGCCGGGGCCAGCACCGCCCGGCGCCCGAAGCGGTCCGACAGCAGGCCCATGACCGGGGCCAGCACGATGCCCGGCAGGGTGGTGAGCGCCTGGAGCAGGCCGACCTCACCGGAGCTGATCCCGAGGTCGGCCCGGATGCTCGGGATCGCGGGGGAGAAGAGGGTGTTGCCCATCACCCCGACCACGGTGATGCCGAAGATCGGCCACAGCGGCGGCACCCGCGGGGCGGGCTGGTCGAGCGCGGGCGGGTCGAGCGGCGGATGGTCGGGATCGGCCGCGGATCCGGCTGCGTCGAGGTCGACGGCCGGCGGGCGCGGGGGGTGGCCAGGCGTCGCCATGGGGAGCGGCGAGCGTACCGCCGGGGCCTCAGGACCGGTCCTGCCGGCGACGCTCCCGCGGCTCGGTTGGGCGCGGTCGGACACCGGCCGATATCGTCGTCGCCCTCATGGGCTCGTTGATCAAGAAGCGCCGGAAGCGCATGCGCAAGAAGAAGCACAAGAAGCTGCTGAAGCGCACCCGGTTCCAGCGTCGAGCGCTGAAGAAGTAGTCGGCCCCCCGCGACGCCGACGCAGCGACCGCCCTTCGGGGCGGTCGTGTCACGTCAGCCCAGCGTCGCGGTGGTGCGCACCACCCGGCCACCGCTCCCGGCGAACGCCCCTTCGACGAACCACGCGCTGCCGCTGCCGGCCAGCGTCGGGGTTCGGCCGGTCGCCGACGCCAGCCGGTCGCGCCACTCGGCCAGCCGGGGCTCGACCACCAGAGCTGCCGGCTCGAGGTCGTTGGCGCCGGCAGCCCGGGGTCCGCCGAGTTCGTCCCACGCCCGGTAGACGGCGGCCGTCGACACCCCGAACGGGGGGATCAGCAGGGTGAAGGTCCGGTCCTCCACGGGCAGCGGCTCGACCACGTCACCCACCCCGCCCACCCGGGCCCGCCCCCCGACCAGGCAGAACGGGACATCGGCTCCCAGCGAAGCCGCTACCGCCGGGTCGTGGCACCCGGCCCAGCGCAGAACGGCGGCCGCATCGGCCGACCCGCCGCCCAGTCCGGCGCCCGCCGGGATGTGCTTGTCCAGCCTGACCTGGGCCCGGCGGCCGACGGCGGCCAGCGCCCGGCGCACCAGGTTGTCGTCACCGGACCCGACGTCGAGGCCGGTGGCGCCGACGACCTCGAGGCCGTCGCCGTCGGCGAAGGTGAGCTCGTCGGCCAGGTCGACGGTCACCATCTCGGCGTTGAGCAGGTGGTGACCGTCGGCCCGCACCCCCACCACCCGCAGCCAGAGGGTCAGCTTGGCCGGCGCTGCCAGACGCATGCCGCCAGCCTGCCCCATGCCGCCACGTCGAGCTGCTCCGCCCGGGCCTCGGGAGCCACGCCGGCGGTGGCGAAGTCATCGGGCGTCGCCAGCGCGGCGAGCGAGCGCCGGAGCATCTTGCGGCGCTGGCCGAAGCCGGCCCGCACCACCTCGAAGAGGAACGACGCCGGCACCTCGGCGGGGTCGACCGCCGGCGCCGGTCGCCGCTCCAGTCGCACCAGGGCCGACTCGACGTTGGGTCGGGGCAAGAAGACCGTGGCCGGCACCCGGCCGACGACCGAGGCCTCGGCCCAGTAGGCCACCTTGACCGACACCGCCCCGTAGGCCGGCGAGCCGGCCCCCGCGGCCAGTCGCTCGGCCACCTCCCGCTGCACCATGACCAGCAGGCGGGTCACCGCCGGGACGTGGTCGAGGATGGTGGCCACCAGTGGCGTGGCCACGTTGTAGGGAAGGTTGGCCACCAGCGACCACGACGCTGGGGGCGCGAGCAGCGCCGCCCAGTCGAGCTCGAGGGCGTCGGCGTGGACCACCTCGACGTCGAGCCCGGCGACCACCTCGGCCAGCACCGGCGCCAAGCCCCGGTCCTTCTCGATGGCGAGCACCGAGGCCCCGGTCTCGGCCAAGGCCAGGGTCAGCGACCCGAGGCCGGCGCCGATCTCGACCACCCGGTCGCCGGGTCCCACCCCGGCCAGGCGGGCGATGCGCCGGACGGTGTTGGGGTCGACCACGAAGTTCTGGCCGAGCGCCCGGCTCGGGTGCAGGCCGTGGCGTTCGAGGAGCGACGAGACCTCAGCCGCCAAGAGGGTCACGAAGCGATGGTGACCCAGGTCGGCGGCTCACCACGAGATCGTGACCGAGATGACCCCGGCCCCGAGATCGGCCAGCTGGGAGAACTCGGGCGGGTGGAGGTCGAGGATCCACCCGGCGACGTAGGGGCCCCGATCATCCACCACGCACTGCACGCTGCGTCCGTTGGTCACACTGGTCACGGTCACCACCGTCCCCATGGGGAGCGTCTTGTGGGCGCAGCCTCCGGCCGAGTCCTTGAGCGTGTACCAGGTGGCCTTGCCGCTCTCGGAACGGGGGGGCGGCGTCGTGTCGACCTCCGGAACGGCAGCCGGAGCCGGGGCGGTCGTGGTCGTGGTGGTGGGAGCCGGGGCGGTGGTGGTCGTCGAAGCCGGAGCCGCCTTGACCGGAGCCGCGGCCGCCGATGCGGCCAGCGTGCTGGTGGTCGCCGGGGGGAGCGTCGTGGTGGTGGTCATCGCCGCCCGGGCTGCGGCCGATGCTTCGAGTGCCACCAGCTGGTCGCCGGGTGAGCTGGCGATGTTGGAGGCGGAGGTCAGGTCGGCGGCCGAGCCGGCGGACAACGACACGTCCGACGCCTGGGCAACCCGGAGCCCCGGGATCGCCAGCGGCACCAGCGCGACGGTCAGCGCGATGGCCAGCAGCCGCCACAGACGTGTGAGCACACCCACCTTCGACGACAGGCCTCCGCCCTCCGCTCGAGTGGGCTCGGACGTTACGAGGAGTCGTAACGCATCCGCAACCTGCCGGACCGATGGCGGAGGGCATCCGCCGGGCCCGACGTCTCCGAAGAGGGGTGTGCTCCAACGCCTGCGTGCCATCGAGGTGGCCGTCGCCCTGTGCGGTCTTGCCCTGATCGGCGTCGCCGCGGTGAACCTGGGCATGGGTCGAGACGAAGCCCCGGCCGCGACCTCGTCCGACGCCCCGGCGATGGCGCAATCTGGAGCGGTGGCGGTGGCCATCGCCGACTTCGCCTTCGACGCCCGCGACCTCACCGTCACCGCCGGCTCGACCGTCACCTGGACCAACCAGGACAGCGCCCCCCACTCGGTCGTCTCCCGCGGCGTCGACGACCTGTCGAGCGAGAGCCTGGCCACGGGCGACGCCTACGAGCACACCTTCGACCAGCCCGGGGCCTTCGACTACATCTGCGGCATCCACAACTCGATGAAGGGCACCGTCACCGTGGTGGCGCCATGAGCACCGCCCACCGCGGGGGCGCCATGAGCACCGCCCACCGCGGGGCGCCATGAGCACCGTCTCGACCGCCCGCAGCCTGCGCACGATCGTCGCCCTGCTGCTGCTCCTCGGAGGTCTGGTCCATCTGCGGCTCTACCTCGACGGGTATCGCGAGGTTCCCGACATCCGACTGGGCCGCTCGTTCCTGCTCAACGCAGCCGCCTCGGGAGCCGCCGCAGTGGCCGTCGTCCTGTGGCGCAACCGCCTCAGCCTGCTGGCCGGGGCGGCGGTGGCCGCCGGCACCCTCGGCGCCTTCGCCGTGAGCCGGACCGACAGCGGGATCTTCGGGTTCAGCGAGAAGGGCCTCCAGCCCTCGCCCGAGGCCTTGGTGGCCCTGGTGGTCGAGGTTCTGGCGGTGGCGGTGGCGGCGTGGCTTCTCCTGCGCTCCCCTGCGGACGACGCCTCTGACGAGCGGGTCGGCACCAGCGCGCTCTGAGCCTCAGTACAGCCCAGCAGCTCAGCTCGGTTCAAGTCCGAACAGGCGGGCCGCGTTGGCGGTGGTGGCCTCCTCGACGACGCCGACCGCCACCCCTTTGGCCTCGGCCACCGCCGCCCCCACCAGTGTCACCCAGGCCGGCTGGTTGGGAGCGCCCCGATGCGGCACCGGGGCCAGGAACGGGGCGTCGGTCTCGACCACCAGCCGGTCGAGCGGACACAGGCGGGCGGCGGCCCGCACGTCGTCGGCGGCCTTGAAGGTGACGATCCCGCTGAAGCTGAGGACGCAGCCCAGGTCGAGTGCCCGCCGAGCCTCCCCCGGGCCCCCGGTGAAGCAGTGGAGCTGGGTGCGCTCGGGCACCCCCTCGGCCTCGAGCACGGCGAAGGTGTCGTCCCAGGCCGAGCGGGAGTGGACCACCAGCGCTAG
>JANNNX010000041.1:0-28257 GCA_031398745.1 Actinomycetes bacterium
TCCCCCGACCCCGCCCCCCGCGCTCCACAAACGACCCCCCACTCTTTCCCTCCCCCTCCCTCTAACGCTCCTCCCGCGGCGGGCACATACTCGCCGTGGAGCGCTTGGCCGGCGCCTTGCGGGCGGGGGCCTTCTTGGCCGGAGCCTTGGTCGCCGGAGCCTTGGTCGCCGGAACCTTGCGAGCCGGCGCCTTCCGGACCGGCGCCTTCTTGGCCGGAGCCTTCTTGGCCGGCGCCTTCTTGGCTGGAGCCTTCTTGACGGGGGCCTTCTTGGCTGGGGCCTTCTTGGCTGGGGCCTTCTTGGCCGGGGCCTTGGTCGCCGGCGCCTTGCGGGCCGGGGCCTTCTTGGCCGGGGCCTTGGTCGCGGGCGCCTTCTTGCCGGGGGCCTTGGTCGCCGGCGCCTTCTTGACGGGGGCCTTCTTGGCCGGCGCCTTCTTGGCCGGGGCCTTGGTCGCCGGCGCCTTCTTGGCCGGCGCCTTCTTGACGGGAGCCTTCTTGGCGGGACTCATTGGCTGGGTCGCCTCACTTTCGGGCCGATGTGCCCCGGCACCCGCCGGGACCTGGTCCGCTGACGCGGAAGCACCGGGATCGGTGTCCGTCATCGCGGTCTGGGGGATCGGCGCGCCAGAGGCGACCGATCGCGTTCGCCGGCGCGCTGCGCCAGAGGTCGGAATGCTGCTCGAGGACCCGGCCGCCGGAAGTGGTTCGCCAGGCGGGAGGGTCAGATCGACCCCTCGGCGCGGACCGTCGAGGGAGTGCACCACGAAGGTTCGCAGGTCGCCTCGCGCCAGCACCTCACGGGCCGAACGAGGCGCAGGGTCACCGAGGTTGCGCAGCGCGATGTAGCAGCGGACCTCCCCGACCATCACGTAGGCGCCATGGCTGGAGAACTCGACCACCTCGCCCTCGACCTCGGCCCCGAGCGGGTGGGCGGCGATGAACTCGATGAACGGCAGCGGTGCGTTGATCGGTTCGAGGTGCCGGCGCACGTCGAGCCGGTCCCCGGCGGCGGCGTCTCGCGCCGCCGCCACCGACGATGCGGCGCGACCGCCGTCGGGCGACGAGGGGCGGCGGCGGCGGCGACCCTCGGTCCCCGTCGCCGAGCCGTCCCCGGTCCCGGTGGTCGGGTCGTCGCCCACGGCCCCGTCGAGCGCTCCGCCGGTCCCCGACTCGGCGCCGCCAGAGCGGCCGCCCCGTCGGCGCCGGGCGGGCGGCACCTCCGCTGAGGGTGCCTCGGGCGCCGGCTCGGTGCGCTGCCGAGCCGCCCGGGTGGCCGCCCGGCTGCGGGGACCGCGCACCGGCGACCGCTCGGCGAACACCCACCCGACACCGGGGACGGGCTTGCCCCCGATGAGTCGCCCGTCGTCGAACAGCCACAGGTACTCCCCGTGGAACTCTTGGAAGGAGTCGTTGGAGAAGACGGTGGCGTCGACCCGGTCGGCGATCTCGAGGATGAACTTGTCGCCCCGACCGATCGTCCCCGCGGGCGGGGTGATCAGCTCGCCGGCCTCGACGGCCTCCTCGTAGGTCGCCCGTTCCGCGTCATCGATCCGGTGCTCGAAGGTGGCGTCCACCACGACGATGCAATGGGCGTGGGGACGCTCGGCCAGGAACGCCTGCACTGCGTCGTCGAGCTGGGCCAAGCTCGGGAGGCTCCGCCCCTCGGTCGCGATGTTCGACCCATCGACGATGACGTGGGTGGCCATGACGTCCGGGTAGTCAAACAGATGACGAGGTCACCGTGGCGCATCTCGCAGCGACCGTCTCGGTCGCAGCGCCAAGGGTCGACTCAGAGGCCGGCGAAGGCTCGATCGACGATGTCGGTCTGCTGGAGTCCGTGCACCGTCGCGCTGCCCGTCGCCGGGCTTCCCGACTCGGGCCGGCTCTCGTGTCGGAGGTTCACCCGGTCGGGCAGCAGTCGATGCAGCAGGTTGTGCACGAAGGGCCAGGCACCCATGTTCTCCGGCTCCTCCTGCACCCAGGTGAGCGTCTTGAGCTTCGGGTAGCGCTCGAGAGCGGCGACGATGGCGTCGGCCGGGAAGGGGTAGAGCTGCTCGACCCGCAGCACGACGGCCCGCGCCTCGGTCTCGTCGCGCCGCTTGAGGAGGTCGTAGGCCACCTTGCCCGAGCACAGCAGGATCCGCTTGACCCGCTCGGCTTCGGGGGGGTTCGGGTCGTCGAGCAGCGGATGGAACTCACCGCTCGTCAGCTGGTCGATCGTCGAACGCGCCTCGCGGGCCCGTAGGAGGTATTTGGGCGACGCCACCACCAGCGGCTTGCGGACGTGCTGGCGGGCCTGGCGGCGCAGGAGGTGGAACAGCTGGGCCGGCGTGGTGGCGTTGACCACCTGAAGGTTGTCGTCGGCACAGAGGGTCAGGAACCGCTCGATCCGCGCCGACGAGTGCTCGGGACCCTGGCCGTCGTAGCCGTGGGGCAGGAGCAGCACCAGGCCCGAACGCTGACCCCACTTGTCCTCGGCCGACGACAGGAACTGGTCGACGATGATCTGGGCGCCGTTGATGAAGTCGCCGAACTGGGCCTCCCACAGCACCAGTCCGTGCTCGTCGACCACCGAGTAGCCGTACTCGAACCCGAGCCCGGCGTACTCCGAGAGCAGCGAGTCGTAGACCCGGAAGTGGCCCTGCTCCCCGGTGAGGTGCGCCAGCGGCACGTGCTCGGCGCCGGTCTCCTGATCGACGAGGACTGCGTGGCGCTGCGAGAAGGTGCCCCGCCGGCTGTCCTGGCCGGCTAGGCGGATGTCGGTGTGCTCGAGCAGCAGCGTCCCGAAGGCGAGCGCCTCGGCGGTCGCCCAGTCGAGCTCGCCGGTGTCCCAGGTGGTGGCCCGGTTGGTCAGCTGGCGGACCAACCGGGGGTGCACGACGAAGCCGTCGGGCACCCGGGCCAGCGCGTCGAACACGTAGTCGAGCGTCTCGCGTCCCACCGCGGTCTCGACCGGTGCCGGCACGGGCGCCGGCGCGGGATCGGGGTGGGTGAGCGACGCCGGCACCACAGCCGGGCCCAGGGCGCGGGTCTCGTCGAAGGCCGCCTGGAGCTGGTGGGAGAAGTCGAGGAGCGCCTGCTCGGCCTCGGTCGCGCTGATGTCGCCGCGGCGCACCAGCGACTCGACGTAGAGCTCGCGGACCGACGGCCTCGGGTCGATCAGCTTGTACATCAAGGGCTGGGTGAAGCTCGGGTCGTCGGCCTCGTTGTGCCCGTGGCGGCGATAGCAGACCATGTCGATCACCACGTCGCGGTGGAAGGTCTGGCGGTAGGCGAAGGCCAGGCGGGCCACCCGCACGCAGGCCTCGGGGTCGTCGCCGTTGACGTGGAGGATGGGGGCCTGGACCATCTTGGCGACGTCGGTTGCGTACACCGAGGATCGGCCGTGCTCCGGCGCGGTGGTGAAGCCGACCTGGTTGTTGATGACCAGGTGGATGGTGCCGCCGACCCGGTAGCCCTTCAGGTCGGAGAGGTTGAGGGTCTCGGCGACCACGCCCTGGCCGGCGAAGGCGGCATCGCCGTGGATGAGCACCGGGAGCACGCCGAAGGCGGTGGGGTCGCCGATGCGATCCTGCTTGGCCCGCACCATTCCCTCGACCACCGGGTCGACCGCCTCGAGGTGCGACGGGTTGGCCGCCAGCTCCACCGGCAGGTGGCCACCGGATCGGCTCTGGAACTTTCCCCGGGCGCCGAGGTGGTACTTCACGTCGCCCGATCCCTGCACGCTCTCGAGGTCGACCAGTCCCTCGAACTCACGGAAGATCTGCTCGTAGCTCTTGCCCACGATGTTGGCCAGCACGTTCAGCCGACCCCGGTGGGCCATGCCCAGCACGACGTCGGCGATGCCGTCGTCGACCGCGGCGTCGAGCACCGCGTCGAGCAGCGGGATGGCAGCCTCGGCCCCCTCCAGCCCGAACCGCTTGACGCCCACGTACTTGGTGGCGAGGAACCGCTCGAACGCCTCGGCCGCGTTGAGCCGACCGAGGATGTGGCGCTTGTCCTCGGCCGACACCTCGGGCGGCACGCCCTCCACCTGCTCCTGGACCCACCGCTTCTGCTCGGGCTCCTGGATGTGCATGTACTCGACGCCGATGGTCCGGCAGTAGGCGTCGCGCAGCACGTGAAGGATGTCGCCCAGCGCCATGCGGTCCTGTCCGGCCAGGCCACCGGTGAGGAACTCACGGTCGAGGTCCCAGATGGTCAGGCCGTAGGTGGCAGGGTCGAGCTCGGGGTGCATCGACGGCTTCTTCCACCGCAGCGGGTCGAGGTCGGCGATCAAGTGGCCCCGGACCCGGTACATGTTCATCACCGCGTCGACCTGCTGCTGCTTGCGCAGCAAGACCGACTCGCGGTCGAGCGGGCTGACGTCCTTGCGCCACTGGACCGCCTGGTAGGGCACCCCCAGGGCGGCGAAGACCTCGTCGTAGAAGCCGTCGGCGCCGAGCAACAGCTCGTGCACGCGGCGCAGGAACAGCCCGGACTCGGCGCCCTGGATGATGCGGTGGTCGTAGGTCGAGGTGAGGGTGACGACCTTGGACACCGCCAGCTCGGCCAGCGCGCTCGGATCCGCGCCCTGGTACTCCGCCGGGTAGTCGATCGACCCCACGCCGACGATGACGCCCTGGCCGGGCATCAGTCGGGGCACCGACTGCACCGTGCCGATGGTGCCGGGGTTGGTCAGCGTGGCGGTGACGCCACTGAAGTCGTCGACCCCGATCGAGCCCGAGCGGACCTTGACGATGATCGCCTCGTAGGCATCGAGGAAGCCGCGGAAGTCGAGGGTGTCGGCGTCCTTGATGCAGGGCACCAGCAACGAGTGGCTGCCGTCGGATTTAGTGACGTCGACCGCCAGGCCGAGGCCGACGTGCGGGTGACGGACGATGCCCGGCTTGCCGTCGAGGTCGACGTAGGCCGCGTTCATGGCCGGCACGTCGACCAGGGCTCGGGTGACGGCGAAGCCGATGAGGTGGGTGAAGCTCACCTTGCCGCCGTGGGTGCGACTCAGGTAGCCGTTGATCACCGAGCGGTTGACCTCGAGCAGCTTGGCCGGGACGACCCGGAAGCTGGTGGCCGTCGGCACCTGGAGGCTGGCCTCCATGTTGGTGACGATCCGAGCCGCCGCCCCTCGGAGCGGCTCGGCCGGGGCCGCGGGAGTCGCCCCTTCGACACGGGCCGCTGGGGGGGTGATCGGCGCAGGCGCGGGAGCGGGCGCCGACTCGACCGGCGGGGGCGTCTCGGCCGGCGGAGCGACGGTGGCGGGCGTGGCGTTGGTCGCCGGCGTGCCGTTGGCCGGCTCGGCCCGGTGGCCGTCGAAGTAAGTGCGCCACGGGGCAGGGACGGCTGTCGGGTTGTCGAGGTACTGCTGGTAGAGGTCCTCGACGAGGCCGTCGTTGGGCCCGAAGTCGGGGCCGGCGGTGAGTTCGGGCATCGCCGTCGAGACTACGTGGTGGTGCTCCGGGGCCTGCTCCTGGCTTCCCCGGCACCCGGGTCGGCGACCGTCCCGGGTACGGTCCGACGGTGGCCGCCGAGTTCATCTACACGACCCGCAAGCTGGGACGCTTCCACCCACCCGACCGCCAGGTGCTCGAGGACATCTCGCTGTCGTTCTACCCGGGGGCCAAGATCGGCGTCATCGGGTCGAACGGCTCCGGCAAGTCGTCGCTGCTGGCGATCATGGCCGGCCTCGACGATGGCTTCTCCGGTGAGGCCCGCCTCACCCCTGGCTTCACCGTCGGGCTGCTGGCTCAGGAGCCCGAGCTCGATGCCAGCAAGGACGTGGTCGGCAACGTCATGGACGGCGTGGCCGAGGTCCAGGGCGTGCTCGACCGCTACAACCAGGTGCTGGCTGCCTTCGCCGAGCCCGACGCCGACTACGACGTGCTCCTGGCCGAGCAGGCGACCCTCCAGGACCGCATCGACGCCACCGACGCCTGGGACCTGGAGCGCCGGGTCGAGCTGGCCATGGACGCTCTCCGGCTGCCTCCCGGCGACGCGGAGGTGGCCACCCTGTCGGGTGGGGAGCGGCGGCGGGTGGCGCTGTGCCGCCTCCTCCTCTCGCACCCCGACCTCCTGCTCCTCGACGAACCGACCAACCACCTCGACGCCGAGTCGGTGGCCTGGCTCGAGCGCTTCCTGGCCGACTACCCGGGGACGGTGGTGGCCGTCACCCACGACCGATACTTCCTCGACAACGTCGCCGGCTGGATCCTCGAGCTCGACCGGGGGCGGGGCTACCCGTTCGAGGGCAACTACACCAGCTGGCTCGAGCAGAAGTCGGCCCGGCTGGCCCAGGAGGCCAAGCGCGACGACAGCCGCCGCCGCACCCTGGAGCGAGAGCTGGAATGGGTCCGCCTCGCACCCCGCGCCCGCCAAGCCAAGGGCAAGGCCCGCCTCCGCAGCTACAACGAGCTGCTCTCGGCGGCCGAGGCGTCGGCCGACGGTCGGGGCGAGAAGCTCGAGATCACGATCCCCCTGCCGCCCCGACTGGGTGACACGGTGGTGGTGGCCGAGGGCCTGTCGAAGGCGTTCGGCGACCGGCTGCTGTTGGACGGCCTCAGCTTCTCGCTGCCGCCGGCGGGCATCGTCGGGATCATCGGCGCCAATGGCGCCGGCAAGACGACGTTGTTCCGCATGATCGCCGGCCAGGAAGAGGCCGACGCCGGAACCCTCACCGTCGGCTCGACCGTGCAGCTGGCCTACGTCGACCAGAGCCGGGAGGTCCTCGACCCCCAGCTGAGCGTCTACGAGCAGATCACCGGCGGAGTCGACGAGCTCCAGATCGGCGGCCGCACCATCCACGGCCGGGCCTACGTGGCCAGCTTCGGCTTCGGCGGGTCGGACCAGCAGAAGAAGGTCGGGGTGCTGTCGGGCGGCGAGCGCAACCGGGTCCACCTGGCCCGCCAGGTGCTGGCCGGCGGCAACCTGCTGCTGCTCGACGAGCCCACCAACGACCTCGACGTCGACACCCTCCGGGCGCTCGAGGATGCGCTGCTGGCCTTCCCGGGGTGCGCGGTGGTCATCAGCCACGACCGGTGGTTCCTCGACCGGGTGGCGACCCACGTCCTGGCCTTCGAGGGTGACTCCGAGGTCCGGTGGTTCGAGGGCAACTTCAGCGAGTACGAGGAGGACCGGCACCGGCGTCTCGGCTCGGCGGCCGATCAGCCCCACCGCATCCGCTACCGACCCATCCCGGCCTGACGCTCGCCCAGACCTCAGGTCCTAGGCCGTTCGGCCCCTCTCGCTCAGGCGAGCCACCCCGCCCGACCGATACCTGAAGCATGGCAACCACCGCGGTCTCCACCAAGCGGGGTCAGTCGGCCAAGAAGCAGAGCCGAGCGGTCGTCCGGCGCATCGAGGCGGGCAACGCCGCGGTGTGCGTCGAGTGCAGCCAGTCGGTGAAGTTCGCGGCCCGGATCATCCGCTTCCAGGTCATCTGCAACGTCTACGTGAAGGGACGTTGGGACCGGGTCGAGCACTTCCACGAGGCCTGCTACCAGGCCGCCGGACAGCCCCACGGCTCTCCCCTCGAGGGCCAGCCCGACCGGATGCCGAGCAGCATCGCAGCCCGCTCGGCCTGAGCGCCGACCCCCCCCCGTCAGCGTCCGAACCAGCCGACACGTCGCAGTACGATCGGCCGGTGCCACCGGCCAAGGGCTCACGGATCGGTCGGCCCCGCAGCAACCCCCGACCGCTCGACGGCCCCCCTCGGGATGAGGTCGTCAAGGTCGCCAGCCGGCTCTTCGCCAGCCAGGGCTTCGGCTCGACGACGATGCGCCAGATCGCCGAGCAGTCGGGCCTGAGCCCGTCGTCGGTCTACTACTACTTCGGGAGCAAGGACGAGATCCTCGAAGCCATCGTGGCCGAGGTGAACCGGGTCTCGCTCGACCGCCTGGCCGCCATCAACGCGGACGGCGGCGAGCCCGCGGTTCGCCTGTTCCGGCTGATCCGCTTCGACGTCGAGGTGCTGTGCCGCCTGCCCTACGACATCAACGAGATCTCCCGGCTGGCGGCGCTCCAGGAGGAGCGCTTCGCCACCTTCTGGAAGGAGCGCCAGCAGCTCAACGACGAGGTGGAGGAGCTAGTGGCGGCCGGCATCGCCGACGGGTCGTTGTTGGAGGTCGACCCTCGGCTCGCCGCGCTCAGCATCCTGGCCGACGACGAGGCGGTCCAGAACTGGTTCCGACCAGTGGGTGAGCACCACCTGCGTGGCCGAGACGACCCGGCGACCGGCGACTACGCGCCCGAGGAGATCGGCGAGTTCCTGGCCACCCAGACCCTGGGGGCGCTGCTCCGGCACCGGTCGTCGCTGGCCCGGGTCCGGCGCGAGGCCGACCGCCTCGACGCCGCCGACTGACCGGGAGGGTCGGTCGGGTCAGAGGTCCACGGACCCGCCGGGCTCGGCCAGGACGCAGTCGACCGCGTGACCCCGCTCGGTGACGACCAGCTCGGGGGCGCGGTGTGCGCAGCGCTCGACGGCCACCGGGCAGCGGGTGTGGAAGGCGCAGCCGCTGGGTGGTGAGAGGGGGCTGGCAGGATCGCCCTTGAGGGGTGCCCGACTCCCGGAGAGCCCGGGTACGGCCGAGAGCAGCGCCCGGGTGTAGGGGTGCCTCGCCTCCTCGACGATGCGATCGGCCGCCAGGTCCTCGACGATCCGACCCAGGTACATGACCGCCACCCGGTCGGCAACCACCCGGGCGGCGGCCAGATCGTGGGTGACGAAGAGCACCGACATGCCCAGCTCCCGGCGAAGCCGGCCGATGAGGTTGAGGACGCCGGCGGCCAACGAGGCGTCGAGCGCGCTGGTGGGCTCGTCGCAGAGCAGGACGGTGGGCGGGACGACCACGGCCCGGGCAATCGCCGCCCGCTGGCGCTGTCCGCCCGAGAGCTGGGCCGGCTTGGCGGACGCCAGTGTCGGCGGGAGCCCGACCCGGGTCAGGACCTCGGCCACCCGGTCGGCCCGCTCGGCCTTGGCCACCCCTCGACGGGCAAGGCGCTCACCGACCTGGTCGCCGATGGTCAGCCACGGGGTGAGGGAGGCACCGGCGTCCTGGAAGACGATCTGGGGCCGGGCCCCTTCGGCGATGGCCACGTCGCCATCGGACTGCCGGCTCAGGCCGGCGATGACCCGCAGGAGGGTCGACTTGCCCGAGCCACTCTCGCCGACCAGGGCCACCGCCTCTCCGGGGGCGACCCGCAGGTCGACCCCCCGCAGCGCCTGAAGGGCAGAGCGGGAGCGCCAGTCCTCGCGCAGGACGAACGTCTTGGTGATGGCGACGCACTCGAGGGCGAAACGCCCCGGCGTGGGCACCGCCTCGGGCCACGCTCCCTCGTCGCTCAGGCCAGCCGCATCGACATCGTCGGGTCGGTGGCACGCCACCTGACCCCCGTGGCCCGCGACCGGGGCGAGGGTCGGCCGCTCCTCGGCGCAGCGGTCGATGGCCAGCGGGCAACGAGGGGCGAAGGCACAGCCATCGAGCACCGACGTCGGCTCCGGCGGCTCACCTCGGAGGGTGGCCAGCGGTCTGGCCCGGGCCGAATCCAGGCTCAGTCGCGACGCCTTGAGCGACGCCGCGTAGGGGTGGGAAGGGTGGCTGAGGACCCCGGCGGTGCCGCCCAGCTCGACCACCCGGCCGGCGTACATCACCGCGATGCGGTCGGCGAGCTGGGTGGCCACGCCCAGGTCGTGGGTGACGAACACGAAGGAACAGCCGAGCTCGTCCCGGAGGCTGCGCAGCAGCTCGAGGATCTGGGCCTGGACGGTGACATCGAGGGCGGTGGTGGGCTCGTCGGCGATCACCAGGGCCGGGCTCCCGGCGATGGCCATGGCGATCATCACCCGCTGGCGCAGGCCACCGGAGAGCTCGAAGGGGTAGGCCTTGAGTCGGCGCCGGGCCTCGGGGATGCCGACGGCGTCGAGGAGGCGGAGGGCCTCGCGCTCGGAGCCGGCCTTCTCGGCCACCTGCCGGCCGATCCGCATGGTCGGGTTGAGCGAGGTCATCGGATCCTGGAAGACGGCGCCCAGCCGGATGGCCCGGAGGCGCCGGCGCGCCTCGGCGTCGGCCGCCATCAGGTCGACGCCGCAAACCTCGATCGAGCCGCCGACCTCGGGGCGGGACGACGTCGGGAGGAGGCCGAGCATCGAGAGGCCGAGGACGCTCTTGCCCGAGCCCGATTCGCCGACCACGCCCACGATCTCGCCCGGGGCGACCCGCAGATCGACCCCCCGCAGCGCATGGACGCGGCGACGGTTGCGCTCGAAGGTGACCGTGAGGCCTCGGGCCTCGACCACCGGGGCCGGCCCGGAGCCGGACTCCGCCGACGAACCGGCGACCAACTCGACGCTGGCGTCGGGTCGGTGGGTGCGGATCATGGTGCGACCTCGATCGACGGGGTGAGCGCATCCTCGACCACCGACCAACCGAGGTCGCCGATGACCAGCTCGGCCCCGGGCGGGAGGACCTCGGCCGGCGGCGGCGCGAGCTCGATCCCGTTCGGCTCGAGCACCAGGGCCAACTCCCAGGACGACGCCTTGGTCCGCCGCCACCCGCAGGACTGGTAGGGGCCGCCCTGCGATCGGCGATCGACCACCGCCAGCAGGTGGTCCCCGACCTCCACCATCAGCGCGGCCTCGTCGACGCCTCGCAGGACACGGGTGCGCTCGACCCCGTCGAGCGGTGGGGGGAGGCGACGCCAACGCTCGACGTAGCGAACGGGCTCGCCGTCGACCACGGTCGTCCCCTCCTCCAACAGGTCGGTCCCGTCCCAGGTCACCCGGCCCACGTCGTCGCCCAGGTCGACGCCATCGAGGGCGATCTGGTGGCGCCACCACAACGTCGGCGGCTCGGGTCGGTAGGTCGTGACTCCGGCGAAGGAGACTGGATCCGGCCCGCCCGGCACCCTCGGGAGGCGCAGGTCGACGAAGTCCTGCGCCGCCTGGAGCCACCACACCACCTGGGCCTCCTCGGCCGGACCGTCGCCCACCGCGATCGAGACCCGACGCCACGGCCCCCGGTACGCCCGCGGGATGACGTCCTCCCCGGTGGCGGAGTCGGTGGTCACCCCGACCCGCCCAGGGCGGCCAGCAGGTGGGTGTGGAAGGCGGTGATGGGCGCCTCGTGGTGACGGGCCAGCGGACCGACCGCGAAGCGCCCCGAGGCCATGGCCCGCTGCACGCCCTCACAGGCGGACACGTCCTCGTCGACGAAGCCCCGGATAGCAGCCACCAGCCCGGCGACGTCGGCGTCGGGCTCGGCCCGCACCCGCAGGTCAATGCGAGACCGGTCGGCGGCCAGCGGGTAGACGGCGTAGGTGGCGAAGAAGCCGGCGGTGGTGGCCATCAGCAGGTTGGGGAACACCAGGTGGGCCCCGATGCCGTCGAGATCGCGGGGCGCGAGGTGGCGGATGGCGACGCCCCCGTCGACCCTCGGCTCGGCCGACGACCGCCGGGGCTCGTAGCTGGCCCAGTTCCCCCCCTGCTGGTGGTGCTCGAAGCGAGCGTGGTCGAAGTCGCCCAGGGAGCGCTCGTGGAGGTACCAGAGGTGGTACACGTCGACGTGGTTCTCGACGAAGAGCTTCCAATTGCAGGCCGCCTGGATCTCGACCTGGGCCACCTGGGCGAGCCCCCCCGGCCGATGGCTGCCGAGGTGCTGGAGCACCCCGGCCATGGCCTCGGCCAGCGGTGGTGCGTCGGGGTCGGGGTGGACAAGGACCATGCCCTCCCACACCTCGACCGAAGCCGCCAGCAGCGGCCAGCGATCGAGGTCGAGGTCGGGAAACTCCCGGCTGCGCTGGGGCACGACGACCAGGCGGCCCTCGAGGTCGAAGCGCCAGCCGTGGTAGCTGCAGGCCACCGTGGCGTCGAAGCGCCCGCAGCCCTCGGCCAGGGTCATGCCCCGGTGCCGGCACAGGTTGTGGAAGGCCCGCAGGTGGCCGTCGTCGCCCCGGACCACGAGCAGCTCGGCCCGCCCGACCACCGCAGTCAGGTAGCCGCCCGGCTCCGACACCGTGGCCGCGTCGCCCACCAGCGTCCAGGTCCGACTGAACAGGAGGTCGCGCTCGCGCTCGAGCCACCCAGGGTCGACGTAGGCCGCGGGCTCGAGCAGGAATCCGGGCGGCGCATCGGTGCTCACGGGGCTGCGACCTCGGGCTCGAAGACCAGCATCCGCACCGGCGTCGGGTCGAAGCCGTTGCAGGGGTTGTTGATCTGGGGGCAGTTCGAGACCAGCACCAGGGTGTCGATCTCGGCCCGGAGGTCGACCGACAGCCCGGGGGCCGAGAGGCCGTCGACGATGCCGAGGGTGCCGTCGGCCTCGACCGGCACGTTCATGAACCAGTTGATGTTGCCGACCAGGTCACGCTTGGCCATGCCGTGGCGGGCGGCCGCGGTCAGGAAGTTCTCCACGCAGGCGTGCTGGTGCTTGGTGTGTTGGCCGTAGCGCAGCGTGTTGCTCTCCTTGCTGCAGGCGCCACCGAGGGTGTCGTGGCGCCCGCAGGTGTCGGCCACGACCGTCATCATCGGTGTCCCCTCGCACGATCGCAGGACCGAACCGGTGCCGAGATAGACGTTGCCCTGGGCCGCCACCGTGTCCTGGGCGCTGTAGCGCTCGGTGGGGTCGGCGGCGGCATAGAGCAGGCAGTCGACGGCCTGGTTGCCGCCGAGGTCGACGATGCGCAGGATCTGCCCGGCCTCGACCACCCGACTCCAGGGCGCCCTTGCCGCCACCACCTCGTCGGACACCACCCGGCCGGCCAGGCTCGGAGGCTCGGGAGCGTGATCGAGGGCAGTCACCCGGTCAGACCCAGGTGGAGATCCTCGGTGTTCTGGTAGGCCCGCTCGGACTCGGGGGTGGCGGACCACAGGGGGTCATCGACCGTGGTCGGTGACCCCCGCCAGGCCGTCAGCCGCAGTGGCGTGGCTACCCAGGACGGCCGGGGGTCCAGCACGTGCGGCGAATCGACGACCGTCACCAGGAGGGCCATCTCGGCCCGGAGCTCGACGTGGGCGGGGGCTCCCAGCCCCCCGTCGAAGCGAAGGGCCCCGTCGTCGAGGACGGTCACGCCCTTGAACAGGGTCAGGCACGGCCCGATGTCGCGCCGGTCGAGGCCGTGCTTGGCCAGAGCATTGGCGAACCCGTCGCGGGCGTTGGGACAGGGGCCGTGGAGGTCGCCCGTCCCGTAGCGACGCTGGTTGTGGGCGCGGTTCGAGCACCCGCAGAGGAGGTCGTGGTGGCCCGAGGTATCGGTCGTGACAGTCGCCAGCACCCGGCCCATGTCCGAGAGCAGGAGCGACCCGACCCCCAGGTAGGCCTGCCACTGGACCTTGACGGTGTCGGCCACGTTGAGACGCTCGATCGGCTGGTCGGCGTTGTGGAGGAGGATCGCGGCGCAGGCGTCGCCCTCGACGTCGGTGATCCGCAGGGTGCTGCCCCGCGGCAGGACCCTCGACGCCCATCCGCCGGCGGCGACGGCCTCGTCCCACAGCACGGCCTCGGGCGAGACGCCGGCCGGCAGGTCGACGGCGTCTCGGGCCGGGATGGTCGGCATCGCCACCGCGGCGGCGCCGGCCTGGGCCCGAGCGTGGGCTCGAGCCGCGGCCGGGGTGGCGGTCACACCCGCTCCGGCGAGCCGAAGCCGAGGATCGCTTGCTGGAACAGGAGGATCGGGTCCTCGTGGGAGCGGGCGAGGGGGCCGACCTCGAAGCGGGGCGAGCCCAGGCCCTGCTGCATGAGCTCGCAGGCCAGGATGTCCTCGCCCTCGAATAGCTGGCGGGCCGACTCAGCGAAGGCCTCGGCCAGCGCCGGATCGGTCCCCGGTACCACCCGGACCCGCATGTCGACGATGGAGCGGTCGGGGCCGAGGGGGATCACCTGGTAGGTCTGCCAGAAGTTGGCGCCGCTGGCGATGGGCAGGTTGGGGAACACCAGGTGGGCTCCGGAGCCGTACCAACTCTCGTCGATGTGGTCGATGATCGGGAGGCCCGAGGCCGCCAGGTCGGGCGGGACCCGCTGGCCGTTGCGGGGGGGTTCGTAGAACGCCCAGTGCGGGCCGCAGGCCCACCACTCGCTGGCCGCGTGGTCGTAGTCGGCCAGCGTGCGGGCGTGGAGGTACCAGAGGTGCAGGACGTCGATGTGGTTCTCGGCGAACAGTTTCCAGTTGGCCGCCATCTCGTAGCGGACCCGCACCCCCTCGACCAGGTCACCCGGCCGGAACGGCCCGACCCGATCGGGGAAGTCACCCAGCCAGTCGGCCAGCGGTGCCGGGTGGGGATCGGGGTGGACGAACACCAGGTCGTTCCAGACGCTGACGCTCGCCTCCTTGAGGCCCCACTCGCCGGTGGCCATACCGTCGAAGCGCTCGAGCTGGGGCACCCGCCGCAGCTCGCCGTCGAGCCCGTAGTTCCAGTGGTGGTACAGGCAGCTGATCCCGGTGCGGACATTGCCCGACCCCTGGAGCATCACCATGCCGCGGTGCCGGCACAGGTTGTTGAAGGCGCGGAGCTGGCCCTGCAGGTCACGCAGCACGACGAGGGGGTTGGGTCCGACGTCCACCGTGAGGTAGTCGCCGACCTCGGCCAGGTCGTCGGTCATGCCCACGAAGTTCCAGCACCGACCGAACAGTTCCCGCTGCTCCCAGTCGAACCAGGCCTGGGAGGTGTAGGCCTCGGCCGGGAGCAGGTAGCCGATCCGGGGCTGGGATGCGGTGGTGGTCACAGTGACGCTCCTCGGTCGCTGCCGCTATGTTTCGAACCTACCTCGAAAGTCATTTCGGGGTCGTCAGCACCTGCTGACGCGAGGCTGACGAGGAAGCGCCCGATCGGTGACGGCCTGATGTTCGACACGGTGCTGGTGGCCAACCGGGGAGAGGTCGCGTGCCGGGTCCTGCGCACGCTCCGGCGACTCGGGGTCCGGTCGGTGGCGGTGCACTCCGATGCCGACGTCCACGCCCTGCACGTCCGCCAGGCCGACGAGGTGGTGCGGCTCGGTCCGGGCCCCACGGCCGAGAGCTACCTGCGGGGCGACCGGGTGATCGAGGCCGCCCTCGATCGGGGGGCCCAGGCCATCCACCCCGGCTACGGCCTGCTGTCGGAGAACGCCGACTTCGCCGCCGCCTGCGAGCAGGCCGGGCTGGCCTTCGTGGGCCCCACCCCCGAGCAGCTCCGTCGCTTCGGCTCCAAGCACCAGGCCCGCTCGCTGGCCCAGGCCCTTGGCGTCCCGCTGCTCGCCGGCACCGGTCTGCTGGCCGACCTCGACGAGGCTCGCGACGCGGCCCGAGCCGTGGGCTACCCGGTGCTGCTGAAGAGCACCGGCGGAGGGGGCGGGATCGGCATGCGCCGCTGCGACGACGAGGCCGAGCTGGCGAGCGCCTTCGACCCGGTCCGGCGCCTGGCCATCGCCCACTTCGGCGACGGCGGAGTGTTCCTCGAGCATTTCGTGGCCGCCGCCCGCCACGTCGAGGTCCAGGTGCTGGGCGACGGCCGGGGGCGGGTCCACGACCTCGGTACCCGGGACTGCTCGCTCCAGCGCCGCAACCAGAAGGTGCTCGAGGAGGCGCCGGCGCCCGGGCTGCCCGAGGACACGGTCGCGGCCTTGGTGACGTCGGCCGTGCGACTGGCCGAGGCCGTCGACTACCGCTCGGTGGGCACGGTCGAGTTCCTGGTCGACACCTCCCGGGGGGTCCCGTCGCCCGACGACGTGTCCTTCCTCGAGGTCAACACCCGCCTCCAGGTCGAGCACCCGGTGACCGAGGCCGTCTACCGGGTCGACCTGGTCGAGGCCATGCTCCAGGTGGCGTCGGGCGATCCGATCGAGATCCTCGATCGCCCACCGACAGCCGGCGGCCACGCCCTCGAGGTGCGGCTCTACGCCGAAGACCCCGGGCACGACTTCCGCCCCAGCACCGGCACGGTGACCGCCTGGCGGGCCCCGGCCGCGGCCCGCACCGACGGCTGGGTCGAGGCCGGCACCGAGGTCTCGCCGCACTACGACCCACTGCTGGCCAAGCTGATCACCACCGGCGAGAGCCGGCCGGCGGCCTTGGCCACCATGGCCCGGGCCCTGGCCGACACCAAGATCGCGGGGGTGGCCACCAACCTGGCCTGGCTGCGGCGGGTGGTCGACGACCCCGACCTGGCCGCAGCCCGACACACCACGGCCACCCTGGCCGGCATTTCCCACCGAGCCCCGGCCATGGAGGTCGAGCGCGCTGGCACCTTCACCACCGTGCAAGACCTTCCCGGCCGGCTCGGGTACTGGCAGGTCGGCGTCCCGCCCTCGGGCCCGATGGACGACCTGTCCTTCCGGCTGGGCAACGCCCTGGTCGGCAACCCGCCGGGGACGGCCGGCTTGGAGTGCACGGCGACCGGCCCGGCGCTGCGCTTCACGGTGGCGACCGAGGTGGTGGTGGCCGGCGCGGCGATGACCGCCACCCTCGACGAACAGCCGATCGAGCCCTGGACCGTGGTGGCGGTGGCCGCCGGCAGCCTTCTCGATCTCGGCCCGATCGTCGGCCCGGGCCTGCGCACCTACGTGCTGGTGCGAGGCGGGGTCGACGTCCCCCCTTACCTGGGCAGCCTCTCGACCTTCGCGCTCGGGGGCTTCGGTGGGCACAGCGGTCGGGCCCTCCGGGTCGGCGACTCGGTCCCGGTGGCCGACCCCACCACCCTCGACGGGTCGAGCCGGATCGGCCTGCGCCTCTCGCCGACCGCGGTCCCCGAGCTGCGCACCAGCTGGACACTGGGCGTGCTGCACGGTCCTCACGTCGAACCCGACTTCTTCACCCCCGACGACATCGACGCGCTCTACGGCGCCACCTGGACGGTCCACTTCAACTCCGATCGCACCGGGGTCCGCCTGATCGGCCCTCGCCCCACGTGGGCCCGGGCTGACGGCGGCGAGGCCGGCCTGCACCCGTCGAACATCCACGACACCGTGTACGCGGTCGGCACGGTCGACTTCACCGGCGACATGCCGGTGGTCCTCGGACCCGACGGACCCAGCCTGGGCGGCTTCGTCTGCCCGGCCACGCTGGCTCGCGACGAGCTGTGGAAGCTCGGTCAGCTCCGGCCCGGCGACGAGGTGCGGTTCGTGGCCATCGACGCCGCCACCGCCGCCGCCCGAGCCGCCCAGACCGCGAGCGGATCGCTCCCTCGGCCGCTGTCACCGGACGATCACCGTCCGGAGCCGGCGGTCCTGGCCCGGCTCGATCCGTCGGCCGAGCGGCCGGCGGTCGCCTACCGCCGCGACGGCGACCACTGCGTGCTGGTCGAGTACGGCGACAACGTGCTCGACCTCGAGCTGCGGGCCCGGGCCCATGCCCTCATGACCCACCTCCAGGCCGAGCCGATCGCCGGCATCGAGGAGCTGGCCCCGGGAATCCGCTCGGTGCAGGTCCGCTTCGACCCCACCCGGCTGGGGGTCGACCGGCTGCTCGGCGCCCTGGTCGACGCCGAGGCCGCCCTACCCGCGGCCGACGAGTTGGAGATCCCGTCGCGGGTGGTCCACCTCCCGCTGTCGTTCGACGACCCCGCCACCCGGCTCGCCATCGAGCGCTACATGGCATCGGTCCGCGACGACGCCCCCTGGACCCCGAGCAACCTCGAGTTCATCCGCCGGGTCAACGGCCTGGACTCGATCGACGACGTGCACGACATCGTTTTCGGAGCCGAGTACCTGGTGCTGGGCCTGGGCGACGTCTACCTGGGAGCGCCGGTGGCCACGCCGGTCGACCCCCGGCATCGGCTGGTGGCGACCAAGTACAACCCGGCCCGCACCTGGACGGCGGAGAACTCGGTGGGGATCGGCGGGGCCTACCTCTGCGTCTACGGCATGGAGGGTCCCGGGGGCTACCAGTTCGTGGGCCGCACCCTGCAGATGTGGAACCGGTGGCGCACCACCGAAGCGTTCGTGCCCGGGTCGCCCTGGCTGCTACGGCTCTTCGACCGCATCCGGTTCCACCCCGTGAGCGCCGAGGAGCTCGTCGCGATCCGTGACGCCTTCCCGATCGGCCGCTACCAGCTGCGCACCGAACCAGGGACCTTCCGGCTCGGCGACCACCGCCGGTTCCTGGCCGACAACGAGGCCGACATCGCGTCGGTAGTAGGACGCCGGCGGCGGGCGTTCGACCAGGAGCGGGCCCGGTGGGAAGCGTCGGGCGAGCTGCGGCGCGCCTTCGACAGCGGGCCGGCGACGGTCGCGGTGAGCGCCGAGGCACCGGTTCCGGCGGGGGCACTGGGGGTCACCACACCGGTCCACGGCAGCGTGTGGCAGGTGCTCGTGGAGGAAGGCGCGACGGTGTCGAGGGGCCAGACGATCGTGGTCGTGGAGTCGATGAAGATGGAGACCGCGATCGAGTCGCCGGTCGACGGGCGGGTGACCGAGCTGCGCTGCGCGGTGGGTCGAGAGGCCCCCGGCGGCTCGGTGGTGGCGGTGGTGGTGCCGTCATGACCGACCGACCGACCTCGACGGCGGGCTGGACCGTCGCCGAGCTCCGGGCTGGCTACCTCGAAGGGCGACTCGATCCCGCCGTCGTCGTCCAGCGCTGCCTCGAGGCCCTGGCGGAACTGGACGACCCGGCGGTGCTGATCGGCGGACCCCTCACCCGGGAGGCGGCGGCCGACCTGGCTCGTCTGGACACGCTCGATGCCGCCGAGCACCCCCTGTGGGGCATCCCCTTCGTGGTCAAGGACAACCTCGACGTGGCCGGCATCGCCACCACCGCCGCCTGCCCGGCGTTCGCCACGGCCACTGGCCCGGCGATGGTCGACGCCACCGCGGTGGCCCGACTTCGGGCCGGCGGAGCCGTCCTGGTGGGCAAGGCCAACCTCGACCAGTTCGCCACCGGGTTGGTCGGGGTCCGCTCCCCGTTCGGCACCCCCCGCAACCCGTTCGCCGCGGATCGAGTGCCGGGCGGGTCGAGCTCGGGCTCGGCCGTCGTCGTCGCCCGCGGTCTGGTCCCCTTCGCTCTCGGGTCCGACACCGCCGGCTCGGGCCGGGTTCCGGCCGCCTTCGGCAACGTGGTCGGCCTCAAGCCGACCTTCGGGATGGTGCCCACCACCGGGCTGGTGCCGGCGATGCGCCGGGCCGACTGCATCTCGGTCTTCGCCCTCACCGTCGCCGACGCCGCCTCCGTGCTGGCGGTGATGGCCGGTGTCGACGCCAGTGACCCCTTCTCGACGGCGCTGCCGGACCCGCCCGCCCTCCCCGCGGCACCGGTGGTCGGGGTCCTCGACGAGATCGGACGCGACCACCTCGACGAGGCCTGGGCGGCGGCGTACCAGGGCGGCCTCGACGCGGTGGCGGCCACCGGGGCCGAGCTGGTCCGGGTGGACACCGGCTGGCTGCTGGAGGTCGGGAGCCTGCTCTACGGGTCGGCCCTGGTGGCCGAGCGCACCGCCGCGGTGGGCCACCAGGTAGCGGCCAACCGCGACGGCATCCACCCGGTCGTGGCCTCGATCATCGAACGCGGCGAGCGCTTCGGCGCGGTCGACGCCTACCGGGTCGAGTACCGCCTCGCCGCCGCCCGACGCAGGATCGCGTCGCTGTGGCGCGACATCGACGTCCTGGCCCTGCCCACCGTCCCGGGCCAACCGACCTTGACCGAAGTGACCGCCGACCCGCTCGGCGCCAACAGCCGACTCGGGACCTTCACCACCTTCGTGAACCTCCTGGGGGCAGCGGCGGTGGTCGTCCCGGTCATCGACCCCTCGACCGGTGCCCTCCCCGACGGCCTCCAGCTGGTCGCCCCGGGCGGGCACGACGCCTGGCTGGTGGCCCTGGCGGGCGCGGTCGAGCGGGTGGTGGGTGTCCCTCTAGGCGCCACCGGACGACCTCGCCCCCACCAGCCGATCGCCCCACCGACACCCCCCGCCGCCACCGGCACCGACGGGGCCCCGACGTCGGTCGAGCTGGCCGTGGTCGGAGCCCACCGGGTGGGCCAACCCCTCAACCACCAGCTGACCGACCGCTCGGCCACGCTCCTCGAGACGACCACCACCTCCGGCGACTACCGGCTCTACGCCCTGGCGGGGACCACCCCGGCCAAGCCCGGACTGGTCCGGGTCGAGGGCGAGGAGCGGGGTGCGCCGATCGAGGTCGAGCTGTGGTCACTGCCGGTCGACGGCTTCGGCGCCTTCGTGGCCGCCATCCCACCGCCGCTGTGCATCGGCACCGTCGAGCTGGCCGACGGCCGGCAGGTGAAGGGGTTCCTGTGCGAGGCCCGCGGGCTGGCCGGCGCCGAGGACATCACCGCGCTGGGGAGCTGGCTGGCGCACGTCGAGCGCCCCGGTGCAGCGCCGACGCGACCACCACGATGACCGCCACCAACCCGCCGGACCCGACGAACACCGCCACCTGCCCGAACGCGTCGTAGACGGGCGCCGCCGCCACCGACACCGCGCCGGCCGCCACCGTGCCGATCGCAGCCGACGTCCCCTGGGCTTCGGCCGACCGACCCGGGGGGGCGGCGGCGGCCACCGCGGCCTGGCCAGCGGGCCCGGTGACGGCCTGGGCGCCGGCCTCGGCGAAGCTCACCGCGGTGGCCGCCCACGGGTCTCGGATGACGCCATAGGTCACCAGTGACGCCACCAGACCGATGAAGCCCCAGGATGCGGCCATCGACGGTCCGAGCCGGTCGATGAACCACCCGGCGGGCGCGGTCGCGGCCATGTAGGGCACCGCGAAGAGGGCGAAGCTCAGCCCGATCATCGACTGCGAGGCGCCGATGTCGGTGAGGTAGCGAGCCCAGATGGTGTCGTAGACGCCAACCATCACCATGACCCCGACGACCATGAGAACGGCCGAGGCCATACCTGGCTGGCGCAGCAGGTCAAGGCGAGGTCGCGCCGGCGCCGGCGCGGCGCCCGGCGCCGCCTCGCCACCCGGCGCCCCTGGTGGCCACCGATGCCCGGCGCGAGCCAGGGGCAGAGCCACCAGCGCGGTGGCCACGCCCCCCACCACCAGGGCGGTCGGCGCGTCGGCGGCCGAGGCGATGAGCGAGCCGCCGAACGGGCCGACCACCAACCCCGCGAACTCGGCGGCCGACAGGCGAGACAGGGCCCGGCCGTAGCCGGCGACTTCTCGGTCGCGCACCACCACCCCCCGGGCCACCGGGAAGAACACGCCGAAGGCGATGCCGGCCAGCACCCGGCCGGCGAGCAACACCGCATACGACGACGCTGCCGCGGTGACGAACATCGACACGGCCATGCCCACCGTGCCGATGGTCAGCAACGTGGCCGGGGCCCAGCGGTCGCTGCGGGGGGCGAGCCCGAGTTGGCCGATCACCGACGCCAGGAAGCCGATCCCCGACAGCAGCCCGAGAGCTGAGGTCGAGAGTCCCAACCGTTCCTGCAGCGCAGGCAGCAGCGGGTACACGACCAGGTTGGCGCTCGAGACGGCCATCGCGGCGACCAGCAGCAGCCGGTCTGATCGGGGGGTGGGGCGGGCAGCCACGAGACTCCAGGGCCGTCGGGGGACTCCCCGAGCGACGCTACCCGGCGGTGACCGACCCCCGAGCCCGATTTCGCAGGTGACGCGAAACGGCCAGTCGCCGGCAATCGACTCGAAACCCGTCACCGCTACCGTCCCCCGGTGGCCAGGACCGGCGTCCGACGGATCGTCCCCCTCACCTACGGCTGGGAGGACCTGCCGAAGTCGATCTCGGTCCACGGCGCCGATCCCCGGATCCGGCTGCGCGAACCCGTCCCCGGCGTCCTCCTCCAAGTCGACGGCGGCTGGTTCCTGCTCGACACCGGGTTCAACGACGCCTTGGTCCACGATCCCCTCCTGCGGGCCCGGTTCCACGGCGCCGGGATCGTGCCCGAGCTGCCGGGGTCCGGTGACGGCCTGGTCGATGCCTTCGACCTGGTGGGAGTGGCGATCGACGACGTGGTCGCGGTCGCCGTGAGCCACCTCCACAACGACCATGCCGGTGGCCTCAAGCACTTCGCCGGACGGGTCCCGGTACACGCCCAGGCCCTCGAGCTGGCCTACGGGCTCCACGCGCCGCACCCCGAACCCGAGCGCAACGGGATCTTCCGGGTCGACTTCGACGACGACCGCATCGACTGGCGGGTCGCCGAGGGCGATGTCGAGCTCGCCCCCGGGTTGACCGCGGTGCTCACCGCCGGCCACACCCCCGGGCACCAGAGCTTCGTAGTCGATCTCGACGACGACGCGGCCGAGGCGGCGGGCTGCCCGGGCTACGTGCTCGCCTTCGACGCCGCCGACCTCCAGGAGAACATCGACGACGAGGTGGCGGTGGGCGGGTTCATCGATTGCGAGCCCGGCCAGACGGTGGAGGCCATCCGGCGACTGAAGGCCATCGCCGCCGAGAAGGGATACCGATTGGTGCCGGGCCACGACCCCCACGTCTGGCCCGCCCTGGCCGACGAACTCGGGGTGCCCACCTTCCGCTGAGTCCGCCCGGCCCCGGACCCGGCGTCAGGCGGAGGCGGTCGTGGTCGCCCGCACCCGGGGGTCAGCCAGCAGTTGGAGCACGTCGACCACGGTGTTGACCACCACGTAGGCCGTCCCCATGACCAGGACGATGCCGGTCACCGCCGGGAAGTCGACGTTCTGGATCGACTGGGTGGTGTAGAGGCCGAGACCGGGCCAGGCCATCACCAGTTCGATGACGACCACCCCGGTGAGCAGCAGGCCGACCTGGAGGCCGGCCATCGACAGCGCCGGGCCCAGGGCGTTGCGCAGGCCATGACGGACGATGACGGCCCGCTCCCGGAGGCCCTTGGCCCGGGCCGTGCGCACGTGGTCCTGGCCCATGACGTCGAGCAGCGAGCCCCGCAGGACCCGACCGATGGCCACGGCCGGACCCAGCGCCAGGCAGATCGAGGGGATCGCCAGGTGCCGCAGCGCGCTGCTGAGCTGGTCGAGGTTGCCGTGGAGGAGACCGTCGACGGTGAGCAGCCCCGTGGGACCCTCGTCGAGGGGGATCCGATCGACCCGGCCCGAGGCCGGGAGCCAGCCCAGGCGCCGGTAGAAGACCAGCACCATGAAGATGGCCACCAGAAAGGTGGGGGCCGAGGCGAAGGCCAGGATCACGGTTCGGGCCACACCCGAGCCCCGACCACCCAGGGCCGACCACACCCCGAGGACGGTGCCGAGCACCGCGGCCAGCAGCGCCGCGCTCAGTGTCAGCTCGATAGTGGCCGGCGCGAAGTGAGCGATGTCCTCGGTCACGGGATGTCGGGTTCGCAGCGACGTTCCGAGGTCGCCTTGGGCCAGCCGGCCGAGGAAGTGTGCGTACTGCACGACCAGGGGGTCGTTGTAGCCCAGCTCCTCACGGGCGGCCTCGACCACCTCCTTGGTCGCGTTGGCGCCGACCGAGGCCCGCACCGGATCGGCCGGGAGCACGGCCTGGATGACGAACACGGCCACGGTGAGGGCGAACAGGACGACCACCAGGGCACCCAGGCGGTTGAGGATCAGACGCCCCACCTCAGCCCTCGACCATGTCGCGGATGGCGTCGCCGGCCAGGTTCCCGACGAAACCGAGGACGAACACCCCGGCCGCCGGGAACACCGGCACCCACCAGGCGGTGAAGATGTAGGTGAAGCCCCGCGCCGCCATCGCCCCGAGTTCGGGCGCCGGCGCCGGCGAGCCGAGGCCCAGGAACGACAGCCCGGCCAGCGTCAGCAGGAGCGCGCTGATGTCGAGCGAGGCCGTCACCAGCACCGGTCCCAGCGCCCCCGGGGCGACGTGGCGGCGGGCCAGCGACCACCCTCGGGCCCCGCTCATGCGGGCCGACTCGACGTGCGGCCGGGCGGCGATGGCCTTGACCTCCCCCCGCACGATGCGGGCGTAGAAGGGCCACCACACCACCCCCACCGCCACCAGCGTGTGCAGGAGGCTCGGACCCAGCGCGGCCACCACCGCCAGGACCAACAGCGGGCCGGGTAGGGCCAAGAAGACATCGGTGAGGCGCATCAGCGAGTTGTCCACCAGTGGCCGCGACAGCCCGGCGACCACCCCCACCGCACCGCCGATGGCGATGCCCGAGCCGATGACCGCGAAGCAGGCGAACCAGCTCGTCCGCATGCCGAGCAGCACCCGGGAGAGCACGTCGCGGCCCTGCTCGTCGACCCCCAGGGGAAAGCGCCATGACGGCGCCCGGAGCGGGTCGGCCACCACGTCGCTGGCGCCGTGGGGAGCGATCAACGGCACCGCCAACAGCAGGAGGGTCACCGCCACCAGAGCCCCGATGGCGACCTGCTCGAGTACGCCCAAGCGCCGCAGCCGCTGGGTGAGGGCCCCGAGCCGGGGCGACCGGGCGAACCAGCCCGGCCGGATCCCGGCCCCGGTGGCGGCGACGCCGAGGGCCATCCGCGTCATCCCACCGACGGGTCGCGAGGGGCCCTCATCCAGCCGGCTCGACCTTGTCGAGGCGGATGGTGAAGGGCATCGGGAGGCTGTGGGTGATGCCGCTCACCGAGTCGCTGGCGATGAACGTGTCGACGATGTCGTCGATGGTGATGAAGGTGGCGTCCTCGTGGATGAGGTCGCCGGCGTTGCCGTAGGCCTCGGCCACCGCCGCGTCATCAGTGAGGTGCAGTCCCCGGTCCATCTCGGCGTCGGCCTCGGGGGTGCTGGCCTGCAGGTAGTTCAGGGCGCCGCCGGTGCGCATGAAGATCCGGATCCAGGTGTCGGGGTGGGCGGCGTCGGGGTTGGCCGTCTCGAGCAGCAGGTCGGGCAGGGTGGTCGGGTCCTGGTTGACCATGTCGAAGATCTGCGAGGTCGTCTTCGGGTCGATGGTCACGTCGAGGCCGACGTCGCTCAGCGTCTTCTGGAGGGTCTCGGCGATGCGCTGGTCGTTGATCGAACCGATGGCGTAGGTGAGGGTGATCGACCGATCTCCCGAGTCGAGGCCGGCCACCAGCCCTTCGAGCGACGAAGGGTCGTAGTCGTACTCGTCGAGAGCCAGCGACTCGTCGATCATCCCCTTCGGGTAGATCTGGGTCGAGACCTCGGCGACCCCCTGGTAGACGTCCTCGACGATCGATTCGCGGTCGATGGCCGCACCCAATGCCTGGCGCAGGGCCTTGTCCTGGAACGGGCCGGTGTGCTCGTTGACGTGGAGGAAGGTCTTCTGCACCACCGGGAACCCGACCACCTGGTAGCCGTCACGGTCGCGGAACGACTCGATGGTGGCGATGGGCTGCTGGTGCACGATGTCGAGGTCACCGCCTTCGAGTTGCACCTGCTGGGTGGCGGCATCGGGGATGATCGAGATCACCACCTGCTCGTAGCCGGGCGTGCCCGCCCAGTAGTCGTCGTAGCGGTCGAGCACGTACTGCTGACCAAGCGAGAACTCGCTGATGGTGAAGGGTCCGCTGCCGGCGTCGTGCGTCTGCATCCACTCCTGAGCCGAGTCGCCGTCGACCTCGTTCGCCTCGACCAGCGCCGGGCTGACCAGCTTGGGCCCATAGGGCGACGCCATGTAGTCGAGGAAGGCCGCGACCGGCTGGGTCAGCACCACCACGAAGGTCGAGGCGTCGGGGGTCTCGTAGTGATCGACGTCGGCCAACATGTACGCCGGTGCCGAGTTGACCGTGGTCCGACGCTCGAAGCTGAACTGGGCGGCCGCCGAGTCGACCGTCGTCCCGTCGTGGAAAGTGGCCCCGTCACGCAGGGTGAAGGTGTAGGTCAATTCGTCGTCGGAGACCTCGTAGCTCTCGGCCAGCGCCCCCTCGATGGTGGTGCTGCCGTCGTCGACGTAGCGCACCAGTCCGTCGTAGACCCCGGTGATGACCTGGCTCCCCTCGACCTCGTAGAAGATGTCGGGGTCGGGGACCTGCATGTCGGCGTAGAAGGCGGTGCGCAGGACGCCGTCACCCGCACTCGACCCGCCACTGGACGAGCCCTCGTCGCTGCCGCAGGCGGCGGCGACGAGGGTCAGCGCCGCCAGCAGGGCGAGGCCACGGTGGAGCGGTCGGGTTCGGCTCACGGGTGAGGTCCTCCGGGTAGGTCGGGGTTTGGCGAGAGGTTCATGACCGGTCGAGCCGCCGCACGACCCGTATCGACGGTCATTCGAAAGAAGTCGGGGCGTGTCGTCCGAGGGGTGGCGGCCACGGTGGCAACCTAGGGAGCACCCGTTTCCGGCCGGTTCGGACCCGGCGAACGGGCGGTGTCGGCAATCTTTCGACACTCCATCGAAAGTGGTCCCGGGTACTGACCCGCTCCCCCGGCGACCGTCAGCCCCCGTCCAAGGGAAGGCCCCAACGGGGTGCGGGTCCGGTGCGGACGATGCCCCGAGCCCGCAGTCGGGGCATCACCTCGGCCGCGAACCACCAGAGATCGGGCTCCCAGTCGGGGAAGGTGAGTAGCACCCCGTCGAGGCGGCCCCGGACCGCGAAGGCCTCGATGTGGTCGGCAACGGCATCGGGGCCGCCGGCGAAGTGGTCACCGAAGAACACGTCGCTCGACTCGGCCACCGCCCGCATCGAGACCCCGGCACCCGGACCGAGGTACTGGCGGTGCATGTCCTCGATGGCCTCGACGTCCGGCGCCGCCGCCAGCGCGGCCATCCGCTCGGCGGCCTCGGCATCGGTGGCCCCGGGGATGAGGCCGAACGCGGTGTAGCGCTTCACCTCCCGCCCCAACGCACGGGCGGTGGCCTGGTAGCGATCGCTGACCGCCACCAGGTCGTCAATCGATCCGGCGCCGATGAAGGCGTGGGTGCCGTGGGTCAGGGTGAAGGTCATCCCCCGCTCGGAGGTGCCGGCGCAGACGATCGGTGGGTGGGGCCGCTGGCGCGGCTTGGGGCCACTCTTGGCGTCCTGGTAGTGGAACCACTCGCCCCGGTGGTCGACCGAGGCCTCCGACCACAGCCGCTTGACCAGCTCGATCCACTCGGTGGCGTAGTCGTAGCGGACGCGCCCGAAGTCGTCGGGCAGCATGCCGAGCTGGCGGAACTCGGCTAGGTGGGCGCCCGACACCACGTTGATGCCGGCCCGACCGCCGCTCACCTCGTCGATGGTGGCGAGCATCTTGGCCGCCACCGCCGGCGGGAAGAGGAGCGGCGACACCGAGGCCACCAGGCCGAGGCGCTCGGTCACCGCCGCCAGTGCGGCCATGGTGGTGCAGCACTCGAGGCTGGTGTCCCAGAACCCGGTCTCGCCGCCATGGCCCCGCCACACCGACTGCGAGAGCAGGAAGTCGAAGCCGATCTCCTCGCAGATCTCGGCGATGCGGCGGTTGAGGGCCCAGGTGGGCGGGGCCGGGGGTGCGCTGGTCGCCATGACCCACCCGTTGTTGGCCACCGGGAGAAAGATCCCGAGCTCGATGGGTGACCTGGCCATGGCTACTCCCATTTGTTTCGACGCTTCGTTGAAACATCCTGCCGACCCGGTGTTTCGGGCGGTTCGCCGGCCGCTGAGCCCCGTGTGACGGTGTCCGGGGCTGCGGCCTCTACGGTTCGGAGGTGACCGAGAACCGACTACGTCAGCTATGGGACCAGGGCGGGACCGCCGTCGGCGGGTGGTGCATGCTCGGCTCCCCCACCGTGGCCGAGGCGGTCGCCCTGAGCGGGGTCGACTACGTGGGCATCGACTGCCAGCACGGGCTGGTGGGCCTCGACGGCATGGTCTCGATGCTCATGGCCCTCGCCCGGACCCCGGCCGCGGCGGTGGTCCGCACGCCGCCCGGTGACCACTTCTGGATCGGCAAGGCGCTCGACGCCGGGGCCGAGGCGGTGGTCGTACCCATGGTCAACACCGAGGCCGACGCCGCCGCCGCGGCTGCCGCCTGCCGCTACCCACCCACCGGCAACCGGAGCAACGGGCGCCCGCGGGCCGGGGCCCTGACCGCCACGGACCCCGCGGTCATGAACGCCGAGGTGGTCTGCCTGGTCATGATCGAGACCCTCGAGGCGGTGGCCAACCTCGACGCCATCGTCTCGGTGCCGGGAGTCGACGGCGTCTACATCGGGCCGTCCGACCTGGCCCTGTCGATGGGCCTGCCACCGTCGTTGGACGTCACCCAGCCCGAGCGCCGAGCGGTGGTCGAACAGATCCGCGACGCCTGCCTGGCCCAGGGAAAGATCCCGGCGATCCACACCTCGGGGGGCGAGGGCGCCCGCAGCTGGGCCGAGGCCGGGTTCCGGATGATGTCGCTGGCCTCGGAGGGCGCTCTGCTCGGCGCCACCTACCGCCAGCACCTGGCCACCGCTCGCTCGGGCCCGGCGAGCCCGGCACCGGCGGCCGGGTCGACACCGGGCTACTGACCCCGACCCGCCCGGTCCGGCACG
>JANNNX010000055.1:0-49126 GCA_031398745.1 Actinomycetes bacterium
GGAGACCATCACGTCGCTCACAAAACGTCGCTCACAACACGTCGCCCACAACAGTCCGCGAGTGGTTTTCGAACCCGCAATGAAGCCTTCGCTCCGAAATTGAGGAGGGCGTGAATTCGCCCCGCCGAACCGGTTCACGACTCGCGAAAACTATCCACCGGGCAGCTTGTTGCGAGTCTGCTTGTCGGCCGCGGGATGAAGGGACGTGCGGTCCGGATTCATGGAGTGTTCATGTCCAGGATGAAGACTTTCGCAGGAGAAGGTTCCGATTGAACAACGTGCGTCGCCGCCTGGACATCACGTGCGTCGAAGGCCTTCGACAGCGCGGCTGCATCACGCTTCCGAACGCTCGAAAGGGCAGGCACGCGAATCTGCCGGAGGTATTGGGCCTGGAACCGATAGCAGCCACCGCGCATCTTGACGCAGTAGGCACCTACGAAGAGGTTCGCGATCTCGGACAAGAGCAATCCGCCGAGAACCTCGAGGTCCCAGCCCGCGGACGTCACGAAGTAGAGGTTGTGATGCGGGTAGTAGTGACCATCCTCGAGGACCGGATGGCTCGCGGCCTTGATATCGGGCAGCAAGAGTTTCGGCATCTCTCGAAGTTCGGGTGCCACTCGATCAATCGTCCGGAACCACGCGGCCGGTCGCCTGCTGCCGATATGACGCCGACGCAGCGCTGCTTCGTTTCGATGGAAGTACTCGGCGAGGCGCGGGAAACGTTCGATGTCGACAAGTTCACCCCGCTCCCACGGGTTGACGAGGTAGGTACCGGACCACTCGACGTTCCCTGTTGCGACATCGCCGGATGTCACCAGCGGAAGGAGCCGATCGGACTCGACCAGCTCCGGATCGCGTGTCACGTAGACGCTGTCGATCCCTGTGGCTACGCCGATGCCGACCCGCGTGCCGGTAGCGGGGTCCTGTAGCGGCGGGAACTTTTGCTCGAGGTGGCGCAGCAGGGCGAGCCGCTCGGGATCACCCGACGGCCACAGCTCATCCCCTCCGAACCATCCGGTCATACGCGCTGCACGAAAGCCGGGTCGGGCGATGGATCGCGACCTTCCGGTGGTGGTCCACTTGTGCAGGCTGTCTGCCGCGTCGGGCCCGAATCGATCGTCGGTCGTTGCAAGCACGGCCGCTTCCTGAGAACCACGCCGAATGATCGTGACGGCGGGATACGCGGAGACCTCGTCCTCAAAGGCGTCGACATCGTGCATCTCGATGACGGTGTCGACCGAGAAGCCGTCGGAGACAAGACGGCGGAGCGATGCGCCGTACTGGTTGTGCATCCAACGGTCGGCGACGATGAACCCAAGGACTCCGTCCTCGCGGAGCAAACGCAGGCCGCGCTCGATGAACCCCACGTAGACGTCGCTGCGTCCGCGCATCGTTGGGCACGCAGCTCGGTAAGCGGCGCTGCGCGCCGGAGAGACGTTCTCGAGTCGGATGTACGGCGGGTTCCCGATGACGAAGTCAGCCTCTTCGATGTCGGCGTCGAGGAGGAAGTCTCCGTGGCGGATCCAACCCTTCGCGAGTCGCTCAGCCTCAGCATGACGAACACCAAAATCGACGAGGCGGGACGTTGCGAACTTCCTCGCGCGCTCGACGTTCAGCTCGGAGAGATCGAGCGCGACGATCGCCGATGCCAAGTCCGTCGGCGGACGTGCGTGAACCTCGGCGGAGGCGATAAGTCGATCGATGATCGGGCCCAGGAAGGCGCCCTCGCCGCACGATGGCTCGAGCACTCGCCTGGCCGCGAGGTCGTCCTCTGGGCGGTAGCCGGCAAGATCGAGGATCAGCTCGACGACCCAGCGGCGGGTGAAGACCTCTCCGAGATCTTCGGTGGTTTGTGGCTCGCGGCCCGAGCTGGGCTCAATCGCGAGATTCAGCATGAGTTGCTCCTCGTGCACGACCTGCTCCCGACAACATAGAACATACGTTCGGTTGAGGGGAGAAGGGGTAGGTCGTGGCGAGCCACGCAGAGCCACCGTACTTGCGGCGCCAAGCAGGTGGTGGACAGATCCTGCCGATGACGGTCGACCGCAGGGAGTGCCGCCGAGAGCCTCCTCGCGGAAGACCGCCGAACGCGAAGCGAGGGCCCGGTTGTACCGGACCCTCGGTCTCGAGCTGTTCCTCGACCCGGTCGGAAACCGGGTCGAGGCTCGGCTGAAGCTAAGTGGTGGCGGGGGCAGGATTTGAACCTGCGACCTTCGGGTTATGAGCCCGACGAGCTACCAGACTGCTCCACCCCGCGGCGGACCGGCGAAGTTAGCAGCCTCGCTCCCGGGCTCCAACGGCGGGGCCCGACCGAGCCCGGTCAGGCGGTCGAACTTCGGGTCGTGGTGGTCACCGGGGCCACGGTGGTGCTCGATGTGTCCCCGACCCCGGCCAGCTCGGCCGCTCTCGCCACGGCCTCCTCGGCCTCCTCCACCTTGGCCTGATAGGTGGCCAGGTCACCATCACGCAGGGCCTGGGCCGCCTCGTCGAACGCCAACTGGGCCTGGGTCAGGTACTCCTCCACGCTCGACGCCGTCCCCCCGCCGCCGTCGGTCCCGTCGTCGGGCACCGTCGTGGTCGTCGGGTCGTCGACATTCCCGCCGGTGGGATCGTCGGTTCCGTCGTCGATGTCGACTGCCGCCCCGTCGGTCGACACCGTCTGGCCCAGCTCGGGCACCGTCCCGGCCGGGAAGATGTCCTCCAGCGCAAGCTGGAGATCACCGCCGATGCCGATCCGGCCGTTGTTGTACGCCATCACGAACTTCAGCTCCGGCACTTGGGTCGTCTCGGCCACCACGTAGAACGACTGGACATAGAGGATGGCCCCGTCGATCGGCACCATCGTGAGTGCCCCCAGCTGCACCTGGGATCCGCTCTGGCCCAGCAGGGTCTGCTGGCGCGACACCTCCTCGTCCTGGCGGATGGCGGCCGCCGCGATGGCCGGGCCCGCGGGCTGGTTGTTGGACGGCATCTCGTAGACCCGCAGCCGCCCGTAGGTCGCCGGATCGCTGTCGGCGGTCATGTACGCCGTCAGCTCCTTACGGCTGTCGTCATCCGAGTAGGGCACGAAGCTGCGCTGGATGACGAAGCTCGACTCGGTGTCGCCCGGCGCCACCACCAGCTGGTAGGCGGGGTCGATGCGGGCCTCGCGGGTGGGCAGCGGGTTGCCGGCGGCGTCGGTGCCCGCCGGGCTGGTGGTGCTACCGGCCGGGTTCTGGGCCACGTTCCAGGTGTTGGACTGGTTGTAGAAGTCGTCGGGGTCGGCGATGTGGTAGCGGCCCCACATGTTGGTCTGGACCCGGAACAGGTCTTCGGGGTAGCGGAAGTGCTCCTGCAGCCCCTCGGGCACCTCGTCGCCCGGGGTGAACAGCTCGGGGAACGCCTCCTGGTATGCGGCGATGATCGGGTCCTCGTCGTCCACCACGTAGAACGTCGCGGTCCCGTCGTAGGCGTCGACCACCGCCTTGACCGAGTTGCGGGCGTAGTTGAACGAGTGGTCGAGGCCCGAATCCAGGCTCAGGTCGTCGGTGTCGGCCTGCTGGGCATAGGGGTAGCGGTCGGTGGTGGTGTACCCATCGACCACCCACACCAGCTCGCCGCCGAGCACCACCAGGTAGGGATCGGCGTCGAAGGACAGGAAGGGCGCCAGCTTCTGGACCCGCTCACTCACGTCGCGGATGTAGAGGATCTTCGAGTCGCTGGTCATCTGGCCCGAGATGAGCGGGTTGATGTCGCCGAAGCGGAGCGAGAACGCAGCCCGGCGCCACAGGCTGCCCATGCTCACCGCGTTCTCTCCCTCGTACTCGCTGAACTGGGTGGTGCCCCCGGCGTCCTGGTAGTCGATCTCCTGGCGCTTGGTTCCGACCACCACGTAGCCGGTCTGCTCGGTGCCGATGTACACCTGGGGCCGGTCGACCTGCAGCTCGGGCGCGGTCGGCGAGCTGTCCTGGGGGATGTCGGCGGCCAGCACCGTCGGCTGGCCGGTGGCGGTCTTCTTGTTGCCCTCCACCGCCACCACCCCGTAGCCGTGGGTGTAAGCCAGGTGGCGGGCCTCCCACGAGTTCTGCGGGACCCCGCTGGTGTTCAGGCTCCGGACCCCGACCTCGACCGGCTCGACGCTGGTGGCCCCCGAGGCGTCGGTGACCGTGTAGCGATCGACGCTCACGTCGTTGATCTCGTAGTACGGCTTGGAGGTCTGGAGGCGCTGCAGGTCCTGCAGCAGCTGGACCTGGTCCCACAGGCGGACGTCGCGTAGCGACGCCGTGGTGGTGGGCGTGGACAGTGACGCGGCCGACACCTCGCTGGCCGCCTCGTAGGCGACGACCTCGACGCTGCAACCGCCCTCGGGCCCCGCGGTCTGGCCTTCCTCGCAGGGCACCAGGTCGAGGGCCAGCCGGGTGGCGTCGATGTTGCGGGAGATGTAGGGCGCCTCCTTCGACGACTCCGACGGCTGCACCGAGAACCGCTGGACGACCGCCGGGTAGATCGTGCCCACCACCAGGGCCACGAACGCCCACAGCCCGACCGCCAGCACCGGCAACACCCAGCCCCGCCGCCAGATGTTGACGATCAGCAGGGCGAAGGCGGCCAGCGAGATCAGGATCAGCAGGGTGAGCGCCGGCAGCTGGGCCTTCACGTCGGTGTAGGTCGCGCCCTGGACCACCCCCCGGGTCGAGTAGGTGAGCTCGAAGCGGGCCAGCCAGTAGTCGGCCGCCTTGATCAGGGCCAGGAGCCCGAGCAGCACCGACAGGTGGCCTTTGACCGCGGCCCCCACTCGGGGCGACTGGCCCTGGGTGCGGATGCCGCCGTTGAGGTAGTGGGCCGCCGCTGTCACCACCAGGACCACGGCCAGGGTGCCGAAGAGCCACCCGCTCACGAAGTTGAGGAACGGCAGGCGGAAGACGTAGAAGCCGACGTCGGTGCCGAACTGGGCGTCGTCGGTCCCGAAGGACTGCGAGTTGGTGAACAGGACCCACTTGTTCCACTCGCCCGACACCCCGCCCCCGGCAATCAGGGCCAGGGCGGCCGACACCGCGATCTGCACGGTGCGCACCCGCCCGCCGACCAGCTCTCGATAGCGCTCGATCAGCTCCTGGTCGGGGCCCAGCGGGTGGAACCGGGGAGCGATCCGATCGGCGATCAGCAGGTTCACCAGCAACAGGACGAAGAACAACCCGGTGAAGATGACGGCCAGGGCCACCTTGGCCCCGAGCACGCCGCTGAAGACGCCGGAGAAGCCGAGGGAGTCGAACCACAGGAAGTCGGTGTAGAAGCCGGCGATACCCCGCAGCGAGGTCAGCAGGAAGAACAGGGCGACGGCGGCCACCACCAGGTACACCCGCCGCCTCGGGGGCCCCAGCCGCTCGACACCGGTCGGACGGGGAGGCAGATCACCAGGTGGCCGCACGGCGCGGGAGGCTAGTGCTGCGTCAGCGGTCGGCGACCAGCAGGCACCGACAGCCCACGAACGCCGGGGGCCGGAGGTCGCCGGTGGGGAACGTCGTCCCCTTGCGGACCGGACCGGCGAGCGCGTTGTCGGCACAGTCAGGCGAGCACCCGGCGACCGGGTCGACCGCCCAACGCAGGGCCCGGGCCCGCACCCCGGCGTAGGCCCCCTCGGTGTGGGCCACCAGGAGGTGGTGGCGTACCAACGGGTCGACCCGGGTCGACTTCCACTCCCGGTAGGCGGACGACACCCCGTCCGAGCGGACGGCGGCATCGCTGGCGTCGCCGGCCGAGGCCGCCACCCGATCGCGCAGGTCGTCGACGATCTCGGTGGCCATGACCCGACCCAGGGCCGCCGGATCGACCGCCGACGGCAACCGGCGGGCCTTCGGCCCGGCGCCGGCGAGAGCGGCCTGTTCGAGGGCCGGCACCAGGACGTCGGCGAAGCGGGCCCGGTGCTGGTCGAGGTCGGGCAAGAGATCGTCGAGGCCCGCGACCGACGTGGCCCGGCGCAGGGCGTCGAGCACCTGGTTCTGCTCGTCGGACAGCACCCGCTTCAGCTTGCGGGTCACGGTCGCCTCGATCGGCGCCAGCGCCTCGTCGCGGGCCGCGAACGGCGCCCGGGCCGCCTCGTCGACCACCGGCTCGTCGAGGACCGGCTCGGCCAGAGCGACCGTCGGCTCCGCCAGGGCGACCGTCGGCTCGGCCCGGACCGGCTCGGCCAGAGCGACCGTCGGCTCGGCGGTGGTGGAAGCGGTCACGGGCGCTCCCACCTCGGCACCCGGCTCCGATCCCCCGCGATCGGCCCGGAGGCTGGCGAACAGCGCGTCGAGCCCGTCGCCCGAGCCCGGCTCGACGTCGGTCTCCGGAAGTGGGTCGGGGACCTCGCGGGATGCCGCGTCCTCTCCGTCCGCAGTCGCGCCAGACGAGTCGGCGGCGGCCACCGCGTCCTGGCCGACCGGGGTGGCCTCGTCCAGCTCGACCAGATCGACCAGGGGCTCACGGCCGACCTCGCGACGCAGGATGCGGACCGACGAACCCTGGTCGCCAGTGGCGCTCAGCGCAGGCCCGGTGGGGACCGGCGCCGGTTCCTCGGGTCGCCGGCGTCGGCGCCGGGACCGTTCGCCCGCTCCGCCACCGCCGCCACCGCCGCTCGCGCCGCCACCGCCCCGGTCGGGCTCGGCATCGACGTCGAATGGGGCCTCGCCTGGGCCGTCGACCTCGCCCACCCCGATCGGCCCCTCGATGACCTCGTCGGCCACTGGTGGACCTCCCGCCGCCGACGAAGGCTCGCGATCGGCCGTCCGGGGGTTGACGGTGAGCCCGGCGTCTCGGGCCACCTGGACTTCGGCCTCGAGCTCCTCGAGCGACGCCTCGGGCTCGGCCTCGGCCCGGCGAGCCGCGGCCTCGGCTGCCGTCCGGGCCTCGACCTCGGCACTGGTCAGCTCGGTCGTGGCCTCGTCGAGCGCCCCTTGGGCGACCCGGTAGGCCTCGAGCAGGCGCTCCCGCCCGGCCCGCAGCTGCTCGAGCTGAGCGTGGGCCAGGCGGCGGCGGCGGGCGAGGTCGCGCAGGACCCGCTCCCGCACCGCCTGGGCCTCGGCCACCATCTCCCGCCCCTGCTGCTGGGCGGCATCGACCTCGGCCTCCGCCTGGGCCCGGGCCTCGTGGAGTAGCGAGTCGGCCGCGGCCTGGGCTTCGGCCGTCCGCTGCCCGAGGAGCGCCTCGGCCTCCTCTCGCACTGCGGTCGCCGCCGCCTCGGCCTCGGCCCGCAGAGCGGCCACGTCGAGGTCGGCCCGGGCGCGCAGCTCGGTGGCGGCCTCGTGGGTGGCCTGGAGGACTCGAGCCGCCTGCTGGCCCAGCGCCGAGGTGAGCTCGGCCTCGCCCAGCTCCGGGGGGACGGCCTTGGCCTCGGCCTGCACGAGCTGGTCGGCCAGGGTCCGGGCCCGCTCCTTGGCTGCCGCCAGCTCGGCCGCCACCCGCCCCAGGAAGGCCCGCACCGCATAGGTGTCGTAGCCCCGGAAGCTGGTGGCGAACTCCTTCCGGGCGACGTCGGCAGCGTCGATCTCGGACGGCTCGGACATCGCCGGGAGCCTACGACCGCGCCCCTCGGGGCGCGCGGCACTAGGACGCCTGGGTGACCGGGAGGGGGTCGCCCCCGGCGGATTCGAGGGCCGCCAGGGCGTCGTCGAGGTCGTCGACCGGCTCGATGCGGACCCGGTCGCCCAGCGCCGCCTTCGCCGCCTCGTAGTTGGCCCGGGGGACGAGGAACAGGGTGGCGCCCGATTCCTCGACCACGGACGCCTTCTGCTCGATGCCGCCGATCGCCCCGACCCGGCCGTCGAGCTCGATGGTGCCGGTGACGGCCACGTGGGCGCCCCCGGTCAGCTCCCCCTCGGTCAGGCGGTCGAGCACGGCCAGGGTCATGGCCAGGCCGGCCGACGGGCCGCCGATGTCGGCCACGTCGATGGTCACCTCGAAGGGCGCCTCGATGGTGAGGTCGCGGGTCTGCAGGCTCACCCCCAGGAAGGCTCGGGTCGCGTCGTCGGGGTGCTCGGCCAGCGTGATCGCCACCGACCGGGCGGCCGTCCCGTCGGCCGGCTCGACCTGCAGCACCACCTCGTCACCGGGACGGCGGGCGCCGATGGCCGCCACCGCCTCGGCGTCGACGGTAACCGCGGTGTCGCCGACCGCGACGATCGTCTCGCCCACCACCAACGTGGCGGCGGCCGGTGAGTCCTCGACCAGCCCGGCCACCGTCGCCCCGGTGCCCCGCACGCTGTCGTAGCCGAGCCGCTCGGTGGCCACCCCGATGGCGTTGTCGGCCGCCCCCACGAACTGCGACTGGTTGAACTCGCGCAGCTCGTCGGCATCGACGTCATCAGGGTTGACGTCCTCCTCGGGGTAGACCGAGCTGTCGGGGTCGAGCCAGCCGACCAGAGCCAGCAACGGCGTGGCCCGGCGCTCGGACACGGTCAGGAGGTCGACCTGGCCGCTCGCCGGGTGGTCGGGGCCCTCGCCCACCGAAACCCGGCTCTGGAGGTCGATGGCCCCGCCGGGCGAGAGCACGTAGTACCCGATCGGCACGGTCGCCACGGCCACCAGTCCGGCGATGACCGCCCCCAGCAACAGCGACACCACCCACCACCAGCGGGCCCACCAGGAGCGCGAGGGATCGGCCGGCGGGGGTGGGTCGCTCGGTAGCCTCTCGGGAACAGTGCTGGTCGTCACGGTGCTCGTCTGCGTCGTGGTGGTGGGACTCTCGGCGATCGCCGCGATTCGAGCCACCGCCATCGTCGGTGCGCCCGCTCCCCCGCCGGTACCGCTGGGAAACCGACCGTCCGGAGAGGGCGGCCAGGCGACGGTAGCGGTCACCGAACCCGGCGAGGGCGCGGCTGATCGGCCTGCTCCGACGTCCGAGGACGGTCCCCCCGAACCGCCGGCCGTCACCGAGCCGGCTCCCACCACGACCCCGGGGCCCGAGCCCACGATGGTCACCGGAGCCGCCCTCCCCCCCGGACCCGCCAGCCGATCGGTGGCGGCGACGGCCGGGGTCCCGGTGGTGGAGCCGGCGTCCAGCCCGGACGAGGGCGTGTCCACGGTGGCTGACTACGACGCGGAGCTGGCGGCCGCCCCCCGAGCGATCCCCGCCGACCGGATGCGGCTCATGGGCGGGCGGTGGGCGTCGAACACGCTCATCGCCCCGGCCCGCCCGGCTCGATCCGGACTGGCACTGGCCGCGCTGTTCGTGGGGGTCGGCGTCGGACTGGGGCTGGCCATCGGCGCCGTCGTGCTGGCGCTGGTCCTGGCCCTGCAGGCGGCGGCCGGTTGAGCTCCGGTGGACCTCCGCCCCGAGGTCTACGCCGGGCCCCAACCGGGCAAGATCGACACGTGGCCTCCTCCCCTGGACCCGCCGACGTCCGGCGGGACACCGTCGCGGCTGGCCACACCGGCGACGACGCCGCCGCCCGAGCCAACCTCGGCCACGACGACCCCGGTGTGCGGGTGGCCGCGCTGGGCGCCCTCCAGCGGGCCGGGGCGCTCGGCGACGAAGACGTCCGTGGGGGGCTGGGCGACCCCGACCCCGCGGTGCGGCGCCGAGCCGCCGAGCTGGCGGTGGCCCACCCGGAGGTGTCCCTGCTGAGCCTGCTGGCCGACGACGACGACAGCGTCGTCGAGGAGGTGGCGTGGGCGCTCGGCGAGCGACTGCCGCCCGAGGCCGGCGCGGTGTCGGCCCTGGCCGCGGCGGCCACCGACCATCCCGACGCCCTGGTCCGGGAGGCCGCGGTGGCAGCCCTCGGGGCCATCGGCGAGGTCGCCGGGCTCCCGGCCATCCTGGCCGCCACCGCCGACAAGGCGACGGTGCGACGCCGGGCCATCATCGCCCTCGCCCCCTTCGACGGGCCCGAGGTCGACGCCGCCCTGCGGCGGGCCCTCGAGGACCGCGATGGGCAGGTCCGACAGGCCGCCGAGGACCAGCTGAGCTGACCGCGGGTCGCGTCAGCGGCGCGACTCCATGAACAGGTACTCGAGCGTCTCGTAGGCCTCGATACAGCGCCCGGCTCCCAGGACCACGCACTCCAGCGGCGCGTCCACCAGGTGCACCGGCACTTGGGCCTCGGCCGAGATGCGGGAGGTCAGCCCGGCCAACATGCCGCCCCCGCCCACCAGGTGGATGCCGTGGTGGATCAGGTCCTGGGCCAGCTCGGGAGGAGCCTGGCCCAGGCACGACACCACCGAGGTGCAGATCTGGGTCACCTGGTCGTCGATGGCCTCGCGCATCTCGGTGGGCGACAGGATCACCGTCTTGGGCAGGCCGGAGATGAGGTCGCGGCCCCGCACCTCGGCCCGGATCTCGTCGGGGGTCGGCCAGGCCGAGCCGATGGCGACCTTGATCTCCTCGGCCGTGCGTTCGCCCACCGCGATGCCGTACTCACGGCGCACGTAGGCCTGGATGGCCTGGTCGATGTCGAACGAACCGACCCGAATGGCCCGCAGCGCGACGATGCCGCCGAGCGAGATCATCGCCGTCTCGGTGGTGCCGCCACCCACGTCGACCACCATGTTCCCGAGCGGCTCGTTGACCGGCAGCCCGGCGCCGATGGCCGCGGCCATGGGCTGCTCGATCAGGCGGGCGTCGGCCGCCCCGGCCCGACGGGCCGCCTCCCGCACCGCCCGGCGCTCCACCTCGGTGATGGCCGACGGAACACAGATCACCACCCGGGGCCGGTTGAAGCGGCTGACCCCGACCCGGGCCAGCAGCAGCCGGATCATCCGTTGGGTCACGTCGAAGTCGGTGATGGCACCCTTGCGCAGCGGCCGGACGGCCTGGATGTAGCTCGGCGTCCGCCCGATCATCTGCCACGCCTCCTGGCCCATGGCCAGCACGTCGCCGGTGCGGACGTTGAGAGCGATGACCGAGGGCTCGTTGAGGACGATCCCCCGGCCGCGCTCGTAGACGAGGGTGTTGGCCGTGCCCAGGTCGATAGCGAGATCGCGAGCCACGGTGTCGGCGGCTCAGCGCCCGCCGCGCCGCCGGGTCGGACGACGGGCGGGGTCGACGCCGTCCTGCGGAGCGAGGGCATCCATCTCCCGGGCGAACGCCTCGATCCCGTGGTGCTCGGCGGTCGGCTGGCGGTGGCGGAGCATGACCACGAGGGTGCCGGCGACCGACAGGCCGAGCGCGATGAGCAGGAAGATCACGCCGGTCATCGTAGGTGCCGGCCCCGCCCTTCTGGCCCCCCGACCAGCCGGTGCGACCGTCCGGCGGGTCCAGTCCAGCCGCGGCCAGGGAGGTCGAGACGGGTCGTATCCTCGCACTCCCATGGATGACGAGGCCGACGACGACGAGCTGCCGTCGGATCCGCTACCCCCCGACGACCGCCTGTGGCGTCACCCCTCCGAGCTGGCGGCGGCCGTCGGTACCACCGGGTCGCCACTCGGACGCGGCCCCCAGGAGGCCCCCCGCGACCTGGGGGGCCTCGGCCGGCTCCTGGCGGTCGGTGTGCTGGCCGGGTTGGCGGGCTCGCTGCTGACCGTCGGCGGGTTGGCTGCCACCGGCACCCTGGGCCGCGACACCACCCGGGAGGTCGTGGTCCGCGAGGGCGCCCGCAACGCCAGCAGCGATACCTCGGTGTCCGCCAACGGCACCACCGACGTGGTGGCCATCGCCCGGGACAACGCCGACGCCATCGTCCGCATCGAGGTCTCCTCGGGTGCCACCACCGGTTCGGGCGTCCTCTTCCGCAGCGACGGGTACCTGCTGACCAACCACCACGTGGTGTCGGACGGCGGGGCGGTGGTGGTGGTGCTGGCCGACGGATCCGAGGAGGCAGCGGAGGTGGTCGGTTCCGACGCCCTGACCGACATCGCCGTGCTCAAGATCGGCGCTCGGGCGTCCTACGTCACCACCGTGCTCGGCAGCGCGGTCGACCTCCAGGTCGGTGAGGCCGCGATCGCCATGGGTTCGCCGTTGGGCCTGCGCGGCAGCTCGTCGGTGTCGGTGGGCGTGATCAGCGCCCTCGGCCGGCGGATCCAGACCGATGACGGCGTGCTCCTCGACATGATCCAGACCGACGCGGCCATCAACCCGGGGTCCTCCGGTGGAGCCCTCCTCGACAGCCGAGGTCAGGTGGTGGGCATCACCACCGCGGTCGCGGTCTCCGACGCCGGGGCCGAGGGACTCGGCTTCGCCACCCCGATCGACGTCGCCCGCTCGGTGGCCGACGAGATCATCGCCACCGGCCGGGCCCGGCACGCGTGGCTGGGGGTGGCCGGCCGCGACCTGGCCAGCGACCAGGCCCTTGAGATCGGGGTCAGCGGGGCCGCCCTGGTCGAATCGGTGACCGCCGGGGGTCCGGGCGAGGCGGCCGGCCTCCAGGTGGGCGACGTGGTGGTGGCCGTGAACGGCCAGGCCATCCGCTCGATGTCGGGCCTGGCCATCTGCATGCGGGACTACGAGCCCGGCGCCGAGGTCGATCTCGAGATCCGACGCGACGGTCGGACCCGGCACCTCAGCGCGACGCTCGCCGACCGCCCCGCCGACGGCGGCGGCTGAGCAGGCCCCCGACACCGGCGGCGGCCAACGCCACCGCCCCGCCGGCGACGGCCCAGGCGAGCTGCTGGCGGCGCCCGGGACTGAGCGATTCGAACACCGACCCCTCGCTCGTGTCGACCAGGGCCTCGTCGTTGGCGTGCGCCGCCCGCCACCCCTCGGCCGTCAGCCGGTCGGTGGCCACCACCCACGGGTGGGTGACATAGGGGAGCAGCCCTGGAGGCACCCGCCCGATGCGCCAGCGCCACGTGAGCTGGGCCAGCGAGGCGGCCACCGCCTCGGGGACCCGGACGCGGTGGCGGGTACCGGTCAGCGCCCGCACCTGCTCGCCCGACAGCCAGCCCTCGGCGGCCACGTTGAGCACCGCGTCGACTTCCCGGGTGGCGGCCAGGACCACGGCCGAGGCCAAATCGTCGAGGTGCACGAACTGGGCCGGCGGGTCCGAGCCCCCGGGGCGGATGCCGGCGGTCGAGCGTAGGGAACGGGCCAGCCAGGTGTCACCGTCGGGGTCCAGTTCGACCGCCGGACGCAGCACGGTCACCGTCCGCTCCGGCCGCTCGTGCTCCCACTCCCGGCTGAGCCGCTCGACCTCGGCCCGCTGGACGGCGAAGCCGCAGTTGGGGTTCGGCCGGACCGGGGCTTCCTCGGTGAGCGGGATGGGGTTCTGCGGCCAGGCGCCGTAGACCGCGGCGCTCGACACCACCACCAGGTGGCGCACCTGCCCGCAGGCGCCCAGGAGCCGCTCGGTCCCCTCGACCAGGGTCCGCTCGGCGGCCAGCCCGTCGGCCGAGCGGCCGGCCGTGCCGGCGACGTGGCACACCACGTCGACGCCCTCGAGCGAGGCCACCAGCCCGTCGTCGAGGACCGCACCGGTGGGCACGTCCACCACCCGGTCGACAGCCGCGAGGGGGCTGAGCAACTCGGTCACCCGGCGTCCCAGGCCACGGTCGGCGCCGATCACGGCCACGACGTGGGAGCGGCCAGGCACCGCCCTACGATGCCCCGGGTGGCGAGCACCGGTCCAACCGATGGCGACCCCTTCAGCGGGTTCCTCGGCGACCTCATGCGCCTCATCCAGTCGAGTGGGGGGGCCGGCGGCTGGGACGCGGCCCGCCAGCTGGCGATACAAGTGGCGACCGGCGGCCAGCCCGAGGCGAACCCCGAACCGCTGCATCGGATCCGCCTGGAGGCTCTCGTGGGAGCGGCCGAGCCCCGCGTCGCCGACGCCACCGGGCTCTCGACTACCCGGTCGGGGCGAGCGGTGCGCATCGTCCCGGTGACCCGGAGCGAGTGGGCCCAGCGGACACTGCAGGCGTACCAACCTCTGCTCGAGCGGCTGGCCGCCAGCATCAGCGGGTCGGTGGCCTCGGCCGCGACCCAGGACGACGACCCCGACGGGAGCGATCCGACCTCCCGCCTACTCGGCGACATGCTCTCGGCGATGGCTCCGATGCTGCTCACCATGCAGGCCGGCTCGATGGTGGGCCATCTGGCCGCCCGCGCCATCGGCCCCTACGACCTGCCCCTACCCCGTCCGGACGACGAGCTGCTGGTGGTCGACGCCAACATCACCCGCTTCGAGGAGGAGTGGAGCCTCCCCGGCGACGACGTCCGGCTCTGGATCTGCCTCTCGGAGCTCACCACCCACGCCGTGCTCGCCTTGGACCACGTGCGGGCCCGGTTCGGCCAGCTGCTCGACGCCCACGCCGACGCCTATCGGATCGACCCCGCCGCGCTCGAGGGACAGCTGGCCTCGGTTGAGCTCACCGACCCCGCCGCCCTCCAGGCCGCGTTGGGCGACCCGATCACCCTCCTGGCCGCCCTCCAGTCGCCCGCCCAGCGCCAGCTCCGGCCCCAGCTCGATGCTCTGGTGGCCGCCCTGGTGGGTTACGTCGACCACGTCGTCGACGTCACCGGCGGCCCCCTCATCCCCACCTACCCCATGCTGTCGGAGGCCCTGCGCCGCCGGCGGGTGGAGGCCAGCCCGGCCGATCGGGTGGTCGAGCTGCTGCTCGGCCTCGACGTCGGGGTGGCCGCCTACGAGCGGGGGGCAGCCTTCGTGGAGGGCGTCCTGACCCGCAGCGACGAGGCCACCCTGGCCCGGCTGTGGAACTCAGCCCGGGAGCTGCCCACCCCGGCCGAGGTCGATGCGCCGGGGCTCTGGCTGGCCCGGATCGACCTCGACTGAGTCCCCTCGGCCCCGCCGCAGCCGCCATTGCCACACCTGTCGGCCGGTGGCGTAGCCGCCGGCCGACAACCCCACCACCAACGCCACCAGGGCCAACCCGGCGCCGAGGGGGACCGACACGGCCACCGGCAAGAAGCTTCCGGCCACCCAGGCCAACTGGAAGCGGGTCTCGAAGCGGGCGAAGGATCGACCGGTGTTGGCGTCGGGCGCGTCGCGCTGGACGATGCTGTCGAAGGCCACCTTCCCGGCCGACGCCGAACTGGCCATGGCGAAGGCGAGAACCATCCCCGCCGGGCGCAGCGGCACCTGGGTCACCAGCAGGACCAGCGCCACTCCGGCGATGCCGAACGACGCGGTGAGCAGGATCCGCTCCTCGCGGATCCTGCGGCGCAGGACCGGCGCCAGCACCGCTCCCCCCAGCGAGCCGACCACGCCGGCGCCCGCGACCAGGCCGAACCACCAGGTCGGAGCGTCGTCGGCCCGGAGCAGGAAGGCCAGGAGGAAGCTGACGAACCCGACCCCACCCCGCAGCACGGCCATGGTGCCGCCGGACAGCACGATGTTGGCCCCCCGCAACTCGACCCGCTCGGCCTCCCCGGCGGCGCCACTGGCCACCACCGTGGGCGGGATGCGCAGGGCAGCGACCCCGCCGGCGGCGTAGACCAACGCCGCCAGCCAGAGCACCGCCGAGGTCGACACCAGCCCGACGACCACGCCGACCCCGATGGCGAGGGCACCCGCCACTCCGGCGATGACCACCATGCGGGAGTTCGCCCGGACGAGCTCGCGGGCGTCGCCGACCAACCCCGGCACCAGCGAGGCCCGGGCGACGCCGTAGGCCCGCCCCAGCACGAGCACGCCCAGGGCCTCGGGGAAGAAGAGCACCTTGTCGAGGTCGTCCGACATGACCAGACACAGCAACGCCCGGAGCAGGCCGGCGACCACGATCATCGTCCGTCGCCCGCCCGAGCGGCTGTCGACCCAGGGCCCGATGAGGGGGACCAGGACCGCGAACGGGAGCATGGTCAAGAGCAGGTAGAGCGCCACCTTGGGACGGGCGGCATCGGGCGAGATCGAAAAGAACAGCGACCCGGCGAGGGCCAGGGCCAGCAACGCGTCGCCCATGGCCATGACCGCGTGCGTCAGGGCCAGCCGGCCGAAGGGGGACGCCAGCGATTTGGCGAGGGCGGCTCGGGCCGGAGGCTCCTCGAGCGGCCGCCAGCCAGACTCCGCGTCCACCGGGCCATGGTAGGACCCGGGTCTCGGGCCCTACCGGCGACGGACCTCAAGGCCGGCCGGCGGCCGGTCGATCAGAAGACATGTCCGATCTCTCCCGGCTCTTGGGTGACGTCTACCGCAACCCGGCCGCTCCGGCGCCCGAGGAGCCGAGCGAGACCGATCCGACCGAGAACGGAGGGGTCGACGACCTCGAGCCCGCACCCCGCTCCGAGGCGCCCCCCTGGGCCGACGAGCAGGTGCTCGACGCGGCCTTCGCCGACTGGGTCCCGAACGACGAGGACGCGTCGGTTGGGGCCGCCGGAATCCGGGAGGTCGCCGCCTGGTCGGTGCCGCCGGCGACTCCCCTCCCCACCGAGCCCGACCATCCCGTGGCCCTGGTCACGTGGCACCGGGCCGACGACGACATCCTCCCCACGGCCAGCCTGGGGCGGCGCCTGTCGTTCTCCCGGCGCTGAGCCGGTCGGGCTTCCTCAGGCCCGGGGGAGCTCGTACTTGTAGCCCAGTCCCCTGATGGTGACGATGCGGGTCGGGTGGGACGGCTGGTCCTCGACCTTGGCCCTCAGCCGCTTCACGTGGACGTCGAGGGTCTTGGTGTCGCCGACGTAGTCGGCCCCCCACACGCTGGAGATGAGCGTGTCGCGCGACAGCACCCGACCGGCGTTGGCCAGCAGCAGCTCGAGCAGCTCGAACTCCTTGAGCGGCAGGCTGATCAGCGTCCCGCGGATGACGACCTCGTGGCGGGCCGCGTCGAGCCGGACGTCGCCGACCTCGAGCACCTCGTCGTGCACGTCGAAGGTGGGCCGCTCGCCCACCGGGGTCCGGCGCAGCACGGCGCGCATGCGGGCCACCAGCTCGCGCAGGCGGTAGGGCTTGGTGACGTAGTCGTCGGCTCCCAGCTCGAGACCGACGACGGTGTCGATCTCGGAGCCCTTGGCCGTCACCATGATGATCGGCACCTCCGAGCGGCCCCGCAGCTCCCGGCACACGTCCATGCCCGACAGTTTGGGCAGCATCACGTCGAGCAGGACCAGGTCGGGGTCGACCACGTCGAACAGGTCGAGGGCCTCGGCACCGTCCCGGGCGACCCGCACCGCGAACCCCTCCCGCTGGAGCCCGACGACCAGCGCGTCGACGAAAGACTCCTCGTCCTCCACCACCAGGACCGTGGGCCGGCGCTCGGCGGTCACCGGCTCGTCCCGGCAGTGGCCGGCGCCGCGACCCGGGAGGGGGGTGCCGTCCCGTCGTCGTCAGTGGCCTCGGGCAATCGCAGGGTGAACACCGAGCCCTCTCCCTCCTGGGATTCCACACTGACGTCGCCGCCGTGGTTGGTGGCGACGTGGCGAACGATCGAGAGGCCCAGACCGGTCCCGCCGGTCTCCCGGCTCCGGGCCCGGTCGACCCGGTAGAAGCGCTCGAAGACCCGCTCGATGTCGCGAGCGGGGATGCCGATCCCGTGGTCGCGGACCTCGATCTCGACGCAGCCGTCGACCGCCCGGACGTGGACCTCGACCGTCGAGTCGACCTCGCTGTACTTGCAGGCGTTCTCCAGCAAATTGCCGACCGCGGAGGCGAGCTGGCGCCGATCGCCGACGACCGTGCGCGGGCCGCTGACCTCGATGACCTCGAGGACGATCGAACGCTGCGAGGCCAGCGGCCGCACCCGGTCGACCGCCTCCCCCACCACCAGGCCGACGGGCACCGGGGCCGAGGCGGGGGCGGCCCCGGCCTCGATCCGGGACAGGTCGAGCAGGTCGTCGATGATGTGGGCGACCCGGAAGGCCTCGTCGGTCATGCGCTCGGCCAGCGGTCGAGCGGTCGACATGTCGGCCTCCGAGGCGATCGCGTCGGCCAGCACCGAGAGCGCGCCGATCGGCGTCTTCAGCTCGTGGGACAGATTGGCGACGAAGTCGCGGCGCACCTCTTCGAGCCGGCGCTGCTCGGAAACGTCCTCCAGCACCGCCACCGCCCCGCCGGTCCCGAGGGGGTGCGTGACCAGCACCAAGCGCCGGCGGGGGGGGCCGAACAGGTCGAGCTCGCGGGTCGTACCGGTATCCCCTCGCACCACCCGGCCGAGCTCGTCGCGCACGGCACCGTCGATGAGCGCCTCGGCGTGGCGGGCCGACGCGAGGGGGACGGCAGCCCGGTTCCGGTAGACCTCTCGGCCGTCGCTGTCCCACACGACCACGCCCACCGGGAGTACGTCGAGGGCCGCCACCAGGCGCTCGCGCTCGGCCTGCGCCTCGTGCTCCCGACCGAGGGTGTCGGCGACCTCCCGCTCGGCGACCCGGGCCACACGCCGCCGGCGCCGCTCGGCGGCTCGCTCGGTGAGCACGGCGCCGACCAGCGCCCCGGCCAGCGCCGTTCCCAACAGCGCGACGACGATCACCGAGTCTCCTTATCGAGGTCATCGAGGGCGCCGAGGTCGCCAATCGCTCCGGTCACGATGAACCGGACACGCTCGCCGATGTTCACCGCATGGTCCGCGATTCGCTCGTAGTAGCGACCCACCAGCGACAGCTGGACTGCGGGTTGGAGGCCCATGGTGCGGCTCTCGTAGGTCTCGAGCACGGCCTGGATGTAGTCGGCATGGAGGCGGTCGACGGTGTCGTCCATGTCATCGAGAGCGGCCGCCAGCCCCACGTTGCGATCGATGTAGGCGTCCAGGGCCAGGCGGAACAGGCGATGCACCTCGTTCGACAGTCGCTCGATCAGCCCCCGCAGGGTCGGGTCGAAGGTCACGCCGTACATCCGCCGGGCGCCCTTCATGATGTTCACCACCAGGTCGCCCGACCGCTCGATCTCGGCGATCATCCGCAGCGCGGCCACCAGCGCCCGCAGGTCGCTGGCCACCGGCTGCTGGAGGACCAGGAGCTGGTAGCACCGCTCCTCGAGACCGATGGCGGCCGAGTCGATCACGTCGTCGGCGTCGATGATCGCCTGGGCCTGCTGCAGGTCACCGGCCAGCAGCGCCTCGGTGGCCTGGGCCAGAGCCTCGGCGACCATCGCGCCCAACCGCACGATGTCGTCGCGGACCCCCTCGAGCTCTTCGTGGAACGCCTTGCGGATCTCGATCGGCACCACGATCACCTCATTCCCGGTCGTGCTGGGCCGAACCTCGTGGCCGCGGCAGCGCAGACGGCGGATATCGCCGATGACCAGGATGCCGGCCGACGGGACCCGGTGCCATCGGCGGTTGACGTGTCGGGGAGCATGCCTGGAGATGACCGTAGGGAGGCCCGATGTCCCGGCCCGGGACCACTGGTGAACCTGGGATGAACGTCCGCCGAACGTTCACTTCGTTCCGGCCGCCAGGAAGGCGTCGAGAACCCGACGCTCACCCCGACGGTCGAGCGTGTCGCGGGCCGACCCAGCCGGCAGCCAGCGCACGACGTCGACCTCCTGGCCGTCGCCGACGGCCTCGCCGGACACCGCGGTCATGGCCCAGAAGCGGACCACCTTGGGGGCGAGCCCCACGAGGTAGCGGACGGTCGGCAGCTCGGAGGCCAGCCGGCAGCGCAGGCCGGTCTCCTCCTCGACCTCCCTCAGGGCGCAGTCCTCGTCGCGCTCGCCTCGGTGGCGCTTCCCCTTGGGGAGCGACCAGTCGTCGTAGCGGGGGCGGTGGACGAGCAGCACCTCCAGCCCCTCTGCGGCCGGGCGCCAGACCAGCCCGCCGGCGGCCCGGATGACCTTCACCGCCGGAGCCACGACCGCAGGTCGCGGTCGGCGGCCTCCTCCCACACCGAGCGCCACTCGGACCGTCGGGCGCCGGCCAGGTCGCGCTCGATGGCGACCAGGGCGTCGACCGTGGTGGCGATGGCCGGCGGGGTGTTCACCCCGACCTGGCGCAGCCAGGCCTCGGTCACCACCGCGTCTTGGTGCTCGCCGAGCACGTCCTGGACCTTGGCCATCGCCCGGGCGAAGCGGGCCGGCCCCTCGCCCAGGGAACGGGCGGCCAGTTCCGCGGCGTAGCGGGCTCGCTTGGCCGCCACCCGGATCTGGTGGAGCTCCTCGGGAGGTGGCTGGCGACCACTGGCGGTCACCAGCTGCTCGAGCTCCCGCCAGGTGGCCCGCACCCGCGGCGGCAAGACCTCGGCCGCCGGACGACCGGCCTTCGCCGCCATGCGGGGCTCGGTGGCGGCCTCCTGCAGACAGGCGACCCGCAACCGCTGCGCAGGCTCGTCGAGCATGGCCACCAAGATGGTGCGAGCCGCATCCCGCTCCCGCGCCAGCCCGGCCAGGATCTCGTCACCACCGACCGAGGCCTCCGCGCCCAGCGCCCCGAGCTGGCGCCGCAGCCGCTGGCCGAGCACGTCGCGATCGCGGACCGCCCCCAGGGCATCGGCGATCGGGCGCACCTGGCGGCGCAGGGTCCGGGCCCACTCGCGCTCGAAGAGGCGCTCGAACACCCGGAGGTCGGAGCGGATCCGGCGGGTGCCGACCCGCATCTGGTGGACCGCCTCGTCGTCCTCGCCCAGGCGCACCCCGGGCTCGTAGTCGAAGACGCGCTGCACCGAGTCGCGCAGCGCGCCGGCCAGGGTCTCGGCCCCGGTCACCTCGCGCTGTGGGTCGCCCATGCCGGGCCCCTCAGCGCGGTCCGCTGGCGACCACGGGCCGCGACAGCCGGGCCAGGCGAGCAACCGCGGCCTGGCGGAGCGACTCCTGGGCGTTGACGCCGTCCCGCACCGGGACCTTGCGCCAGGTGGCATCGGGGCCGAGCGTCCACGACAGCTCGTCGTCGGCCAGGCTCAGGTCGACGATCTCCTGGAGTCGGGCCTGGAGGCGAGGGTCGTCGACCGCGATGGTGGCCTCGACCCGGCGATCGAGGTTGCGGGGCATGAGGTCGGCCGACCCGATGAAGTAGGCGTGCTCGCCGGGTCCCTTGCCGTTGCCGAAGTACAGGATCCGAGAGTGCTCGAGGAACCGACCCACGATCGAGCGCACCCGGATCCGCTCGCTGAGCCCGGGGACGCCGGGTCGAAGGCAGCAGATGCCGCGCACGATGAGGTCGATCTCGACACCAGCCGCCGACGCCGCGTAGAGCGCCTCGATCATCTCCTTGTCGACCAGGCTGTTCATCTTCATGACGATGCGGCCGTCGGTGCCGGCCGCGGCCTCGCCGGCGATCAGCTCGACCAGGCGTGGTCGCAGTCGTCCGGGGGCGACCAGGAGCGTCCGCAGCCGCACCTGTCGGCCGTAGCCGGTGAGGAAGTTGAACAGCTGGGTGAGATCGGCGCCGATCTCGGGGGCGCAGGTCAGCAGGCCGATGTCCTCGTAGAGCCGCGCCGTCCGCTCGTTGTAGTTGCCGGTACCGATGTGGCAATAGCGGCGAATGCCGTCGTCCTCCTCCCGCACCACCAGGGCGATCTTGCTGTGGGTCTTGAGCCCCACCAGGCCGTAGACCACGTGCACCCCGGCCCGCTCCAGGGCTCGGGCCCAGGCCACGTTGGCCTGCTCGTCGAAGCGGGCTTTGACCTCGACCAGGGCCACGACCTGCTTGCCCTGCTCGGCCGCGCTGATCAGGGCGGCCACGATCGAGCTGTCGGCCGACGTGCGGTAGAGGGTCTGCTTGATGGCCAGCACCCGGGGGTCCGAGGCCGCCTGGCGGATGAAGGCCACCACCGACCGGGAGAACGACTCGTACGGGCTGTGCACGAGGATGTCGCCGGCCCGGATGCGGGCGAAGACGTCGACGTCCTCGTCGTCGCTGCGCGCCAACGCCGGGGGCCGGACCGACGAGAACACGTCGTCCTTGAGCTCGGGCCGAGCCAGACCCCACACCGCCCACAGGCCCCCGAGGTCGAGCGGACCCCGCACGACGTAGACCTGGCCGTCGTCGAGCAGGAGCTCACGGGTGAGCAGTCCGAGGAGGTCGGGTTCGATCCCCTCGCCCACCTCGAGGCGCACGGCTTGGCCGAACCGCCGGCGCCGGAGCTCCATCTCCACCGCCGCCAGCAGGTCGTCGGCCTCCTCCTCCTCGAGGGTGAGGTCGGCGTTGCGGGTGACCCGGAAGGGGTGGTGCGACTCGATGACCATCCCCGGAAAGAGCGTGTCGAGGTGCTCGGCGATGACCTGCTCGAGGGGCACGAAGCGCTCCCCGTCGGGCATGACCACGAAGCGGGGGAGGATGTCGGGCACCTTGACCCGGGCGAAGCGCCGCTCGCCGGTGTCGGGGTGGCGCACCAGCACGGCCAGGTTCAGCGACAGGCTCGAGATGTACGGGAACGGGTGGCTGGGATCGACGGCCAGGGGCGTGAGCACCGGGAAGATCCGCTGCTCGAAGACCTCGACCAGGTAGCTGCGGTCGTCGTCATCGAGCTCGTCCCAGTCCGACAGGCGGATACCGACATCGGCCAGCGCCCGGGCCACGTCGTCCAGGAAGATCGACGACTGCCGGGAGACCAGGTCATCGACCCGAGCCCGGATCGCGGCCAGCTGCTCGGCCGGCTTGCTCCCGTCGTCGCTCGGGGCGTGGACCCCGGCGGCAACCTGGTCCTCCAGTCCGGCCACCCGGACCTGGAAGAACTCGTCGAGGTTCTGGCTGAAGATGGCGAGGAACTTGGCCCGCTCCAGCAGGGGCACCCGGGGTGAAGCGGCCAGCGCCAGGACCCGGGCGTTGAAGTCGAGCCAGGACAGCTCGCGGTTGATCAGCCGAGGGCCGAGAGGTTCGACGCTCGCCGGAGGCGCGGCGTCCGGGACGGTCGAGGTCAAGGCCTCGACAGGGGCCGACATGGGACAACCTTACCGACCGACCCGGAGGCGGCGTCCTCGGCCCGGTCCGGTCGTCGGACAGGCGTCAGGCCGCGTTCACCTTCGGTACCCGGGGTCGGACGGGGTCTCGTCGTCAGGAAGGCCGAGATCCCACTGGAGCAGATAGTTCTCCCGCTCGGCGTCGCGCACGATGCGCTCACGGTTGCGCCGGAACTGCGGGTCGTGCGGAGGCAGTAGGAGAAGTCGAGCGCCGATGCGCTGGCGGAAGTCCTCCACCGCCCGGGGATCGCCGAAGTCGGACTGGATCTCCCAGTGCGGCGCGACCGGGCCGAGGTACACCACCCGGACATGGCCCTGGGGCGGCTGATCGGTCGCAGTGCTCTGCTGGGACATGGGCTCCTCGTCCGGTCCTCGTCGGGCCCACCACCAGGGATGGGCCCGACGAGGCTACCGGAGGCTCAGGTGTTGGCTCCCAACTCGACGCTGACCGTCGCCGAGCTGCCGTCCCGGAGGTAGGTGACGGAGACCTCGTCGCCCGGCTCGAGGTCGGCGAGCGCCGCCACCAGGTCGTCCGCGCTCTGGATCGTCTCCCCGTCGACCTCGGTGATCTCGTCGCCGGCCTCGATCCCGGCACTGGCGGCCGGTCCGTCGGCGGTGACCGAGGCCACCAGCGCACCGGTGTCGCCGTCCCGGACCGACACACCGAGGACCGCCCGGTTGGTCGCCTGGGAGCCGGAGCCGTCCGAGCCGGTGGTCGAGTCGGTCTCGCCGCTCTGGATCGCGTCGATGGAGGTCTTCACGTCGTTGATGGCGAGCGCGAAGCCCACGTTCTGGCTATCGGAGGCCAAGGCCGAGTTGATGCCCACCACCTTGCCGACCGCGTCCACCAGCGGGCCGCCGGAGTTGCCCTGGTTGATCGGCGCCGAGGTCTGGATCAAACCGGTGAACTGGACGCCCTCGACCGAGATCTCCCGCTGCAGGGCCGAGACGATGCCGGTCGTGACCGTCGGGGTGGCACCCAGGTTGAGGGCGTTGCCGATGGCCACCACGTCGTCGCCGACCTGGAGCGAGTCGGAGTCGCCGAGCTCGGCGACCGGCAGGTCGTTGACCCCATCGAGCTGGAGCAGGGCGACGTCCTCATCGCCCAGGCTGCCGATCACGGTGGCCTCGGCGGTGGTCCCGTCGGCCAGGTCGACCTCGATGGCGGTGGCCCCGTCGACCACGTGGGCGTTGGTCAGCACCACCCCGCTCGACTCGATGATCACGCCTGAGCCGGAGGACTCGCCGGACTGGCTCCCGCCGAAGGGCCCGAAGTTCTCCTGGGTCACGGTGGTGTGAATCGAGACCACCGCCGGGTTGACCTTCTCGAGCACGCCGGCCACGTCGAGCTCCTCCCCATCGAGGGTCCGGCTCGGGCCCGACGTGGTCACCACCCGGGTGGTGCTGCCGCCGTCGTCGTCGGTGGCGGCCACGATGCCGCCGGCCACCAGCGAGGCCACCACCGCTCCCACCACGCCACCGATGAGGGCCGATCGCCATCCACCCCGCCCGCCGCTCGAACCCGAGCGGTCGACGGGCGGGACCACCGGCGGCGGGACCACCGGCTCGTCGGTCACCAGCGGCGGCGGGGGCGGGGGCGGGGAGTACCCGCTGCTTGGGGAGGCGAAGCCGCCGGTGTCGCCGGACACGACCAGGGTGGCGTCCTCGGGCGGTGCGCCGACGGGCGAGAGGCCCGGATCGCGCTGGTCGGTGTCCATTCGACTACCTCGGATCGTCGGGGCTCGCATCGTCGCGAGCCGTCTCGGGCTTCAACGCCGCCATCGAACACGCGGTTCCCGGGAACCATTTCGGCGCCGGCTCCGTAGAAGGTGCAGACCCCGCAGGGAGGAGACCCCCGGTGCATGACGACGACCTCGACCGACTGTCGGTGGCCGACACCGATTGGATGGTGACGGCCGCCTGCGCCACCGAGCCTCCTGAGCGCTTCTTCCCCAGCGACGGCGTCGGCGTCGACCAGGCCCGGCGCATCTGCGCCACCTGCCCGGTGCAGGTCGACTGCCTCGAGTACGCCATCAGCGAGCGCATCGACCACGGCGTCTGGGGCGGCGCCTCCGAGCGCGAGCGCCGGCGCATCATCAAGCGTCGCCGGCTCGAGGCTTCGGGCCTGCGCTTCCGCTGAGCGACGCCCGGTCGCTCACCCGATCGGGCTGAGCTGCTCGAGGGCGCTGCCGGCGAGCCGGCGGGCCCGGTCGACCAGCGACGGGTCCGGCACCGGCGGCAGCGAGGCGGCGGCGGCCAGGACGGCGTCGCCGGCCTCGTCCCCGGCGACCAGCACCGCGAGATCGCCATCGGCGAAGACCACCACCCGACCGTCGACCCGTGGGTCGGTCGAGTGCCACCCCATCTTGTCGCCGACCTCGATCCGCTCCCCGTCGGCCGGCAACCCGTCCCAGTTCAGCGTGCCCACCTGCTCGAACACCGACAGCCCGTAGCGGCCGTCGGAGTAGAAGAGGTGCAGCCCGGTCGATCCCGAGTAGGCGGCCACCAGCTCGTAGCCGCCGTCGAGGGTGAGCGGGGCCAGGTAGGGAGCCCCGATTTCCTCGGTCGAGCGGGGATCGCGATCCCAACCACCGTCGGCCGAGCCGCCGTAGGGGCGTAGCGGGTCGAGCCCGCCGTCGGTGTGGAGCTGGCTGCGGGTCGAGTCGTGAGCCTCGAGGGCCCCGGCCACCTCGGTGCTCGCCGGGTGCTGGCCCACACCCACCCCCACGACGACCAAGCCGATGATGGCGGCGGCCACGCTCAGGGCGTTGGCCACCAGGAGCTGGCGGCGACTCGGTCGCCAGCGCGCCGGTGCCACCGCGGCGACCACCCGAGCCTCGCCGTCGAGCAGCCGCTCGAGGAACCCCGCCGGGGGCTCGACCACCGGCAGCGCCCGGACCACGTCCCGCGCCTCGCGGGCCCGGCGGAGCTCGTCGGCCAGGTTGGCGTGGACCGCCAGCGCTCCCTCGAGCGCGGTGGCCTCGTCGAGGGGCAGCTCGCCGTCGAGGTACCCCGAGAGCCGGTCGTCACCGGAGGGCAGCTGCCAGTCGGCCATCTCGGTCACCCCAGGGCCTCACGCAGGGCCAGGCGACCCCGGTGGATGCGGCTGCGAACGGTGCCCACCGGCACGTCGAGCTGCTCGGCGATCTCCTGGTAGGAGAACCCGACTACGTCGCAGAGGACGACCGCGGCCCGGAAGTCGCCGGGGAGGGCGAGCAGCGCCGACTGCACCTCGCCCGAGAGGCTGGTCGACGCCAGCACCTCCTCGACCTCGGCGGCCGGGGCGACGAGACGATCGGGCTCGTCGCCCAACGGGTCGACGGGATGCCGCTTGCGCTTGCGGACATCGTCGAGGAAAGCGTTCGTGGTGATCCGGCTCAACCATCCCTCCAACGACCCGGGGCGGTAGGTGGCGAGGCCACGCCGCACCCGGAGCAGTACGTCCTGCACCAGATCCTGCGCGTCGGCATCGTTCCCTGTCAGTCGGTACGCCACGTTGTAGATGAAGCGCCCGTGGCTCCGGGCGATTTCATCCCACGTGGGGACCGATGATGGAACGTCGTCAGGCGACGGGAGGTTCCCGGTGATCAGCTGGAGGACTGCTGTTCGTCCCGCTTCTCGTCAGCCTCTTCGGTCTGACCCTGCTTGAACTCCCGCTGGGCTTGGCCCATGGAACGCGCCATCTTGGGGAGCTTGGTCGAACCGAACAGGAGGACGACGACCCCGAGAATGGCGAAAAGCTCGAATCCACTCGGCATGGATCCCAGGGTACCCGGGCTCGGCGGCGACGCGCGCCCAGGCCCGGCGTTCCTCTGCCCGATGAACATCAGCGCGCCACCTGAGGGCGACCTGGTGGAGAGGTTGACCACCGCGGCCGGGGTCGACCTGCTCGACCTGCACGCCGACCGCGACCACCAGCGGCTGGTCCTGACCCTGGTCGGCGAGGACGCGCCCCGGCGGGTGGCCCGGGTGGCGGTGGCCGCCATCGACCACCGCCGCTACCGGGGCGTGCACCCCAGCCTGGGGGTGGTCGACGTCGTGCCCTTCGTCCCCCTCGACCCGGCGGCCGGCCTCGAGGCGGCGTCCGGGGCCCGGGATCGCTTCGCCCGCTGGATCGCGGCGGAGCTGGGCGTGCCCGCCTTCACCTACGGCCCCGACGGGCCGAGCCTGCCCGAGCTGCGCCGGCGCGCCTTCCACGACCTGGGACCGGCCGCCGGGCCGCCCGCCCCGCACCCGACCGCCGGGGCCAGCGCGGTCGGTGCTCGACCGGTGCTGGTGGCCTACAACCTGTGGCTGGCCGAGCCCGACCTCGACCGGGCCCGCGCCATCGCTCGCTCGCTGCGATCGCCCTCGGTTCGGGCCCTCGGCTTGGCCGTGGGCGACCAGGTCCAGGTGTCGTGCAACCTGATCGACCCGACCGCGGTCGGTCCGGCCCAGGTCCACGACCAGGTGGCCGCCGCGGCCACGGTGGCCCGGGCCGAGCTGGTCGGGCTGGTGCCCGCAGCCGTGCTGGAGGGCATCGACGCCCGGAGGTGGACGGTCCTCGATCTCGAAGCCGATCGGACCATCGAGGCCCGACTGGCCCGTTGGGCCGCCGCTCAGGCGGAAGCGACCCCTCCGTCGGACTGACGGCGGGCCAGGGCCCGGGAGCGACGCACCCGGCGGCGCTCCCGCTCGCTCATTCCCCCCCAGATGCCGAACTTCTCGCCGTTGGCCAAGGCGAACTCGAGGCAGTCGTCCTTGACGACGCACCCTCGGCACACCTCCTTGGCCTCCCGGGTCGAGGCTCCCCGTTCGGGGAAGAACAGATCAGGGTCGACGCCGAGGCAGTTGGCCTGGGCGTACCAGCCCTGGGGCTCGCCCTCGAGCATCGGCACGCCGGCGACGGCTTCGGATTGTGGGTGGTCGGCCATGCGGGTCGTTTCCCTCCTCGTGCGCACCGAGCGGGGCTCGCTCCGCCCACTCACCGTCAGTCGGCGCACCGTGTAATTACAGTCCTGTCATCTTCGTGCCCGGCACGCTGGAGCGCAAGGGGAAGATTCCGCCGCCTCCGGCGCCTTGGCGACCGAGGCGCTGTACTTCTAGGCGCCTCGGCGACCGAGGCGCTGTACCCCTAGGCGCCTCGGCGACCGAGGCGCTGTGCCTTGCGCTGCTCGAGGAAGTCGACCAGGACGTAGTCACCGAGGGTCTCGGGGGTGGTGAAGAAGGCCCGGCCCCGGTTGAGCTGGGTGATCTTCGAGACGAAGTCGCGCAGGTAGGCGCTGGCGTCGAGCATGAAGGTGTTGATGCGGATGCCGTCGCGGGTGCAACGGTTGACCTCGCGCAGGGTGGCGTCGACGGTCTCGCGCACCGGCGGGTAGCTGAAGAACGGCTCGCTCATCCCCACTTCGAGGTGAGCCGTCGGCTCGCCGTCGGTGATCATGATGATCTGCTTGGTGCCGGACTGCTTGTTGAGCATCCGTCGGGCCAGCAGCAGCCCGTGCTGCATGTTGGTCCCGAAGTCGAAGTCCCAGCTGACCTCGGGCAGCTGCTCGGGCTTGATCTCCCGGGCGATCTTGGAGAACGTCACCACCCCCATGTAGTCCCGGGGGTACTGACTCGAGATCAGCGCGTGGAGCGCCATGGCCACCTTCTTGGCGGCCAGGAAGTTGTCCCGCATCGGCATCGACATCGAGACGTCGAGCATGAGCACGGTGCTGGCCCGGGTCACCAGCTCGGTGCGCTCGACCTCGAAGTCCTCGGGGAGCAGCTGCACGGGCGTCCCGGCCCCGGCCCGGCCGAGGGCGTTACGGATCGTGCGGTGGATGTCGAGGTTGAAGGGATCGCCGAACTCGTAGGGCTTCGACTCGAAGGCCCGCTCGTGGCCCACCCCGCTGCGCTGCACCTCGTGGCGGCCGAGGGAGTCCTTGCGCAGCTTGTCGAACAGCTGGGCCAAGGCGTTGTTGCCGATCTGGCGGATGCCCCGAGGGGTGAGCTCGAGCCGTCCGCCCTTCTGCTCGACCAGCCCGGCGTCGAGTAGTCGCTGCTGCACCTCGGCCAGACGCTCGAGCGACTCGGCCGACTCGTCGCCCAACAGCTGGCGGGCTCGCTCGAGGTCGACCTCGGCCAGCGCCCCGGGGTTCGATTGACCCTGGAGCATCTGCTCGAGCTGGTCCATGTCGCCGAGGTCACGGAGCATCTCGGCACCCTGTCCCCACGACAGCGGGTCACCGCCCTGGAAGTCGTAGCGCTGCTGCCAGCCGGCATCCGGGAACATGGCCTGGAGGTTCGACGCCAGCTGCTCGGCCTGCCAGCGCAGGTCCATGTCCTCCAGCAGCTGCTCGGCCAGGCCCCGGAGCTGCTCGCGCTGCTCGGGGGTCATCGAGTTGAGCATCGCCTGCATGGCCGCCATACGCCGGGCCATGATCTCGAGCAGCTCGTCGAGGTCGCGAGGGTTCTCGGGGAAGAAGTCGCCATAGCGCTCCATGAACCCGTCGAAGTCGGGCTCCTCGCCCCGGTTGCGCTGGTCGAGCATGCGATTGAGCTCGGCCAGCATGTCCTTCATGCGGGCCATGTCCTCGGGCGAGGTCTCCTGCATCGCCCCGGACATTTGGTTGAAATACGAGTTCGCCACCTCGGACCGCAGCTCGTCGAGCAGCTCCTGGAACTGCTGGTGGGCCTCGGGAGAGGTGAACTCGTAGGACGACAGCTCCCGCACCTGGCCAGCCAGGTCGGGAGGCAGGAGGTCGAGCTGCATCCGCTTGTCGAGGGCCGCCGACTCGGCCACCTCCGACCGGCGCTGGTCACCCGAAGTGCGGGCGGTCTGCTCGTACTGGTCGATCCCGGCCCGCTCGGTGTCGACCACGTTGCGGAGGCGCTCGGCGATGTCCTCGTAGACGCCGCCCAGGTCGCTGTTCTCCAGCCGCTCCCGGCGCTGCTGGCGCAGCCGCTCGAGCAGCTCGCGCATGCCTTGGACCCGCTCACCGTTGCGGTCCTCGAAGCCCTGCTGCAGGAGGCGGCGCAGGGCCGCGTTGAGATCGCCGTGGTAGAGCAGATCGTCGGTCAGCTGGTCGAGGATCTGGTCGGCGTCGAACTCGAATCCGGTCTGGGTCCCGTCCCAGGCCGAGTACGACCAGCGGTTGTGCTGGACCTTGCGACGGGTGAAGCGCTCGAAGGCCATGGGCCGAGCCTAGGGACCACGTCGGCTGGCGTCCCGCGCGGGGCTACGGTGCCGCCGACATGGCGACCGAGGGGCCGAACGGCGAGGCGCCGGGAGGCGACCGAACCGGCCGGCGACGGTTCCGCCGGGCCTGCCTGGCCGGGGTGGCGGTGGCGGCTGCGATCGAGCTGACCCTGGTGCTCGGCGGTGGGGGCGTCACCCGGGCCGACGCCTTCGGGAACTTCTACGAGATCCAGGCCCGCGCCCTGCTCGACGGCGACCTGGCGGTGCCCGAGGACTCGCTGAAGTTCGAGGGCTTCGTGATCGACGGGCGGACCTACCTCTACTTCGGGCCGCTCCCTGCGGTGGCCCGCATGCCGCTGGTGGCGCTGGCCGACGAGTCCCTCGACGGGCAGCTCACGGGACCGTCGATGCTGGCCGCCTGGGCCGTTCTGGGCTGGGCCACCAGCGCCCTGCTGTGGCGGGTGCGCGGCGTGGTGCGGGGCGACGAGCCCGTGTCGCGGGCCGAGGCTGCCAGTGCCGGCCTGCTGGTGGCCGGACTGCTGGGCGGCTCGGTGGTCCTCTTCCTGAGCGGCCGGCCGATCGTGTACCACGAGGCCGAGCTCTGGGGCATGGCCCTGGGCGTCGCCTCGGCCTGGGGGGCGGTGGGCCTGGTCGATGCCCCGACCCGCCGGCGAGTGGTCGTCGCCGGCCTGCTGGCCACCGCCACCACCCTCACCCGCTCGTCCGTCGGCCTGGGTGCCACCGCCGCGGTCGGGGTGGTGGCGATCGTCCTCGTGCGGCGCTGGTGGCGCAGCCGGTCGGCGGCCCCTCGGGGCGCCGGCGCCCTGGCGGCCGGGGCCGTCCTGGCCACCGTCGTGGCCCTCGGCGCCGGCGTGGGCGTCAACCTGGCCAAGTTCCACACGCCCTTCGGCATCCCCATCGAAGCCCAGGTGTTCACCGAACAGGACCAGCGACGCCAGGCGATGCTGGCCGCCAACGACGGCCGCTACTTCCGGTTGGCCTTCGTACCCACCACCGCCCTGCAGTACCTGCGACCCGACGGGATCGGGTTCCGCGCCACCTTCCCGTTCTTCGAGATCCCCGACCGGCTCCCCACCCTGGTGGGCGACCTGGTCTTCGACGAGCGCAACCGCACCTCGAGCATGCCGGTGTCGTACCCGGGGTGGACGGCGCTGGGGCTGGTGGGTGCCGTCGCCCTGGGTCGCCGGTTCCGACGACCGGACCGACTCCTGGGAACGGTCGGCCCGGTGGTCGTCGCCACCTCACTGGGGGTCGCCGGGATACTCACCATCGGCTACCTGGGCAACCGGTACCTGGCCGACCTGTTCCCCACCCTCGCCCTTCTCGGTGCGGCCGGGGCGGCGGTCACCTGGCACCGACTGGACCACCCCCACCGGGCGACGAGGGGGGGCCGGCGCCGGGGTGCGGTCGTCACCCTCGGCCTCCTGACCCTGTTCGCGGTCCTGGCCAACGGGGCCATCGGGGCCACCAACCGGCACACCACCGGATCCCCGGCCCGGCTGCGGACCTGGCTGGCCCTCGGCGAAGCGGTCGACGCCCGGACCTTCGACTCCCTGGCCGAAAGCGTCCGCCGGGGGACCCGGCTCCCGAAGGTCGGAGGTGCGGGCGATCTGTTCGTGACCGGTGACTGCGACTCGCTGTACTGGTCGGACGGCACCGCCCTGGCCGATGTGAAGCCCACCAACTGGCGGCGGGTCGAGGGCACGGCCGCGACCGGCTTCTTCCGGGTCGAGGTGCGCCTCGACGGGCTGGCTCCGGGGGACTCGGTCGACCTGCTCGAAGCCGACGGATCGACCCCCAACGACCGCACGGTGCTGCGGCTCGAGGTGATCGACGAGCAGCACCTGCGCCCGGTGCTCGACGATCCCCGGGTCGGCCTGGTCGGCGCGGTGGTCGAGTGGGCGTCCGGGACCACCTACGAGCTGGAGCTCAGCGCCGACCCCGCCCTCGGGTTGATCGAGCTGTGGCGGGGTGACGAGCGGCTGCTCGTCGACTTCTACGACCGTCCCGAGGCGAGGGTCGGCCCGGCCGCCAACGACGGATCGTTCCCCGGCGAGTGGCGGCCACGGGCCGACGACACCTCGCTCTGCCGCTCCCTGCTGGCCGAGGAAGGCTGAGGCACCGATGGCTCAGTGGGCCGGTGCGCCCTCGACCGGCTCCAGCTCGTAGAGGAGCTGGTAGCCGAACAGCGTGGGCCAGGCTTTGGCCAGCGCCGAGTCGACCCGAGCCACCAAGCCCCGGGACGAGGCGCCATCGGCCGCGGTCGGTGCCGAGTCGCCGCCGTCGGCCCCTCGCTTGGTCACCTCGAAGGGGATGCCGGTGATCGACCGGCGCCGGACCCGAAAGCCGGAGCGGGCGACCAGTCGCTCGAAGGACGCCCGGGTGAAGAAACGGACGTGGTCGGCATCGAGGATGCCCCGGCGGTCGTAGTCGAACCGCCCCACCAGGACCCGGGCTCGGGGGTACCAGTGCCCGAAGTTGGGCACGCTCACCATGACCACGCCCCCCGGAGCCAGCCGCTCCCGGGCCTCGGCCAGGAGCTGCTCGGGTTGGCGCAGGTGCTCGAGGACGTCGGCACACAGCACCACGTCGAAGTCGTCGTCGACCTCCGCCGGCAGGGGCCGATCGAGGTCGGCCTCGATGAAGGTGTCGACCCGGGACAGCACGGCGTCGCTCTTGTGGGTGTCCACCCCCACCACCTCGTGGCCGGCCTGGCGGACCAGCGAGGCCAGGCTGCCGTCGGCGCAGCCGAGGTCGAGGACCTTGCCCGCCGGGCGTCCCCGGAACCACGACAGGAGCTGGCTGTGGGAGGAGGTCTCGCCCTCCTTCAGCTCGTAGTCCTGCGAGTTGAAGGCCAGCTCGCCGGTGCCGAAGCCCATCTTGTGGAGCCGGTAACGGGCCACGTCGGTGACCACGTCGCGGGCGTAGCCGAGCCCGTTGACGTGGCAGATCTCGTCGCCGTAGTAGGTCGGGATGGGGATCTCCACGATCCGCTTGCCCGCCTCGTGGAGCTGGATGATGACCTCGGAGTCGAAGTCGAAGCCGTCGCTGTTGGTCTCGAAAGGGATGTCGGCCAGCGCCTCGACCGAGTAGGCCCGGTACCCGCTGTGCCACTCCGACAGATCCATGCCCGCCAGCGCGTTCTCGACCGTGGTCAGGATCCGGTTGCCGGCGTACTTGTAGAGCGGCATGCCGCCCCGGCGGGCGGCGCCCTCGGTCAGCATCCGGGATCCGAACACGGCGTCGCACTCGCCCCGCTCCAGCGGCGCCACCATGGCCGGGAGCAGCTCGGGGGCGTACTGGCCATCGCCGTGGAGCAGGACCACGATGTCGAGGTCGTGCTCGATGCACCAGCGGTAGCCCGCCTTCTGGTTGCCCCCGTAGCCCATGTTCTGGCTGTGGCGCACCAAGGTGATGGGCAGGTCGGACTGCGACTGGTAACCGAGCCCGACCAGGTAGGTGGCGTCGGTGCTGGCGTCGTCGCGGACCAGCACGTCGGAGATACGGGACCGGAAGTCGGGCGGGATCCGGTCGAGGACGGTGTGGAGGGTCGACGCCGCGTTGTAGGCGACGACGAGGATCCCGATCCTCTGGGCCGTCCCCCCGGCGCGCCGCCCCTCGTGGGTGGAGGCGCTCACAGCGCCGAGCATAGGCCGCTCGGCGCCGGGAACACCGAGGTCAGCCCCCTGGAGAGGCGGGGAGGGGGAGATCGGCCGGGAGTGCTCCCATCTGGGCCAGGTAGTCCGTCGGATCCCAGAACGCCCAGTGCTCCACCAACCGGCCGCCCTCGACCCGGAACCAGTCGGCGGTGCGCAGGGTGATGCGCCGACCGGTGGCCTCGACCCCCATGAACGGACCGACGTGGGTCCCCTCCATGCACATCCACCCGGCCACGTTGCCGGCGTCGTCCGCCACCACGTGCTCGGTCCAGCTGCGAACGTCGGCGAAGGCACCGGCAGAGGCCTCGAAGAAGGCGACCACTCCGGCCAGGCCCTGGGGCACCCCCGGTTGGTGCTGCACGTAGTCGGGGGCGATGACCTGACCGAGCTCGTCGTAGGCGGCCCGGCCGAGGATGTCGGCCAGCCGCTCGACGAGTGCCCGGGCCTCCTCGGCGGCGCCGGTCACTTCCCCCGGAAGGTCGACCGCCCGCCGGCCTCGTCCTTGTTGAGCCGCTTGGCCAGGTGCAGACCCTCGAGCACGAACTCGACCGCGCTGGCTACCGCCGCCGGGCTCTCGTCCTCGCCGATCAGCGCCGTCACCGATGTCCGCAGGGCCGGCACCTCCGAGACCAGGGCGACGTAGTCGGCGCTCGACAGGTCGTCGCCGGTGTGGACAACCCGGCCCCCGTCGAAGGCCTCGACCACCGCGGTGAGCTCCTCGGTCGGGACCCGCTGGCGAAAGACCGCCAACACCGCCCCCTTGACCAGGTTCTCCACAATCTGCTCGTCGCGCCCCTCCTCGAGGGTGTCGAGCTCGATCTTGCCCATGGTGGAGGACACCAGGGCGTCGAGGTCGCAGACGCGAGGGACGACCTCGGTCTCGCCCAGGTGCAGAGCCCGCCGGGTGGCGTTGGCCACCAGCACCTCCAGGTTGGACACCCCGAGGCGGACCGACACCCCCGATCGCTGGTTCACCTGGGGGCTCTGGCGGGCCAGATGCGAGATGGTCACGACCACCTCGGCCATGAACGCCGGCACCTCCACCCGCAGCCCCGACCCACCCCGGCCGGTCGCCTCCTGACCGACGATTTCGACCTCGGTGGCGACGTCGGCGGGATAGTGGGTGCGGATCTGGGAACCGAAGCGGTCCTTGAGCGGGGTGATGATGCGGCCCCGGTTGGTGTAGTCCTCCGGGTTGGCCGAGGCCACCAGCAGGACGTCGAGGGGGAGGCGGACCTTGTAGCCCCGGATCTGGACGTCGCGTTCCTCGAGCACGTTCAGCAGGCCGACCTGGATCCGCTCGGCCAGGTCGGGGAGCTCGTTGATGGCGAAGATGCCCCGGTTGGTCCGGGGCACGAGGCCGTAGTGGAGCGTCAGCTCGTCGGACAGGTAGCGACCCTCGGCCACCTTGATCGGATCGACCTCGCCGATCAGGTCGGCGATGGAGGTGTCGGGAGTGGCGAGCTTCTCGCCGAATCGGGTGTCGCGATGCACCCACTCGATGGCGGTGTCCTCGCCGTGCTCGGCGACCAGGCGCCGGGCATGGGCCGACACCGGCTGGAAGGGGTCGTCGTTGATCTCGGAGCCGGCCACCACCGGCAGCCACTCGTCGAGCAGGCTCACCAGGCTGCGGATCATGCGGGTCTTGGCCTGGCCCCGCTCGCCCAGGAAGATCACGTCGTGGCCGGCCAGGATGGCGTTCTCGAGCTGCGGCAGGACGGTGTCGTCGTAGCCCAGGACCCCGGGGAACAGCGGCTCGCCGGCCCGGATGTGCTCGATGGCGTTGCGCCGGATCTCGTCCTTGACCGGGACCGACTCCCACCCCGCGTCGCGGAGCTGGCCGATGGTGGCGGGACGGGACGTCATGGGCCGACCCTACCCGTGGAGCCAGAGCCCCGCTCCGCCGGGTCGGTTGCCTCTACCCTCCCTCCGCCCCCCGCTCCCGAGTGGGCCCGAGACCGGAGGATGTACCGATGTCCGACCCCCAGAACCCCGCCCGATCCCGGCGCCCGGCCGGCCTCGGCCTGCTCCTCGTCGCCGGTCTGGTCCTGGCCCTCGCGGCGTGTGGATCCGACGGTGAGGGGGGCGACAGCACGGCGTCGGGTGGGGACTCCGGCGACAGCGACTTTTGCGCCACCATCGTCGAAGTCGGCACCTCGGACCTGTTCGCCGAGGAGTCGGAGGTCTTCGACTCGCCCGACGCCACCCGGGATGCCTTCGAGCAGCTCGACGATGCCCTCGGGGTGCTGACCGAGGAGGCCGAGGGGTCGGTGGTGGCCGATCTCGAGCTGCTGTCCACGATCATCGGCGACCTGGACGACTTCTACGCCACCTACGACTACGACACGACCAAGCTCGGCACGGCGCTGGGGGAGGACTCGTCTCTGGCGGGCGAGCTCGAGGCCTTGGCCGCCGAGCTGGAGAGCGCGGACTACCAGGAAGCATCGGACCGGGTCACGGACTACACCGAGGAAGAGTGCGGCGCCGAGGTAGCCGAGCAGTTCGGCGGGAGCGAGACCACCGAAGCGCCCTGAGGCCCCCCGGTAGCGTGAGGCGCCGATGGACCCCAGGCCGCCGCTCGACCTCTCCGGGACCTGGCGGGCGGCCGAGGCCGACGACGACCTGCGACGGACGTTCCCCGACCTCGACCACCACGACGACGGCTGGGAGCAGCTGGCGGTGCCCGGGCACTGGCGCTCGAACCCGGCGTTCGCCGACGTCGACGGGCCCGTGCTGTACCGGCACCGCTTCGAGACCCCCCGCCCGGCTCTCGGGACCCGCAGCTGGCTGGTCTTCGACGGCCTCTTCTATCAGGGCGACGCCTGGCTCGACGGCGCCTACCTGGGCGCCACCGAGGGCTACTTCGTCCGCCACACCTTCGAGGTGACCGACCAGCTCGGGGCGAGCCTCGAGCACGTGGTGGCGGTGGAGGTGGGCTGCCCGCCCCAGCAGGACCGGACGGCCAAGCGGACGCTGCTCGGAGCCTTCGGCGACGGCGAGGGCTACGACCCCGACTGGAACCCCGGCGGCATCTGGCGCCCGGTGCGCATCGAGCACACCGGGCCGGTGCGGGCCCGGAGCCTGCGGGTCCTGTGCAGCGACGCCACCGAGGAGCGGGCCCGGGTCGACCTGCGGGCCGAGCTCGACTCCGACACCGCCCGCGGGGTGGTGCTGCGCACCACCGTCGGCGGTGTCGACTCGGTGGAGGAGCGGCCCCTGGCCGAGGGGTCGAACTTCGTCGAATGGACCGTGAACGTCGCCGACCCGAAGCTGTGGTGGCCCCATGCCCTGGGCGACCAGCCCCTGGTCGACGTCGAGGTGGTGGTCGAGGTCGGAGGGCGCACCAGCCACGTGCTCCATCGCCGCATCGGCCTGCGCTCGGTCTCGTGGCACCAGTGGGCGCTGTCGGTCAACGGCGAGCGGCTGTTCCTCAAGGGAGCCAACCTGCGCCCCACCCGGCTCGCGATCGCCGAGGCCACCCCGGGCGAGTTGCGGCGCGACATCGAGCTGGCCCGCGAGGCCGGACTCGACCTGGTCCGCCTGCACACCCACGTCAGCCGACCCGAGCTCTACGAAGCCGCCGACGAGCTGGGCGTCTTGGTCTGGCAGGACCTGCCGCTGCGTCGGGGTTACTCCCATGGCATCCGCAAGCAGGCCGCACGCCAGGCCGAGGCGGCCGTCGACCTCCTCGGCCACCACCCCTCGATCGCCCTCTGGTGCGGGCACGACGAGCCGGTGGCCGTCGACGTCGAGCCCGGCACCGTTCCCCGGGGGCTGTCCCGAGGACGGCTGGCGGCCCGCTACACCGCCCTGCAGGCCGTTCCCACCTGGAACAAGTCGATCCTCGATCGGGCGGTGTCACGGGCGCTGCGCAACGCCGACCGATCGCGCCCTGTGCTCCCCCACGCCGGCGTCCTCCCGGGGGTCATCTCCGGCAGCAGCGCCACCCACCTCTGGCTGGGCTGGCACTACGGCGACGAGCGCGACCTGCCCGAGCTGGCCCGCACGGTGCCCAACCTCGTCCGCTTCGTGGCCGCCTTCGGCGCCCAGGCCCTGCCCCTGCACGACGATCTGGCCGACCCGGCGACCTGGCCGGATCTCGACTGGGATCGGTTGGCCCAACGCCACGGACTCAAACGGGAGCTCCTCGACGCCCACCTCGGCGACGCCGAGGGCCGGCCACCCTCGACCTACGAGGCGTGGCGCGACGCCGGCCAGCACTACCAGGCCGAGGTGGTGAAGCACCACGTCGAGACCCTGCGGCGGCTCAAGTACCGGCCCACCGGCGGCTTCTCGGTGCACTACCTGGGCGACAGCGCCCCGGCGATCTCCATGGCGCTGCTCGACCACCGGCGATCGCCCAAGCCCGCCTGGGACGCGTTGGTGGCGGCCTGCCGTCCGGTGCTGGTGGTCGCCGACCGGTTGCCGCCGGAGGTGTACCCCGGCGAAGACCTCACCATCGACATCCACGTGGTCTCCGACCGGCGCCAGCCCATGGTGGGCGGAACAGTCACGGCGCGGTTCCGCTGGGGTGAGGAGTCCGGAGGGGGCCAGGCCGAGTGGTCGTGGCAGGGGGATGTGGAGGCGGACGGCGTGGCCCGGGTCGGGACCATCGAGCACATGGTCCACGCGGTGGCCGGACCGCTGATCCTCGAGCTGGAGTTGGTCGCCGACGGCGAGCGGGCCTCCAACCGCTACGAGAGTGTGATCTCGCTCTCCTGAGGGCGCGAGGATTTCGCTCGGGTGCATACGAGTGGGAACATGGCCGACCGGCCGTGACCAGCCAGAACCAGGGAGGCACTGCCCCGTGGAGATCCACCATCACAGCTACGACGCCGTCATCGTCGGCGCCGGGGGCGCGGGCCTGCGGGCCGCCATCGAGGTGGCCGGCAAGTGCCGGACGGCGGTGCTGACCAAGCTCTACCCCACCCGCTCCCACACCGGCGCGGCCCAGGGCGGCATGTGCGCCGCCCTGGCCAACGTCGAAGAGGACAGCTGGGAGTGGCACACCTTCGACACGGTCAAGGGCGGCGACTACCTCGTCGACCAGAGCGCGGCCGAGGTCATGTGCCGGGAGGCGATCGACGCCGTCATCGAGCTCGAGCACTTCGGACTGCCGTTCAACCGCACGCCGGAGGGCAAGATCGACCAGCGCCGCTTTGGCGGCCACACCCGCAACCACGGCGAGGCGCCCGTGCGGCGGGCCTGCTACTCGGCCGACCGCACCGGCCACATGATCCTCCAGACGCTCTACCAGCAGTGCGTGCAGCGCAACGTCAACTTCTTCAACGAGTTCATGGTCCTCGACGTCCTCTTCAGCGAGGGCCGGGTGGCCGCTGCGGTGGCCTACGAGATGGCCACCGGCGACCTCCACGTGTTCCAGACCAAGGCGGTGCTCTTCGCCAGCGGCGGCTTCGGCAAGATGTTCAAGGTCACCTCCAACGCCCACTCGCTGACCGGCGACGGCCCCGGGCTCCTCTACCGCCGGGGCATCCCGCTCGAGGACATGGAGTTCTTCCAGTTCCACCCGACGGGCATCTACAAGCTCGGCATCCTTCTGTCGGAGGCGGCCCGAGGCGAGGGCGGCATCCTGCGCAACGTCGAGGGCGAGCGCTTCATGGAGCGCTACGCCCCCACGGTCAAGGACCTCGCTCCCCGCGACATGGTCAGCCGGGCGATCCTCACCGAGATCCGCGAGGGCCGGGGCATGGGTCCCAACGCCGACTACGTCGAGCTCGATCTGACCCACCTCCCGCCCGAGCAGATCGACGCCAAGCTGCCCGACATCACCGACTTCGTCCGGACCTACATGGGTCTCGAGCCCAAGACCCAGGGCATTCCGATCCAGCCCACGGCCCACTACGCGATGGGGGGCATCCCCACCAACGTCGACGGTGAGGTCGTCATCGACGCCGACAACACGGTGCTGCCCGGGCTCTACGCGGCCGGCGAGTGCGCCTGCGTGTCGGTCCACGGCGCCAACCGGCTAGGCACCAACTCCCTGCTCGACATCGTGGTGTTCGGGCGCCGAGGCGGCCGGGCCATGGCCGAGTTCGTGCAGACCGCGACCCACCCCGAGCTGCCCGCCGACCCGGCCGGCGACGTTCGAGCCCGCATCGAGCGCCTCAAGGCGTCGAGCGGCACCGAACGGGTGGCCCAGGTCCGCACCGAACTGCAGGACCAGATGATGGACAACGCCTCGGTCTTCCGGACCGAGGAGAGCCTGGCGGCAATGACCGACAGCCTCGTCGACCTGGCCGACCGAGCCGCTCGGGTCTCGATCGACGACAAGGGCGACATCTTCAACTACGACCTGACCGAGGCCCTCGAGCTGGAGTACCTGGTCGAGCTGGCCGGCGTCCTGGTCAGTTCGGCCCGGGCCCGGACCGAGAGCCGGGGCGGCCACTTCCGCGACGACCACACGCTGCGCGACGACGCCAACTGGATGAAGCACACCCTCGCCTACCGCGAGGACGACGGCTCGGTGCGCCTCGACTACAAGCCCGTCGAAGGCACCGCCTACCTCCCGATGGAGAGGAAGTACTGATGGCGATCGCCAGCCCCCGTGGCGCCTCGACCGCGCCCAAGCCAGTCGAGCTGCTCACCGTGCACCTGAAGGTCAAGCGCTACGACCCCGAGGTGGACACCAAGCCCCACTGGCAGGAGTTCAGCGTCGAGCGGGTGGAGCCGACCGACCGGGTTCTCGACGTCCTGCACCAGGCCAAGTGGTTCCAGGACGGGACCCTCACCTTCCGCCGGTCCTGCGCCCACGGTGTGTGCGGTTCGGACGCCATGGTCATCAACGGTGCCAACGCCCTGGCCTGCCAGCTGCTGGTCCAGGACGTGGGGACGAACATCACCCTCGAGGCCATCCGGGGCCTGCCGGTCATCAAGGACCTGGTGGTCGACATGGAGCCGTTCTTCGCCCAGTACCGCTCGGTCCTGCCCCACCTCATCAACCGGGACGACCCCGGCTACACCGAGCGCTACCAGTCGGCCGAAGACCGCGAGCGCTTCGACGACACCACCAAGTGCATCCTGTGTGCGGCGTGCACCACCTCGTGCCCGGTCTACTGGGGGAACTCGGGCTACGTGGGGCCGGCGGCCATCGTCAACGCCCACCGGTTCATCTTCGACACCCGCGACCAGGGCGCCGCCGAGCGCCTCGACATCCTCAACGAGCGGTCGGGCGTGTGGCGCTGCCGCACTGCCTTCAACTGCTCCAACGCCTGCCCCCGGGGCATCAAGATCACCGACGCCATCGAAGAGGTGAAGCGAGCCATCCTCTACGACCGGGTCTGACCCCAGCCCGGGGGCTCACGGGGCCACCGCCCACCGCCACCCGTCGGGGCCGTCGTCGCCGACCACGACCAGCCCGACCACGTCGTCGGTCGTGGCGATCGGCGCCGACCAGTGGACTCGCTCGCCGGACCTCGCCTCCGGCAGGGGGGCGCCGATCGACCAGCAACCGGCCACCTCGTCGAAGCCGATCACGTCCCGGCCCACCAGTAGCTCGCCGTCGACCCGGGCGACGCCGCCGGCCGGCCCCTCCCACTCGAGGTCGAAGCCGAGGGGCACCAGGTCGCCCCGACCGGAGCGGATCGCCTCCTCGGGGTCGTCGAAGGCGACCGCGAAGGCCTCGAGGCCGAGCGTCCAGCGCTCGGCCTCCTCGGGCACGACCGAGGCCCACAGCCCGTCGGCCCGCAGGTCGAGATCGCCGGGCCCAGGGGGACGGGGCGCGTCGAGATCGACCACCTGGAGCAGAGCCCGGCCGTGCACCCCCACCACCGCGGCCGCGAACCAGCCACTGGCCCAGAGCAGGTAGCCGGCGTGACCGCGGTCGCGGTCGACCCACTGGAAGGCCAGCAGATCGTCGGCCGGCGACATCGGGGCACTGTGCCAGGATCGGCCGCCGTGGCCCACTTCCTGTCCGACGAGTGGATCGAGGACCTCGCCACCGCCCTGGCCGACGTCGAGCTGGCCGAGGGAGCCGTCGACGTGGTCGTCCAGCAGCACGTCGACGGCGCGGCCAGCTACTGGATCGCGGTCGTCGGTCGGCGCCTGCGAGTCGGACCGGGCGTCGCCTCGGGGGCCGACATCACCTTCTCCTGCGACCTGGACACCGCGTCGGCCATCAGCCGGGGCGAGCGCAACGCCCAGGACGCCTTCGCCGCCGGCCACCTCCGCTTCGCGGGCGATGTCACCGTGCTGCTCCGGGAGGCACCCGTCCTGGCCCGAGCCAGCGAGGCGCTGGCCGGCCTGCGGGCCCGAACGTCGTACTGAGCGCCCTATCCGCCGAGCAGTCCGAGCTCGGCCACCGCGTCGCGCTCCTCGGCCAGCTCGGCGGCTGAGGCGTCGATGCGGGCCCGGGAGAACTCGTCGATCTCCAAGCCGGCGACGATCGACCACTCCCCGGCCTCGGTGGTCACCGGGAACGACGAGATCAGGCCCTCGGGCACCCCGTAGGAGCCGTCGGAGGCCACCGCCATCGACACCCAGTCGCCCGCCGGGGTGCCGAGCACCCAGTCGCGCACGTGGTCGATGGCAGCGTTGGCGGCCGAGGCCGCGCTCGACTGGCCCCGGGCCTCGATGATCGCCGCCCCCCGCTGCTGGACGGTCGGGATGAAGGTCGACTCGAGCCACGCGGGGTCGCCGACCGCCTCGGCCGCCGGCACGCCCCCGACCTCGGCGTGGAAGAGGTCGGGGTACTGGGTGGAGCTGTGGTTGCCCCAGATGGTCATGTGCTTCACGTCGGCCACCGGCACCCCGAGCTTGCCGGCCAGCTGAGCCTTGGCTCGGTTGTGGTCGAGGCGGGTCATGGCGCTGAACCGGCGGGGGTCGACGCCGCTCGCGTTGCGCAGGGCGATGAGGGCGTTGGTGTTGGCCGGGTTGCCCACCACCAGGATGCGCACGTCGTCGTCCGCGTGCTCGGCGATGGCCTTGCCCTGGACGGTGAAGATGGCACCGTTGGCGGCCAGCAGCTCGCCCCGCTCCATGCCCTTGGTCCTCGGGCGCGAGCCCACCAGCAGGCCGTAGTGGGTGCCGTCGAAGGCGACATCGGGGTCGTCGGTGGCGACGACGCCGGCCAGCAGCGGAAAGGCACAGTCGTCGAGCTCCATGGCCACGCCCTCGAGGGCGCCGACGGCCTGGGGGATCTCGAGGAGCTGGAGGATCACCGGCTGGTCGTCGCCGAGCATGGCGCCGCTGGCGATGCGGAAGAGCAGGGCGTAGCCGATCTGGCCGGCGGCTCCGGTGACGGTGACCTTGACGGGCGACTTCATGGCAGCGGAGGCTCCTCGGGGCAGGTCGCGATCGGGCCCGACGAGGGTAGACGGGCCTCGTGAGCCGGGCGGCATCCCGGCCTCGGTCGAACCGGCGGTCGCCGCCGGTTCCCTCCCCGACGGACGTTCATCGAACGATCGGCTGAGGGCCACGTCGGGTTGGCGCCCCCGCAAGTGCGGTCGGTCAAGGTCAGCGCCATGATCGCCACCCGCAGGACGCACCTCGTCGCCCGACTCGCCCTGGCCGCCAGCCTGGCCGCGGCGCTCGTCGCCGGCACCACCACCCCCGCCAGCGCGGCGGCCTTCGGCGCCAGCAACGTCGTCATCTACCGGGTCGGCACTGGCTCGGGCAGCCTCGGCAGCCCGGCGACCGCCGCCTTCCTCGACGAATACACGCCGAGCGGCACGTTGGTCCAGACAATCGCCCTGCCCACCACCGTCAGCGGGGCCAACTACCGAGTGGTGGCCAAGGGCGACGACAAGTCAGAGGGGGCCCTCACCCGCTCGGGCGACACCGCCTCGCTGGCCTTCACCGGCTACGACGCCGCCCTCGCCACCACCAACCTCAACGGCTCGACCGGTACCGCGGTCCGGCGGGTCGTCGGGCTGGCCTCCTGCGACGGGGTCCTCGACACCACCACCGGCTTGACCGACGCCCAATCCAAGACCGAGATCCGAGGCGCCTACAGCACCGACGGCGACTCTCTCTGGGTCATGGGCGACAACGACAGCGGCGGGAGCGCGGGCATCTGGTACACGACCAAGGGCGACAGCACCTCCACCAACCTGATCCCGGCCGGCGAGCAGGTGAGCCACCGCTTCCTGAGCGCCTTCGGGGGTCAGCTGTACGAGACCTCGTCCTCGTCGAGCATCAACCTGGCCAAGGTCGGCAGCGGACTCCCGACCTCCCTTCTCTCCACTCCGGCCTTCACCAGCGAGGGGCTGAGCGGCTCGTTCTACGCCTACCACCTGGCCGACCTCAGCCCCTCGGCCCCCGGCCTGGACACGCTCTACATCGTCGAGGACGGCAGCTCGGGCGGCATCCTCAAGTACTCGCGAGTCGCCGGGACGTGGGTCGCGTCGGGCAAGGCCACCGTGGCCAGCTCGAGCGGCAACATCCGCGGCCTCACCGCCACCGTCACCGGCTCCACGGTGAAGCTCTTCGCCACCACCGCCCAGAGCAACGGCGCGCTGTTCACCTACACCGACGCCACCGGCTACAACACCGCCATCCCGGCCGCCTCGGCGGCCACGCTGCTGACCTCGGCCGGCACCAACAAGGGCTTCCGGGGCGTCGCCCTGGCGCCGTCGTGCCCGCCGGTGGAGGACCCGATCAGCCCGGCCGCCTCGTGGTTCCTAGCCACCGCGGTCGGCGGGGCGATCCTGCTGGTGGCCACCACCCGGAGCAACCGCCGCCAGGCCCGGGTCGCCTGACCCGGGCCTGCTCAGCGCTATCGCTGGAGCGACTTGGTCTGCAGGTACTCGGCGAAGCCGTGGGCACCGAGTTCGCGGCCGTAGCCCGAGCCCCGGTGCCCGCCGAAGGGCGCCGACGGGTTGAAGGCCCCGCCGTTGATCTCGACCTGGCCGGTGCGGAGCCGACGGGCAACAGCCTCGGCCCGGTCGGGGTCGGCCGACCACACCCCGCCGGCCAGCCCGTAGTCGGAGTCGTTGGCCAGGCGGACGGCGGCGTCGTCGCCACCGTCGTAGGCCAGGATCGACAGCACCGGTCCGAAGATCTCGTCCCGGGCGATGGCCATGTCGGGTGCGACCTCGCTGAAGACGGTAGGCCGCACGTAGTACCCGAGATCCAGGCCCTCGGGGGCGCCGACCCCGCCGGTCAGGAGGCGGGCCCCCTGCGACTGCCCCGACTCGACGAAGTCCCACACCCGCTGGCGTTGGGCCGCCGACACCACCGGGCCCATGCGGGTGGCGGGGTCGAACGGATCGCCCGGCCGGTACCGCTCGGCGGCCTCGACGGCCAGCGCCTCGACCTCGCCGAGCCGGTCCCGGGGCACCAGCAGCCGACTGAGGGCAGAGCAGGTCTGGCCGGCATTGAGGAAGCACTTCGACACCGCGTCGGGGATGGCGCGGGCCAGGTCGGCGTCGTCGAGCACGACGTTGGCCGACTTGCCGCCCAGCTCGAGGGTGACCCGCGTGGCCGTGGCCGCGGCCAGCTCGGCCACCCGGCGCCCGGTCCGGCCGGAGCCGGTGAAGCTCACCGCGTCGACCAGAGGGTGGCGGGCCAGGACCTCTCCGACGACCGCGCCGGTGCCCGAGACCAGGTTGAACACCCCCGGCGGGAAGCCGGCGGCATCGATGATCTCGGCCAGCAGGAAGGCGTCGAGGGGAGCGATCTCGGAGGGCTTGAGGATCACCGTGCAGCCGGCCGCCAAGGCCGGTGCAACCTTGGCCGCGATCTGGTGGAGGGGGTAGTTCCACGGGGTGATGGCGGCGACCACGCCGACGGGCTCGTCGAGCACCAGCGAGGTCCCGATGGTCGACTCCCACTGGTGGGTTTCGGCCAGGGCGGCGGCCTCGTTGAAGGTGGCCATGGGCAGGCCGACCTGGGCGAACTGGGCCTGGCGCTTGGGCATGCCCATCTCGGTGGTGATGACCGTGGCCAGCTCGTCGAGGCGGCCCTGGATGCCGGCGCCGACCGCCCGGACCAGGGCAGCCCGCTCGGCCGGTGGGGTGGTGGCCCACGCCTCGAAGGCGCCGGCCGCAGCCCGCACCGCCCGGTCGACGTCGACATCGGTACCGGCGGGCACCCGTCCGATGACTTGCTCGGTCGCCGGGTTCTCTACGGGGATGCGCTCGGTTGAGGCGGGACGGCGCCAGGCCCCGTCGACGTAGAGGTCGGCCCGGTCGTAGGGAAGATCCACCGCCCGATCGTAGGAGCCGACGAGGGCCCCTCGGCCGGCGAGGGTCGGGCGGCCTCCGCCCACGTGGGGACGCAGGGTCACGATCTCACGGACCCGATGTCCGCACGTCCGGATCGGGCTCGGCCCGCGTGTCCATGTGGGGACGCAGGGTCACGATCTCACGGACCCGACGTCCCCACGCCAGGCCTGGGGTCCGCCCGGGCCGGCGGCTAAAGGCGGTCGACGATGGCCGAGGCGAACTCCGAGCACTTGACCTCGGTGGCGCCTTCCATCAACCGGGCGAAGTCGTAGGTGACGACCTTGTCGGCGATGGTCGCCTCCAGGGCCCGGACGATGTCGTCGGCCGCCTCCTGCCACCCCAGGTGCTCGAACATCATCACGCCCGAGAGCAGCACCGAGCCGGGGTTGACCTTGTCCTGGCCGGCGTACTTGGGGGCCGTGCCGTGGGTGGCCTCGAACACGGCGTGGCCGGTCACGTAGTTGATGTTGCCCCCGGGGGCGATGCCGATGCCGCCGACCTGGGCAGCCAGGGCGTCGGACAGGTAGTCGCCGTTCAGGTTCATGGTGGCGATGACGTCGAACTCGTCGGGCCGGGTCAGGACCTGCTGGAGGGTGATGTCGGCGATGGCGTCCTTGACCAGGATCTTGTCGCCCGGATCGCCGCCGCAGTCGTCCCAGCCGACGGCCACGTCGGCGAACTCCTCCCGCACCAGGTCGTAGCCCCACTGCCGGAAGGCGCCCTCGGTGAACTTCTGGATGTTGCCCTTGTGGACCAGGGTCACGCTCTTGCGGTTGCGGCGCTGGGCGTACTCGAGGGCGGCCCGGATGAGGCGCTTGGAGCCGGTCACCGAGATCGGCTTGATGCCGACGCCCGAGTCCTCCCGGATGCTCCAGCCATAGGAGTCGTGCAGGAACTCGATGAGCTTGGCCACCTCGGGGGTGCCCTCGGCCAGCTCGAGGCCGGCGTAGACGTCCTCGGTGTTCTCCCGGAAGATCACCATGTCGACCTTCTCCGGGTGCTTGACCGGCGACGGCACGCCGGTGAAGTAGCGGACCGGCCGCAGGCAGACGTAGAGGTCCATGATCTGGCGCAGCGCCACATTGAGGCTCCGGAAGCCGCCCCCAACCGGGGTGGTCAGCGGCCCCTTGATCCCCACCAGGTACTCGGTGAAGTCGTCGACGGTGTCCTGGGGCAGCCAGTCGCCGGTCTCGTCGAAGGCCTTCTGGCCGGCGAGGACCTCCTTCCAGGCGATGGTCTTGGCGTGCTTGGCGGCCGCCGCGTCGAGCACCAGGCGGGCCGCGGGCCAGATGTCGACGCCGGTGCCGTCACCCTCGATGAAGGGGATGATGGGCTCGTCGGGGACGTTGAGGGTGCCGTCAGCGGCAAGGGAGATCTTCTCGGGCATGGGCCGGGATGCTACCGGGGAGGTCGCGGCGCTCTCCCAGCCGGCCCTGGCCAGCACCTGATCGGGGGCTCACAGGTGCATCACAACTCGGGCGCATGGTGGGCATCGTCGCAACCGACCGAACGAGGAGACAGCCATGAAGATCCGCACATTGGTCGCCGGGGTCGCCGTCAGCGGCGCCCTGCTGGTGGGGACGGCGGGGGCCGCCAGCGCCACCGACGGCTCACCCAGCACCACCGAAGCCATCACCTGCGAGGACGCCACCGCCCGACTGGCCAAGGCCGAAGCTCGCTACGCCGAGGCCGAGCCCAAGGTGGCCGAGCGCATCGCCACCCTTACGGCCCGCGAGCAGGAGCTGCGGGACAACGGCCGCGACGCCCTGGCCGACCGGGTCGCCTCCCGCATCGAGCGGCTGGAGAATCGGCTGGCCAAGGCGGCCGAGCGCCTCGACCGGGCAGAAGCCAAGGTCGCCGAGCGGTGCGCTGGCGACGACGGGTCCAGCGCCAGCTGAACGCAGCACCAAAGGGCCTCCGGACCCACGGCGGAACCGACGCTCCGCCTAGGGTCCCGGAGGAGCCCGCCGGGAGCGCACAGGGGGACGGATGGTCGAATTGCAGAACACCAGTGACGGACCGTCGACGCTCGACGACATGCCGGTCGAGCCGGTGCCCACCGAGGTGGTGGCGACCGTCGAGGAGGGCGACTTCATCGAGGGGATCGTTGCCCACCCCGACGGCCATCTGTACGCCACCGGGCTGGTGTCGGGGCGGGTGTACCGCATCGGCCTCGACGGGTCGGTGGCAGTGATCCGGCAGTTCCCGATCGCTGAGCCCATGGACTTCGGCGCCGGGCCGACCGGGGGTGGTGCCGACCACATCGTCACCCTCTGCCTCGGTCTCGACGGCGAGCTCTTCGTGGCCGTGGCCGTCACCGACCCGGCGGTGCGGGGACTGTGGCGCCTCGACCCGGACGGCTCGGGCGAGCGCCTCGCTCCCCTGCCGGCCGACGCCGACCCCAACGGCACCACCGTCGACCGAGCCGGCAACCTCTACGCCGCCGACACCGGCGGCGGGCTCATCTGGCGGGTTCCGGCCGGTGGCTCCGACGCCGAGGTGTGGTGCACCGACCCCCTGGTCACCGCCGTCACCGCGCCCTGGGGCGGGCGCATGGGGCCCAACGGGCTCCAGCACGTCGACGGCGCCCTGCTGGTGACCATGTCGATGCGCAACACGGTGGTGCGGGTCCCGATCGAGGCCGACGGCTCGCCGGGACCGGCCGAGGTCGTGGCCACCGGAATGGGCGGCGACGACTTCGCCGTCCTCCCCGATGGCACCCTCTACGTCACCACCCATCCGTCCAACTGGGTGGTGCGGATTCCCCCCGACGGCGGGCCCGCCACCCGGGTCGCCGGGGTCGATCAGGGGGTGGTGGGCTCGGCCTGCGCGGTGTACCACCCGGGCACCGGTGACGTGTTCGTGGGCACCGACGGCGGACTCTTCGGGTTCGAGGACGACCGGCCCCGCACGCCCCCCTCGGTGGTCCGCTTGCGCCTCTGACCGGCGGCCGACAGGGTCGTTCCCTCAGCCGCCGAGGCCGAGGGCGGCGTGGATCTCCCGGGTCGCGGTCGAGCGATTCAGCGTGAAGAAGTGCAACCCGGGCGCGCCCCGCTCGAGGAGCTCGGCGCACAGCTCGGTGGCGGCCGCCACGCCCTCCCGGCGCACGGCCACGGGGTCGTCGCCGACGGCCTCGAGCCGCGCCGCCAGCTCGGGCGGGAAGGCCGCCCCCGACAGCTCGGCGAACCGGCGGATCTGGGCCAGGTTGGTGACCGGCTGGATCCCGGGGATCACCGGCTTGGTTACCCCAAGGGCGGCCAGCTCGTCGACCATCGACAGGTAGTCCTCGGCCCGGAAGAAGAGCTGGGTGACGGCGAAGTCGGCCAAGTCGAGCTTCTCGGCCAGGTGCCGGCGGTCCGACGCCCGGTCGGGCGAACGAGGGTGGAGCTCGGGGTGGGCGGCCACCCCCACCGAGGCGCTGGGGTGGCGCCG
>JANNNX010000056.1:0-13533 GCA_031398745.1 Actinomycetes bacterium
GCCGCCGGGAGAACGAAGACCCGCTTGGCATTGAGGAGGGCGATGGCGACCGCGCCGATGGCGTACAGGGGGATCTGGGGGGCGAAGACCCTCAGCAGGAACGTCGCCAGCTCGTCCTGGCGAGCGGCCAGGGCCGGATCCGACACCGAGCTGGTCAGCACCTGGGCGATGGACGGGGCCGCCAGCGCCATCGCCCCGGCGAGCGCCGTGAGCGGCACCAGCACCAGCCCGAGGAGACCACCGGCCAGGCGCTCGGCGGCAGCGTCCTCTCCGGCGTCGAACCGGGCCACGAAGGTCGGGACGAGCACGGCCGAGAGGGCTCCGGCGGCCAGCACCTCGAAGACGATGGTGGGGGTCGAGTTCGTGGCTTGGAAGGTGTTGCCGAGCGAGGTGGTGCCCAGCACCGCCGCGATGACCAAGACCCGCAGCGCTCCGGCGACCCGGGAGAGGGCGGTCACCGCGCCCATGGACAACACCGACCGGGCCAACCCCGAGGGTCCACTCACGACGAGGAACTGGCCGGGAGCACCGAGCTCGCGCCATCGGCGTAGCCGTAGTGACCGGTGGTCCCGTCGGCCAGATCGCGCAGGGCGAGCACCGCGGCCACCCGTCCGGCGGCCAGGTCGAGCGCATCGACCGTGGAGACGTCGCGATCGACGTCGTCATCCTCCCGGACGGCATCGATCACCCCGCCCCGCTCCCCGTCGGTGGTCGCCACCTCGGCCACCACCATGGCCACATCGGTGGCGTGGAACGCTCGCACCAGATCCGGGGTCAGGGCCCCGCCGTCGAGCTCGCTGTCGATGCCGGACACCACCAGCACGCGACCCCGGGGCTCGCTGCCGTCGGGCAGGGGGGCATCCGGCTCGGCCGGCTCCCAGGACACGAAGCCGGCGTCGGCCAGCGCCGCCAGCAGTCCGTCGGCCGCCACCGTGGTGGAGGTCGACGTCGAGGAACCCTCGACCGAGGCGCCTTCGCTGCCGACGGGATCGGGGAGCCGCGTACCGAGCAGGCGCCCGACCGCACGCCACCCGGCTTGGCGGAGTTCGGCCGGGTCGTCGTCGGTACTGCCCAGGATGTCGGCCAGCCGCTCGCGGGTCGCGTCGTCGTCGAGCCGCCAGTCGTCTTCCAGCCACACGATCCCGGACAGGTCGGCGCCGGCGGACGAGACCAGGTCGCGGGCGGCGCCGACGGCCCCGTCGTCGACGCCCCGCTCGACCACCAAGATCGTCGGGACACCGCGCAGCTGTTCGGTCACCAGCTGGACGCTCGACTCCTCGGCGTAGGCCTCGCTCTCGTCGAGTCGGGCCTGGAGCCGCTGCTGCTCGGCCTCACGAGCGGTCAGGTTGCGCTCGACCCGGTCGATCCGGTTGTTGAGCGCATCGACGGTGAGCTGGTCGATGAAGGTGGCCCCGGCGACCACGCCGATGCCCAGCGCCAGGAACACCGCCACCATCGAGATCAGGTAGGCCCGGACGGTGATCACGGGCCGGTCACCGCATCCCGCAGTGTGATCCACAGGTCGCGGATGGTCAGCCAGACCCCGTTGAGGACCACGTGCAGCGGCTCGGAGACGATGGTGATGGCGAGCATCGGGACCAGGGCGGCCGCCACCAGCAGGAAGAGATCGCGCCGCCGGATCCGGCCGGCGTAGAGCTGGCTGACGCCCTTGGCGTCGACCAGCACCGCCGAGAGCCGCAGCCGGGTGAGGAACGTCGAGGACATGCCCTGACGGCCCTTGTCCAGGAACTCGACCATGGTCGTGTGGGTCCCGACGGCCACGATCAGCGACGACCCGAAGTCGTTGGCCATGAGCATGGCGGCGTCCTCGCTAGTCCCGTCGACCACCAGCTCGTGGTAGGGCCGGCCCCAGTCGAGCAGGTTCTCCCGGCCGGGGGCCCGCCCGTCGGGATGCACGTGATGGACCAACTCCGCGCCCGTGGCCAGCGCTCGCTGGGAGACCGAATCGAAGTCGCCGATGATCACCTCGGGCCGCAGGCCGAGCTCCAGCAGTGCGTCGGCACCGCCGTCGACGCCGATCAGCACCGGTCGGTACTCGCGGATGTAGGGCCGCAGCGCTCGCAGATCGGTGCGGTAGTCGATCCCCCGCACCACCACCAAGGCGTGACGGCCCTTGAACCGGGTGGTCAGGGGGGGCAGCGCCAGGGGCTCGAAGAAGGCCCGGGCCTCGTGCCGCACGTACTCGAGGGTGTTCGCCGCGAAGTCGGCCAGCTCGGCGCCGATCGCACCCCGAGCGGCTTCGGTGCGAACCTCGATGGCCGCCGGGCTCAGTCGCTCTCCGTGCGCCACCTCGACGTCGGCGACGAGGAGCCGGTCCCCCACCAGGGTGGCGATGGCGCCGTCGGTCAGCTCCATCGCCCCGACGCCGACCGCGTCGAGGATGGCGACACCGGCCGCCGCCAGCCGTCGGGGTCCGCCGTTGGGGTACCGCCCGGTGATCGACGTCGCCGCGTTCACCACCGCCACCACCCCCGACTCGGCGAGCCCCTCGCCGGCGATCCGGTCGAGGTCAGCGTGGTCGATCACGGCGATGTCCCCCGCCTCGAGGCGCTTGATGAGATCCTTGGTGCGCCGTCCCACCCGAAGCCGCCCGGTGATCGGCGCCGGCTCCGGCGGGTGTTCGGTGGGGGTGCGAGTCCGGCGGTGTCCGAGCACGCTCACCCGCGGTCGGGGCCGGGCGACCGGCGGCTCGGGTTGGACGGAGTCAAAGGAGAGGTCGGCATGCGCTGGGGTCCGGCCCGCCGGCAGCCCGGCATGGCGCCCGGCGGGCAGGCGATGGTACCGCCGTCACCGGCATCGGTCCGACGCGGCAGCCTCAGCGAGGCGACGGGCCGAGCCGGTCGAGCCACCGCAGCGGCGCCACACCGTCGATCACCCGACTGAACGACACCACCTCGCTGGCCGCGTTGAGCGCCACCAGCACGACCAGCGCCCCCACCCGAGCATTTGGACCCAGAGCCATCAGGAGACCGACCCCGACCGCACCGCCGAGGGCGTTGGCCCCCACGTCGCCCAGCATCAGCTGTTCCCGCCCCTCGGGAACGAGGAGTCCGACGGCGGCGGCCACCACCACCACCACGCCGAACAGGACCGAGGCCACCGGAGCCGCGGCCAGGAGGGCGACGGTGGCCACCAGGGTGACCTTGGTGGTGCGGCCGGGAGCTCGATCGAGGAGGTTGCCGAGGTTGGCGGACAAGGCCACCAGGGCACCGTCGAGCAACAGGCGACCGACCCCGCCTCCGCCGTCGACGAAGGAGGCCAGGACCAGTCCGACCGCTCCCCCACCCAGCAGCTTGACCGCCCCGGTGGTGACCCGACCCTGCGCCAGCGCCGCCAGGTGGCGCCGGAACCCACCGCTCTCCCCCACCCCACCGAGGTCGTCGAGCAGGCCGAGGAGCCCCAGACCGACGACGCCGGCCACCACCAGGTGAAGGCCGACCAGGGTGTCGTGGCGCACATCGACGCCGCCGGCGTCGGCCAGCACGACCAGTGCGTCGGCCGCCACCGCGGCCAGCACCACCACCAGACCGGCGGCGGTGGGCAGGGGGCGACCGTGGCGGTTGGTCCGGGCGAAGGCGGGTGAGGCGAACACCCCCGCGAGGGAGCGCCAACCGACCACTCCGGCGACGAGCCCACCGACGGCACCGGCGAGAAGGAGCACGGCTAGCGGTCGTTCAGGCCGAACTTGGCCTTCACCCGCTGGAGGAAGTCGCGGGGCTCGAAGAGCACGAGCCGGGCCGGGCGATCGGCCCTCGTGCACTCCACCGCATCGCCGACGGCCAGGACCCCGAGGTTGCGGCCGTCCACAGAGAGTGACGCCGGCTGACCCTCGATCTCGAGGCGAACCGTCGCACCCGGCGCCAGCACCAGCGAGCGGTCGAAGAGCATGTGGGGCGCCACCGGGGTGAGGAGCAGCGCCTGGTGATCGGGCGCCACGATGGGCCCCCCGGCCGACCAGGCGTAGGCCGTCGACCCGGTGGGTGTGGCGAGGATCACCCCGTCGGCGACGTAGGTGGTGAACGCGACCCCGTCGACCGAGATCTTCACCCGGGCCGTCTGGCCGTCAGATGACTTCGCCACCACTGCCTCGTTGAGCGCCCGGTACGAGGCCACCGGCGGCCGGTCGGGGTGCTGGCCGGCGTCGACCGCCACCCGGAGTCGCATCCGCTCCTCGATGGCATGGTCGCCCGTGAGGAACCGCTCGAGGGCGGGAAGGAGGAAACTGGGCTCGACCTCGCTCAAGTAGCCCAGGTGGCCGAGGTTCACGCCGATGACCGGCACGTCGGCGTCGGACACCAGCCCAACCGTCCGCAGGATCGTGCCGTCGCCACCGAGGCTGACGGCGACGTCGAGGTCGTCTCCCTCGCCCCGCACCGGCAGTTCGGTCAGCCGAGGATCGGCCACCACCAGGCAGGTCTGGTGGTGGTGCTCGGCCAGCCACGACGCGGCGCGGGTGGCCAGCTCCACGACCCCGGGACGGGTGGGGTGCAGGACCAGGCCGACGACCGCCACCTCAGCGGTCCACTCGGTGTCGGGCGTCGGCCACCGCCGCGTCGAGGAGCTCGATGTCCTCGCCCGTGAGAGCGCCCGAACGGGGGCCCGCCGGGGGGGGAGCACTCAGGTGGAGGAAGAACTCGACGTTGCCGTCGGCGCCCAGCAGCGGCGAGACCATGCACCCCATGATGGCCGCTCCCTCGGTCCGGGCCGTGGTGGCCACCTCGCCCAGGACGCGGCGCCAGATCTCGGGCTCCCGGACCACGCCGCGGCCCCGGGAGACGTCGGCCCGCCCGGCCTCGAACTGCGGCTTGACCAGCGCCAGGATCGGCGCCTCGGCGGCGGTCAGCCCGAGGAGGGCAGGCAGCACCGTCCGCAGCGAGATGAACGACAGGTCGGCCGCCACCAGCTCGACGGTCCCCCCGATGTCGTCGGCCACCAGCCCCCGGACGTTCACCCGCTCACGCAGGTCGACTCGGGGGTCGGACCGGAGTCGGTCGACCATCTGGCCCCGGCCCACGTCGACCGCCACCACCGACGCCGCCCCGGCCTGCAGCAGGCAGTCGGTGAAGCCACCGGTCGACGCGCCGGCGTCGAGACACCGCAGCCCCGTGACCCCCACCGCGAAGCGTTCGAGAGCTCCCGCCAGCTTCTCGCCGCCCCTACTGGCGAAGCGGGGGGCCGGCCCGACCACGTGGACCGCCTCACCCGGGTCGACCAGGCGCGACGCCTTGTCGGCCACCGCGCCGGCCACTCGCACCCGGCCCGAGGCGATGTCGGCCCGGGCTCGCTCTCGACTGGGGGCGAGGCCCCGGCGTACCAGCTCGACGTCGAGCCGGCGCCGCATCAGCGGCCCGGGTCGGCGTCGACCCAACCGGCGTCGGCCGCTCGGTCGACCAACGAGGCCAGGTCGTCGGCGACCAGGTCGGCGAGGGCGTCGCCGTCGGGAGTAGGCGGCGGAGGGCGGTCGGTGACCCCCGACAGGACCAGGCCGAACCGGGCCCCGAGGGCCCGGGCCAGGGCCCCGTCGGTCGAGGCCCGGTCGCCGACGACCACGTGAGGACCGGCCCCCACCCGCTCGAGCACCAGGTCGACCATCGGCCCATGGGGCTTGCCGGCCACGATCGCGTCCACCTCGGCGGCCGCGGCCACCGCCGCCAACAACGCGCCGCCGCCGGGCACCAGCCCGTTCGGCGACGGGTAGGTGACGTCGTCATTGGTCCCGATGAGCACGGCCCCGGCCCGCACCGCGCTGGCCGCCACCCGCAGCCCGTCGTAGTCGAAGGTCCGGGTGAGGCCGACGACCACCGCGTCGACCGGCGGCGCCCCGGCGTCGAGGGCCACGCCGTCGACCAGCTCGACACCCTGGGCCTCGAGGGCCTCGACGATCCCCGGCCCCCCCAGCACGTGCGCCCGACAGCCGGCGGCCACCAGTCGGGCCGCGGCCTGGGCCGACGTCACCACCGCCCCGAGGGCCGGGATGCCGATGGCGTCCAGGGCTTCCTCGACCGCAGCCACCGGGGCGGAGGAGTTGTTGGTGACGAACACCACCTCGTGGCCGGACCTTCGCAGGCGGGCCACCGTCTCGACCGACCCGTCGATGGGCCGGTGGCCGAGCCACACCACGCCGTCGAGGTCGAGGATCCAGGCCACGGGCCGCGCACCCTACCGGGCCGACGGACGGCGGTCGCGAGACGACCTGCTAGGCATGGCGGGTGCCGCGCTTCGAGCCCTTTCGGGGCCTCCGCTACCACGCCGACATCGACCTCAACCAGGTCACGGCGCCGCCCTACGACGTGCTCAGCGACGCCGACCGGGCTGCGCTGGCCGCGACCACCGGGTACAACATCGTCCACCTCGACCTCCCCGTCGATCAGCCCGACGGCGGCGATCGCTACCTGGCCGCGGCCCGCACCCTCGCCGAGTGGCAGGACGACGAGATCCTGGTCACCGACGACGAGCCGTCGTTCTACCTGTACGGCATGGGTTACCGAGACGAGAGCGGCCGGCCCCGCCACACCGTGGGGGTCATCGGCGCCCTCGAGCTGGCCCGCCCCGGCGAGGCCGACGTCCTCCCTCACGAGCACACCACGCCCAAGGCCAAGAGCGACCGACTGGCCCTCACCCGGGCCACCGGCCACAACCTCTCGCCGATCTGGGGCCTGTCCCTGGCCGAGGGGCTGTCGGATCTGGTCGGCGACGCGCAGGCACCGGTCGGGAGGGCTACCGACGAGCTCGGGGTCCACCATCGGTTGTGGAAGGTCGACGCCGGGGCGCTTACCGAGACGATCAGCGCCGTCGTCGACTCGGCCCCGGTGGTCATCGCCGACGGGCACCACCGCTACGAGACCTCGCTCGCCTACCGCGACGAGCGCCGGGCGGCCAACGGCGACCAGGCCGGGGCCTTCGACCTGACCATGGCCCTGGTGGTGGAGCTGACCGAGTCGCAGCTGGCCGTCCGGGCCATCCACCGCCTGGTGGCCGGCCTCCCGGCCGGCTTCGACCTCCTCGGTGCCCTCGAGGCCCATTTCGAGGCGTTCGGGACCACCGCCGGCGACGACACGATCCTCGACGCCATGGACGACGCCGGCGCCCTCGGACTGGTCCTGCCCGACGGCAGCCGCCACCTCCTACGCCCCCGGCCCGAGGCGTTTCCGGCCGACCTTCCCGACCTCGACAGCAGCCGGGTGGCCGAGGCGCTGCGGGGCCTCCCGAGCCACGACCTCACCTACCAGCACGGGGTGGAGATCATCGCCGCCCGGGTCTCCGGCGGGGACTTCGATGCCGGCCTCCTGCTGCGGCCGGTCACGGTCGAACAGATCGCCCGCACCGCCCATGCCCGCGACCGCATGCCCCCGAAGTCGACCTACTTCTACCCGAAGCCCCGCACCGGCTTCGTCCTGCGCTCCCTCGGCTGAACCCGCCGAGCAACGAGTGTCCGGGCCGGGGGCTTCAGACCTGCCAGGTCGAACCCGACCGCAGCAGGGCGGCCAGGTCGCCGGGGCCCTTCTGCGCTACCGCCTGGTCGACCTGGGCGGTGACCATGTCGGTGTACTCGGCTCGCTCCACCGCCCGGAACACCCCGACCGGCGTGGGCATGGTCGGCCCCGTCGCCAGTCGAGACAGCGCGAAGGCCAGACCCGGGTCCTCCCGGGTCTCGTCGTGGACGAGCAGGGTGTCGGAGCCGACGTCGGCCACCGCCACCACCTTGACCTGGCCCTGGGCATCGGACACGACACCCAGCTCCTGGTCTTCACCGAAGCGGATCGGCTCGCCGTGGATCAGCGGGATGAGCATCGAGGCCCGGTTGGCCTTGGTGGTGATCGTCTCGAACGCACCGTCGTTGAACACGTTGCAGTTCTGGTAGATCTCGACGAAGGCGCTGCCCTTGTGCTCGTGCGCCCGGCGGAAGGTCTCCATCATGTGGGCTCGGTCCATGTCGTGGGTGCGAGCCACGAAGGTGGCTTCGGCCCCGATGGCCAGGCTGATGGGGTTGAAGGGGTGGTCGAGGGAGCCGAACGGGGTCGACTTGGTGACCTTGCCCAGCTCCGAGGTCGGCGAGAACTGGCCCTTGGTCAGCCCGTAGATCTGGTTGTTGAACAGCAGGATCTTGAGGTTGACGTTGCGTCGCAGGGCGTGGATGAGGTGGTTGCCACCGATCGAGAGGGCATCGCCATCACCGGTGATGACCCAGATGTCGAGGTCGGGTCGGGCCACGGCCAGACCGGTGGCGATGGCCGGCGCCCGCCCGTGGATGGAGTGCATCCCGTAGGTGTTCATGTAGTACGGGAAGCGGGCCGCGCACCCGATGCCCGACACGAACACGGTGTTCTCCTGGCGCACCCCGAGCTCGGGCATCAGCAGCTGGACGGCGGCCAGGATCGAGTAGTCGCCGCAACCGGGGCACCACCGCACCTCCTGGTCGCTCATCCAGTCCTTGCGACTGGTCGGTGGCACGTCGATCGGGGGCAGGGTGTCGGTCATCGAGGGGACTCCGTCTCGGTTAGGGCCAGCAGTATCCGGTCCTCGAGCTCGCCGCTGGTGAACGGCTGGCCCTGGACCTTGCTCACGACCTCGGCCGGGACCAGGAACTCGGCCCGGACCAGCTTCGACAGCTGCCCGGTGTTCATCTCCGGCACGAGGATGCGGGGGAAGCGGCGGAGCACCTCGCCCAAGTTGGACGGGAACGGGTTGAGATGGACGAGGTGGGCGCTGGCCACCTTCTCGCCTCGAGCCCGGACGTTGGCCACCGCCGAGGTGATGGCGCCCCAGGTCGAGCCCCAGCCCAGGACCAGGAGCTCGGCGTCGTCGTCGCCCACTACCTCGACCGGCGGGATGCTGGCGGCGATGCCGGCGATCTTGGCCGCCCGCAGGTGCACCATCCGCTCGTGGTTCTCCGGGTCATAGGAGATGTTCCCCGTCCCGTCTTCCTTCTCGATCCCGCCGATGCGGTGCTGGAGGCCGGGGGTTCCGGGCAGGGCCCAGGCTCGGGCCAGCGTCTCGGGGTCGCGCAAGTAGGGCCAGAAGTGGGGGGTGCCGTCCTCGTCGAAGTGGTTGGGCTCGGTGGTGAGGTTGGCGTCGATGGGCTCGAAGGCCGCCATGTCGGGCAGGAGCCAGGGCTCGGAGCCGTTGGCCAGGTAGCCGTCGGAGAGCAGGATCACCGGCGTGCGGTAGGTGAAGGCAATGCGGACGGCCTCGATGGCGGCCTCGAAGCAGTGGGCCGGGCTCTTGGCCGCCACCACCGGCAGCGGCGACTCGCCGTGGCGGCCGTACATGGCCAGCAGCAGGTCGGCGGCCTCGGTCTTGGTCGGCAGACCGGTCGACGGCCCACCCCGCTGGATGTCCACGATGAGCAGCGGCAGCTCGAGCGACACGGCCAGACCGATGGTTTCGGACTTGAGCGCCACGCCCGGGCCCGAGGTGGTGGTCAGCGCCAGGCTGCCACCGAAGGCCGCTCCCAGGGCCGAGCCGATGCCGGCGATCTCGTCTTCGGCCTGGAAGGTCTTGATCCCGAAGTTCTTGTGCTTCGACAGTTCGTGGAGGATGTCGGAGGCCGGCGTGATCGGGTACGAGCCGAGGAACACCTCCCGGCCCACGAGCTGGCCGGCGGCGATGACGCCCCAGGCCAGCGCGGTGTTGCCGGTGATGTTGGTGTACTCGCCTCCGGGCAGCGACGCCGGGCGGACCTCGTAGGCGTGGTCGAAGAGTTCGGCTGTCTCTCCGAAGGCGTGACCGGCCTTGAACGCCAGGGTGTTGGCCCGCAGGACGAGCTCGTTGCGGGAGAACCGCTTGTCGATCCACTCCTGGGTCGGCTCGACCGGCCGGGTGTACATCCAGGAGATGAGCCCGAGGGCGAAGAAGTTCTTCGAGCGCTCGGCATCGCGGGGCTTGACCCCGAGCTCCTTGACCGCCTCGAGGGTGAGGCTGGTCATCGGCACCTCGAAGACCTTGTACTCCGAGAGGCTGCCGTCGCCCAGCGGGTTGGTGCCGTAGCCGGCCTTCGTCAGGTTGCGCTCGTCGAAGGTGTCGACGTTGACGATCACCGTCCCGCCCTTGCGCAGCCGGCGCAACTCGTTGCGCAGGGCCGCCGGGTTCATCGCCACCAGGACGTCGGGGGCATCGCCCGGCGTGGTGACGTCCAGGGAGGAGATGTGGACCTGGAAGGCGGAGACGCCGGCCAGGGTGCCGGCAGGGGCGCGGATCTCGGCCGGGAAGTCGGGCAGGGTCGACAGATCGTTGCCCACCAGGGCGCTCACGTTGGTGAAGCGGTCACCAGTGAGCTGCATGCCGTCGCCGGAGTCGCCGGCGAAACGGACGACGACTCGGTCGACGGAGACAGGCGGCGAGGCCGTGTCGGTCACGTCAGGCTTCCCTTCGGGCGGAGGGGCGGGGGCGGCTCAGCGTATCCCCGGCTCGGACCCTCGTCGTGAACGACCGTTCAGGCGATCGTGACCCGGTCGTCGAGGTAGACGTCCTGGATGGCGTGGAGCAGCCCGACGCCCTCCGCTCGAGGCCGCTGGAAGGCCTTGCGGCCGGAAATGAGCCCGGTACCGCCGGCCCGCTTGTTGATCACCGCGGTGCGCACCGCCTCGGCCAGGTCGGACTCGCCCGAGCTGGCGCCCCCGCTGTTGATCAGCCCGGCCCGGCCCATGTAGCAGTTGGCCACCTGCCAGCGGGTCAGGTCGATGGGGTGGTCGGTGGTGAGGGTGTCGTAGACCAGCGGGTGGGTCTTGCCGTAGCCCTTGAAGGCGTTGAAGCCGCCGTTGGTCTCGGGGAGCTTCTGCTTGATGATGTCGGCCCCGATGGTGACCCCGAGGTGGTTGGCCTGGGCCGTGAGGTCGGCCGACAGGTGGTGGTCGGTGTCGCCGACCTTGAACTCGCTGTTGCGCAGGTAGCACCACAGAACGGTGAAGAGACCGAGGTCGTGGGCCTCGGCGAACGCCTCGGCCACCTCCTGGAGCTGACGGGTCGACTCGTCGGAGCCGAAGTAGATCGTGGCGCCCACGCCCACCGCGCCGAGGTCGTAGGCCTGGCCCACCGACCCGAACATCACTTGGTCGAACTTGTTCGGGTAGGTCAGCAGCTCGTTGTGGTTGAGCTTGACGATGAACGGGATCCGATGGGCGTAGCGGCGCGACACCGCCCCCAGGACGCCGAAAGTGCTGGCCACCGCGTTGCAGCCGCCGTCGATGGCCAGCTCGACGATGTTGGCGGGATCGAAGTACTCGGGGTTCGGCGCGAAGGACGCGGCCGCCGAGTGCTCGATGCCCTGGTCGACCGGCAGGATCGACACGTAGCCGGTGCCCCCGAGGCGCCCGTGGCCGAACAGCGACTGAAGGTTGCGCAGCACGACCGGCGAGCGATCGGTCTGGGAGGCCACCCGGTCGACGAAGTCGGGGCCCGGGAGGTGGAGGTCCTCCTTGGGGATGCCCTTGGCGACGTGGGTCAGCAGGGAGTCGGCGTCGTCGCCGAGCAGCACCTCGATGTCCATGGTCCGAGCCTACCGAAGGGCGTCGGTGGCACCGGCAGCGCCGTGCCGGCCCGGGCTCAGCTCAGCGCCGCCACCCGCTCGGCGGCGTCGGCGAAGCCAGGCTCCACGTCGAGCAGTTGGCGGAACAGGGCCCGAGCCCGAGGCACGTCGCCCGCCCGCTCGTAGAGCGAGGCCAGCGCGTACCAGAGCCGCAGGTGGTGCTCCCGGGGCCGGCGCACGGGCCGCAGCCCGGCCTCGAGAAGCGCGATCGCCCCCGGCAGGTCGCCCCGGTCGGCCCGGGAGCCGGCCGTGACGATGCGGGCCTCGGTAAGCACCTCGACGGCCACACCCTCCCGCCGAAGCTCGTCCCACAGCCGGTCGACCGCCGCGTGCTGGCCGAGGGCTCGGCGGGCGTCGGCCCGCACCGGGTGCTGATCGACCGTGCCGGTGGACTCGGCCGCGGCATCGAGCTCGTGCAGGGCGGCCCGCCATCGCCCCTGGCGATAGAGGGTCAGCCCGTAGAGCTCGCGCACCGACACGGTGTCGGGAGCCTCCTGGGCCAAGGCCCGCAGGATCCGATTGGCGTCGGCATATCGCTCGGCCGAAAAGGCGGCGGCGGCCTCGGTCAGGCGATCGAGCACCCGCTGGCGCCGCCGCGGCTCGATGGTCCGGTTCACGTCCTCGATGGACGCCTCGTCGAGTCCGGACTGCCGTCGACGCCGGCGACCAGTGGCGGGGGGCGTGCTCCGGGCGTCGCCGTCTTCGCGCACCCACTCGGCCTGCGGAGTCGGCTTGCCGGTGGAGCGAGGCTCGACCGCATCACGGTCCCGCTCGCGGTCGACGATCCGCACCACCCGGGCGCCCCGCCGGGCGACCCCGCCCCACTCCGGGCGGTCGCTGGTGTCCACCGCCCGCCGCGATCCACCGCCCGGGGGGCGGCCCGGACCGGCCGCTCGACGAGGCGCTCCCGCGGACGGGCGACCCGACCGGGAGCCCGAAGGTCCCGTCGTCGGCCCACCACGGCCACTCCCGGCACCCGAGCGGCCCTTCTCCGGACCCGGCCGCCCGCTGCCCTGCCCCGAACGAGCGATCCCCGAACCGGGAGCGGCCCGCCCTTCGCTGCTTCCCCGTCGATCGCCAGCTGCGCCGCCGGCACGTCCAGGACCTCCCGGTCGGCCGCCAGTCGCCGGCCGACCGGTACGCGCCGAGGACCGGCCGGCACCTCCCGGCGCACGAGCCCCGCCACGCGCCGCGCCACCACTGCCACCGCCACCGGAAGGCCCACCTCGTCGAGCTCCACCGCCAGAAGACGGCGACCGGCGAGAGGGGGGACGAGAGGCAGGCACCGCGGCAGCATACGGCTGGGCGTGCCCATTCCCCGACCGCTGGTCACGCAAGAGAACGGCATCCCGAAAACGACAAAGAGAGGGGCCCGTGGGCCCCTCTCTTCATGCGAAATCCGGCGGCGTCCTACTCTCCCAGGGGGAATCCCCCCAAGTACCATCGGCGCTGGCGGGCTTAACTGCCGTGTTCGGAAAGGGAACGGGTGTGACCCCGCCGCCATGGCCGCCGAAACCTGTTGTCAAAGAGGGTCGCGTAGCGCGGTGTCCTCTGAGCGTTCGATAGCGAGCACGAGCGTGTAGATCCAAGCCCACGGCCGATTAGTACCGGTCGGCTGAACACGTCTCCGTGCGTACACCTCCGGCCTATCAACGTGGTGGTCTAACCACGGGCCTTACCAGGTTAACCCTGTGGGAGATCTCATCTTGGAACGAGTTTCGCACTTAGATGCTTTCAGCGCTTATCTCTTCCGCAGGTCGCAAACCAGCGGTGCCCCTGGCGGGACAACTGGCACACGAGAGCTGCGTCCGTCCCGGTCCTCTCGTACTAGGGACAGCCTTCCTCAGATCTCCTACGGCTACGGCGGATAGGGACCGAACTGTCTCACGACGTTCTAAACCCAGCTCGCGTACCGCTTTAATGGGCGAACAGCCCAACCCTTGGGACCTGCTTCAGCCCCAGGATGCGACGAGCCGACATCGAGGTGC
>JANNNX010000078.1:0-59408 GCA_031398745.1 Actinomycetes bacterium
GAAATCCGCGGTCGACAGCGAGGTGAGGGCGACCTCGTCGTAGCCGGTGCGCCGGAGCCCGTCGCGCACCATCGTGCGGACCTGGTCGGCCGGCCGCTCCCGCACCGGACGGGTGATCATCCCGGCCTGGCAGAACCGGCAGCCCCGGGTGCAGCCCCGGAAGACCTCGACGTTGAGCCGGTCGTGGACGACCTCGGTCAAGGGCACGAGCTGGTTCTTCGGATAGGGCCACTGACCCAGGTCAGCGATGGTGCGCTTCTCGATGCGGGCAGGGGCCTCCGCCACCAGGGGGTCGAGGCCGGCAGCCCGGGGGCCGTCGAAGCGGGGCTGGTAGAGCGAGGGCACGTAGACGCCCTCGACCTGGGCCAGCTCCCGGAGCACGTCGGCCCGCCACGAGGCGGTGCGGGGCCGGGGCTTGGCCCGAGCCAGCACCTCGGTGATCTCGCCCACGACCTCCTCGCCATCGCCCAGGACCACGAAGTCGAGGAAGTCGGCCAGCGGCTCGGGGTTGTAGGTGCAGTGGCCCCCGGCCCCCACCAGCGGGTCGGTGGGGGCCCGGTCGGCGCTGCGTACCGGCATGCCGGCCAGGTCGATGCAGTTCAGGACGTTGGTGTAGACGAGCTCGGCCGACAGGTTGAAGGCCAAGACGTCGAAGTCGCCGGCCGCCCGGTGAGTGTCGACCGAGAACAGCGGCAGGTCGTGGGACCGCAGGAGGGCCTCGAGGTCGCGCCACGGCGCGTAGGTGCGCTCGGCCACGGCGTCGGATCGCTCGTTGAGGATCTCGTAGAGGATCTGGAGGCCCTGGTTGGGCAGCCCGATCTCGTAGGTGTCGGGGTAGGCCAGCAGCCAGGCCACCTTGTCCGGCGAGTGCACCGGGCTCTGGGCTCCGTCCTCGCCGCCGATGTACCGAGCCGGCTTCTGCACCCTGCCCAGGAGAGGCTCCAGCTGGGCCCACACGGAGGACATGATCCTGACGAGACTACCGGTCGGGGCTCCGACCCCAGATCCTCACCCCGGCTAGGTGAAGCGGCGCATGTGGATGTTGAGCACTAGGCCGATGCCGATGAGGGTGGTCACCATGGACGAGCCGCCGTAGGACACGAGCGGGAGGGGCAGGCCCGTCACCGGCATGATGCCCATGGTCATGCCGACGTTCTCGAAGACCTGGAACATGAGCATCGTCAGCACGCCGATGCAGATCAGGGTGCCGAAGAGGTCACGAGCCAGGCGGGCGGCCCGCAGGATTCGCCAGGCCACCACGCCGTAGAGGAGGAGCAGTCCGGCCGATCCCACGAAGCCGAGCTCCTCGCCGACCACGGTGAAGATGAAGTCGGTGCGCTGCTCGGGCACGTAGCCGCCCTCGGTCTGGGTGCCGTTGAACAGGCCGGTCCCGGTCAGCCCGCCGGCGGCCACCGCGGTCTTGGACTGCGAGGTCTGGTACCGGATGCTCCCCAGTCCGTCGCCCTCGTCGACCTCGTCGTCGCCGGTGACGAAGGTGGTCAGGCGGTCCCGCTGGTACTGGCTGAGCACGTCCATCTGCAGCATGCCGACCACCCCGGCGACGCCGATCAGGGTGAGCACCAGGATGTGGCGGAGACGGGCGCCGGCGATCAGCAGCACCCCCATCAAGATGGCCACGAACACCAGTACCGAGCCCAGGTCGGGCTGCAAGTAGATGAGGCCGATCGGCACCGCCCCGATACCCAGGCACACCGCCAGCCGACGCAGGTCGAGGTCGCCCTCGTGGGTCGAGGCGTAGGCCGCGACCATGACGATGACCGCCACCTTGGTGAACTCGGCGGGCTGGATCTGGAAGCCGCCGGGCAGCAGGAACCACGACTGGGCGAAGTTGACCGTCACCCCGAGGGGCGAGAGGACGAGGACGAGCGCCGCCACCGCCCCCAGGTAGATGACCGCGGCGTAGTGCTGGAAGATCCGGTGGTCGATGACCACGGTGACCACCGCCAGCCCGGTGCCGGCGACCAGGAACAGCAGCTGCTTGCGAACGTCGCTGAGCTGGCTCGCCCCTTGCGACGCCAAGCCACTGCGGGTGGCCGAGTAGATCATCACCAGCCCGACCAGGGCCAGCAGCCCGGTAGCCACGATGAGCACCACGTCGAGGTGCATCCAGGTGCGCTCCAGAGGCCGCCGGGTGTTGTCCAGCGGGGTGCGGCGCTCGAGGCGGCGGCCGACGGCGGTCACGGTCGCCCGCTCACGGGATCGACGGCTCGACACCGGAGACCTGTCCCATGACCGCCCGAGCCACCGGCGCGGCCGCCGATGCCCCGCGCCCGGATTGCTCCATCACCACGGCCACGACGTACTTCGGGTCGTCCATGGGCCCCACCCCCACGAACAGCGACGTGTCCTGCTTGGTGCGGGTGCCGTCGGCCTGACGGTTTCCGGCCTCGGCCGTACCAGTCTTGCCACCGACCTCGTAGTCGGCCCGAGGCCAGCCGGCGAAGGCGCCCGCGCCTGTCCCCTGGCCGGTGGTGACCAGCGAGAGCCCGGTCATGATCGGATCCCGAACCTCGGCCGACAGCACCGTCTGGTTGGCCACCCGGGGGGCCACCGTCCGCACCGTCGGCCCCCCACCGGGCTCGCGCACCTCGAGGCCGACGTTGGGCGAGAAGCGGGTGCCTCCGTTGGCGACCGTGGCGTAGGCGTTGGCCAACTGCAGCGGCGTGACCACGAGGTCGCCCTGGCCGATGGCCAGGTTGACGTCGTCGCCGGGGTACCAGGCCCGGGTCGGGAACTTGTCGGGGTACTGGTCGTGCAGGGACCGCCGCTGCTCGGGGTTGGCCACTGACCCGGCGGCGTCACCCCCGATGTCGAGTCCGGGGCTCGCCCCGAAGCCGAGCTGTTCGGCGGTGTCGTCGAAGGCGTTGCCGCCGACTTCGTTGCGGTCCTCCGAGATGCTCTCCCGCTCCCGGTAGAACCTGTAGCCGAGGTCGTAGAAGAACACGTCGCTCGAGACCTGGAGGGCGGTCGAGACGTTGACCCGGCCGCTCCCCACCCCGTCGATGTTCTGGAACTCGCACTGGGCTTCGCAATCGGGAATCTCGTAGGTGCCCCGGTCGTCGTAGGTGGAGGCGCCGGTGATGAGGCCCGACTGGAGGGCGGCGGTCGCCGTCACCAGCTTCCAGGTCGAGCCCGGGGCGTACCCGCCGGAGGTCGCCCGGTTGGTGAGCGGGGCCCCGTTGCCCTCATCGGTCAGCTCCTCGTAGCGGGCCTGGCTGATCCCGTCCACGAACTCGCCCGGGTCGTAGGTGGGCCAGGACGCCATGGCGATCACCTCGCCAGTGGTGTCATCGAGCACCACCACCGACCCGGCATCGGCCTTGTGGAGCCCGGTCTTGTCGTCGGTGGCGGTCGAGCGGCGCTCGATCAGCGTCGCCTCCAGTGACTGCTCGGCGACCTGCTGGACCTTGAGGTCGATGCTGAGCACGACGTCGTCACCGGGTACCGGAGCGGTCCGCTCCTTCACCCGCAGAGGGACGCCGTCGGCACCCACCTCGTAGACCGTGCGCCCCGGCGTGCCCCGCAGGTCGGCCTCGTAGGCCTGCTCGACGCCCGACTTGCCGACATGGTCGCCCGGGCGATACGTCTCGGGGTCAGCCGCCAGCTCGGTGTCGTTGATCTCCCCGACGTAGCCGAGGACGTGGGCCGCCAGGCTCCCGTAGGGGTACTCGCGGGTGGTGACGTCAAGCGTGACGACCCCCGGGTACTCGTCCTGGCGCTCGCCGATGTGGACGGCCTTCACCTCGTCGACCTCCTCGAGGACGGTGATGGCCGTGTACGGCGTCGCCCGGGGGTCCTCCAGCCGGTCCTCGAGCACCGACTTCTCGACCCCGAAGAGGCTGGACAGGTTGTTGAGCGAGGTCTGGAGCTCGGCCGAGCTCACCTCGGCGGTGTCGATGGCGACCGACTGGCTCACCCGGTTGCGAACCAGCTCGACCGAGTTTCGGTCGAGGATGCGACCCCGCGGTGCCTCCTCGTAGACCACCCGCTCGGCGTTGGTGATGGCCGCCACCTGGAACTCTTCGGCCGAGAGCACCTGGAGGTACCACAGGCGGGCCAGCAGGGCGGCAAAGAGCGACACCACCACGACCCCGTACACGCCGATCCGCAGCCGGGGGCTGTCCACCGTCATCGCACCACCATCGCGGCATCGTCGGGCTCGGCCAGCCCGAAGCGCACGAGGCCTATCACCATCGGGGCCAGGAGTCCGTTCAGCACGGCCACCACCGCCACCACCAGCGGCACCCGGCGGCTCCAGAGCTCGGATTGCCCGAGCACCACTCCGGCCAGCACGAAGAGGGTCTCCCCCATGGCACTGGCCACCGCGGCGGTGGCCACCACGATCCAGCGGGCCCGGTGGAGCACGGTCTCGTGGAACGCCCCGACCCCGTAGGCGGTGACCGAGAACGACAACGCCGAGAGCCCAAAGGGCGAGGCCAGGAAGCAGTCCGCCAACAGCCCGAGGGCGAAGCCGATGGCCCCGGCTCGAGAGGGCCCCACGACGATGCCGGTGCACACTGCCACCAGCAGGAGGAAGTCGACCGCGATCCCCTCGACGCGCAGGTTGGGGAACACCGCGGCGTGGAGAACCACCGAGGTCACCACCAGCAGGGGGAGGCGGACGAGGGCCGTACTCACGGGCCGGGCTGGGGCAGCCAGCTGATCACGGCCACGTGATCGACGTGGTCGATGTCGGCCACGGGGGTCAGCTCGACCGACGTGCTCACCTCGCCAGGGCCCCGGGTGGCGCTCGTGATGCGGCCCACCGGGATGTCGGCCGGGAACAAGCTGTCCTCCTGGCCGCTCGTGTAGACCAGCGGCTCGTCGCGGATCTCGGCCGGGGACTTGTGGATCCCGTCGACCGAGAGGGGTCGTTCCGCCCCCTGGCCCTGGGCCAGGCCCAGCTCGTCGACCGTGGGGAAGCGGACTCCGACCCCTGAGCTCGGGCTGGTGATCAACCTGACCTGGGCCCGGTCCGCGGAGACCGACACCACCCGGCCGACCAGGCCCGCGGCGGTGACCACCGGGTTGCCCACCGCCACGCCCTTGTCGCTCCCCCGGTCGATCTCCACCGTGTCCTCGAAGTTCGCCACCCCGCCCCCCTTCACCCGGGCCGCCACCGTCGGCAAGTCACCGACGAAGTCGATGTCCAGCAGGCTCCGCAGCGCCTCCAGCTCGTCCAGCAGGGCTTCGCTCTGGGCGGCGCTGCTCTCGAGATCGGCGTTGCGCTCCCTCAGCTCCTGGTTCTCGGCTCGCAGGTCGCGGTCGTTTCCCACCGAGGAGACGGCGTCGCCCACCGGGCTGACGATCGCGGCCACCGCGTCCCGCACCGGGGCCACGGTGTCGGCCACCGTCCCCCGCACCGCGCCCAGGGCGCCGGTGTCACCACCCCAGAGGTCGACGCTGACCACCGTCAGGGACAGGAGCACGAGCAGCACCAGCGTCGAGCGACGGCGCCCGGATCGCCGGGAGAGAACCACAGCCTGCGGCTACCGGTCCTCGTCCTCACCGGCGAAGAGCACGTCCTTGATGGCGTCGAACTCCTCCAAGACCTGCCCCGAACCGATGGCCACCGCCTCCAGCGGGTACTCCGCGACCAGGATCGGCATCCCCGTCTCCGACTCCAGCCGCTCGCGCAGGCCGAGCAGCAGGGCCCCACCGCCGGCCAGCATGATGCCCTTCTCCATGATGTCCGCCGCCAGCTCGGGCGGCGTCCGGTCCAGCGTCACCTTGATGGCGTCGACGATGGCCGACACCGGCTCCTCCAGGGCCTCGCGGATCTCCACGGTGGAGGCGACGATCGTCTTCGGCAGCCCGGTGACCAGGTCGCGGCCTCGGATCTCGACCGCCATCTCTTCCTCGAGCTGCCAAGCCGAACCCACCGTCATCTTCACCTCCTCGGCCGTGCGCTCGCCAAGCGCGACCGAGTACTCCTTCTTCACGAACTGGATGATGGCGTCGTCGAGCTCGTCGCCCCCGACCCGCACCGACCGGCTCACGACGATCCCCCCGAGGGAGATGACCGCCACCTCGGTGGTGCCGCCGCCGATGTCGACGATCATGTTGCCGGTCGGCTCCTGGACCGGGAGGCCGGCGCCGATGGCGGCCGCCATCGGTTCCTCGATGATGTGGGGCTTGCGGGCACCGGCCGACTCGGCGGCATCCTTGACCGCCCGCTTCTCCACCTCGGTGATGCCCGACGGCACGCAGATCACCATCCGGGGCTTGGCCCAACGCCGCTGGTGCACTTTCTGGATGAAGTAGCGGAGCATCTTCTCGCACATCTCGAAGTCGGCGATCACGCCGTCCTTGAGGGGGCGGATGGCCTCGATGTAGCTCGGAGTCCGACCGATCATCCGCTTGGCTTCGATGCCCACCGCCAGGGGCCGGCCGTCGCGCACGTTGACTGCCACCACCGAGGGCTCGTTGAGGACGATCCCGCGGCCCCGCACGTAGATCAGCGTGTTGGCGGTGCCCAGATCGACGGCCATGTCGCGCCCGATGACGGAGCTGAACATGCTTTCGGGCATGCGGGCACTCCTCCGGGATGACGGCTGGCGAGCCCGCGACACGCTACGGGCACCCCCCTGACCCGACAAGCGCGGCCCCGATCCGAGGGGGTTCACTCGCCGAAGAAGAGGGCGATCTCGCGGGATGCCGACTCCGGCCCGTCGGAACCGTGCACCAGGTTCTCGGTCAACAGCACGCCGAGATCGCCACGGATGGTGCCCGGGGCGGCGTCGCGGGGGTTGGTCGAGCCCATGAGGGTGCGAACGACCTTCCAGGTGTCTTCGGGTCCTTCGACGACCAGCAGCAGGCTCGGGCCGCGGGTGATGAAGGAAACGAGGTCGGCGAAGAACGACTTGCCGTCGTGCTCGGCGTAGTGACGCCGGGCAGTGTCCTCGTCGATGGTGCGGAGCTCGGCGGCCACCAGGCGCAGCCCCTTGCGCTCCAGTCGGCCGACGATCTCTCCGGCCAGGCCACGCTCGACGGCATCGGGCTTGCAGATCACGAAGGTGCGGTCCATATCGCCGAGCAGGGTACGGCCGATCGGGTGTCCGGTCGCGATCCGCCGAGCTCGGCTTGCGGTAGCCCGCCCGGGGCCGGCTCCGGGTCAGTCCGAGCTGCGAGACGCGACCGTGGCTCGGGCCGCGCCGACGACGTAGAGCGATCCGGTCACGAGGACCAGGTCATCCTCGGCGGCGAAGGCCACCGCCTTGGTGACCGCTTCCGCCACGTCGGGCACCACCACCGCCTCCACGCCCGCCCGGCGAGCGGCCGCCGCCACCTCGTCGGCCGGCATGGCCCGGATCCACTCCGCCGCGGTGGCGACCACCAGGCGGGCCCGGGTGACCTCGAGGGCAGCCAGCATCTCGTCGGCGTCTCGCTCCTGGTTCATGCCGACCACCAGGATCCGCTTGCCGCCCACCGCGAAGTCGTCGACCGTGCGCGCCGCAGCGCGAGCCCCGTCGGGTTTGTGGGCCCCGTCGAGCACCATGAGCGGCCGGCGGCCGACGACCTCGAAGCGACCGGGGACCTCGACCGAGCCGAATCCCTCGTCGAGCACCTGGCGATCCACAGGCCGATCGAAGAACGCCTCGGTGGCCGCCAGCGCCACCGAGGCGTTGTCGCCCTGGTGGGCTCCGTGGAGGGGCAGGTGGACGTGCTGGTAGGCCGCCTCGGGGGTGCGGAGGTCGAGGACGCGGCCGCCGATGGCCAGCTGGTTGGCGTCGCAGCCGAAGTCGCGACCGGCGAGCCACAGCCGTTCGGGTCCCGCCTCTTCGAAGATCGGCCGGAGCTCGGGGGCGATCTCCCCCAGCACCAGGGTGGCGCCCGGCTTGACGATGCCGGCCTTCTCGGAGGCCACGTGGGCGGTGGTCGGCCCGAAGTAGTCGGTGTGGTCGAGGCCTACGTTGGTCACCACCGCCACGATGCCGTCGGCCACGTTGGTCGAATCCCACCGGCCGCCGAGGCCGACCTCCACGACGGCCACGTCGACCGCCTGCTCGGCAAACCAGGCAAAGGCGGCCAGGGTGAGCACGTCGAAGTGCCCGGGACGGACCCCCGACAGGCGCTCGACGACCTCTACAGCCTCGATCGATCGAGCCAAGCCCTCGTCGTCGATGGATTCGGCGTTGCGGCTTATGCGCTCGTTGATCCGCTCGAGATCGGGGCTCGTGTAGGTGCCGACCGACAGGCCGTGGGCCGCGAGGAGCGCGCTGATCAGCCGCGAGGTCGAGCCCTTCCCGTTGGTGCCGGTGACGTGGATGACCGGCTGGGCGTGCTGGGGGTCTCCCAGCTGGCCGGCCAAGGTCCGCATCGGGTCGAGGCTGGGTGCCACTCCCCGGCTGCCGGCGGCCGTGGCCTCGAGGTTGGTGTGGGCGTCGAGGTAGCCGAGGGCTCGGTCGAGATCCCAGGCCACGAGGTCGGGGGCCGGTTCAGGAGGCGGCGCGGCGGGTGCGCGGCGCGGGGGCGTTCTCGGCCCTCGGCACCAGCGCCGGGTTGACCCGCTGGCGCACGACGTCGCCGTCGAGAACACAGCGACCGATGTCGGAGCGGCTCGGGAGGTCGTACATGAGATCGAGCAGGACCTCTTCGAGGATCGCCCGCAGGCCCCGGGCGCCGGTCCCTCGGAGCATGGCCTGCTCGGCCACCGCCTCGAGGGCATCAGGCGTGAACTCGAGCTCCACATCCTCGAACTCGAAGATCCGCTGGTACTGCTTGACCAGGGCGTTCTTCGGCTCGACCAGGATCGAGACCAGCGCCTCGCGGTCGAGGTTGGACACCGCGCCGATGACCGGAAGACGACCGATGAACTCGGGGATGAGGCCGAACTTCAACAGGTCCTCGGGCAGGACCTTGGCCAGCACCTCGCCCAGGTCGCGCTCGTCCGCGGTGCGGATGTCGGCCGCGAAGCCGACGCCCTTGTTCCCCACCCGGTTCTCGATCAGCCGGTCGAGCCCGGCGAACGCACCACCGCAGATGAAGAGGATGTTGGTGGTGTCGATCTGGATGAACTCCTGGTGCGGGTGCTTGCGCCCGCCCTGGGGCGGCACCGACGCCACCGTGCCCTCCAGGATCTTCAGCAGGGCCTGCTGCACACCCTCGCCCGAGACGTCGCGGGTGATCGACGGGTTCTCGCTCTTTCGGGCGATCTTGTCGATCTCGTCGATGTAGATGATCCCGGTCTCGGCCTTCTTGACGTCGTAGTCGGCCGCCTGGATCAGCTTGAGCAGGATGTTCTCGACGTCCTCGCCGACGTAGCCGGCCTCGGTCAGGGCGGTGGCGTCGGCGATGGCGAAGGGCACGTTGAGCATCCGGGCCAACGTCTGGGCCAGCAGCGTCTTGCCACAGCCCGTGGGCCCGAGCAGGAGGATGTTCGACTTGGCCAGCTCGATCTCGTCGCCCCGGGTGGTGCCCGATTGCACCCGCTTGTAGTGGTTGTAGACGGCGACCGAGAGTAACTGCTTGGCGTGGACCTGGCCGACGATGTAGTCGTCGAGGAAGGCGTGGATCTCTCGGGGCTTGGGGAGCTCGTCGAGCTGGAGGGGCGAGACCTCGCTGAGCTCTTCTTCCAGGATCTCGTTGCACAGCTCGATGCACTCGTCGCAGATGTACACGCCGGGTCCGGCGATGAGCTTCTTCACCTGCTTCTGCGACTTGCCGCAGAACGAGCACTTCAGCAGGTCACCGGTTCCCTCGCCGATCCTGGCCATGGTCGGGTTCCCCTCCTCGGATCGGCTGGTGAATCAGTCGCGGGCCAGGCCAGCTTGCGCTGCCTGGCGAACCGAGATGACCTCGTCGAGGATGCCGTAGGTCTTGGCCTCGTCGGCCGACATCACGAAGTCTCGATCGGTGTCGCGGTGGATCCGCTCGATCGGCTGGCCGGTGTGGTTGGACAGGATCTCCTCGAGCAACGTCCGCATCCGCTCGATCTCCTTGGCCACCAGCTCGATGTCGGCCGCCTGACCCATGGCCTGGGCGTAGGGCTGGTGGAGCAGGATCCGTGCGTGGGGCAGGGCCAGCCGCTTGCCCTTGGTGCCGGCGGCCAGGAGCACGGCGGCCGCCGAGGCGGCCTGGCCGAAGCAGATCGTCGAGATGTTCGGGCGAACGAAGGACATCGTGTCGTAGATGGCGAACAGGGCGGTGATGTCGCCGCCCGGGCTGTTCACGTAGATGTGGATGTCCTTGTCGGCGCTCTCGGACTCGAGGTGGAGGAGCTGGGCGCACACGAGGTTGGCGATCGTGTCGTCGATCGGGGTGCCCAGGAAGATGATGTTGTCCTTCAGCAGCCGGGAGTACAGGTCGAAGGCTCGCTCGCCCCGGTTGGTCTGCTCGATGACAGTGGGCACCAGGTAGTTGAACGCCCGGAGACGATCGGGCCCCCCGGCCATCCGCTCACGGTCACGCTCGTCCAACGTCATGCCGGCTGCTCCTCGCTCGCTGCGATCTCGGTGTCGGTGTCGGTGTCGGTGTCCGGCTCGTCCTCGACCTCGAGGTCGCCGCGGTCGACCGGGCTTCCCTCGCCGTCGACCAACTGTGCGTGCTCGACGAGGAACGTGAGTGCCTTGGTGCGCTGGACGGTCGAGCGTAGCGACTCGACCTGCCCGGCTTGTTCGAGCTGGCGTCGGGCCTCGTCGACCTCGAGCTCGGCGCTGGTCGCCAGGCGGGCGATCTCGGCCTCGAGCTCGTCGTCGTCGACCTCGAGCGCCTCGGCGTCGATCACCGCTCGCAGCGCCAGATCGGCCTTGACCGAGGCTCGGGCCTGCGCCCGGAACTCATCGGTGATGCCCTCGCCGGTCCGGCCCACGGCCGCCAGGTACTCGGCCACCCCGATCCCCTGGTTCTGGAGCGTCTGGACGAAGTCGCTGAGGCGGTGCTCGAGCTCGTGCGCCAGCAGCGGCTCGGGGACGATCTCGTCGTCGACCAGCTCGACCAGGGCCGCCACCACCGCGTCCTGAACGGCCATGCTGGCCTGCATCCGCTTGATCGAACCGAGGCGCCGGCGGTAGTCCGCCCGCAGTTCGTCGAGCGACTCGAACTCGGAGGCCTCGGCGGCGAACTCGTCATCGAGGTCCGGCAGGTGACGGACCTTCACCTCCTTGACCAGTACCCGGAACTCCACCGTCGAGTCGTCGTCGGGATCGGGGTGCCCGGCCGAGAAGATGACGATGTCGCCGACGTTGCGGCCGGTCAGCTGCTCGTCGAGCTCGGGCACCACCGAAGCACTGCCCAGCTCGTAGAGGTAGTCGTCGGCGCTGAGGCCCGAGACCGGCTCACCGCCGCTCGAGCCGGCCACGTCGATGGTGACGAAATCGCCGGCCTGCGCCGGCCGGGCCACGACCTCGAGCGCGCCGTGTTGGGTCCGCAACTGGCCGATCTGGGCCTCGATCTCGTCCTCGGTGACGAGCGGGCTGGGGATGGTGGCCGTCAGGGCGTCGTACCCCTCGAGCGTGATACGGGGCCTGATCTCGACCACCGCCTCGAAGGCCAGTGGTCCCTCGTCGCTGCCGGCGGTGATGTCGATCTCGGGGGAGTCGATGACGTCGACCGAGTGCTCGACCACCGCCTTCGCGTAGTAGTCGCCCAGGCTGTCCTTGATGGCTTCCGCTCGGGCGTAGTCGCGCCCGATCCGAGCCTCCAGCACCTTGCGAGGGACCTTCCCCTTGCGGAAGCCGGGGATGTTGACCTGACCGGCGAGCTTGCGGAAGGCAGCCGCTACCGCCTCCTCCAGCTCGTCCTCGGGCACCTCGACGGACACCTTGACCTTGTTGCCCTCGAGGGCCTCGATCGAGCTCTGCACAGGGGGCGCAGTGTACGGGTCGCGCTCCGGGCCCCGAACCTCCTCGCGACCCGGAGCGTCGAGGGCCCCGTCACCACCGGCCCCGCTCAGTCCTCGAGGCGGAAGCCCACCTTCATCGTCACCTGGAAGTAGTCGGGGCGGCCGCCGGCGCCGAGATAGCCCCGCACCTGGGTCACCTCGAACCAATCCAGGTGCCGCAACGTCTCGCCGGCGCGGGCCAGCCCGTTGCGGATGGCGGCGTCGGCGCCGTCGGGCGACGTGCCGACGATCTCGGTGACCTTGTAGGTGGCGTCGTGGTCGGGCATCGGACCCCCAGGCTCGTCGTGCCGACGCGGTGCCGGCAACAGCAATCGGACCGTGAGTTCCCCTCAACCGCCGTGGCGATACGCCCCTAGGGTCCAGCGGATGTTCGCCCCCGGCGCCGCCGCCCTGCCGTCGGCCACGGGGTGGCGTCGTGGCCGCTGACTTGGGCCTGGCCGAATCCGCCGCAGTGCTGGCTGCCGGCCTCGGCGCCGGCTTCATCAACACCATCGCGGGATCCGGGTCGTTGTTGACCTTCCCGACGCTGCTGGCGCTCGGCATCCCGGCCCGGACCGCCAACATGTCCAACACCGTCGGGTTGGTGCCCGGCTCTCTCAGTGGAGTGGTCGGCTATCGACGGGAGCTGGTCGGCCAGGGACGGCGGCTGGCCGTGCTGGCGCCGGCCGCGGCCGTCGGCGGCATCGTCGGCGGGCTCCTGCTGCTGGTGCTCCCGGCCAGCGCCTTCGAGGTCGTGGTTCCGTTCCTGGTGGCTCTGTCGGTCGCCCTGCTGGCGGCCCAGCCCCGCTTGCAGCGCTGGCTCCTCGAGCGCCGCGGGGCCGCCGGCCAAACCAGCGACGGCACGGCTGCCGACCAGCACCACGGCGCGCTGCTGGTCGGGTCGATCGGACTGGTGGCGGTGTACGGCGGCTACTTCGGCGCCGCCCAAGGGGTGATCTTCGTTGCCGTCCTCGGAGTTTTCCTGGTCGATTCGCTCCAGCGGATCAACGCCACCAAGAACCTCCTGGCGCTCATCGCCAACCTGGTGGCTGCGCTCCTCTTCGTCACCCGCGGGGGGATCGCCTGGGAGGTCTCGGGGCTGATCGCCATCGGATCGATCGCCGGCGGCCAACTCGGTGCCCACTTCGGGCGCCGCATCCCGGCCGACACCCTCCGTCTCCTGATCATGGCCGTCGGCACGGCGGCGGCCGCCCGGCTCCTCTGGGGCCTGGCCGACTGAGCGAGGGCCGTCGGGCGCCGGTCGGGCCCCTACGCTCGGCCCGACCGGGGAGTAGCGCAGTTGGTAGCGCACCTGCTTTGGGAGCAGGAGGTCGGCGGTTCGAGTCCGCTCTCCCCGACCGACCCTCCGGGGTCCCGCGGGTGTAGCTCAATGGCAGAGTCCCAGCCTTCCAAGCTGGTCATGCGGGTTCGATCCCCGTCACCCGCTCTCACTGCTTGCGCAGGTCAGGCGCCGGCCGAGTCGGTGGACCCGGCCGGCGGTGGACCGGGAGACGGGCCACCGATCCCGGCCAGCCGGAACATCTCGGCGTTGGCCGGGTCGGCCCACACCCCGCTGAGCTGGATGCGGGTGAGGCGCCAACCGGCCTCCGTGCGGAGCACCCCGAACTGGTACACACCACCCTGAGGTGCCAGGAAGGTCGACCCGTCGGGTCGGGTGACCACGTGCTGCACCCACAGGTAGGCCGAGCAGCTGCCGGTGCCCGAGCCCGGGTCGATCTCGATCTCGTGATTGGTCACGTAGTGCTGGGCGACCCGGGCGGACTCGATGCCGGCGAAGAAGTCGAGGATCGCCTGCCGGCCGGCGACCTCCCGACCGCCGAATACCCCCACGGCTTCGTCAGCCAGGACCGAGGCCATCAGCTCCCCGTCGGAGAAGTCGATGGCCCGGCAGTAGCCGTGGGTCAGTGTGGTGATGGCCAGCCAGTCCTCGAACAAGTCGTTGCTCATGACAACCGAGTCGAGCACATCGTCGACTGGCTCAGTCGTGCTCGTGCCACGGTGGCGGACCGGTGTTGACGACGTGCTCCCGGTCGGCCGCGGTGATGGCCACGCCGAAGAAGATGGCCGATCGCTCGGGGTTGGGGTTGACGGCCCGGTGGATCTGGCCGATCGGCTCGGTATAGGCCTGTCCCGCCCGGTAGTGCTCGGTGCCATGGGCGTAGTGCAGCTCGACCTCGCCCTGCACGACCACGAAGAAAACCGAGCCGTTGTGGACGTGCCAGCCCACCTTCTTTCCGGCCAGCAGCTCCGAGGTGTAGAGCCCGACCCGGACCTCGGCGTCGCGGGGCAGTCGGTCGTAGATCTCGTTGTAGATCATGTGGCGCACGTGGGGCTGGCCCGGCGGGACCAGTCCCTCGAGACGAAGGCGCATGGCGTCCTTCTCGTCGATCCGCCACCACTCGCTGTCTGATCCATCACCCGGGATGCCGGTCATCCACTCCCCTCTCGTCGCCGAGACATTCGACCACAGCGGCGCGCCCGTTACTGTCGCCGCGCTGCAATCGGAGCGCATCGACGATGGGAGGCCTTGGCGGTGGAGCTCGGATGGGTCGGTCTCGGGGTCATGGGCGGCCGAGCCGCCAAGCGGTTGCTCGATGCCGGGCACCAGGTGGCCGGCTACAACCGCACCGCGTCGAAGGCCGACTGGCTCGTCGAGCAGGGGCTCACGCTCAAGGCCAGCCCCCGCGAGGTGGCCGCCGCGGCCGACGTGGTCTTCACCATGGTCACCAACTCGGCCAGCCTCGAGCAGGTGCTGCAGGGGCCTGACGGGGTCTTCGCCGGCCTGCGACCGGGCGCCGTGGTGGTGGACTTCTCCACCGTCAGCCCCCGGGTGTCGACCCGGTTGGCGGCCGAGGCCGATGCTCTGGGGGCTCGCATGATCGAGTCGCCGGTGTCGGGCAGCCACATCACCCTCGAGGCCGGCGAGCTCTCGGTCATGACCGCCGGCGACGAGGCGACCTGTCGCCAGGTCGAGCCGATCCTCCTCGACATCGGTCGCAAGGTCACCTACATGGGCGACCACGGCCAGGCCCTGCTGATGAAGATCGCCATCAACCTCCAGCTGCTGGTGCAGTTCACCGCCTACGCCGAGGGGCTGTTGCTGGCCGAGAAGGGCGGCATCCCCCGGGCTACCGCAGTCGAGGCGATGTTCAACTCGGTCATCGCCTCCCCGCTCATCAAGTACCGGGGCCCCAACGTCCTGCCCGGACAGCTCCCCCAGCCGGCGTGGTTCGACATGCAGATGATGCAGAAGGACATGCTGTTGGCCCTCGAGCTGGGCCGCGAGCTGGACGTGCCGATGCCCACGACCGCCGCCACCAACGAACTGCTCACCGCGGCGCGGGGCATGGGCCTGGGTGACGACGACTTCTCGGCCGTGTTCTACGTCCTCGGCCAGATGGCCGGGCTGGCGGGGCCCGGCGAGGAGCGCCGCCAGGGCTGAGTCCAGCCGCCTCAGCTCGTCGGGGCAGCCAGGAAGGCCCGGAACCGGGCGCCCAGGACCGCCGGGTCGTCGAGCAACCAGTCCACGCCGGCGGTGTTGCCCCCCTCGATGGTCACCACCAGGACAGTCAGCTCGCGGTTGTCGCGGGCCGTCACCAGGGCCTGGCGCAGACCGTCGGGCTCGTCGACCTCGACGGTCGTCAGGCCCAGCCCGCGGCAGGCGCCGGCCAGCGAGACCGACTCGGCCTGGCTGGGCATCAAGTCGGCCGACGCGTGCTGGTGGTTGTCGAGGATCACGAGGGTGAGGTTGCCGGGACCCGCCGAGCGGATGGTGGCCAACATCTGGAACCCCATGAGCACGGCGCCGTCGCCCTCGACCACCCCGACCGGTCGGTCGGTGGCCAGGGCCACGCCGAGCCCCACCGGGCCCGCCAGGCCCATGGAGTCGAGGAGCGGGAGGTGCGAGTCGCGGCGCACGAGGGAGGCCAGCTCCCGGGCCGACGCACCGCAGGTGACGACCAGAGGGAGTCCTTCGAACACCTCCTCGATGACGGCCAGGGCCTCGATGCGCTTCATTACCTCGCCTCCAAGCCGGGATGGAGCAGGTCGAGGAGGGTGACCACCGGCCGATGGGTCATCACGGCCAGGGACGCCGCGGCCGACACCGTCGAGCGCCACAGCGGCACCGGATCGGCCGGGCCGAGGTGCTCGACACGGATGTCGACGGCGTGGAGGAGCGCCGGCACGTGCTCGGAGAAGACGTGGATCATGGCGTTGTACTCCCCCAACCCACCCCGGGTGTTGGCCACGATCGGCAGGCCCACGTGGTAGGCGGCGGTGAAGGTCGTCATCGCGGTGAGGGCGTTGCCGAAGCCGTTGTCCTGCATGACCACGGCAACCTTGACGCCGGCCAGCGCGAGCCCGCCGGCGATGCCCACCGCTTCCTCCTCGCGGTTGGCGAGGATGTCCCGCACGCCCCGTTCGGTCAGGAGTCGGACGAGCGGGGCGTTGTGCGAGGAGGGGACGTGGACGAAGGTCTCGATGCCCCAATCGCCGAGGCCGTCGGCCGCGGCGTCGATGAAGGCGTTCGACGGCTTTGGCACTGGAACGACGTTACTCGCGGCCACCCAGGCCCCCGGGGGGCATCACGGGAGGGGGCCCGGACAGGACGATGCGGCTCGGGCGGATGTAGAAGGCGACCCGCTTCTCGACCTTGGCCGGCACCATGTACCGGTCGATGCCGACGTAGCGGCGAGCCATGTCGTCGATCGTCTCGCGGGCCAGGTGGCCCTTGATCGGGTCGGTCTCCTCGGCCACCTCGTCGACCTGGCCGTAGACGGTGACCCAGCGCATCGACATCTCGGGGTCGATGACCTGGATCGACACCTTGGGCGAGCCGCGCAGCGTGCGGTCCTTCACCCGGCCTATGGCGGTGTTGACGACGAAGTGGGTGTCGTCGTGGCCCCACCACACCGGCGTCGAGTGGAGCCCGCCGTTCGAGGTCACCGCGGTGACGGTGACGACGATGGGCCGGTCGATCAGGTCGCGGCTGTGCTCGGGAATCTCGGCCAGGGACTCGGCCAGGACCCGTTCGCCCACGGCCATCGAGCCTCCCGACGGGGGGGCGAGGACAGCGATCTCGAAGGTCATCGGCGCAGTCTGGCCGGCCGGCGGCCCCGGCGACGAACAACCGGCGCCCCCGGCAGGACTCGAACCTGCAACCACCCGCTTAGAAGGCGGGCGCTCTATCCAGTTGAGCTACAGGGGCTCGGCCCCGAACATCGTGCCAGAGATGGCCTGACCGGCTGCCCGAGCCGGTGTGCCAAGATTGCCGTCCCCATGGTGGCCGTAGCTCAGTCGGTTAGAGCGCCAGGTTGTGGCCCTGGAGGTCGGGGGTTCAATTCCCCTCGGTCACCCCACCAGGGGCTCGGTGCAGTTGCCGGCCCCCACGCGCGCCTCTAGCTCAACGGCAGAGCAACGGACTCTTAATCCGCAGGTTCTGGGTTCGAATCCCAGGGGGCGCACCACCACTGGACGACCACTCGAGGGCCGCGATCGGAAAGCTGGTGTGCCTCAGCGGTCAGATCTCGACGTGGGCACCGACCTCGAAGATGCTGTCGGCTGGGAGGTTGAAGAAGCGGGCAGCGCTGTCGGCGCCACGGTGGAGGAGGCTGTAGAGGTGCTCGAGCGGTAGGGGCATCCCCTCGAGACGGGTGGCCAGTACCGACTCGCGTCCGACGAAGTAGCTCGTCGTCTTCGGGTCGATGACGAGTTCGTCGCTGCTCAGCGTCGCGAGCGCAGCGGGCACATCAGGCTCTTCCATGAAGCCGTAGTGGATGACGATGGAGAACAGGCCGTTGGCGACTCGGTCGACATAGGCACGCTCACCGTCGTCGACGCGGGGAACCTGATCGGTCACGACGGCCGCAACGATCGTCGTCTCGTGGAGAACCTTGTTGTGGCGGAGGTTGTTCACCAGCGCAGGCGGCACCATGCCGGGATCCTTGAAGAGGAACACCGCAGTCCCGGGCACGCGAGCCACCCCGTCGAGCTCGTCTGGCAACGAGTCGAGCCGCTGTTCGCCACGGCGAACCCGATCGGCGACGAGCTGCCGCCCGCGCCGCCACACCGCCATCTGGAGGAGCAGGCCGACCGCGATGATCAGGGGGAGCCAACCACCGTCAGGAATCTTTGGGATGTTGGCCGCCAGGAAGGCAACGTCGACGGCGAGCAGCGGCGCGACGACCAAGACGGCCTTGGCCGTCGACCACTGCCATCGATGGCGGACGACGACGTAGAAGATGACGGAGGTGATCACCATCGTGGCCGTGACCGCGATCCCGTACGCGGCCGCGAGATTGCTCGAGGACTGGAAGCCCAGTACGAGCCCGAGCGTGCCGATCATCAGAAGCCAGTTCACGAGGGGCACGTACACCTGCCCGTGATGCTCGCCGGAGGTGTGGCGGATGCGAACGCGCGGCAGGTAGTCGAGCTGCACCGCTTGGACCGTGAGGGAGAACGCACCCGAGATGAGGGCCTGCGAGGCGATGACCGACGCCATGGTGGCGAGCACCGCGAGCGGGGTGATGGCCCACGTCGGTGCCATCGCGTAGAGGGGGCTCTCCACGGCCTCGGCATCGCCCAGAAGCAGGGCAGCCTGACCGAAGTAGTTGAGGACGAGCGCCGGAAGGACGAGTCCGTACCAAGCCAACGCGATCGGCCGGCGGCCGAAGTGTCCCATGTCGGCATAGAGGGCTTCGCCGCCGGTGACGACGAGGAAGATGCTGCCGAGCGCGAGGAACGCCTTACCCGGCTCCGCCTGGAAGAAGTAGAGGATGTTGATCGGGTTGAACGCCGCGAGGACAGAAGGATGTTCGATGATCTGTAGGAGCCCGAGGATGCCGAGAACGGCGAACCACACGACCATGACGGGACCGAAGACCTTCCCGACGGCGCCGGTACCGCGGCTTTGGGCGGCGAACAACCCAACGAGGATCACGCAGGCGAGGGGCAGCACCCAGGCCTCGAACGCTGACGACGCCACCTCGAAGCCTTCGACGGCGCTGAGAACCGAGATGGCCGGCGTGATGAGCCCGTCGCCGTAGAGCAACGCAGTTCCGAACACGCCGAGAAGGACGATGCCTCCCGTCCGGCGGCGCCGGTCGCTGGGCATGACCAGCGCGGTCAAGGCGAGGATGCCGCCTTCCCCGTGGTTGTCGGCACGCATGACCAACGCCAGGTACTTCACCGAGATGATGATCACCAGTGCCCAGAACGCGATGGAGGCGACTCCGAACGCGTTCGTCGTGGACACGGCGAGGTCCTGATGCTCGAACGCCTCCCTGAAGGCGTACAGGGGACTGGTGCCGATGTCACCGAACACCACGCCGAGGGCACCGAGGGCGAGCGTGACCGAAGAAATGCTGGCGCTGCGAGAGGTGGCATGCGCCATCGTCGACATGGGGGCGTCAACGTAGCGGTGCCCGTACGCGCCTCGTGCCGGCGTTCTCGGTCCGCAAGGTTCTGGCATCTCCAGCGTTGGCGTCGGGGTCGGCGGCGGGTGGGCGGTACGATCGCCGGCGATCACCGTGCCAAGAGACGATCACCCATCTCCTCGCTTCGCGGCCTTGCTGTTCGCAGCGGTGGCGGCGTTCGCTCTTCTCGTGAGCGGTTCGGGCGCGTCACTCGCCCCGGCCACCGTGGCAGGCGCCGCACGTGAGGCTGTCCCGGACGATCTGGCACCCGGCAAGGTGACCTCCGAGCGCCGATCCGCTCGCGCCATCGGACGACTCTGGCCAGCGTCGTCCTTACGCCGGCCTCGTCGGTTGCCGCTCCGAGGCGGCGTCCCACATCGGCTGACACCCCTCGTCGCGATCTGGCGTAGCACTCCCTTGCGCGGGCCGCCGCGCCTCGCGAGCACCTGAACCACCCCGAGGGCTCGTAACGACGGTCGCCGGCCTCCTCGACCGGCTAGGGCGACTCCCGGACGCGCCGGGCGACCACGTCACCGTCGGTGACTGGCACTTCACCATCACGCGCCTCGACGGCCACGCCCTCACCGAGGTCCGTATCAGCCGGTCGGACCCTCGGGACCTTCGGCCGTACGAACGCACGTCCTCATCGACCTGAACTGGAGACCCATGCACTCCGTCTTGACCGCACCCGTCCTCGTCGCTGCAGGCGACACGGCTGAGAACTTCGCCAGCTTCGACGTCCCCCCGTGGGCGTGGGCGGCGCTCGTCACCGCCATCATCGTGATGCTCGTGGTGGACCTGCTGCTCGTGCACCGCACCGCGCATGTCATCAGCATCAAGGAAGCAACCATCGAGTCCGCCATCTGGATCTCGATCGGTCTCGCCTTCGGCGTCGTACTCCTCGTCTGGCAGGGAGGTCAGGCCGGAAGCGAGTACTACGCAGGATTCCTGATCGAGAAGAGCCTGTCGATCGACAACGTGTTCGTCTGGGCCGTCATCTTCTCGTTCTTCGCCGTCCCCCGCGAGTACCAGTTCCGGGTCCTCTTCTGGGGCATCTTCGGGGCGCTCGTCCTGCGCGGCGTGTTCATCTTCGCCGGCGTGTCGCTCATCGAACGCTTCGAATGGATCCTGTACATCTTCGGCGCCTTCCTTCTCTACACGGCCTGGAAGATCGCCCACCACGACGAATCCGAACAGGTTGACTACAACGCCAACATCGCCATGCGCCTCGTACGGCGAGTCTTTCCCACCACCGACCGGTACGACGGACAGAAGCTGTTCACCAAGCAGAACGGCAAGCGGTTCGCCACACCCCTGTTCGCCGTGCTCGTCCTCATCGAAGCGACCGACGTGGTGTTCGCCGTCGACTCCGTGCCCGCCATCCTCGCGGTCAGCCGCGAACCGTTCATCGTCTTCGCTGCCAACGCCTTCGCCATCCTCGGCCTGCGCTCCCTCTACTTCCTGCTCGGCGGCATGCAAGGCAAGTTCCGCTACCTCAACGTCGGACTCGGCGTCATCCTCACCTTCGTCGGCATCAAGATGCTCCTCATCGGCGAGCCCTTCGAGGTCCACCTGCCGACCTACGTCTCGCTCAGTGTCATCGCCGCCGTGATCGCCATCTCGGTCATCGCATCCCTGCGCGCCGACGCTCAAGACCGGCGAAACGGCGTGGACGTCCCGGCCGGGCCTCCGGTACACGACACCGTCGGCGCCGAAGAGCCCGGAGGAATGGATCCGTCCCGTGACGAAGGCCCCGGCCACGACGAGCCCAGTGCCGACAGAGAGGTCCACCGGCGATGACAAGGGAGCTCCTGGGGCGTGGTAGTTGACCAGCACGTTTGTGGCACGGAGGTCATCGCTCTGCGACGTCATCGACCCACGCGGGTGACGATCTCGCTGCGGTCGCTGCCTCCCCGCGTCGTCACGCGGACGTAACAGACCGGACCACGAACCGACACGGTCCTTACCTACGTTCCGCCGCTCGTACACATCCGTACGGGATCGAAAAGGGAGCGTAAATGTCCATGAAGGCCCTGTTCCGACCACTCCTGGTCGTCCTCGCTGTGCTGTCGCTGGTCGCGGCAGCGTGCGGCTCGGACGCAGACTCATCCAGCGGCGGCGACTCCGGGAGTGATGACCAGGCAGCCTCCTCGGGCACCTGCGTCGAGGGTGACACCGTCAAGCTCGGCTTCTTGAACTCCACGTCGGGGGCGATGGCCATCAGCGAGCAGACCGTTCGTGACGCGCTCATCCTCGCCGCCGAGGAGATCAACGCCGACGGTGGGATCCTCGGCAAGCAGATCGAGTACATCGAAGAGGACGGCCAGAGCGAGCCCACGGTCTTCGCCGAGAAGATCAACAAGCTCCTGACCGAGGACGAGGTTGCAGCCGTGTTCGGCGGTTGGACCTCTGCCTCCCGCAAGGCGATGCTGCCGGTCGTCGAGGGCGCCAACGGGCTCCTCTTCTACCCCGTCCAGTACGAGGGCCTCGAGGCGTCGGAGAACATCTACTACACCGGCGCGACGACCAACCAGCAGATCATCCCGGCAATGGACTACCTCGCCTCCGAGGGTGTCGAGACGCTGTTCCTCGCCGGTTCCGACTACGTCTTCCCACGGACTGCGAACAAGATCATCAAGCAGTACGCCGAGGTGCTCGGCATCGAGATCGTGGGTGAGGAGTACGTCCCGCTCGACAGCGACGACTGGACGACTCAGGTCGCCAAGATCGCCGCCGCCGAACCCGACTTCGTGTTCAACACGATCAACGGGTCGTCGAACGTGGGCTTCATCAAGGCGTACGACGAGGCCGGCCTTGGCGCCGACAAGTCGCCGATCATCTCGGTGTCGATTGCCGAGGAGGAGGCCCCCGCCATGGGCGTGGACCTCACCGGGCAGTACGCAGCCTGGAACTACTTCCAGAGCGTCGACAGCCCGACCAACACCGCCTTCATCGAGGCCTTCCAGGCCGAGTACGGCTCGGACCGCCCGACGTCGGACCCGATGGAAGCGGCCTACACCTCGCTGTACCTCTACAAGGGAATGGTCGAGAAGGCCGAGTCCTTCTGCGTCGACGCGGTGAACGAGGCATCCGATGGTGTGACCTTCGAGGCCCCGGAGGGCACGGTCACGGTCAACGGCGAGAACCACCACATCGCCAAGACCGGACTGATCGGTCAGATCAACGCGGACAACCAGTTCGACATCGTCTGGAGCTCCGAGGAGCCGATCGAGCCCGATCCCTTCCTCGATGGCTACGACTGGTGGGACGAGAACAAGGAGTGACGCCCGGGCTCGCCGCCGGTGAGCCCGAAGCCTCAGCCGCAGCCGGGGGTGTCGCGCCTGACAGCGCGGCACCCCCGCAGCGGGAGGGCAACCTCCGACCAGAAACCCACTCCTGAAAGCGTGGCGATGGACGCACTCACCACTCCCCTCCTCACCGGTACCGCCACCGGGGCGATCCTGTTTCTCGCCGCGCTCGGCCTGACGCTCACGTTCGGGCAGATGGGCGTGATCAACATGGCGAACGGCGAGTTCCTCATGGCCGGGGCCTACGCGACCTACGTCACCCAGCAGGTGATCAGCAGTACCGGCCTCTCGATCGTGGTCGCCATCCCGGTGGCCTTCGTGGCCGCCGGCCTCCTCGGGCTACTGCTCGAGTTCTCGATCATCCAGTGGATGTACCGCCGCCCCCTCGACACCCTGCTGGTGACCGTCGGAGTGGCCATGGTCCTCCAGCAGCTCGCCAAGGACATCTTCGGCGCCCAGGGCGACCCGGTGCGCCCGCCGAGCTGGATGCGCGGCAGCATCGACGTGTTCGGTTACGCCTGGCCGCACCGCCAGCTCTTCACGATCGTGCTGGCGCTCGCGGCACTGAGTGCGCTCGGCGCAGTCTTGAAGTACAGCTCGTTCGGCCGGAGAATCCGAGCGACGGTGCAGAACCGGGAGCTGGCCGAGACGATGGGCGTCTCGACCCGCAACGTGGACCGCATCACCTTCTTCCTCGGATCGGGCCTGGCCGGGGTGGGTGGTGTTGCCATCGCGCTGATCTCGGGCACCAACCCGACACTCGGCACCACCTACATCATCCCGGCGTTCCTCGTGGTCGTCGCCGGTGGTGTCGGTCAGCTCAAGGGCACCGTGATCGCGGCGTGGGCCGTCGGCGTGCTGACGGCATTCGTGACCGACTGGTCCAGCGGCAGCATGGCGCAGGTTCTCACCTTCGCGGTCGTGGTCGTCTTCCTCCAGATCCGCCCCCAAGGTCTCTTCACGGTCCGCACTAGGGGGTTGGCATGACGACGACTGCCACCGACGCGCCCGAGGTCCCCGGCACCGAGCCGTCGGCCCCGACGCCGACCGTCACCTCCCCGAAGCGGTCCTCGCTCTCCGGGCTCGCCCGCACCTACGGCCCGTTGCTCGGCATCGGCGTCGTGGCCTTGGTGTTACTCGTATGGGCGCCCAACTCGCTGTCCCCGTTCCGCCTCGGCAACCTCGGCAAGTACTGCTGCTGGGCCCTCGCGGCGGTCGGCATCGGCCTCGCCTGGGGCCGGGGCGGCATGCTCGTCATGGGCCAGGGCGTGTTCTTCGGGCTCGGCGGCTACGCCATGGCCATGCACATGAAGCTCGAGGCCGCCGGCCCGGGCAACGTGCCCGACTTCATGCAGCTCTACGGCGACGGGACGATGCCCGGGTGGTGGGAACCTTTCCGAAGCGGGGCCTTCACGCTGTTCGCCATCGTCGCTCTGCCTGCGGTGGTGTCGTTCGTTCTCGGCTACGCAATCCTCAAGCGCCGGGTGAAGGGGGCGTACTTCGCCATCCTCACCCAAGCCCTGGCGGTGGCCTTCTCGACGCTGCTGATCGCCACGATCAAGCAGACCGGTGGGTTCAACGGACTGAACACCTTCACCACGTTCTTCGGCCAGAACCTGTACGACCCGGCGGTCAAGAAGAACCTCTACCTGATCGTGGCCGGCCTGCTGATCGTCTCCCTGTTGATCGTCTGGCAGCTCTACCGGAGCCGCTACGGCGAGCTGCTCGTCGCCACCCGCGACGCCGAGGAGCGCATCCGCTTCCTCGGCTACGACCCCGCCAACATCAAGCTGGTGGCGTTCGTGGTGGCGGCGATCATGGCCAGCGTCGGCGGGGCGCTGTTCGTGCCGATCGCGGGGATCATCTCGCCCTCCAACGTCGACGCGACGGCCTCGATCATGATGATCGCGGGCGTCGCCCTGGGGGGGCGCACGTCGCTGCTCGGCCCCGCCTTGGGGGCGATCGCCGTCGGCTACGGGCAGTCCACGCTGTCGGAGCAGTTCCCGACCCAGTGGACCTACTTCCAGGGCGGGTTGTTCATCGTCGTCCTGCTGCTCCTCCCCTTCGGCATCGCCTCGTTGTGGCCCAAGCTGAAGGCGCTGGTGCCGTTGCGGGGGACCAGCTCGGCCGTCCCCTCGGGCGACCTGGAGCCGGTGGAATGACCGCCTCCTTCCTCGGCGAGGACTACCTCGAAGTCCGCGGGTTGACCGTCGACTTCGACGGCTTCAAGGCGATCCAGGGAGTGGACGTCACCTTCGTGCAGGGGAGGCTGCACTTCCTCATCGGGCCGAACGGCGCCGGCAAGACCACCCTGGTCGACGCCCTCACCGGTCTGTCGCACGGGACCGGCGCGGCCGAGTTCCGTGGCCAGAACCTGCTCACCATGAAGTCGCACGAGATCGTCCACCTGGGGGTCGGCCGGACCTTCCAGACGGCCAGCGTGTTCGAACAGATCAGCGTCCTGCAGAACCTCGACATCGCAGCGGGTCTGCACCGCAAGGCGTGGGGCTTGGTGCGGTCGCGCCGCAAGGTGCCCGAGAGCGTCGAGCAGGCCCTGGAGACGATTGGCCTCTCCGCGCTGGCCCACCGCCAGGCCGGGATCCTCGCTCACGGACAGAAGCAGTGGCTGGAGATCGGCATGTTGCTGGTGCAGGACGCCAAGGTGATGTTCCTCGACGAGACGGTCGCCGGCATGAGCACCAAGGAGCGCGACGAGACCGGCGAACTGCTGCAGCGGATCGTGGGTGACCGCACCATCGTCGTCATCGAGCACGACATGGACTTCATGCGCACCTACGCCGACTTCGTGACGGTCATGCACGCAGGCAAGGTGCTCGCCGAGGGGACGGTGTCCGAGATCCAGGCGGACCCTCGAGTCCAGGAGGTCTACCTGGGGACCGTGGCGGAGGTGGTGAGCAATGGCTGACCCGATGCTCGAGATCGTCGGCGTCACCGCGGGATATGGGCGCTCGATGGTTCTCTTCGACGTCGACGTGTCGATTCCCGTGGGCGGAGCGGCGGCCGTCATGGGCCACAACGGCGCCGGCAAGACCACGTTGCTGCGGGTCGCGGTGGGACAGATTCCGGTGAGGTCGGGCAAGGTCCTGCTCGACGGCGAGGACGTCACCAAACTCGCCCCCAACCGGCGGGTCAAGCGTGGCCTCGGCTATGTCCCGCAGGGCCAGCTCTGCTTCCCCCAGATGACCACGCTGGAAAACCTCCAGCTGGTCTCGACCGCCACCAGCGAGATCGACGGGGTGCTCGACACCTTCCCCGCCCTGAGGGACCTGTTGGGCCGTCCCGCCGGCCTCCTGTCGGGCGGTCAGCGCCAACAGCTCGCCATCGCCCGGACGCTCTTGACCCAACCGCGGCTGCTGATCCTCGACGAGCCGACCGAGGGAATCCAGCCCAACGTGGTCGCCGAGATCGAACAGGTCATCGTGGACCTCACCCAGCGGGGCGACCTCACGGTGCTGCTGGTGGAGCAGCACGTCGGGTTCGCGCTGCGGTCGACGGGCAGCTATTACGTCTTGGAGTCGGGCCGCATCACGGGCCGCGGCACCGGCGGCCCCGGCGCGCTCGACGAGGTCCGCGCCGCGCTGGCGGTCTGACCGATGCGCCCGATGGCGGGCCCTCCCGTTACGGCCTGACACCCCCCGGTACCCGCCGTCTCGGATCGAGAACGTGAGGGTACGTTCCGCGCGTGGAGGCGCGCCGCCGGTTCGTCCAAGACCCCGCCAGCTCCCAGGACGCGCGCATCTTCGTCCACGACATCGTGGCCCCGCTCGACGACGACGAGCTGGTCGAGGTGGCCACGCTGCTGGTGAGCGAGCTGGTGGCCAACGCGGTGACCCACGGAGATTCCGGCGGCGAGGTGGTCATCGAGATCACCGACACGGCGGTGCGGGTGACGGTCACCGACACCAGCCCTCGCCAGCCGATCGTCCGCCCGGTGGAACCGACGTCGTCCACCGGCCGCGGCGTCTGGCTCGTCGACCGGCTCGCCGCCCACTGGGGCGTGCGTCGCTCGACCCAGGAGGGCAAGGCTGTCTGGTTCGAGCTGGACCGGGTCGCCGGAGGCTGAGGGGCCGTTCCCCACCTCGGCACGGGTAGGCACCGCCTGCGTACCCTCGGTCCATGATCCAACTCATCGTCTTGGGGGTCGCCGGCTTCGTCGTGCTCCTCGTGCTCCTGCGATCGATCCACGCGATCGGTCCCACCGAGGTCGGCCTCGTCACCAAGGCGCTGGGACTGCGCAAGCTGGACAACGACAACCCGATCGCCTTTCGAGGTGAGGCCGGCTTCCAGGCCGACCTCCTGATGCCGGGCCTCCGCTTCAAGCTGTGGCCGATCTTCTCGGTGCGCAAGCACCCGTGGGTGCAGGTCCCGGCGGGCGAGATCGGGGTGGTGATCGCCCAGGTCGGCGCACCCCTGCCGATCGGGGCGAAGAGCGGCCGCTACCGCCCGGAGTTCGCCAACTTCTCCAACGTCAAGACCTTCATCGACGGCGGCGGAGAGAAGGGCGTCCAGCGTCCCGTCCTCCCGCCCGGCACCTTGCTGCCGATCCACCCGGTGGCCTTCCTCATCATCACCGCCCGGGAGGTGTTCGGGCTCCCGGTCTCGCCCGACCTCGTCGTCCAGGCCCGGACCGGGGGCGGTGTACTCCGTCCTCCCTCCTTCGGGCTGACCCCCGAACAGCTCCGGGTGGTCGTGATCGCCCCCGCCGGGCCCCGCGACACCGTCGGCATCGTCACGGCCCTCGAGGGCGAGCCCCTGGCCTCGGGCGACATCGCCAATCGCCTGGGCGGCTTCCGCGACCTCACCGCCATGGAGGAAGCCGGCGCGTCGGACTCCCAGGTCATCGAGGTGCTCCTGGGCAGCAAGAACACGCTGCACAACAACTACCAAGACTTCCAGTCGTTCCTCGACGCCGGGGGCAAGATCGGTCTCCAGCACGATCCGCTCCTCTACGGCGCCTACCTGCTGAACCCGTTCCTGGTCCAGGTCGAGATGGTGCCGATGCTGGTCGTGAACCAGGGCGAGGTGGCGGTGATCAAGGCCTACGTAGGTCTGCCCACGCTCGACCTCTCGGGCGTCGAGTTCAAGTTCGGCTCGATCGTGCGACCCGGCCACCGCGGCATCTGGCAGGAGCCGCTGCGCACCGGCAAGTACCCGATCAACCCGCGGTGCTACGCGGCCGAGATCGTGCCGACCTCGATCCTCACGTTGAACTGGGCCGACACCGTCAGCCAGGCCCACAGCCTCGATGCTCAGCTCCAGCCGATCGAGGGCAAGAGCCGCGAGGGCTTCGTCTTCCGCATCGAGCTGCAGGTGCAGATCCACGTGCCCGACACCCGGGCCCCGAAGGTGATCTCGATGGTCGGCACCATGCTCAACCTGGTCAACGAGGTGCTGCAGTCGGCCGTCGGCAACCACTTCCGCAACACCCTGCAGGATTCCGAAGCGGTGCGGTTCATCGAGACCCGCATGCTGGTCCAGCAGACTGCGCTCTCGGCCATCACCCAGTACCTCGAGCTCTACGAGGTGGAGACCAAGGGCGTCTACATCCAGGACGTGGTGTTCCCGCCCGAGCTGGTCGAGGTGCTGACCGAGCGGGAGATCGCCAACCAGGAGAAGGCCACCTACGCCGAGCAGGAGCAGGCCCAGTCGGCCCGGGTGGCGACCGAGCGAGCCCGGGGCACGGCCGACATGCAGGCCCAGCTGGCGGCCTCGCAGGTCTCGATCGAGATCAACCAGAACGCGGCCGAGGCCCGGGAAGCCGAAGCCCGAGGCGAGGCCGCCTACGTCGAGCTGACCGGGCGGGCCGAGGCCAGCCGGACCGAGGCCATCGGCTTGGCCCAGGCCCGAGCCACCGAGGCCCTGGGGCTGGCCCAGGCCCAGGGGTTCGAAGCGCAGAAGCAGGCTCTGGGGGAGAGCGCCACGGCCATCGTGGCGGTGGCCAACGCGGTGTCCGAGGGCCACATCTCGGTGATGCCCGAGGTGCTGGTGACCGGCGGCGGGGCGTTCGAGGGTTTGGCCGCGAGCCTCATGCGACTGCTCAACCCCACCGGTGACCGCCCCGCCGTCGAGGGTGGCCCCGACGAGGACGACCGCCCCGTCGACCAACTCCCGCCGGCCCCCGCCGAGACCGCCGAGACCGCTACCACCTGACGCGGTCCCGCCGCTCGGATCGATGGTGGATACCGAACGTTCGACTGACGTACATCGGCCGTTCACACGGCTCTCGCCGCCCAGCAACCCCCGGTTCCTACGGTCGCCATGTCCCGTCGTCGCCCAAGGAGGGCTAATACCTTGCGAACCAACAACCGTCGCGTGAGCTGGCTCATCGCCGTGATCGCCGTCCTCGGTCTCGTGGCCGCTGCCTGCGGGAGTGACGAAGACAGCTCGTCGAGCGGTGATGGCGGCTCCAGCGACCTTTCGGGCTCCGTCGTCATCTCCGGCTCGTCCACCGTCGAGCCCATCTCCTCGGCTGTGGCCGAGACCTTCCAGGAGGAGAACAGCGGCGTCGAGATCTCCGTCGACGGCCCCGGTACCGGCGACGGCTTCGAGAAGTTCTGCGCCGGCGAGACCGACATCTCCGACGCCTCCCGTCCGATCAAGGAAGAGGAAGCGGCCGCCTGCGAGGAGGCCGGCATCGAGTTCATCGAGCTCAAGGTGGCCTTCGACGGCCTGTCGGTGATCACGCACCCCGACACCGAGATCGACTGCCTGACCTTCGAGGACCTCTACGCCCTCGTCGGCCCGGAGTCCCAGGGCTTCGACAACTGGTCCGACGCCCAGGCGCTGGCCACCGAGCTGGGCTCCTCCACCGAGCTGCCCGACCTCGACCTGTCGATCACCGCGCCGGGTGAGGAGTCGGGCACCTACGACTCGTTCGTCGAGCTCGTGCTGACCGACATCGCCGAGGCCCGCGTCGAGGCCGGCGTGATCACCGAGGACGAGGCCGGGGCCACCCGAGCCGACTACCAGGGATCAGCCAACGACAACGTGATCCTCGAGGGTGTCGAGGGCACCGAGGGCTCGCTCGGCTGGGTCGGCCTGGCCTTCGCCGAGGAGGCCGGTGACCAGGTGAAGATCATCGACATCGACGCCGGTGACGGCTGCGTGGCGGCCGAGAGCGACTCGGTTGCCGACGGCAGCTACCCCATCTCCCGGTCGCTGTACATCTACGTCAAGGCCGAGTCGGCCGAGCGTGAGGAGGTCGCCGCCTACGTCGACTACTACCTCAACGACGGGATCTCCGCGGTCGAGGAGGTCGGCTACGTGACCCTTCCCGACGACCAGCTCGACGTGACCCGCACGACGTGGGAAGACCGGACCACCGGCTCCACCGAGGGCTAGAACGACACCCACGGGCGGGGGTCATGGGGCCACGGCCTCGGACCCCCGCCCGTCCGCTCCCCGAAAGGTGTCGACTTGTCCTCCGTCGACCTGCACCACTCCCCCAGCCTGAGCCTCGGTGACCTCGCCGGTGATCGAGGCCGCACCCGCCGAGAGGCCCTCATGGGCCGCCTCTTCCAGGGGGCGGCTCTGGTCTCGGTCCTCATTTCGGTCCTGATCGTCTTCTCGCTCGTCCGCGAGGCGATCGAGTTCCTCACCTCGGTCGAGCTCGGCACGCTGTGGACCAGCGGCTGGTTCCCCCGCCGGGGCCTCTTCGACGTCAAGACCCTGATCTTCGGATCGCTGATCATCGCCGCGGTGGCCATGCTCATCGCCGTGCCGATCGGCCTGGCCTCGGCCGTCTACCTCTCCGAGTACGCCCGTCCCCGGGTGCGCCGGGTCGTGAAGCCCGCCCTCGAGGTGCTGGCCGGCATTCCCAGCGTGGTCCTCGGCGTCTTCGCCCTGCTGTGGCTGTCACCCCAGATCATGCAGCGGTTCTTCGACGCCCAGGTCTTCAGCCTGGGCGCGGCCGGCATCGGCGTCGGCATCCTCACCATCCCCCTGGTGGCCTCGGTCTCGGAGGATGCGCTTCGCGCCGTCCCCCAGTCGCTGCGAGAGGCCTCCTACGGCATGGGCGCCAAGAAGGTGACCACCGTGGTCCGGGTAGTCGTCCCGGCCGCCATCTCCGGCCTGGTGGCGGCGCTCATCCTGGCCGTCTCTCGGGCCATCGGCGAGACGATGGTGGTCGCCATCGCCGCGGGCGGCACCGGCGGCTCGCTCTTCACCCTCGATCCCAGCGGCCCGGGCCAAACCATGACCGCGGCCATGGCCGCCCTGGCGTCGGGCACCGACCAGGTAGCCGGGCAGGGCAACGCTTACCAGAGCCTGTTCTTCGTCGGGTTCATGCTCTTCGCTTTCACCCTGGTGCTCAACGTCATCGCCGACCGAGTCGTTCGCCGCGTGCGCGAGCGGTACTGAGGAGCCCGCCATGACCGTCGTCGCCCCCGAGCTCGATCGGGTCCCCTCCGCCGCCGCCATCCGCCAACGTCGACTCGACGTCAGCGGCGCGGTGTTCAAGGGCGCCCTGCTGGCTGCCCTGGCCCTCACCGTCGCCCTGCTGGTGCTGCTCATCACCGACCAGATCGTCGACGGGTGGGACGTCCTGAGCACTCGCCTGGGCGACTTCCTGACCTCCAACGTGTCGTCCCGAGCCGGCAGCGCCGGGGTGATGCAGGGCATCATCGGCACCCTGACCATCGCGGTGATCGTGGCCGCGGTCGCCTTCCCGATCGGCGTGGGCGCGGCTCTCTACCTCGAGGAGTACGCCCAGCCGAGCCGCCTCACCCGGTTCATCGACATCAACATCCGCAACCTGTCGGGCGTGCCGTCGGTGGTCTACGGCATCCTCGGCTTCACCATCCTGGTCAAGGCGCTGGGCAGCTTTACGGGTGGTGCGAGCGTGCTGGCCGGCGGGCTCACCCTTGCCATCCTGGTCCTGCCGATCGTGATCATTGCCTCGGCCGAGGCCATCCGGGCGGTGCCCGGCGCCTTGAGGGAGGCCGGCTACGGCGTCGGCGGCACCCGCTGGGAGGTCACCCGCGGTCTCGTGCTCCCCAATGCCATGCCCGGCATCCTCACCGGCACCGTGCTGGCGCTGGCCCGAGCCATGGGCGAGGCCGCTCCCCTCATCTTGGTCGGGGCGCTGCAGGGCTTCTTCACCGGCGGGCAATGGGGCGACCTGACCGGACCGTTCACTGCCCTGCCCATCACCATCTTTCAATGGGCCAAGCAACCATCCGATGCCTGGCGGGTGAACACCTCCGCCGCCATCGTGGTCCTGTTGGTGATGGTCCTCCTGGTCAACACCACCGCCATCCTGCTGCGCAACCACTTCGAAAAGAGAAGGTGACCCATGTCCGCTGACCCGCAGCTGGATGGCCCCGTGACCATTGACGTTTCCGACGGCGCGTCGACGCCCCCGGCTCCGAGCGCCGATGGCACGGTGGTCTTCGACGCCGACCAGCTCAGCGTGTTCTACGGCTCATTCCGGGCCGTGCGCGACGTCTCGCTGCAGATCAAGCAGCACGAGATCACCGCCTTCATCGGCCCGTCGGGCTGCGGCAAGACGACGGTCCTGCGTTGCTTCAATCGGATGAACGACCTGATCGAGACGGCCCGGGTGGACGGTCAGCTCACCTACCACGGCGTCGACCTGTATGACCCGGCGGTCAACCCGGTGGAGGTCCGGCGCCGGATCGGCATGGTCTTCCAGAAGCCGAACCCCTTCCCCAAGTCGATCTTCGACAACGTCGCCTACGGACCTCGGCTGGCCGGCACCAAGAAGAAGTCCGACCTCGAGGACGTCGTCGAGTCGTCGCTGCGCCGGGCCGCCCTGTGGGACGAGGTCAAGGACCGGCTGAGCTCGTCGGCCATGGGCATGTCCGGCGGCCAGCAGCAGCGCCTCTGCATCGCCCGGGCGCTCGCCACCAACCCCGAAGTGGTGCTCATGGACGAGCCCTGCTCGGCCCTCGACCCGATCGCCACCGGACGCATCGAGGACCTGATGGCCGAGATCAAGACCGACTACACGATCGTGATTGTGACCCACAACATGCAGCAGGCGGCTCGGGTGTCGGATCGCTGCGCCTTCTTCACCACCGAGGTCAACGAGGAGAGCGACGTCCGCACGGGCACCCTCGTCGAGTACGACCGAACCGACAAGATCTTCTCCAACCCGGGCGACCAGCGCACCGAGAACTACGTGACCGGCCGCTTCGGGTGAGCGCCGAGCCGACGCCGTCGGCCCGGCCCCTGCGGGTCGGTTTCGCCGCCGAGCTCGAGCAGCTTCGGCTCCAGGTCGAGCTCATGGCGATCCGGGTGGACCAGAACCTCGAGCGCATGCGGGCGGTGCTGGAGGATGGCGAGATCGAGGTGGTGGCGGTCTCGCTGCGCACCGACGACGACATCGACGCCATGAACGTGTCGCTCACCGAACGCTGCTACGACCTGCTGCGCCGGGAGTCTCCGGTGGCCTCCGACCTCCGCTTCATCGTCTCGGTGCTCCGGGTCCTTTCCGAGCTCGAGCGCATCGGCGACCTGGCGCTGCGGGTGATCAAGCTCGCCCCCGAGCACCCGCTCCTGGCGTCACACCCCCCGACCTACGGGATCCTGCTGGACATGGCCCACCACGTGATCGCCCAGTACCGCGAGGCACTGCGGGCCTGGGCCACCCTCGATCTGGGCCTCGCCACCGAGCTGGCCACTCGCTCGCCGTCGATGGACCTGTACTACGAGCGGTTGACGGCTGAACTGATGCGCCTCGAGGGCCCCGACGCCGTCCGTCTGGGCATCGACACCTTCGCTGCCGGCCGCTCGATCGAGCGGATCGGTGACCACGCCGCGATCATCGGAGCCCGACTGCGGTACCTGCTGACCGGCGACCCGGACCACCTCATCGCCGAGGTGCGCTAGGGCGAGAGCGCCGTCCGTCGACCGGCCGCGACCAGCGTGGCTCGGGTGACGACCGCAGCCAGCAGGCCGACTCCGATCGACGCCGCGGCGACAACGGCGGGCGGCCCGGTCCACCCCGCCAGCTCGTCGATCGACGCCTCCCCCGGACCGGTGCAGGCCAGCACCACACCCAGGCCAGCGAGCAGGGCGGGGTACTCGAAGCCGCCCCGGAGGTTCCAGAAGCCGTTGGGGGCCTTGACCGAGGTGGCCACCGACATCACCCCGATGACCATCGCCGCGGCCAGGGGCGTGGCCAGGCCGAACACCAGCAGCGCGCCCCCGACGACCTGGGTGAGCCCGGCCATCCAGGCGCCCGCGGCACCGCCGCCGAAACCGTCGTCGCGCTGGTCGGTGATGGTGCCGGCGATGCCGGGGCCACCGAATCGGGTGGTCAGCTTCTGGGTGCCGTGCGCCACCAGCACGACGGCCACCAGCACCCGCAGGACGAGCAGACCCCCAGCCACCGGGTCATCGTGACACGCCCGCTACCGTCCCGACGTGGACGACGCCAGCCTCGACATCGCCGTTCGGGTGCTGTCGGGGGTGGCGGGGGTGGCCCTCATCGCCCTGGTGGTCGACTCGGCGGTCCGCACCTTCGTCGTGCCCCGGGGGGTGACGTCGCGCTTCACCCGGGCGGTGTCCCTGGGCATGCGACGGGGCTTCGACCTGCTCACCGCCCGACTCCAGACCTACGAGTCCCGCGACCGGGTGATGGCCCTCTACTCCCCGGTCACCCTCGTCGTCCTGCCCGGGGTGTGGCTGGCCACGCTGCTGGTCGCCTTTGCCGGCGTCCTGGTGGCGGTCGACGGCCGCGGCTGGAGCGACGCCCTGCACCTGAGCGGCTCGTCGCTGCTGACCCTCGGCTTCGACCGGCCGACCGGCGGCCTGACCGTCGCCGTGTGCTTCATCGAGGCGGCCACTGGCCTGGCCCTGCTGGCATTGCTCATCGCCTACCTGCCCACGATCTACGGCGCCTTCTCCCGCCGGGAGGCATCGGTGACCCAGCTGTCGGTCCGCGCCGGTACCCCACCGTCGCCGTCCAACCTGTTGATCCGGGCCCATCTGACGGGATTTCTCACCGATCTCGACGAGACCTGGAGCAGCTGGGAGCGTTGGTTCGTCGAGCTGGAGGAGACCCACACGTCCTTCCCGGCGCTGTCGTTCTTCCGTTCGCCCAACCCGCAGCGCTCGTGGGTGACGGCGGCCGGCACGGTGCTCGACACCGCCTCGCTGTACCTCGCCGCGGTCGACGTGGCCTGGGCCCCCCGGGCCGCCACCTGCATCCGGGCCGGATTCCTTTCGTTGCGGGCCGTCGGCGACGTGTTCGACATCGACCACCCGGCCGACCCCGCCCCCGACGACCCGATCAGCGTCGGGCGCGACGAGTTCGACGCCGTGTGCGACGAACTGGCCGACGCCGGAGTCCCGATCAAGGCCGACCGCGACCAGGCCTGGCGCGACTTCGCCGGATGGCGGGTCAACTACGACCGGGTGCTGGTGGTGCTGGCCGGCCTGGTCATGGCCCCCGACTCGACCTGGTCGTCGGACCGCAGCGCGGCCCGGCACCGACCGCCGCTGCGGTGGCGGAGGCGGGTCCGTCCCGAGACCGGGCGGTAGGGTCGCCGGGCCCCCGCCCGACCCGACGAGGACCCGCCGTGCCTGCTGACCGAGTGCCCCCGACCGACCAGCCCGACACCACCACCGACCCGGCGTTGCGGTCGTGGGTCGAGGTCCCCCAGGGCTCCGACTTCCCGATCCAGAACCTCCCCTACGGCGTGTTCTCCCGGTCCGGCGACCGACCCCGGGTGGGCGTCGCCATCGGCGACCAGGTGCTCGATCTGGCCGCGGTGGCCGAGGCCGGAGTCTTCGACGGGGTGGTCGAGGGCGCGTCGGCGCTCTTCGCCGCGCCGGCCCTCAACCCCTTCCTGGCCGCCGGCCCGACGGTGTGGGCCGCGGCCCGGTCCCGCATCTCGCAGGTACTGACCGAGGGAGACCGCACCCTGCTCGACGCCGACGGACTGGTCGAGCGAGCGCTGGTCGCCCAGGCCGACGTCGAGCTGTCACTCCCCTTCGAGGTCGCCGACTACGTCGACTTCTACAGCTCGATCGAGCACGCCTCGAACCTCGGACGGATCCTCCGCCCCAACCAGGAGCCGCTCCTCCCCAACTGGCGCCACCTCCCCATTGGCTATCACGGGCGGGCGGGCACCATCGTCGGCTCCGGCACGCCGGTGGTGCGGCCGCTCGGGCAACGCAAGGGCGCCGACGACCCGGCTCCGGTGTTCGGCCCCAGCATCCGCCTCGACATCGAGACCGAGATCGGCTTCGTGACCGGTCCGCCGAGTGCCCACGGCGCCCCGGTGTCGACCGCCGCCGCCGCGGGCCACATCTTCGGGCTGGTGCTGGTCAACGACTGGAGCGCCCGCGACATCCAGGCCTGGGAGTACCAGCCCCTCGGCCCGTTCCTGTCGAAGTCGTTCGCCACCTCGATCTCGCCCTGGGTCGTGCCGCTGGCCGCGCTCGCTCCCTATCGGATCGCCGGCCCGGTACAGGACCCCACCCCGCTGCCGTACCTGCACTTCGAGGGTGACTGGAACTACGACCTCTCGCTGGAGGTCCAGCTCTCCACCGAGGCCATGCGGTCCCGGGGCGACGAGCCCTTCGTGGTGTCCCGGCCCTACTACGGCCTCATGTACTGGAACATGCTCCAGCAGCTGGCGCACGCCACCGTGAACGGCGCCTCGGTGCGCACCGGCGACCTGTTCGCCTCGGGCACGATCTCCGGGCCCGAGCGCGAGGCGGTCGGGAGCTTCATCGAGCGGACCTGGAACGGCACCGAGCCCCTTGCCCTGCCCGACGGCACCGAGCGTCGCTTCCTCGAGGACGGCGACGAGATCACCCTCACGGGGTGGTGCGGCGGCGGCGACGACGGGCGCCCCCGGATCGGCTTCGGCGAGGTGAGGGGCCGGATCCTGCCAGCACCGACGCTCGAGGCGCCGCCGGCCTGAGTCAGCTCGAGAGGGAGCCGGTGGCCACCGGCTCCTGGATCGACACCACCACTCCACCCGCCACCTCGTCGGTGACGGCCAGCGCCTGCACGGCCCCCGACGTCTCGAAGGGCACCACGTCGGGGGTCGGCGCCGAGGATGCCGAGCGACACCAGCCGGCCGTCGACGTCGCCCCAGAGCTGGTAGGTCCGGTCGTCGGCCAGCGCCGGCAGGTCGGAGGCCACGACGTAGTCGGGTCCGTCGGGGCGCACCACCACCCGCATCCCGACCGAGCCGTCGGCCGCCGCCAGGTCGACCACGTCCGCCTGGGGATCGGCCAGCGCCTGCTTGACGGCCAGGTCGACGCCGTCGATGCGGTCGATCTGGTCGTCGAGATCCCGTACCCGCACGGCCAGCACGCCGATCAGCACCGCAGCGACAGCCAGCGCGGCCCCACCCGCTCGCAGCGCCCAGGTCGACCACCGGCCCGGCCCGCCGGCCCCGCCCTCGACGGTCGCCAGGCGGCGTCCGACCCGGGCCCGATCCAACGACAACGCCGGGGGGGTGTCGGACAGAGTGCCGGCGATGCGGTCCCACACCCCTTCAGGGGCAGTGACGCCGGTGTGGGCCAGCATGGCCGCAACCTCCCGGTGCTCGACCACCTCGGCCGCGCAGCGAGGGCAGGACTCGAGGTGGCTCTCGATGATCGCCGCCTCGTCGGCCTCGACCGCGTCGAGGGCGTACGCGCCCAGCAGCTCCTCGATCTCGGCGTGGGAAAGCGATTCGATGCTCATGACGATGCCCCACCCACGCCCGACGCGCTCAGCGGGCCCCGCATCCGCTTGAGCCCGGCCCGGATACGGCTCTTCACAGTGCCCTCCGGCTCCCCCAACATGTCCGCCACCTCTCTGTACGTGTGCCCCCCGAGGTAGGCCAGCTCGATGGCCCGCCGCTCGGTCTCGGGTAAGCGGCCCAGGGCGTCGCGCACCTGCTCGGCCATGGCCAGGTCGAAGACCTCGTGCTCGAGGTCGTAGCCGGCCTCGGCCCGGGCTCGGTGCTCCCGGTCCTCGCGGGCCCGGCGGGACTCCTCCGAACGGATGACGTCGACGCTGCGCCCGTGGGCCTGGGCCAGCAGGAACGACCGGAGGCTCCCCCGCTCGGGGTCGAAGCGGTCGGGAGAATCCCACAGGCGCAGGAACACCTCCTGGACGATCTCCTCGGCCAGGGTCCGGTCATGCAGCAGTCTCTGGGACAGCGCGAACACGGCACCGGCGTGGCGCCGGTAGGCCTCGGCCAGCGCGTCCTCGCGCCAACGACCGATCGCCACCACCAGGGCGGCGTCAGAAGCGGTGGAGAGGTCGAGCGGGCGCGCCATGCCTTCACCATCCGGAGCCGTCCCCACGGGCGGATGACCGTAGCCGGCAGGCCCAGCCGCGCTCGGCGCCTACGCTCGGCGGTGATGCCGGGCCCCGTCGAGATCGTCCCCTCCGTGTTGCCGGCCGACTTCTCGCGCCTGGGCGACGAGGTGGTGGCCCTGGCCGACGCCGGGGTCGACCGCATCCAGTGGGATGTGATGGACGGCCGGTTCGTGCCCAACCTGACCTTCGGCCCCGACGTCGTCGCCTCGGTCCGCGACCTGGTCGCGGTGCCCTTCGAGGCCCACCTCATGATCGAGGAGCCCGACCTGCTGGCCCCCCGCTTCGTCGAGGCCGGTTGCCAGTGGCTCATCGTCCACGCCGAATCGACCCGTCACCTGCACCGCAGCCTCGACCTGGTCCGCTCGCTCGGCGCACGAGCGGCGGTGGCCCTGAACCCGGCGACGCCGGCGGTGGTGGTCGAGCCCGTGCTCGACCTGGTCGACATGGTGCTGGTGATGACCGTGAACCCGGGCTTCGGGGGCCAGGCCTACCTGGGCTCCATGGAGGCCAAGGTGCGCGAGGTGGCCACCCTGGTGGCGGCGTCGGGCCGCTCGATCGACATCGAGGTCGACGGCGGCATCGCCCCGGGCACGGTGGGCGGGGCCGCCGCCGCCGGGGCCAACGTGCTGGTGGCCGGCACCGCCCTCTACCGCGACCCCGAGGGGCTGGCCCACGCGGTCGCCGATCTCCGCCACCGGGCCGAGGGGGCGTCCGCCGCTCACGCCGAGGTCTGAGCCGCCTCGGCCACCTCCACCAGCCGGCACAGGGCGTTGACCAGGGGCACCTGCCTGGCCGACGAGCACCGGGTGGCCAGCAGGGCCGGGCTGGCCACCACCACGGCCAGGGCCTGGGCCCGGGACACGGCCACGTTCAGGCGGTGGCGGTCGAGGAGGAACGAGGGGCCCCGGGGGGCGTCGGCCGCCGAGGAGGCGGCCAGCGAGCAGACCACGACCGGGGCCTCCTGGCCCTGGAAACGGTCGACGGTGCCCACCCGGGCCCCGGCCGGCAGGGCCTCGGTGAGCCGGTTGACCTGGGCGTTGTAGGGAGCCACGACCAGGACGTCGTCGAGGGTGAGGAATCGCTCCTGGCCGTGGCGGTCGACGAAGGTGGCACCCAGCAGGTCGGCCACCAGGTCGACCACCACCGCCACCTCCTCGTCGCTGCGGGTGCGGTTGCCGACGTGGTCGACCGGCACCCAGCGCACCCCCGTGCCGTTCAGCGTGCCCGACGCCTCCAGGTCGATACCGGCGCAGGCGTCGACCGAGCGCAGGCGGCCGTCGTAGGCCAGTTCGGACACGAACGAACACACGTCGGGGTGCATCCGGTAGGAGCGGTCGAGGAAGACGCCGAGGTCGGACCGCAACGTGGCCTGGTCGCCCAATAGGTGGCTGAGGGCCGAGGCGTCGCTGCCCAGCGGGTGGGTGCCCTTGCCCGGCTGGCGCAACTGCTGGGGGTCGCCCAAGAGGACGAGGTTGTGGGCCGCGGCCCCGGCGGCGACGGCGTTGGCGAGCGGGAGCTGGCCGGCCTCGTCGATCACCAGGGTGTGGAGGGCACCGACCAGCGCCGGGCGGCTGAAGAGCCAGGTGGTCCCGGTGACGATGTCGACCCTCGGGCCGGCGGCGGCCCCGGCATCCTCGGCCAACGCCGCCTCGACGACGTCGTTGGTGGCCAGCTCGACGAAGCGGTGCTCGACCTGGTCGGCCTCGTCGGCCTTCTGGAGGCAGCGCAGCGGTCGACCCCCGTCGTCGTCGGCCCGGTGGCACACCGCCTCCAGCAGGTTGGCGATGGCCTTGTGGCTGGGCCCGCTGATGCCCACGGTGTGGCCGGCCCGCACCAGGGCCACGATCAGCTCGGCGCCGGTATGGGTCTTGCCCGCCCCTGGCGGGCCCTGGACCGCCAGGCAGCCGTCGTCGAGGGCGAGGGCGAGGGCGACGGCCCTCGACGCCGGGTCGGCCTCGGGGTCGGTGGCCGGGTGCCCCCGGCCCGCGGCCGACGGCACGAGCCGGGGCGGCCGGGCCAGGAGCAGGTCGCGCACCGCCCGGAACGGGCCGGGCTGGTCGATGCCGTGCTCCGCCACCCACTCCGCCACCCTCCCGACCGACCGAGGCAGCTCGCCGGGGCTGATCGGAGGCCTGGGCACCACCGAGCGGGGGGCGTCGACCCGACCCTGGCGCTTCAGGTCGAGCACGCCCCCGACACTGTCGATGGCGTGGACGGTCCCGATAGTCGCCTCGGTGGCTGGGTCGACCAACGTGTCGCCCACCCGCACCTTGTGCTCCTGGGCCGGGTCGAAGTGGTAGCGATGGATCTGCGACTGCTTCACCTGGCCGACCACGCCCTCGTATGCCAGCTCGCCGATGGCCTCGCTGTCGTCGACCAGCTGGGCGTCGGTGCGGGTCAGGCGGTCGAAGTGGGCCCACCACTCGGGCTTCTGCTCGCGGCGGTGGAAGCCGACCAGCTGGGCCAGCAGCCAGGTGGCGTGCTGGGCGGCGTCGTGGGTGGCGGGGTCGGCGGGCAGGCCGGTGCCGAGCCGGGCCGCCAACTCGGCCTCGAAGGCGTCGGCCTCGGTGACGGCCGCCGACGGGGTGCCGTCGACCGGTCCGGGCCGACCCAGCTCGGTGCCGGCCATGGCCGCCACCTCCACCCGCCGCGCCTCGAGCCAGTTCCGCAGGCCGAGCGTCGAACGGCAGTCGACGGCGTTGTAGGCCTCGATGTCGTCGAGGAGCTGCTGGTTGCCGGTTTCGAGCCACTCCTCGTAGACGACGATGCTCGACCCGCCGTCGCTCACCGTGCCGTCGCGGCCGTCGAGGTAGAAGGCCTCGAGCTTCTTGAGGCCGTAGCCCTCGAGCGAGGTCCGAAGGCCGTGGCGGACGACGGCGTAGAGGTCGACGAAGGTGCGACTGCGGAGCAGCACGTCGAGCTCGGCCTGGCGGGACGCGTAACGCCCGGCCAGGCGCTTGCACGCGGTGAGCTCGTAGGGGGCGTAGTGGTACACGTGGAGGTCGGGCCAGCGGCGACGCCGCTCGACCAGCAGGTCGATCACCGCCTCGAAGGCGGTCCGCTCGGCCACCGGGTCGTGGCCCCAGTAGGCGTGGTAGGTGGGTTCGCCGGTGTCGACGGTGACCAGGCCCCAGAGGTACTCCAGCCCGCCCTCGACGGCCCATGGGTCGCCCTCCAGGTCGAGGAAGACGTCGCCCGGCGAGGGCGCCGGCAGCCCGGCCAGGCCCAGACCCGGTCGGGGGGGAGGGAGGAGGGCGTAGCGGTCGGTTCCGTCGGCCGCGGCCCGGCGCTGGAGGCGGGCCTGGTGGCGGAGGCGGGCCAGGAAGGCGTCGCCGACCCGGGACACACGCTCGCCGTCGCCGGTCGTGGCGGCCAGGGCGGCGGCGGTGTCGATGCCGGCGGCGGCCAGATGGGCGGCGGTCGGGCCGCGCATGCCGGCCACCAGCGAGAGGTGGTCGTCGGCCCGGCGGCGCGCCTCGCAGGCCGGCGCCCACGGACAGACCGCGCAGTGCGAGACGGGGTCGGGGTAGGTGTCGTCGGCCGGGGGCCGGTCGAGCACCGCCTCGAAGCGGTGGCGGACCGACCGGTGGTAGGCGGCGAGCTCGGCGGTGGGGTGGCGAGAGCGCTCGCCGTCGCCGGTGACCACCTCGACGTGGGTGGGGGCGACGCCCTGGATGCGCTCGACCTGCTCGGCGTAGGCGGTCAGCTGGAGCAGGGCCGCGGGCTTGGCCCGCCGGGCCAGCTTGGTGTCGGCCACGTCGTAGCGCCAGGGGCCGAGGGTGGAGGGCTCGTCGACCCGGAGCAGGAAGTCGGCATGGGCCCGCACCCGACCGTCGAAGAACGAGGCCTGGAAGATCACGTCCACCCCGGCGGCCATGGCCGCCACCGTCTCGGCCTCGGCGGCGGCCAGGGCGGTCGGCGAGGCGTCGAGGGGGCGAGCGATCTCCACCACCGAGTGGCCCTCGGCCCGGAGACGCTCGAGCTCGCGCCGCTCGTGCTCATCACCCCGGCGGCGCAGGACGGCCAGCTCGGGGTCGTCTTCGGGTGGGGGCTCGAGAAGACCCAGGGCCACCTGCCGATCGAGGGCGCTGCGGTGACGGCACTCGACGAAGGCCACCAGGTCGCTGGGCGAGGTGATCAGGCGGTCGTCGGCAGTCCGGTACATGGCCTGCCCAGCATGACAGCGCCCTCTGACATCGACCCGTGGAACCGCTTAGGCCCGGGCCTGCCGACGTGTGGCCTACTCACCACGGCCAGGGCGACATGGGGACCCGACGTCCTGCATGGGGTGACGTGGCGTCCCCACATCGGGTGGGTCGGGACCTGAGTCACCCTCGGGCATCACTCGTCACTCCGTTCGCACCGCCGTCGCTGGGAACGGACCGACCGTGGCCAGTCGATGGTCCCGGTGTCGGACGAAGCCGCCGTCGCGGGTGACGTCGAACTCGACCACCTCGACGGCAGCCGACTCGCCAACTGCCCGGAGGGCACCGAGATCGATCCCGAAGCGACGACCATCCTGAGCGTCGTCACGTCGGAACACGGCGAGGTTCCTCTCGGTCGGAAAGCCATCCCCCAAGACGAGCCCCGTCTCGGTCCACAGCCCTTCGCTCTCCACCCCCTCGAACCAGCCGTCACTGCGCACTGCGGCCAGGGCCACCTGGATCAGACCCGCCGTCGGCTGCCCCCACCCCGCCGGCATCACATCCTCCGGGCGATTCGCCACCCGCACGACATCGCACTTGATCGCAGCCACCCAGGCCACATATCCATCGGCCTTGGTCACGATCGCCCCCGTCTGATCGACCACTAGCTCAGTAAGCCCGCTCAGCGTGGGGGTGCCGACGCTTCGCAAAACACCAAGGTTCAAAGAGAACGCTCGGTGGGCCTCCGCCAACCCGAATACTGGCGCCACATCGTCTTTCCCAAACGAGATGTAACCCAGTTCGGGACGCTCCGTGAGGAACATCATCGAAGGCGAGGCATCGAACCACCCATCGCCCACGTCTTGGATCATGATTTCCAACACTAGAACCTCACAGTCGAGGGCTGACAGCGCGAGAAGAGCAAGCTGTAGCGGCTGGCGCCGGCGAGCACCTGATGGATTCGCCGACGTTGCTTCACTTGACAAGAAGCACGACGAACCAGACGAGCATCCCGGCCATGCCCATCCCCACGAGCCATTGCGCCGTGCGGCTCGGGTGCCGCTGCGGGCCGCCACCTGCGAGCCAAAGGGCCAAGCCCACGGTGGTCAACGCGAGTGGGAAGGTTGGGGACGCCGCTCCCATCCTGTCGATCCATTCGACACTCGGCTTCCTCGGTGCGTCAGTTCGGCGGGTCGCTCTCTTCGGGGAACACCCGGGCCAGGCTGGGGACCATGCGCCGGACCGTCTGGCACCACTTCTTCGTCCGCCTCGCAAGGAGGAGATCGCCGAGCGCCTCCCGGGCCCGGGTCCGGGCCCGGGCATTGAGCAGCGCCCCCAAAGAGATCTCGTAGGACGACACGTCGGGCCACCACTCCTGCACCTCGCCCACCGTCAGCTCGGCTCCACCCGACGCCAGTGGCACTGCACCCTCCGGCCACCGGCCGCCGAGTACCTCGAAGTGCCCCGGTCCGAGGCGCTGCCAGAAGAAGCCATCCAAGGCCTGGAACCACATCATCGGCCCGTGCTGGTGATAAGGCGATCGTCCGTCCGGGTTCATCGGTTTGTTGTGCCAGGCGGAGCACTTCGGCTGGGTGGCCACCACCGCATACGCCACCTCCCCGAGCTCCCGGCCGAGCTCGACCAACCGCTCGACGTGCTCGACGAAGTTGGTCTCCGTCAGCCCGGGCCCGGCCACCATCGCCGTGAAACATGCCCATTCCGGCTCGGCGTTCACCGCCACGCCTCGCAACAGCTCATCCAGCTCGCCAGCGACAAAGTCAGCCGACGACCCCGCCGCCACCACCGACGAGGCCCGACGTCCCGCGGTGGCGAGATCAACCTGGCCGGCGTACACCTCAGCCAATCTGCAACGCACCAAGCCCTCGGCCTGCGACTCCAGCCACTCCACCCCCGCCGCCAACCAACCATCGACGATCGATGCCCGATCGGGCGAATCCGGATGCGGATACACGGCCAACACCACCGTCGGTCCCGTGATGAACAGCAACGAGAAGAACTCGGTGGTCGGTGGCACCGACACCACCGCATCGCTCACCCCCACCTCGACCAGATAGCCGACCAACACCTCGGCCATCTCCGCCCGCTGACCCCCCGACAGGTCCTCCGCCCCGAACAGGCCGACCACCCCCATCGGCAGCACCGTCGGACCCACCAACCTGTCGAACAACGGTTCGGTGAACCCGCCCTCGACATGGACGAAGTGGTGGAACAACCGATCGAAGGCCACCGCCACCTGCTCGAGGGTCGCCGCCCCGCTCACGCACAGCACGACGTCCTCCTGCGCCCGAAGTGCGCTCGTCGTCCCCCGACCCACCACCACCGGCATCTCGCTACACCCGGCCCGTCATGGCCGAGACAGCGCGGTCGCGACAGCCACGGACCCGGTCACGACGGGTCATCGAGACCCAAGATGCGCTGGCGGCGCTCGAATCGCCGCCGTGAGATATCCGAGCGCCGATCGGTGTAGGGATAGGCCAGCAACCGTGCCAGCAGCGCACGAGCCCGGGCCCGCACCGCGGCGTTGGACGTCGCCTGGCCGGATTGGTAGGTCGCCATGTTCCCGGTCATCCACTCCGCCATCTGGGCCGGCGAGTACCCCTGAAGCCAGATCTGGTCCGGCCACCACTCCTCGGGCTCACCCACCCGCACCTCGGCCCGACCCGGACCGACCACCTCAGCACCCTCGGGCCACACGCCGCCCAACTCCTCGAGGTGTCTCGCCGACAGCAACTGCCACCAATGGGCATCTGGCACCACCTGGTTGCACATTCCCATCGTGCTGTTGGTTGCCTTCGCAGCCAGCTCGTCGGCATCACCGGGCTCCAAGTAGATGGCGGCGTGCCAGTCGGGCTCGGTCACGACCACTGCGTAGGAGACCTCCCCCAAGGAGCGTGCCAGGTCGACCAACGACTCCGCGTGCGCCACCGCCGTCGTGGGGGTGAGCGACATGCCTCCCAGAGCGACACTCAACACCGGCTCATGTGATGATCCCACGCCGACAACACCGACCTGCTCAGGCATGCGGCCGGCGACCACCTGAGCGCTCATGCCCTGCGCGTGCGTGCCCTCCAACACCATCCGTACGTCAGCCAGCGGCAAGGTCGACTCCACCCCCGACCCGATCGTGATCTCGGCATCGCCCCCGACGAAGGGCTGCGCCTCCAGGAAGTCGCAGGCCGCCTCGAGCCAACCCGGCGGCACACGACCGACGTCGGTCAACCACAACCCAACGGGCACGGCCGGCGCGACCAACAACGCCACCGACATACCCCACTGCCGATACCGATACGGGTCCCGCTCCGCCGGACACACCACCACCGCATCGGACGCTCCCTGCTCGTCCAACAACGCCACCAGCCGGTCCGGCAACTCCCCCCACGCTCGACGACCTAGCGAATGCGCATCGATGATCACGAACGGGCCCTCCGGGGATCGAACCGGCCCGATCACCAGGTTCACCGACTCCTCCAGATCGGCCTCCAGATCCGCCAGCAGCTCTCCGGCCAACACCGATAAGGCCCGAACGGCGGCCTCGACATCGACCGCGCCCTGCACCACCAAAGTGAACCCACCCGCGTCCCGACGGATCCTCGAGCGAACCCCCGCGCTAGGCGAGCCATGCGTTATCCCCGATCAACACTCGTCACTCCGTTCGCACCGCCGTCGCTGGGAACGGACCGACAGTGGCCAGTCGATGGTCCCGGTGTCGGACGAAGCCGCCGTCGCGGGTGACGTCGAACTCGACCACTTCCACGGCAGCCGACTCGCCCACCGCCCGGAGGGCACCGAGATCGATCCCGAAGCGACGACCGTCCTGAGCACCATCTCGCCGGAACACGGCGAGGTCCCGCTTGGTCGGAAAGCCATCCCCCAAGACGAGCCCCGTCTCGGTCCACAGCCCTTCGCCTTCCACCCCCTCGAACCAGCCGTCACTGCGCACTGCAGCCAGGGCCACCTGGATCAGACCCGCCGTCGGCTGCCCCCACCCCGCCGGCATCGCATCCTCCGGACGATTCGCCACCCGCACGACTTCGCACTTGATCGCAGCCACCCAGGACGCGGACCCATCAGCCCCGGTGACGATCGCTCCCGCCTGATCTACCACCAGGTCGGTCACGCCGCTCAGCGTGGGGGTGCCGACGCTTCGCAACGAGCCAAGCCTCAACGAATAGGCCGCGCGCCCACCCTCCAACGCGAATACGGGGCGACCGGGACTGCCCTCTCCAAACGAGACGTAACCCAGTTCAGGGCGCTCCGTGAGGAACATCATTGATGGCGAGGCGTCGAACCACCCATCGCCCACGTCGCGCAGAATTACCTCAAGCATATCTCGTTCCTTATATTGGCGGATTCATCCGCTGTGTAGAGCACGCAGTTACACTCGAGTTCTTGCAGCCACTAGGGATAAAGATTTCAGGAAGCCCACCGCTGGTATCTTTGAATCCTGGGTAGATCTTGGTCTCAAGAGGGACCGCTGGCAGAACTTTGCCAATCGTTCGAACGTCGACGAGCAGACCGGTCGTAAGGCGATCACCTGCGTTTTTCGGAGGATCAGGCAGCCCGGCGTAGAATCGAAAGGAACGATATCCAAACTGTCTGTCCCATGCGATCGGGTCAACGAAGGTCCAAGACCTACCGTCACGCTGTGCCTCTCCACCGTGTGCTCGATAGATAACGAGCCCATAGTTGCCATCGCTGTCCTCGCCTGCCACACACCATGAACGGTATCGACGGCACTCCGTCTGCAGCGCCTCCAGCTTGTCTTGGTCCTCTCGGCGATTGTCCTCTTCGGCACGGCAAGCGAAGACGCAAAGTTTAGGTAGATCGGGCAGGTCGGGCAGATCGGGCAGTCGGCCAGGAAGGTCAGGGAGATTTGGCAGGTTCGGTAGGTCAACCCCGATGGTCGCTGCCAGATACGCCAGTGCCGCCACCCCCACGGCGACAACGACAACGGCGCCGATGACCGCGCCGACTACCGCACCGCCCGCTGCGACCGCCCCACCAAGGGCAGCTGCCGCAGGGGGGACACCGACGAATGCAGGGCTGAACACTCCGTCGCTCATCGAGTACATGCCGGTGGGGTCTGCGCGGTCGATCGGGTCGTTATCGGCGTAGTGGTAGCGGTAGGCCACCGTGGGTGTGCCCGACACCCCACCGAGAGGGTCGGTGGTGGTGAACGCGGCCGTGGTCGGCTGGTAGTCACGGGCCCGCAGGTGGATCAGGTCGTCGACCACCACCTCCCCCCGGTAGCCCAACTGCGGGGCGTAGGTCGAGGTCCCCGAGGCCTTGCCCCACATGTCATAGGACGTGGCCCGGGCCACCGACGCCGTGGCTGAGGTCGACAGGACCGACCCGTACACGTCGGTCGCCAGCGCCGAGGTGGTCGAGCCCTTACGCATGGCTACCCACCCCATGGTTCCCCCGACTAGATCGGTGATGGCCGACCCCGTGGTCATGCCGGTGAGCTGGGCCACACCGCCGGCGGTGTCCCAATCCAAGGTCGTCGAGGTCACCGAGGCCCCGGTGCTGGCCACGCCCACCAGGTTGCCAGCCGGATCGTAGCTGCGGGTCTCGGTGGTCGAGCCCGACGACGACACCTCCGTCAGCGACGACAACCGGCCGGCCTCGTCATACACGTAGCTGGTGGCGTTCGACCCGGCCGACTCCGACACCCGTCGACCGGCCTCGTCATAGGCGTAGCTCGTCGTCACCGATCCCGCGGTCGAGGACGTGAGCTGCCCGGCCGCGTCATAGGCCCAGGTGGCGGTCACCGAGTTGCCCTTCTTCTCCTGCACCCGCCGCCCGAGCGCGTCGTAGCTCCAGCGCTGGGCGCTGCCCGACGACGGCTGGCGCACGGTGATCTGGCCCGCCAGGTCGTGGGTGTAGGTGGTGGTGGCCCCGGCGGTGGTCTCGGTGGCCACCCGCCCCGCGCTGTCGTAGCCCAGGGTGGTGGAGCGGTTGGCGCCGGCCAGCACCTGGTCGAAGCCGGTCACCCGCCCGCCGGTGTACGTCCACGTCCGGCTGCCGCCGACCACCGCCTCACCGGTGACCCGACCGTCGGCGTCATAGGTGTATGTCGCCAACGCCGCCGTCGGCGAGGTCAGGTTGCTGAACGACACGTCGTCCACGGCGACCTGGTGCGCCCCGCCGCTGACCCGTACGTAGGAGACCTTGGTGGCGCCAGGGTCGACCACCGCGGTGTCGGTCACCTCCGTCGACCACGCCACCGGCTCTCCGGCGGCTACGTCCCACGACTTGACTCGCACCGTGGTGCCCTCGACCCGAAAGCGCAGGCCCCGCTCACTCAGGCCCGTGGCGACGGTGAAGGTGCCGATCTGGGTGGTCGTCGTGCCGACCTTCCGATAGAGCGAGCCGGTGCTGGAGCTGTTGGCCACCTCGACCCAGTAAGAACCAGTCGACGATGACCGGCCGTACACCCGGAACTTTGCCGACGACGATGCGTCCTCGAACCGGTAGGTCAGTGCCACCTCCGAATCGGTGGTGGTCGTGCCCTTGGCGCTGATCGTCGCCGTGCTCGACCCAGTTGACCCGGTGGACAAGATGGCCTCGTTGTCCTCGATCGTCACCGAGGCCCCGGTGCCAGCGCTCACACCCCACTTGTTCGTGTCGGGGGCGGAGCCGTCGCTGCCGGTGAAGGCGTCGGCCATGGTCTCGGCCGCCGTGATGGTCGAGAGCCGCCCGGCAGCGTCGTACTGGTAGCGCTCGATCGAGCCGTCGGGGCTGCGCATCGAGGTCCGGCGACCGGCGACGTCGTAGGTGTAGCTGGTGGTCCGTCCCCCGGGGGTCACCTGCTGCGTCTGGGCCCCGCCAGCGTCGTAGGCGTAGGTGGTCGTGCCCGAGGCATCGGTGATGCTCGTCACCCAACCGGCGGCGTCGTGGGTGTAGTCGACCTGGCTGCCGTCGTCGTAGGTGCGCGTCGTCAGCTGGCCGGCGGCGTCGAAGGTGTCGGTGGTCGACCGACCCGACGGGTCGACGGTGGTGCTGAGGCGACCGGCGTCGTCGAAGCCCGTCGTAGTAACCCGTCCCAGCGGGTCGGTGGTCTCGGTCTGCTGGCCGGCCGCGTCATAGCCGTAGCTGGTCACGCCGCCCAGGGCGTCGACCATCGAGGTGCGCCGACTGCGGCTGTCGTAGCCGTAGGTCGTCAGCTTGCCCAGCGCGTCGGTGGCGGCGGTCTGGCGACCATCGGCGTCGAAGGTGTACGTCGTCGTCCCCGCGCCGGTCTTGGTCACCGATACGAGCTGGCCCTTGGCGTCGTAGCCGTTGGTGGTGACCACCCCGGCGGAGTCGGTCATCGTGGCCACCCGCCCGGCGGAGTCGTAGGTGCTGGCGGTGACCAGGCCCGACGGTGACGTCACCGACAGCTGGTTGCCGTCAGCGTCGTGGACATAGGTCGTCGTGCCCGAAGCCGTGGTCACCGCCACCAACCGGCCGGCGGTGTCGTAGGCATTGGTCGAGGTGTTCCCGGCCGCATCGGTGGTCGTCGCCACCCGTCCGGCCGGGGTGTAGGTGGTGGTGGCCACGCCACCGCGGGCGTCGGTCTCGCCGACCACCCGGCCGAGGGCGTCGTAGCTGGTCGACACGACGTGGCCGGCTGGGTCCGTGACCGACGACTGGCGTCCGGCGGCGTCATAGGCCGTGGTCGTCGTGCGACCGAGCCCATCGGTGGTGGTGACCTCGCGTCCGGCGGCGTCGTAGCCGGTGGTCGTCACCTCGCCCCAGCGGGTTGGTCACCGACGTCTGGTTGCCGTCGGCGTCGTATGCGTAGGTCGTCTCTCGACCCAGCTCGTCGGTCGAGCGCAGCAAGCGCCCGAGGACGCCCCAGGTGTTGGTGGTCGTCGTCCCGTCAGGGTTGGTGGTGGTCACCAGCTGACCCCGGGAGTCGTACTCATAGCTGGTCACATGGCCCAAAGGGGTACTGGTGGAGGCGGTACGGCCGTGGGCGTCGTAGATGTTGGTGGTCACGCCACCCGAGGGGTCGGTCGTGGTCACGAGACGACCGACGGCGTCGTAGGCGTAGGCGGTGGTCTGGCCCGCGGGGTCAGTCGTGGTCAGCACCCGACCACCCCCGTCGAAGGTCCAGGTGGTGACACGACCGGCTGCCGTCGTCTGCTGAGTCCGGTTACCGGCGGCGTCGTATTGGTAGGTGGTGGTCCCGGCCGCAGTCGTCGAGCTGGTCATCCGTCGGGATGCGTCGTAGGAGTAGGTCGTGGTCACGCCGTCGGCATCGGTCGACGAGGTCACCAGCCCGTCGGAGCTGACGTAGCTGGTCGTCTGCCCGACGTGGTCGGTGACCGACGTCGGTACCCGGCTCGATCCGTCGTACGTGTAGGTCGTCGTCCCCGACGCCGGCGACGACGTCGAGGTGACCCGATCGAGGGCGTCGTAGGTGGCGGTCGAGGTGATGCCAGCCTCGTCGGTGGCGGTGACCACGTTGCCGTGCGCGTCGTAGGTCTGGGCCACGGCCTGGTCGAGCCGACCCACGGCGGCCACGACGTTGCCCGACGCGTCATAGGTCCGACTGAGGACACCGCCAACGGGGTCGGTGGCCTGCGTGACCCGAGCATTGACGTCGTGCTGGTAGGTGACGACCTCGCTCGATGCCGACTCGGTCACCGTGGTGGTGCCGGTGTCGTCGTCGTACTCGAACGTCGTGGTCGAGGTCCCCGGACCGGCGTGCTGGGCAAGGACCCGCCCCCGGGAGTCGTAGGTGTTGACGGCGACGACCCTGCCCGTGGCGTCGGTGATCGACGCAATACGTCCTGCGGCATCGAGAGAATATGCGGTGGCTCCGGCGCTGGGCGTGGTCACCGACACGAGGCGGTCCGACGAGTCATACGCATAGGTGGCGTTTCGACCGTCCGACGATTCGACATTGGCCAACCTCGCAGAGGCGGTGTAGGTGAACGCCAGAGATCCACCGGATGAAGAACTGACCTCGGTCACCAGACCGTCGACATCTCTTGCGATGGTGATCGATTCGCCCTCGGCATCACTCTGGGCAACCAGCAAGCCCTGGTCGTCGTAGGTCCACACCTCGCCGGAATACCAGGTGAGCGTCCAGGTAAGCGTCCAGCTGCTGTCACGGTGCTGGGCCAGCTCGCCGTACTGGTCACCCGGGCGAACGAAGACGGTGCCGTCCGTCTCGTAGGTCACCTCTCGGCCATCGGGGAGTACCAGCGCGGCGGAGCCGCCGGTCTGCAACGCCACCGTCGAGTCGTAGGCGCCCCGCCAGCCGACCCCCATCGCCCCCGAGGTGAGATCGCGCGAGTTGTAGGTGGTCGTCCAGGCCAGGCCGAAGGCATCGGATGCCCCCGCCAGATCGGTGCTCGACAGCACGAAGTTCCCGGACGCGGTGTCCACCGGGTCCGACGCCGTCATCTGACCCGATCGATAGCCCAGCGTCGAGCGCACCGGCACCGTGGTGGCGCAGGTTTCCGTCGGGAGACCCGCGAACGCTCCGGTCGGCGAGGCCACCTCGAGTCGCACGGTGTCGCACGCGTAGTTGTCGGAGTCGAAGAGTCCGATTCTCGGAGCGTCGTCCCGCAACCCCGACGACAGCTGCGTCGCGTACCGGGACAGACCGGAGAAGCGGACCTCCCGCTCCACGCCCTCGATGACGACGTGACCGGGAGTGGTGAGCACGTCGATCAGCAAGGACTCGTCGGCGGATCCATATCCCGAGCTGCTCACAAGGAACCCGTCGAGACAGGAGGCGTCCACGTCGATGCGGAACGCACTGGCTGTACTCGCGTCGGCGAGCACCGCCGTGCACGACGTGGTGCCCGTCGGCGTCACCGAGGCCTCGTAGGAGAAGTACTGATCGACCTCCCCCGTGGTCAGGTTCAGGCTCACGATGGGATCAGCAGCTGCCGGCACCGTCGCTAGGGGCTGGATCACGGCCAAGGCGGACGACAGCGCGGACAGAGAAACCCCGACCCCAACCCCCATGCGATGCATGGATCCGACCATAGACACCGCGCGGGTACAAACTCAAGGACCATGAAGGTCTCGATCATCATGACCAGTTGGAACACGGCCGAATACATCGATCAAGCGGTCCTGTCAATCCTCCATTCGACCTATTCCGAACTGGAACTCGTGATCGTCGACGACGGCTCGACCGACGACACACCCCTGCGCCTGGCGTCGCTGGCCAGTCAAGACCCTCGGATCGTGGTCGAACTCGGGCCCCACGTCGGGCGCCGGCGAGCGCTGGAACAGGCGCACAGCCTGGCCACCGGAGACGTGCTGGCCTGGGTCGACTCCGACGACGTGCTCCACCCCCGGGCCCTCGAACGCTGCACGCCAGTCATCCGCAGCGGTGCGGACCTCGTGTACACCCACCGGCGGTTGCTGGATGCCGCAGGCAACGACCGGGGGCCGCACGCCAAGAACGTGACCCCCTACGACCCGCTCCAGCTGCTCGTCTCGAACATGATCTTCCACCTCCGGCTCTACCGGCGCGACCTCTTCGAGCGTGCCGGCGGCGTCGGCGACCTCGAGTCGGCCATCGACTGGGACCTCAACCTGCGGATGACCGAGCTCGCCGACCCGGTCTGCATCCCCGAGGAGCTCTACTGGTACCGGGTCCGGCCCGGACGCATGAGCGGTACGACGGCACAGGCCAGCAACGGCCGGTTGGCGGTGTTGCGCGCCATCCGGCGCCGGGGGCTCGATGTCGAACTCGTCATCGACGACCGGGGCTGGCACCTTCGCCGGCGCTGACCGTCACCGAGGGCGTTGCCAGTCCTCGGGTCGGGCCACCGAGGCACCCACCACCGCCAGCGCGAGGCCGCCGACCAGGGCGAGGCCCACCCCAGCGGTGGGGAAGGCAACCGAGCCGGCGATGTCGATCCACCGCCAGGCCGCAAAGACGCCCGCCATCGCGGCCGGACCCACCACGGCGACGTACACGGTGAGGAACTCGAGGCGGATCAGCCGGCCGACCCGTCGCCGGGAGAGCCCGAGCGCCGCCAGCAGGCGACCGAGACCACGGTCGGCCACCGAGCGATCGAGCAGGGTCAGACCCATGGCCACCGTCGACAGCCCCGCGGCCAGGCCCAGACCACCGAGGATCCAGGCCACGATCGGCGACTCCCTCCTGACGTTGTCGGCCGCGCTACGGAGTGACAGCGGGCGATCCAAGCTGGCCACTAGGGCCCGCAACCGGCTCTCTGCCGCCGCCCCGCTGGGGACCACGACGTAGCCGGCACCGGCCGAGGCCACATCGGTCGACCGGCTCAGTGCGACCCCCCCGGGGACGCCGAAGATCCGGGCCAGGCGCTCTTCGGCCGCGGGCGACAACTGACCCTCGATGCACGCCGGCGCGTTCACCAGCCGCTCGACCGCCCCGCAGGTCGACGCCAGCACCAGGACCGGTGCCTGGTTGGGGTCTGCCATCTGCAGGGCGGCAGTCACCACCTCGACGTCAGACCACGCCTCGGTCAGGCGGGCCGCCTCGTCGGCACGAAGCCCGGGCTGGACCTCGACGGCCAGCCACCCCGCGTCGAGCCGAGGAGGCGGATCCGATTGACGAGCGATGGTCAGCCAGCTGAGGACCACCGGCGTCACCAGGATCGCCACCGCGACGCCGATCAGCGGTCGGCTCGCACCCAACGGGTCGCCCTCCAACCGGCGACCACCGAGCAGGAGGAGCACCCGGCCGGTCGACGCCAGGCGAACCCCGACCGCCCTGACCACCATCGGCACGAGGAAGGGCAGGCCGATGATCACGGAGACGAAACCGGCCAGTGCCACCGTCGAGGCCCGCCGACCGTCGAGGAACGGTGTCCCGGCCAACAGGAGCACGCCCACCGCGCCGGGGGCCCACCGCCAGCGGGAGAGCCGGGACCGGACGACCACCAGGCGCGGCCCTCGGTCGGCACCCGACCGGCGCGCGGTGAGCACCGCGGCCCCCGCACCGGGCAGGGCCGCCGCCAACACCGCGGCCACCAGCCACGCGGCCGGGAGGGCGAGGTCGTCGTGGGCCACGGCTCGACCCACGAAGGGCAGGACATCGAGACGACCGGCGCCGAGGACCCAGGCGGCGAGACCGATCGCCATCCCGGGCGAAGCGCCCAGGAGCACCTCGAGCACTACCAGCACCCGTCGGTGCCGGCGCCGCAGCCCCAAGGCCTCCAGGAGTTGGAGCCGAGCATCGCGACGCTGGGTGCCGAACGAGGCCGCGGCGGCCCAGAGCAGGCCCACCGGGACGCCGACCAGGCCGAGCGCGGCCAACGCGATGGGCAGCGCCTCGGTCTCCACCGGGTCGCCGACCTCCCAGGTGAGGTGCCCAGCCCGGTGGCCGAAGCCCACGGCGTCGAGCACCTGCCACTCCAGCGGCTGGTCGTCGACCGCTCGCCGATAGACCAGCAGCTCGTCCGGGTTGCGGACGCCCTCGTCGCTCAGCACCGACGAGCACTCGAACCGGGCCCGGAGGTCGTCGTGGTCGGCCATCAACTCGGCCATCCCGGGCGACACCGCCCAGCAACCGGGGGCCGGCAGCGCGGCCATTCCCGGGGGCAACGGAGAGTCTTGGGTCAGGGGTTGCAGCCAGATCTCGCTGTACTGGCGTCCTCGCCACGAGTTGTAGAGCATGCTCACCCGCAGGAGCGGGGTCTCGCCGCTCTGGGCGACGACCACTCCCCGGCCCGCCATCCGATCGTTCTCGGCGCCGAGCATCTGGAGCGCGCCGGCCACACCGAGAGCCACCACCACGCTCAGGCAGCCGGCGACCCCGAGGGCCAGTCGGCGGAGGCGCTGGGCCCGATCGCGGCTCGAGCTCAGCGCCCAGGCCACCCGGAGCAGGATCACGCCGAGGGGACCAGACGCTCCACCACGCGCCCCCGTTGGAGCGCGAGCTGGTGATCGGCCCGCGCCGCCACCGACTCGTCGTGGGTGGCCAGCACCAGGGCGGCCCCCGAGGCTCGGCAGGTGTCGACCAGCAGCTCGGCAATCTCCACCGCGGTGTCGGCGTCGAGCGACCCGGTGGGCTCGTCGGCCAGCACCAGCGCGGGCTCGCCGACCAACGCTCGGGCCACGCCCACCCGCTGGACCTCCCCGCCCGACAGCGCCGCCGGGCGGTCCGCACCCCGACCACCGAGGCCCACCCGGTCGAGCCCCCGCTCGGCGGTGGTGGCCCACCCGCGTTGGCCCCGGAGGAGCAAGGGCAGGCCGACGTTCTCGGCCACGGTGAGCTCGGCCAGTAGCTCACCGAACTGGAACACGATCCCGATGCCCCGTTGCCGCAGGGCGGCGGCTGCCCGCTCGTGGCTCTGGTCGAGCCGCGTGCCCAGGACCCAGACCTCGCCGCCATCGACCCGCCGCAGCCCGGCCAGGCAGTGCAGCAGCGTGGTCTTGCCCGACCCCGACGGGCCCATCAGCGAGACCACCTCGCCCTCGGCCAGCGAGAGGCTGGCCCCATCGAGGATGACCCGGTCGGGCGCCCGGACCACCACGTCGCGAGCGACGGCGACCGGCCCACCCAGGGTCACCACTTCCCGGCTCCAACCATCGGCGCTCCCCCGGAAGATCCGTTACCTCTGGGGAGGTTACCTCAGGTAGGAGGGCGGATCAGCTGCCGGCCTCGCCCCGCTTCGAGATCACGTGGTCGATCATCCCGTAGTCGGCGGCCTCGAGGGCGGTGAACCAGCGGTCGCGGTCGGAGTCGGCCTCGATCTGCTCCGGGGACTTGCCGGTGTGGAAGGCGATGCGCTCAGCCATCGTCCGCTTCACGTAGGCCATCTGCTCGGCCTGGATGGCGATGTCGGCCGCTTGGCCCTGCACCCCCCCGGAGGGCTGGTGCATCATGATCCGGGAGTGGGGCAGGGCGAAGCGCTTGCCCGCCGCGCCGGCGCACAGCAGGAACTGGCCCATCGAGGCGGCCAGGCCCATGCAGATGGTGGCCACGTCGGGCTTGATGAATTGAATCGTGTCGTAGATGGCCATCCCCGAGGTGACCACACCGCCGGGGCTGTTGATGTAGAGCCAGATGTCGCGGGTGTCGTCCTGGCTCTCGAGGAACAGCAGCTGGGCGATGATCAGGTTGGCCACCGTGTCCTCGACCTCGCTGCCGAGCACCACGATCCGGTCGGTGAGCAGGCGGTTGAAGACGTCGAACTGACCGCCGGGAAAGGAGTCGCGAGCGGTCGGGCCGAGCGCGTCGAGGAGGGGTTGGTCCATGGGGCGGCAGGCTAGCGGGACCACCCGACGTACCCTCTGCGTCGTCGACCGGCGGGCGTGGCGGAATCGGCAGACGCGCCAGGTTTAGGTCCTGGTCTCTTCGGAGGTGGAGGTTCGAGTCCTCTCGCCCGCACGCAGTCAGCTCGGCGCCGGGAACGGCAACGGGGGCAGGTTGACCACCCGCGCCGGCTCGGCCGCCTCCGGCACCGCCGCCGGCGACCCGCCGACGACCTGGTAGCGCACGTCGAGCAGCCGGCGCCAGGATCCGGCGGCCAGGGCCGGCACCAGCAGGCGGGCGGCCCGTCCCCGGCGGGCTCGGGCCTCGGCCCGGAAGGCGATGGCCGACGAGCGCGACAGCGCCCGCTCGACCCGGCGCTGGCGGCGCCACAGGGGATGACGCACCAACCGGCGCTGGGTGTCGGCGCCGGCCCGGGTCAGCACCGCGACGTCGGAGTCGCCGGCGAGCACGGCCGCCGCCACCCGGCGGAGCTGGCTCGGGGGGTCGGCCAGGTCGGGGGCGACGACCATCACCACCCGGCCGCTGGCCAGTTCGGCGGCATCGACCAACGCCGCCCCGGCCTCGACCGCCGGTCGGCCGGCATCGACCAGGCGGTGCCGCTCGGGTGTCGACCAGGGCGCCCACCACAGGCGCAGCGCCCGGTGCCGGGCCCCGGCATCGACGAATACGACCTCCGAGCCGTCGGCTGCCGCGCCCAGGGCCACGTGGAGGTCGGCCAGCAGACTCCGGGCCCGATCGTCGGGCGGACCGGGGACGACGATCGTCAACGGCCGAACCAGATCGACGGGTGCCTGGGCGTCACGAAGGGCAGCGGGACCACGCCGGGGGCGTCGAGCGAAGGGCATTGCGGGCTCCGGGAAGCAGGGCGACTCGGGAAGCCGGCCATGCTCGCAGAGGCTCCGAAGACTGTCGAGATGCCACGAGACGTCAGCAGGGTGAACAAATGGGGCCTGAGCGCGTGGAGTGGCGTGGCCGACGCGAGCGGCGACCGGGTGGCCCGGCGAGGGCATGATCGCCCGGGTTACGGTCGAGGAGGTGGACCCGGATCCGGGCACCGCCGAACCCGCGACGCGATCTCCCCGGGGCACCGCGCCACCGCCCGGGCGCCTGGTGCGCCTCGGGGTGGTCGTGCCGGCCGACACCCCATCCGAGCAACTGGGTCTCCTCGCCGGGGTGGCAGCCGCGGCCGGTGTCGGAGTGATCTGGGTCGACGCCCGCGACGGCACCGACCCGTGGACGGCCCTGGCCGTCCTCGCCGCCCGCGGCACCGACGTCGGTCTCGGTGTCCACCTCTGGCTGGCACCGGGCCACTCGCCGGTCTCGCCACCCGAGGGGTTCCCGGCCGGGCTCGACGTGTCCGCGCTCGGCCGCCCGCTCGAGCTGTCGATCCTGGGAGACGACCAGGCTCGCGTTATCGATGCGACGCACGACCTCCGCCGCGAGATCGGCCCCCGGTGGGTGATCGGCCGGGAGTGGCGCCCGTCCGGCCACGCCGCCGACGGCCCGGCGACCGACGGCGACGACCTGGTGGTAGTCGCGGGCGAGGATCGACCGTTGGGCGACACCCTCGCCCGGCTCGGCCGCCACCTGGACGACGGGGCCCCACTCGAGCGGCCCGGCGTCGCGGTGCTGGCTGCGGCGTCGATCGGCCGCACCACGGCCGAGGCCGAGGCCCGGGCATCGCTCGCCCGCGACCACCCCTACGGCCACCCGAAGGACGTCGGGCTGTTCGGCACCCTCGAACAGGTCCACGCCGCGGTGGTGGCCCTGGCCCGTGCCGGGGTCACCGACCTCCGCTGCACCCTGCCGACCCTCGCGGACGTGGCCGACGCCGTCGGCCAGTTGACGGCGGCCACCCGGCGGCCCTGACCGCCCGAAAAGACGGCCCTTGACATCGTCACGCGCCGTCTTGATACTGCTTCAGAAGACGGACAGGTTCGCTCTGCGAAACCGCCCCGGCGGCGACGAGAGCGAGCGAGTACCGACCCAAAAGTCCCGCCTCCCAGGTGGGCGCGATCGCACGGGGGGTGCGGCGCAATGGCCTACGAGACCCGTTTCGGCTCCCTCGATGAGCACGATCAGGGCGGCGTCGAAGTGATCGACGACGACCCGCGCCACTACGTGTTCTCCAACATGTTCGACGTCGCCCGCCGCTCCGAACCGTGGGAGCAGGTGGCGGTGGGCAAGAACCAGGAGTACGTGCTCGAGGTGGTGCGGGCCGAGGGCGAGTCGATGTGGCGGACGGCCGCTCACGACCAGTTCGCGCTGGTGATGGACGGAGCGGTCGAGATCGAGCTGTGCCGCCCCGAGCACGACCTGGTGGCGCACGACGCCCAGGGATCGATCGGGCTGCCGGCCGCGCCCGAGGGTCAGACCATGGGCCGGGTCCGCGCCGGCAAGGGTCACATGACCCTGCTCCCGGGCGGCGCCGCCTACCGGTGCCGGGCCGACCGACCCAGCGTGTTGCTCATCCAGACCATCGAAGGCCCCGACACCCGCTACCGGTGGAGCCAGATCTGCCAGACGTACTGATCCCCGAGACCTCGGGGCTCGCACCCGCATCCAGGAGGGCACCATGACCGTGACCGACGAGATCGTCGTCGAGGCGTCCGAGCCCGACGAGCACGGCTACCGCACCTACACGCTGGGCGAGTTCGCCTTCCGCCGCGACGAGTACTTCGTCCACGTCGCCTGGCCCACCGGCTCCCACCTGATCTCGGCCGACGCCTTCCTCCGGGCCATCCAGCGCGACGTGGCCTGGGACTTCTTCTACGGGACGGTGAACTTCGACGGGGTGGTCGGCACCGTAAACCACTACGGCGACGTCGATCTGTTCGCGGGTCGCTACAACGACGCCTACCGCAAGGCCGAGCTCGACCACGTCGAGAACTTCCCGGCGCCCCAGATCCGAGCGACCTTCGAGGCGATCCTGGCCGACTGGACCAACGACGGCTTCGACCCGTTCGCCAGCCCGGCCGAGACCGGCAGCGCCTTCGGCGACAAGCACGGCGACAACCTGGCCGCGGGGGCCCCGCGCCCGGGGGCCGCCGCCCCCCGGGGGGGGGTGGCCCGCGCCGCGGTGTCCCCCCGCCCGCGCCCGGGCGTTGCGGGCAAACCGG
>JANNNX010000010.1:0-48811 GCA_031398745.1 Actinomycetes bacterium
GGCGGCGTTTCGTGTCGGTCGGCGCTGGACGGCCCTTCGTGCTCGTGGGCGGCGCCGCCCTCGACGACATCCGGGTCGCCTACGAGACCTGGGGCGACCTGGCTCCCGACGGGGCCAACGCAGTGCTCGTCTGCCATGCCCTCACCGGCGACTCGCATGCCGCGGGAGGAGGCCAGGCCGGCCATCCCACCCCCGGATGGTGGGATGGGCTGATCGGTCCCGGCCAGGCGATCGACACCGACCGCTACTTCGTGGTGTGCGTCAACGTGCTCGGCGGCTGCCAGGGCTCGACCGGACCGGCCTCGGTCGACCCGGCCGACCCCGACGGCCGGCCCTACGGGTCGCGGTTCCCGGTGGTGTCGATTCGGGACATGGTCCGAACGCAGGCCGCGGTGGCCACCGAGCTCGGGGTGCGGCGCTGGCTGGCAGTGGTCGGCGGCTCGATGGGGGGGATGCAGGTCCTCGAGTGGGGGATCATGTTCCCCGACCGGGTGCGGGCGCTGGTGCCGATCGCCACCGCGCTGGCCGCCTCGGCCCAGCAGATCGCCTACGGGTCGGCCGGGCGCCGGGCCATCCGCCTCGACCCCCGCTGGCGCGACGGTGACTACTACGACGCCGCACCGGGCGACGGCCCGACCGAGGGCCTGGCCCTGGCGCGGATGATTGCCCAGATCACCTACCGGACCGACGACGTGTTCACCGACCGCTTCTCCCGCCAAGTGGTCGAGCCGCTCGACGGCTTCTCGCTCTGGCAGCGTTTCGAGGTCGAGGGCTATCTCGACCATCACGGCGCCAAGCTCGTCCGCCGCTTCGACGCCAACACCTACCTGCGCCTGACCAAGGCCATGGACCTCCACGACGTGGCCCGGGGCCGGGGCGGGCTCGACGAGGCCCTGCGCCGCATCACTGCACCGACCCTGAGCATGGGCGTGCGTTCGGACACCCTGTACCCGCCCTACCAGCAGCGACAGATCGCCGACCGGCTCGACGCCCAGGGCACCTGGGCCCGCTACGTGGAGATCGACAGCGTGCACGGCCACGATGCCTTCCTCATCGACCTCGACCAGGTCGGCCCCCCGCTGTCCGAGCTGCTGGCCGCGGTCGAGAAGGACGAGGTGCCGGACCGGTGAGCCACTCCGAGCCGATCGACCCTCAGCGCGCCGGCGAGCCCCGCCCCCTGCGACCCGAAACCCAGGCCCTGACCGCGGGGCGGTCGGCCAACGACGGCTCGCTGGCCACCCCTCTGTGGGCGACCACCACCTTCGAGGCCGACGACCTCGATGACGCTTTGCGCCGGGCCACCTCGCCCCGGCCCACCCGCTTCTACTCCCGCTACGGCAACCCGACGGTCCGGGCCTTCGAGGAGGCGGTGGCCACCCTCGAGGGGGCCGAGGCCGCCCAGGCGTTCGCGTCGGGAATGGGTGCGGTCTCGACGGTGGTCCTGGCCCTGTGCTCCCAGGGGAGCCACGTCGTGGCCCAGCGCCAGGTCTTCTCGAGCACCGCCACGCTGTTCGGCGCAGTGTGCCCCCGCTTCGGGATCGAGGTGACCATGGTCGACGGCACCGACACCGGGGCCCTGGCCGCCGCCGTGCGCCCGGGCCAGACGTCGCTGGTGTTCGTCGAGACGCCCTCGAACCCGTGCCTCGACCTGGTCGACCTCGAGGCCGTTGGGGCCATCGCCGGGCCGATCAAGGTCGTCGACTCGACCTTCGCCGGGCCGCTGGTGCAACGTCCGCTCGAGCTCGGCTTCGATCTCGTGCTGCACTCCGCCACCAAGAGCCTGGCCGGCCACAACGACGCCACCCTCGGGGTGGTCGCTGGTGAGCGCGACCTGATCGACGCCGTGTGGGCGTACCACACCATCCACGGGGCCACCGCCTCTCCCTTCGACGCCCTCCTGGCGCTGCGCGGCATCCGCACCCTGGGGGTACGGGCCGAGCGCCAGGCGTCGACCGCCCAGCGGCTGGCCGAGATGCTCGACGGCCACCCGTCGATCGAGCGGGTCCACTACCCGGGCCTCGAGTCGCACCCCCAGCGGTCGTTGGCCAAGCGCCAGATGGCCACCGGCGGGGGGGTCCTCAGCTTCGTGGTGACCGGCGGGTGGGAGGGCGGCCGGCGCTTCGCCGAGGCGGTCGAGCTGGCCCACCTGGCCCCGTCGCTCGGGGGGCCCGAGACGCTGGTGACGCATCCGGCGTCGACCACCGCGGCCGGCGTCGACCCCGAGGAGCGCGCCGCTCTGGGCATCGTCGACGGGCTGGTGCGGGTCTCGGTCGGCCTCGAACATCCCGACGACGTGCTGGCCGACGTCGCTCACGCGCTCGACTCCCTCGAAGCCCACTGAGCGTCGAGCCGCCCATGACGATCACCCGACGGGCCGTGCTGATCGGCGCCGGCCTGCTGGCGGTGGTAGCGGTGGTGGGAGTGGCCCTGGTCGTGACCCGCGGCGACGGCGTCGCCACCGACGAGGCTGGCCCCCCGGCCCCGCCCCCGTCGGTGCCGACGGTGGCCGTGCAGGTCGACGGGGCCGACCAGTCGATCGCCGGCCAGGGTCTGGTCGAACTGCCGGCCGACGTCAGCCTGGCGGTGGCTCAGGCGGTGTCGCTGTTCCTGGCCGACATGTCGGCCGGGCCGATGGTGGGTGCCGAGGTGACCGATGCGACCCGGGCGGCCCGGTTCACACCGGCGGCCCGCGCCTCGGCCCTGGGTGAGCACCGGGCGGCGATGGTCGACGACGGAGTGCCGACGGCCCATGCCATCACCGCTGGCCCGGCCCGCTTGTGGCTCCGGGGCCTGGCTCGAGCCGACGGGTCCCTCGCTCTGGTGTCGGCCACCTTCGACTGGCAGGCCACCGGCTCGGGGACGAGCGACCCGCTGGTCGTCCACCGCCAGGGCCAGCTCGGGATGGCACCGATCGACGGCGCCTGGCTGGTCGACGACTACGACGTGACCGTCACTCGATCGGGAGCGGGGATCGGCGCCACCACCACGACCGCGACCTCGTCGGCGACCTCGTGAGCCCTCTCCCGCGGGGGACCGCCGGGCGGCGTCGGTGGCTACGCCCGGCCTGGTGGCAGGTGGTCTGCCCGGTCCTGGTGGCGCTGGTCATGGGGGCCGGCATCGACCTGGCCAACGACCAGCGGGCGGCGTCGATGGAGCTCACGGCGGTCGCCGCCAGTGGCACCGCGGCCCAGCACCGAGGGCCCGACGGCACGGTGTTCGTGCTCGCCCTGGGCAGCGACGAGCGGGCCGGCCTGGGTGGGGCCCGGGCCGACGCCCTCCACGTCATCGGTCTCAACCCGACGCTCGGTCAGGCGACGATCCTCGACATCCCCCGCGACACCTGGGTCGATGTCCCGGGGCGGGGCAACCACAAGATCAACGAGGCCTACTCGCTGGGTGGGCCCCAGCTCCAGGCCGAGACCATCACCGCCTTCACCGGCATCCCCATCGACTACGTGCTCACCACCACCTTCGACGGGTTGATCGCCATGGTCGACGCCATGGGCGGGCTGGTGATCGACGTCCCCCAGGCGATGGACGACCGCAACTCGGGGGCGGCTTTCGAGCCCGGCCTGCAGCTCCTCACCGGCGAGCAGACCCTGGCGCTGTCCCGGAACCGCAACATCGGCGGTGGCGACCTGACCCGCACCTACAACCAGGGCCTGGTGATCGTGGCCGCGCTGACCCAGCTGCGCTCGAACGGCACCGACGCCTTCGACGTCATCGGCTACCTCGATGTGCTGTTGCGCAACGTCCGCACCGAGGTCGACGTGGTCGACCTCTACCACCTGGGTCGGGCCGCCCTGGCCGTCGATCCGGCGCAGGTGCGGAACCTCACCATGCCGGCCACTACCGGTCGGGTCGGGAGCGCGTCGGTGGTGTTCAGCACCGGCGATGCCCCGGGGGTGTTCGCCGACATGGCCGACGACGGCGTGCTCCAACAGCACTGAGCGGGCCTGGAACGGTGCCCGAGCTGATCGAGGTGGAGCGTTACCGCCAGCTGGCGGCGGCCCGGGCCCTCGACCGGGTGGTGACCGAGGTGGCCGCGCCCGATGCCTGGTTCCTCAAGGGCGGCCTCGACGCCGACACCTTGCGATCGGCGGTCGAGGGCCGGTCGTTCGTCGCCGCCCGGCGGATCGGCAAGCTCTTGCTGCTCGAGCTGTCGGCCGGCGGGCCGACGGTGGGCCTTCGCTTCGGGATGACGGGCCGGTTGCTGGTCGACGGCGCGGCCGGGGTCGACGACCTCGAGTACTCGTCGATGCGCGACGAGCCGGCCTGGGACCGGGTCGGCTTCCACTTCGGCGATGACGGCTCGATGGTGGTGCGGGATCCTCGCCGGCTCGGCGGGGTCCTGCTCGAGCCCGACGAGGGTCGCCTGGGGGTCGAGGCCGGCACGGTCACCCTCGGCCAGCTCCGAGCGGTGCTGGGCCGGTCGGTGGCGCCGTTGAAGGCCCGCCTGCTCGACCAGGGGCGCCTGGCCGGCATCGGCAACCTGCTGGCCGACGAGACGTTGTGGCGGGCCGGGCTCGACCCCGCTCGGCCGGCCGGCGGGCTCGACGAGGCCGAGCTGCGGCGCCTGCAGCGCGGGCTGCGGGCCACGGTGGCCGAGCTCACCGAGGCCGGGGGCTCCCACACCGGGCGGCTGCAATCGCAGCGCTACGACGGGGGACGCTGCCCCCGCTGCCACGGATCCCTGCAGCGGCGCACGGTGGGAGGGCGCACGACCTATTCCTGTCCCCGCCACCAGCGCTGAGCCGGTGCCCGAGCGGGCAGGATGGGGGGATGGCTGACGAGCTCGATGTCGATGCCCTGATCCAGCGGTTCCAGGAGCGGGCGGCTGCGGTCCGCAACCGACCCCTGCCCCCGGTGGCGGGGGCCGAGCGGACGAACTTCATCCGCCAGGCCGAGCAGGACCACATGGACTACGCCATCATCGGCGACGCCACCGGGCGGATCGAAGACGGGGTGCTGCACCTCGAGATCGACCTGCGGCCGGCGCCCGACCGGGGCGATGCCTGAGCTGCCCGACCTCGCCGAGGCGTTCGCGGCCATCGACGCGGCCAACGCCGACGACCCGCACACGCTCGTGGTCGACGGCGTGACCCGACCGAAAGAGCAGGCGCATGCCGAGGCCAACGTGGCCTGGATCCGTCGTCTCCGTCCCGACGCGCCGGTCGAGCTGCTGCTGGCGGCCCGGGCCGCCCACGTGCGTCGCTGGGAGATCCCCCGCACGGACGAGCCCGAGGGGCGGGCCGGGTATCTGCGCTGGAAGCGGCGACTCCAGCAGCACCACGCCGAGGTTGCCGGTGAGGTACTGGCCGGCGTCGGCTACGAGCCGGCGGTGGTGGAGCGGGTCCAGGCCATCATCCGCAAGGAGGGGCTGCGGACCGACCCCGACGTGCAGAGCCTGGAGGACGCGCTGTCGCTGGTGTTCGTCGAGACCCAATTCGCCGACCTGGCCGATCGCCTCGACGAGGTCCACATGGTCGATGTGGTGGCCAAGACCCTGCGCAAGATGACCGAGGCCGGCCGGGCCGCGGCCCTCGAGCTGGCGGTGGGGGAGCGGGAGCAGCGGATCGTGGGGGCTGCCGTGGCCCAGCTCTGAACCGCTAAGGTGCTGGGCCCACGCGGACGTGGCTCAGTTGGTAGAGCATCACCTTGCCAAGGTGAGGGTCGCGGGTTCGAATCCCGTCGTCCGCTCCAAATGTGATGTTGCGAGACATCGTGCGCAGATGTCTTGCAACATCCTGCGCGGCCGGTTGAGCGACGGGTGGTCGGGGTCGAGGGTGAGCTGGCGGACGAGTTCGCCGGTCTCGGGGAACTCTCAGTCGCGGGTTCGAGGGCGTGCGTTGGCCGCTGTGGCGGCGGCTGTGGGCGATAGTTCATCCCCGCCCTCGGCCCGGTCCGGACAACCGCTACGTGCAGCGATAGCTCAGGCTCCCTGCCCCGGCGCCTCGAGCACGAGACGCGCCGTCGACGAGCGCGCCGCAGACCTACCTGGTGCACTGCTCGCCAAGGTTCAACCCCTCGCGGACGACAGACTCTCTGACGAGCGACCCCATCGCCTGGGCAAGGCTGCGAAGATCGGCGCGCCCGCCTGGCTGGGTGTCCGAGGACGAACTAATGTTCGATGATTCGGTCATCCGAAGGAGATCAGCGTGTGAGTACGGCCGACATCACGAGGAACCGCGCCCTACTTCTCGCTGTCGTCGAGGAGCTAGTGCCGTCGCTGAATGGCGCTTCCACGCTCCGACTCACCGAGGCGCTGGAGGGGCTCGATGCGGCGGTCGCGTCGTCCATCTCCGAGGAGGACGAGGCCTGGCTGGCATCGGCGGTCGAGCGCGTGCTTCACAGCGACGCCGTCAGCCGCTGGACGACCCGACTGGACCAGCTGCAGGCGGAGGGTGTGCGCCTCCTGACCGTCTGCGATGCGGCGTACCCGTCGAACCTCCGCATGGTGGCCGATGGACCGCCGCTGCTCTTCGTCCGGGGCGAGGTCGGATCGGCCGACGACCGGGCGATCGCGGTCGTCGGCACACGGAAGCCGAGCAGGGCGGGTGCCGAGACCGCGCATGCCATCGCCGGTGAGCTCGTCGCTCGTGGCGTGACCGTCGTGTCCGGGCTTGCCGAGGGGATCGATACCGCTGCCCACAACGGCGCCCTCGACGCAGGCGGGCGGACCATCGCGGTGTTCGGGACGGGCATCGCTCACGTGTACCCGTCGTCGAACCGGCAGCTCGCGACTCGCGTGGCGACGGCTGGCGCGTGCGTGTCGCAGTTCCTGCCGGACATGCGGGGTACGCGGTGGTCCTTTCCGGTCCGCAACGTCGTTACCTCGGCGCTCTCGATCGGGACCGTGGTGGTCGAGGCCGGTGAGACCTCTGGCGCGCGCATCCAGGCGCAGGACGCGCTGCGGCACGCCAAGCGGCTCTTCCTCCTGAGATCGCTGGTCTCGTCCCAGCCGTGGGCGGCCGAGATGGCGGGGCGGGCCGGTGTCGTCGTGGTCGACGACCTCCAGGACGTCCTCTCGGCGATCGACGCGGAGCTAGCGCCGCACGCCGCACTGCTGTAGGTCGCGACGGTGGCGGACCGCAGCGAGATCCTGCGACCACTTCGCCCGGAGCTCGTCCCCGTGCCGGCGGCCGGTCAGCTCGGCATTTGCCCTGTCTGCCACAGCAGCCGGAACGACGACTTCGCGACCTGCTACCCGTGTGCCCAGGCGGCGTACCTCGATCCACCCGCGGTGCTCCCTGTGACGATGTCGGTTGCCGGACGTGCGGTTCACCACCACCTCCGCATGTACAAGGACTCGCCCGACGACGCGACGAGGGAGCGCCTCGGCACCCGCCTGGCTGCGCTGCTCTCGCTCTTCATGGAGAAGCACGCGGACTGCATCGGTGAGTGGGACGTCGTCACCTGTGTTCCGTCCCCGGCCCGCGTCGCGCTGGCGCCGGTGGTCGCGAAGCTGAAGCGCTTCTACCAGCGCGACGAGCAACTGCTTCGCTCACGTGCCGGCACGGGAGACCGGACCCTGGACCCTGACCAGTTCGAGGTCGCACGAGTGCTCGACGGCGTGCAGGTGCTCCTGCTCGACGACACCCTCACCACCGGGGCGAAGCTCTTCAGCGCGGTGGCGGCTCTACGAGCCGCGGGCGCCACAGTGGTGGGTCCAGTCGTGCTCGGCCGTCACGTGCAGACGTCATGGGGCCCGTCCGAGGAGATGATGAGCTGGCTCGGAGAACGGACCTGGGACGAGGACCGATGTGCTCGCTGCGATGGCGAACGCCGCGAGGTCGGCACTTTCTTCTAGCCGTGCGTGCACGCCACGGTCGGGCAGGTCGCGATGCGTGGACTCCGAGGGCCGCGTCGATGCGGTCGCTTCCTGAGGGAGACGTCGCTCGGATACAGCCATGCTGAGGTCATGCCAAGCGTGTGCGTCCGACCGCTGGTCGAGCAGGCGCGCAACGCCGCGGACGATGTTGCCGAACTCGTTGTGCGCCAGAGTCCAGATGAGGATGCACCCGTGGTGGTGGCGATCGCCCTCGGCCCACTCTCGCAGCAGCGGCACGAAGTCGCGCGAGTTCCGGGTGACGAGGATCCGTCGCTGCTCGGCAGCGAGGGAGAGACTTCGGGATCGGCGAGCGCGCCGAGAGCCACATCGCTGGCGAGGCTCAGCACGTCATGACCGCGATTTTCGAGCGGGCGACCGACCCGCTTTGGCGACAGGTTGGCGTCGAGGAGGAGCCGCACTCAGGCTCCGGCGACCTCGATGAAGGGATGGAGCACACGCAGCTCGTCGAGGGGCTGGCGGTTCTCTTCGATGAACCGCTCGATCTCCTCGGGATACGCGTCTCGGTACGCGAGCGCCAGGCGGAATTGGGCCGGGGACACGTGGCTGTCTTTGGACAGGGCCTCCGGCGATCCGAAGTCCTCGGCCATGTGGGCGATCTCCCACACGTCGAGCCCAGAGCCGATGACCCAGGCGCGCCGGTTCACGTCGTCACCGCGGAAGGCGATGCCGGGGAACCGCCGAGCGCGAGCGGCCTCCTCGGTGAAGGACGCGACGACGGCGCTCTTCGACCGGCGAGTGCGTCGCGCCTCGGCCTCGACGAGCTGCTCGGTTGCCGCTTCGAGTCGGACGCTGAACGGCTGTCCCTTGGCCATGGATTCTGGCGCGTTACTTCGGGTGCCCGATGATGGCTCGCGTGCTGAGAATGACCCCGGCGGCGCGCTCATCGCCCGTGATCTCGACGGAGCTCGATCCTTCTCGGAGGTTGTTGGTCAGGAGTCGCCATGCCGCGTCGGCGGTCATGGACGCATTGGCGATGACGTGCTCGTGGCTGGCCTCCTCCGAGAAGTCCCACATGCCCTCCCTGGCGATGAGAGTCCATCGCTCGTTGATCGGTTCGCCGACCGCGATCTGGATCGCCCCGTCCGATCCCAGGCCGGCTTCCGACAGCCGGTAGGGGAACGCCCATCGCAGCCCAAGAAGGACTGGGCGGAGCAGAGCGGAATCGAGGTCGACGGGCCGCGCGACTGCTTCAAGCAGCTGTTGCCGGTGGATCCAATACTCGGAGAGATCGCGTAGTTGGTCGAGCCACCGAGGCGCAGGGTCCGGACCGGCCCATGAGACGTGACCGGAGCGCTGGCTGAGGTCTTCTCCTCCAAGCACCGCGACGAGACGCGGGCCGGTCCATTCCAGCAATTCGACCAGAAGTCGCGGGCTGAGCCGCCGAGCAGAGCGGACCCATTCCCGCTGTAGCTCGTCGAGCCAATCGATGAACTCGCCCTCGGAGAGACCCTCGGGCGAGGCCGTGCCCATGTAGTTGTCTCGTTGGCGCGAGAGGAGACTGAAGTCGTCACCGAGCAGGTGGCTGGCGAGCCCGAGGACGGTCCAGCCAGGGCAAGGACTCGGGCGCCGCCAATCGTCTTCGCGAAGACTCTTCAGGAGGTCGAGGAGCCGGGTGCGCTCGATCTCGAAGAGCGGGGCGACCGCCTCGACCGGTGAGGCGCTCGGCGGAGTCACCCTGTCATCTTCGTGCAGGAAAGTGAGGGCAGCCCTGCATTTCTCCCGCTCGACCCAGAGAGGGAGACCTACGCGCATACAATAGGACCTGGTACTCATACAACGAGGTGGCACATGCAAACGAGCTACGTCATGAAGGTCTCACGGAACGGCCAGGTCTCGATCCCCGCTGATGCTCGCGCTCGCTGGAATGCCGATCGTGTAGTAGTCGTCGACCTCGGCGACCGCGTCGTGATGCGACCGATGCCCGCCGACCCAGTGGGCGAGCTCGTCGGCAAGTACCGCCGCGGTCCAGGAACGGACGCCGCTCGCCGGGGGGCTCGGACGAATGAAGCGACCGCCGAGACGAGTCGGCGGGCTCGTTGATCTTCGACGCCTACGCGGTCCTTGCCCTGCTGAAAGGGGAACCTGCCGCCGCGGCCGTACAGCGCCTTCTGAAATCCGAGCCGGCTCCAGCGCTCACGGCGGTCGGCTTGGCCGAGGTGCTCGACCACCTCGTCCGGCTCGAAGGCGCGACCGAAGAGGACGCGGCTCTCGATATCGCTCAGATCGGCCTCGCCGACGCGATCCCCGTTGACGCTGGCGTCGCCACACGTGCCGGCCTGCTGCGAGCACGCCACTACCACCGCAGCACGCGGGCTGTCAGCCTTGCCGACTGCGTCGCCGCCGAGGTCGCTCGCGCCGACGCAGTGTCGCTCGTCACCGCCGATCCGCACCTGCTCGAACTCTGTCGCGACGAGAGCATTGACACCGTCGTGTTGCCCGACAGCAGTGGCCAGACGTGGTCGTAGGGCTGTGCTGGACGACGCGCTCGCGGACGCCCGCAAGATCTCGCACCATCACGCTTCCCGAGAACGCCTTCGAGCCCATGGATCGATGGCTTGCCGGACACCCTGGACGATACAGGGCTTGGTGCCAGCCTGGTACCATCCGGTCATGGACGTCAACGTGAAGGGTCTCGAGCCCGAGGTGGTCGCCAGGCTCAGCGAGCAGGCGGCGGCCGAGGGGGTGAGCCAGCAGGAGTGGGTACGACGGGTGCTCCGTCGCACGGCTGCCCGGCTCTCGCCGGCGGAGCTGCTAACGGAGCGGGCGACGGTCACGCCGATGTCCGATGCCGAGTTCACGAAGGTGCAGCAGCGAGTAGCCGGCCGTCGCCAGTCGAGCGCACAGCGCCTCGATGCTGGCCGCCGTCGCTGACGCGGGCGGCTGGCTGGTGCTCGCCGGCCTGCTCGAAGGCGTGATCCACGATGTCGACGAGGTCCTGGTCCTCGACGCCACGTCGCTGCGACTGGCCGAGTACCTGGCGGTGCGCCACCAAGGCGCCGCCGGCCGCGCCCGGGCCGAGTTCGCTCTCGCGGTGCGTGTGGTCGCCGAGTGGTTCCCGGTTCGTGCCGTGGCGATCGACGCGGCGCTTGCCGCGGGTGCCAACGACGACGTCGATGCGCTCGCCGCGCTGGCACTCGCGGAGTCGCTGAACGTCCCGCTCGTCACCAAGAATCGGGACCTCGCCAGCGCCAAGGTTCCGGTTCTCGTCTGCTGAACGCGTCGTCGGTGCAGCGAAAGAGCGAGTACTGGGACCGGTGGCCGTTGGCGGAGGTGGCGAGCGCGGTCCTGGGGTGGCCATACGCAGTCGTTGGGGTGGCCAGTACGTCGCTCAGCCCTCGGCCGCGCAACCCGCCAGTGAGGCGGCGCGGCCGGCGAGGGTCAGCCCATCGTGGCGACGACCAGGTGGTCCGGTGATGAGACACTGGCCCGGTCATGGCTGCTCGCTCGACCTCGTCTCCCTCGTCGACCTCGGTCCCGGCGCCGCCGACTGGCGGTAAGGGATCTCGGTCCGACAGCCGGGAGCGGCTGATGGACGCGGCCATGGGGTTGTTGGCCACCCGGGAGTACGACGAGGTGCGCCTCGACGACATCGTCAAGGCCGCGGGGATGACGACCGGCAACGTCTACTACTACTTCTCCGGCAAGGACGACCTGCTGCGCCAGGCCGCCGAGCACTACGCAGCCCTGCTCACCGCCGAGAACGAGACCTTGCTGGCCGGGCTCGACGACCCCATCGATCGCCTCCGGGCCGCCATCCGGGGCATGTTCGACGGCACCGGCAACGCCCGTCGGAACCGCCTCGAGGTGGCATCCCGACGGGCCATGGAGCACTTCCCCGAGTTCGAGCTCGGCCTCCTGCCCAACGGCGGAATGGACGAGCTGCTCCGGCGGCTGGTGGAGGACGCCCTGGCGGAGCCGGCGTTCAGGCTCCCGGTCGGCGCCACCCCTACCGAGGTCGCCCGGGTCTTCGTCGACGGCTTCTACGGCGTGGTCCGGCGCAGCCCCGCCGGCACCAGCCCAGCCGCGGTCGAGGCCGTCCGCCTGTACCTGCGCAGCTTCCTGCTGGGTCTGGCCGATGAGCGCCTGGTGGACGACCTCGTGCCGCCTCGCGAGACCGACCGCGTCTAGTCTTGTAACCTCAGTTAGAACTACGGGTGCAGACGGCGGGGGATTGCGCCGAGGACGGAGGGATTCGACATGAGGACGCGTCGGTGGGTCTCGGCGGTCGCCGCGCTGGCGGTACTGGTCACGGTGGCGGCCGCCAGCGGCGGCGGCAGTAGCGACGATGGCGACACCGGCACGGGCACCGGGGGGTCCGGGGGACCCTCAGGCGAGGTCACGGTGGGCGTGGCGATGGGGCAGACCAGCTTCGACCCGATCGACTTCACCACCGGCATCGGCAACATCAACTACCTCCGGCCGGTCTACGACACCCTCACGGACGTGTCCGACCCCACCGAGATCAAGCCGTCGGTGGCCACCTCCTGGACGATGGACGGCACCTCGTCGGCGACCATCACCATCCGCGACGACGTGCGCTTCGCCAGCGGCGCCACCCTCGACGCGGAGGGCGTGGTCGCCAACCTGGAGCGCATGCGCAACCGGCCGGTTGATGGCACCGGCGACCCGGTGTTCAAGGGCGTCACCGCCATCACCGCGGTCGACCCCACGACCATCGAGGTCACCTTCGACGAGCCCAACTTCGACTTCTTCGACGGACTCGGCAGCAAGCAGGGGATGATGGTCGACCCCACCTCGCTGGGGGACGCCTCGGTGGCGGACGAGCCCGCCGGCAGCGGGCCCTACGTGCTCGACGTCGGAGCCAGCCAGGCGGGAGTCAGCTACACCTACACACCCACCCCCGACTACTGGAACGCCGATGCCCAGCTGGTCGAGTCGCTGACCCTGCGCACGATGGAGGACGGCGCGGCCCGGCTCAACGCCTTGCAGGCGGGGGAGGTGGCGGTCACCACCCTCGACACGAACCTCGCCGTCCAGGCCCAGGACGCGGGGCTCGAGACGGTCATCACCTCGGCTTCCTTCTACACGATGATCGTGCTCGACCTGGCCGGCACGACGGTCCCCGCGCTCGGCGACGTCCGGGTGCGCCAGGCCCTGGCCTATTCGATCGACCGTGAGGCCTTCACCAGCAGCATCCTCAACGGCCTGGCCCAACCGTCTTCCCAGCCCTATGAGGAGGGCAAGCTCGGCTATTCATCCGAGCTCGATGGCGCCTTCGAGTACGACGTCGACAAGGCCCGCTCGCTGCTGGAGGACGCCGGCTACGAGGACGGCTTCACCTTCACCGCACCCTCCCAGCCCGCGGTGCAGGACTGGGCGCAGGCCATCACCGGGTTCTACGAGGAGATCGGAGTCCGGGTCGAGCTGAGCAACCAGGATCCGGCCGTCTACGCCGGCCTGCCCGGCACCACCGAGTTCCCGGTGTTCTTCTTCGTCTTCCCCCAGACCGATCCTGCCCTGCTGGCCAGCGGGTTCTTCCTGCCCGACGGCATCCTCAACGGCTTCGACTCGAACGACACCGAGCTGGCACCACTGGTCGCCACCGCCAACGCCGCGGTCGAGGACAGTGACCGGCAGGCGGCGATGACCGCGGTGACCGAACACATCGTCGAGAACGCGAACCTGATCGTGGCCGCTCGCTCGGGCTCGATCGCGGCGTGGGATCCCGCCCAGGCCAGTGACGTCAGCTGGAGCGGCGGTCTCGGCGCCAGCCTCAACGTCCTGCTGATCCGAGCGGCCTGACGGCGACCTCGCGGGCCGACCGCTCGGATCAGCCGGCGGGCGCGGCCAGCGCCGACGCGATCCGATCGGCCACTGCGGCGGCGGCACCGTCGGAGGGATAGTCGCTCCGGGGCCAGAAGAAGCCCCGGAGCCCGTCCTTGAATCGCCGCGGCACGACGTGCACGTGGAGGTGGGCGACGCTCTGGCTCACCCGGTTGTTGACGGCCACGAAGGTCCCGTCGACCCCCAGACCGCCCTCGACGGCCCGGGCCACGGCCTGCACCCGGGTGAAGAACCCGCCGATCGCGTCGGTCGGGAGGTCGGCCAGGGTGATGACGTGGACCCGAGGGACCACCAGGACGTGGCCCTCGAACACCGGTCGGCGGTCGAGGAAGGCCACGGCTGTGTCGTCGACCAGCACCCGGTGGGCCGGGGCCGACCCGTCGATCACCGCGCAGAAGACGCAGGCGTCGGCGCCGGCCTCGGACACCGGCGGCGCCGTCGTCAGTCGGTGCCGCCGGCCACGCCCCGGGCCTCGGCGATCTCGGCCGGGCTCAGCGTCCAGGAGGCGGCGGCCAGGTTGGCCCGCACCTGATCGCCGGAGGTGGCGCCGGCGATGACCGACGCCGTGGTCGGCTGCGACGCCAGCCAAGCGATGGCCAGCTCGTGGAGGCTGTGGCCGTGGTCGGCGGCCCAGGCGGCCAGTCGCTCGGCGGCGTCGTAGTTGGCATCGCTGGCGAAGCGCTCGACCATCTGGGGCGGGAAGGTGGCGAAGCGCGAGCCCTCGGGCGGGGCCTGGCCCCGGGTGTACTTGCCGGTGAGCAGGCCGCTGGCCAGGGGGAAGTAGGGGAGCATCCCCATGCCGTAGCGCTCGCAGCGGGGCAGGACCGTCTCCTCGACCGCCCGCTCGACCAGGCTGTAGTGGTTCTGCATGGTCACCACGTGGTGTCCCCGAGCCTGGGCCGCCGCCTCGATCTCGTCGATGACGTCGCCCTCGACGTTGCACACGCCGATCTCCCGCACCTTGCCCGCCTCGACGAGGTCGACCATGGCGTTGATGGTGTCGGCGTAGGGGACGACCGACTCGGGGAAGTGGTACTGGTACAGGTCGATGTAGTCCGTGCCGAGGCGCTCGAGGCTGGCCTCGCAGGCCTGCTTCACGTAGTCCGGCTCGCCGCCCTGGATGCCGGCCATGCGGTTGCCGAACTTGGTGGCGATGATGGCCTCCGAGCGACGCCCGGCCTTCAGCGCGCTGCCGATGAAGGATTCCGACAACGTCCCGCCGTAGGACTCAGCGGTGTCGATGAAGTTCACCCCCGCGTCGAGCGCGGCGTGGAGCACGGCGGCCGTCTGCTCCTCGTCGCAGCGCATGCCGAAGTTGTTCGTCCCGAGGCCGACCAAGCTCACCTCGAGTGAGCCGACGGTGCGGGTGGCGGTCTGGACGTCGCTCATGAGATATCCCCTGGGTATGAGCGGCATCGCGCTCGATGATCGGTACCGTCACCGGCATGGTATCGACACTGGCTGATGGGCGCCCCGAGGGCTCCACCCCTGGGCGCCGTAGTGACGCCACGCGCCACCGCCGACAGATCCTCGATGCCGCCCTCGACCTGCTCATCCGCAATCCCGAGGCTGGCATGAACGAGGTCGCCCGCGGCGGCGGCGTCGCCCGCTCGACGGTCTACGCCCACTTCCCGACCCGCGATCACCTGCTGCGGGCCATCTTCGACGACGCCTTCGAGCGGGCCGCGGCCTCGATCGAGGGGATGGCCCTCGAGGAGGGCAGCGCCACCGACGCTCTCGGGCGCCTGGTCGTCGCCACCCACGATCTGGGGGTCCGGTACCGGCTGGTGGCCAGCTCGGTGCTGGCGGTGGTCGGTATCGAGGAGTTCCGGGCGGCGCGCGCCGCGGCGGTGCGCCCGATCATCCGGCTGGTCGAACGGGGCCAGGAGGCGGGGGAGTTCACCAGCCCGCTGCCGGCCGCCTGGCTGGCGGTCGCCTTCGACGGGATCTTCTTCAGTTGGGAGATCGCCCGTCGGGAGGACCTGGTAGGCGACGGTTGTGCGGTGGGTCTCCTCCAGCAGACGTTCGCGGCGTTGGTCGGCGCGACGCTTCCGCCGCTCCCTCCGCCCCCGCCGCTCCTTCCGCCCCCGGCGACAGACGCCTGAGGACGCCGTCGACGTCGACCTCGAGGTCGACGCCATCGACATCGACGAGCCAGGCCCGGTTGCGGCGGTGTAGGTCGTCACGGTCGTCGTAGCGGTTGGCCACGACCAGCGTCGGGTACTGGCCGAGCGCATCGAGGGCGCTGCGCACCGCGTTGATGGTGCCCAGCCCGGCGTCGGCCACCACGACCACGAGGTCGGGTTCGAGCTGGGCTACGAGGTCGGTGCTGTCGCCGTCGGCAGCCAGCGGTGAACGCACCCCGCCCACACCCTCCACCAGACCCAGCTCGAGCGGCGCCGGCCAACGCAGCTCGGCCACCAGATCGGCGACGGTGAACGGGGGCCGACCGAGTGCGTCGGCGGCCATCGGGGGGGCCATCGGGCGGGGGTACCAGCGGGGCAGCGGGCACACCTCCTGGGGCCAGGAGCCCGTGGCCGCGGCCAGCACGCCCGCGTCGGTCTCGCGGTCGTCGGGGTCGAAGGACTGGACCGGCTTGCGGGCGGCCACCGAGACGCCGGCGGCCCGGGCGGCCGCCGCCAGCCGAGCCGTGACCCAGGTCTTGCCCACGCCGGTCCCCGTGCCAGTGACCACCACCAGCTGGGCGGGGCGGGTCACGCCGGGCCCCACCGCTCGACCACCTCGGCCAGGCCCTCGACCAGGCGGTCGAGCTCGTCGTCGGTGTGAGCCGCCGACAGCGAAACCCGGAGTCGGCTGGTTCCCACCGGCACCGTGGGGGGGCGGATGGCCGGGACCACCAGGCCTCGGTCGGCCAGGTAGGCCGAGGCGGCCAGCGCCGACCGCTCGTCGCCCAGCACCACCGGGATGATGGGCGAGGGGTGGCCGGGCGCCACCCGCTCGACGGCGGTCGCCAGGCGGGCGCGGAGGCCCTCGCCCTCGGGGCTATCGACGATCTCAACCGCGGCGAGCGCGGCCGCCGCGTCGGCCGGGGAGGTGGCGGTGCTGAAGATGAAGGGCCGGGCCCGGTTCACGAGGAGGTCGACGGACGCTCGGGGGCCGGCGACGACACCGCCCAGCGAGCCCAGCGCCTTCGACAGGGTGGCGACCCGGAGGTGGGGGAGCTCGCCGGGCAGCGGTGCCGGCTGGAGGACACCGTGGGCCTCGTCGAGCACTAGCAGCGCGTCGTGCTCACAGCAGGCGATGGCGATGGCCTCCAGTGGGGCCAGGTCGCCGTCCATCGAGAACACGGTCTCGGTGACCACCAGCGTGCGGACCGCGGTGCTGGCCGCCAGCAGCGACTCCAGGTGCTCGACGTCGGCGTGGCGGTAGGTCTCGACCCGAGCGCCGGCCAGGCGGGTCCCGTCGATGATCGAGGCGTGGTTGCGCTCGTCGGTGAGGATCGTGGCCTGCCGGCGCCCGAAAGTGCTGAGGACGCCGAGGTTGGCGGCGTAACCGGTGGGGAAGACCACCGCCGCGTCTTCGTGCTTCCAGCTGGCCAGAGCAGCTTCGAGGTCGTGGTGGACGGCGCGGGTGCCGGCCGTCAGGCGGGCTCCGCCGGCGCCGGAGCCCCAGCGGTCGAGCGCCTCGTGGGCGGCGGCCACCACCGCCGGGTGATGGGTCAGGCCCAGGTAGTCGTTGGAGGCGAACGACACCCGGTCGCCCGCGCCCGGCTCGTCGGTTCGGGTCTGGCGCCAGCGTCCTGCAGCCCGCACCTGGTCGAGCTGCGAGTCGACCCAGTCCGGCCACGACGCCTCGCTCACCCGGTCACCTCCTCGACCGCGGCGGCGAGCACCTCGACGATGCGGTCGACCTCGGCGGCCGTGATCGTGAGCGGGGGTACCACCAGGATCGCCGGGCCGAGCGAGCGCAGCAGTACCCCCCGGCCCACGGCGGCGGCCGCCACCTTCCGGGCGCGTCCCGGTTGGTGGTCGGCGTCGGCCAGCTCCACCGCGGCCATGAGGCCACAGGTCCGAATGTCGGCCACCGCCGGGGCGTTCTCGAGGTGGCGGCGCAGGCCATCGTCGAGCTGGCGGGCCCGGGCCACCACGTTGGTCAGGACGTCGCGCTCGGCCAGCAGTCGCAGGTGGCGCAACGCCACCGCCGCGGCCAGGGCGTTGCCGCCGTAGGAGTGGCCGTGGAAGAGCGTCCGCTCCGAGAGGTCGGGACCGAGGAAGCTGGCCGCCACCCGACCGCTGGCCACCGTGGCCGACATCGGGAGGTAGCCGCCGGTCATCGCCTTGCCCAGGCACAGCAGGTCGGGTCGCACGCCGGCCTGCTCCGAGGCGAAGAGCGTCCCGGTGCGCCCGAAGCCGGTGACGATCTCGTCGCAGATCAGCAGCACGTCGTGCGTGCGGCAGGCATCGGCCACCCGGGCCAGGCCCGACGGCTCGGCCACCAGCACACCGCCCGCGCCCTGGACCACGGGTTCGACGATGACCGCCGCCAGCTCGTGGGCGTGGCGGGCGATCAGCGCGACGGCCCGGTCGAAGCATGCGGGATCGGCGTAGCCGGGGGCTCGGCGCACGGGGAAGCGGAGCGGGTCGAACAGGTCGGTGCCGAAACCGCCGGCGCCGACCGAGAGGGCGCCGATGGTGTCACCGTGGTACGCGTCGCCGAACGCCAGGTACGACCGGCGGTCGGTGATCCCCCGGTTGTGCCAGTACTGGAAGGCGATGCGCAGGGCCTGTTCGACCGCCGAGGCACCGTCGGAGGCGAAGAGGAAGCGGGAGTCGTCGACCGGCACGACCGCGGCCAGGGCCTCGGCGAGCTCGATCACCACACGGTTGCCGTTGCCCAGCAGGGTCGAGTGGGCGACCCGGTCGAGCTGGTCGCGGACGGCCTGGTCGAGCTCGGGGACGCGATGGCCCATGGTGTTGAGCCAGAGCGACGAGACGGCGTCGAGGTAGCGCCGGCCGTCGACGTCGATGAGCTCGTGGCCCTCGGCTCGCTCGACCACGATCGGCGCGTTGTCGGCGTAGGCGGCCATCTGGGTGAATCCGTGCCACACCACCGCGGCGTCTCGGGCGACCCACTCGCCGGCCGGCACCGCCCCGTCGCTCATCGCGGTCATTGTCGCTCACCGCTCGACGCCCGCCCTTGTGCCCCCCGGGCCGGGGAGGGCCCCCCGCTAGGGTGATCGGCCCTGGCGGCGTGGCCGAGTGGTTTAGGCAAGGGTCTGCAAAACCCTCTACCCGGGTTCGATTCCCGGCGCCGCCTCCAGAGGCGAGGTGACCCGCAGCGCGTCGGGCCCCGCCGGATTTCGCCGGTCCCCGCCGGTTCTCGGCGCGGCTCGTCCGGTAAAGCGGACTGGGCGCGCCCAGAACGGGGGTGGGGTCCGAACGTGGCCCGCATGGCCTCCGAGCGACTGTGAGAGAGCAGTAAGCGACGCTCGCCACGGCGGTTGTCGAGGTCAACACGGCTGGTCACCGTGTGACATGCGTCTCACACTTTGACTCGATTGCGCCTATGGTGTCGATATGGCCACTTCGACACCGCCCGTGAAGGCCTCTCGTGGTGGACGGCCCCGGGACCCGGCACTCGATGGCCGGATCCTCGCCGCCACCATCTCCTTGCTGCCCCGCCAGGGCATCGAGGGAACGAGCATGGATGACATCGCCGAACGAGCCGGGGTGAGCAAGCCCACGATCTACCGTCGTTGGCCCTCCAAGGAGGTCCTCGTCATCGAGGCCTTGGCGGCGTCGATCCCGTCGCTGGACGGGGTGGACGGCAAGGAGCCCCGGGCCGGGTTGGTGGAGGTGGTGCGAGGGATCTTGTCCATCGGCATCGGTGGGGGCGCCGGGATGATGGGTCGCCTGGCTGATCCTCCGAGCCCTGACCCCGACCTGGCCAAGATCTTCGAGGAACGGGTGGTCAACCCCCAGCGCGAGGTCGTGTCGGTCCTCCTGAGCCGGGCCATCGAGGAGGGGTCGCTGCCGCCCGATGCCGACGTCAGCCTGGCCATCGACCTGCTGTACGGCGCCGCCTTCTTCCACCGAGCCGAGATCCTGGCCGCGAAGTCGGTTCGCCAGGCCGAGGAGGCGTTCGCCCGGCGCATCGTCGCGCTGCTGTGGCGGGGACTGGGCGGCTCCGACTGATCGGAGGGGCCCGCTGGTGGCCTAGGGTGCCGACCTCCGCCCGCCGAAAGGACCTGCCATGCCCTTCGTGCCCCCGGCGCTCGACGGCTCGAGCCCCCGCCAGACCCGGTTCGACAGCCCGCCGCCGATGGTCATCGACCCGGCCAAGCGGCACTCGGCCGAGATCGTCACCTCGCTGGGAGCGCTGGTCGTCTCGCTCGACGCGGTCGCCGCCCCCAAGACGGTGAACAACTTCGTGGCCCTGGCCCGCTACCACTACTACGACGGCGTCGTCTTCCACCGCATCATCAAGGGCTTCATGTGTCAGGGCGGCGACCCGGAGGGGACCGGGCGGGGTGGGCCGGGCTACCGCTTCGAGGACGAGCTGCCCCGCGCCGGCGCCTACGAGATCGGTTCGGTGGCGATGGCCAATGCCGGACCCAACACCAACGGCAGCCAGTTCTTCATCGTGAGCGGCCAGTCCGGGGTGCGCTTGCCGCCGCAGTACTCGCTCTTCGGCAAGGTCGTGAAGGGCCTCGACGTCGTCGCCACCATGGAGTCGGTGGCCACCGGCCCCGGCGACCGGCCCACCGAGGATGTCGTGATCGAGTCGGTGACCATCACCGAGCACGACGACTGACCGACCGGAGCGGGCAGTCCCTTCGGAGCACTCCGGAGGGGCTGCTAGCTTCGTCGCTTCTCGGGCCGTTAGCTCAGTTGGCAGAGCACTTGCATGACGCGCAAGGGGTCAGGGGTTCGAATCCCTTACGGCCCACCCGAGCACCGCTGGCTCGCTCAGATCGTGAAGCCGGCGGCCTGGAAGGCCTCCGGTGAGTGGGACATGGGTGTCCCCACCACCGCGCTGAACCGTTCGGCGATCCGCCAGCGGCCGCCTTGTCTCCGCAGGACGTCCCGCTCGTCGAGGATGGCGAAGATGCTCGGCGGTCGCCCCTCCCACAGCGCGACGATCAGCGCGCTGTGGCGCCCCTCGGCGCGGTCGTCGTCGACCCGGCGGCAGGTGACGTTGGTCGCGTAGTGGCCCAGTGGCTCGATCCGGTGGAGGACGGCGGCCTTGGTCTGCTGGGCCCGGAAGGCCTCCTTGCCAACGAGCACCTCGTCGGCGACATGCATGTGGATGACCATGTCGTCGGTGAACAGGTCGACGATCCCCTCGACGTCGTAGGCGTCGGTTCGCCGACAGAACTCGTCGACGATCTCCTGGTAAGCCGCTCGCAGTCGCAGGTCGGCGAGGTCGGGTTCGTAACCGGGGTCCATCTCAGCCTCTCGGGTCGGGGGCGGGGGTCGTGGCCGGCCGGGCGAGTACCTGACGCAGCGTCCCCAGCAGAGCCATCGCGGGATCGTCAACGAGCGCGGGGAAGCGGGCGGCGACATGTCCGTCGGGCCGGACCACGATTGCGCCGTCCGGACCGACGCCCGACAGGTCCTGCCACCGCGCCGCCAGGCCGGGGTCGTCGGCGCCGATCACCGTGGCCGAGACCGGGACCTCGAGGGTCTGGCCAACGGCGGCGGCGGCGTCGACCCAGGCCCGACCCCCCGGCGACGTCAGGATGGCCAGCGAGTCGTCGCACAGGTCGAGGGTCGACGGAGGACCGACGCCGTCGAGCCACAGGTGGGGCACTCGGCTGCCGGGTCGGGCGTCGGGTCGGTAGTCCCGCACCGGGTCGGCGCGCTCGGGCGGTGGCGTGCCGTCCGGGACCACGGCGGCCGAGCGGTAGGAGAAGCCGAGTTCGAGGCCGTGGGAGTCGTCGCCCTCGCCGTTGTGGTTGCGGGCGTCCTGGAGCATCGCTCGCACCACCGATTCGTCGGCATTGGCCTGGGCCACCGGTCGCCGCTCGTCCTCGTAGCTGTCGAGGAGGCCGGTCCCGGCCCAGCCCCGGGCCACCCAGGCCAGCCGCCAGGCCAGCCCGTGGGCATCGGCGATGCCCGTGTTCATGCCGAAGCCCCCGGCGGGCACGAATAGGTGAGCGGCATCGCCGGCCAGGAACACCCGTCGGTCGCGGTAGCGGGTCGCGACCTGGGCGGCGGCCGTCCAGGCCAAGACGCTCAGGACCTCGAAGTCGATGTCGTCGTCGCCCAGGGCGAGGGGAACGACCTCCCGCCCGTAGGCGTCGTCGGGCGCCTCGGGCACCCGGGGGTCATCGGCGTCGTAGCTGCGGATCACCAACCACCGGTCGGTCCCGGCCCGAATGAGACCGCCTTGGAAGTCAGGGTTGCGGATGATCGTGAACCGTGCCGGACGCTCCGCCAGATACCGCTCGAGGTTGGCCTGCACCAGCACGTTCACGTGGCGTCCCAGGTTCTCGATGCCCTCGAGCTCGATCCCCAGGGCGGCGCGCACCACGCTGCGGCCCCCGTCGCATCCCACCAGGTGGTCGGCGGCGATGGTCGAGGTGGCGCCGGTGCCCCGGTGCCGGACCGTCGCCGTCACCCCGCGGTCGTCCTGCTCGAGGGACACCAGCTCGGTCAGGAAGCGGACGTCGCCCGCGCCGGTGCGCCCCACGGCGTCGAGGAGCACGGGTTCGAGCAGGTCCTGGGGGCAGATGATGGCGTCCACCGGGCTGCGATCGCCCACCGGCGTGCCCTTGCTGGCCATCCGGCGGTACCCGGGATCAGCCGCCGAGGCGGCCACCTCGATGAAGGCGTCGGCCTCGGGGGGGTCGGCCACCGATCGGACCTCCTCGAGGATGCCCCAGGTCCGGAAGAGCTCCATCGTCCGGGGGTTCACCCCTCGAGCCTTGGGGTGGATGGCCAGGCTCGGGTGTCGCTCGACGTTGATCGAGCGGACGCCGGCCCGTCCGAGGGCGAGGGCGAGGGACAGGCCGACCGGTCCGGCTCCGGCGATCAGGACCGGGACCCGCTCCGTGGTCGGGCGCGTCATCGGGTCATCGCCGAGCGGTGTGTCGGGAGGCGCGGGTCAGGGTCGCCAGCTCGTCGATGACGTCGTGGGCTTGCGGGGTCCAGCCCAGCTCCTCGGCGGCTCGGGTGCTGGCCACCCGGACGGTGGTGACGTCCTCCAGCTCGTCGAGGCCCTCGGTGGCGACCGCCTGGTAGATCGGCCAGGCGGCGGCCGGCACCCCGGCCACATCGGCCACCGCCTCGGCCAACCGGCGGCGCTGGACCGTTCCGGTAGTGGCGGCGCAGGCCAGGCCCCGGGCATTGGTGCGGAGGGCTCGGAGGCACAGGTCGGCCAGCTCGTCGACGTGGATCGTGGGGAACTCGTCGGTGCCATTGCCGATCCACCGCGACACCCCCAGCTCCCGAGCCAGCTGGATTCGCCGGGCCAGCTCACCGGCCCGGCCCCCGTGCACCAGCCCGACCCGAACGACGTTTCCCCCGGCGGCGAGGAGCGACCTCTCCAGGTCGAGGCACCAGCGGAAGTTGGCCGACGGGAAGAAGGGTCCGTCCTCGGAGCGGGTGGTGGCGCCGCACTCCCCGTAGACCAGGACCGTGCTCACGGTCACCACCTGTGCCCGACCGGCGCTGGCTGCGTCCAGCAGCTCGTCGGTGCCGGACTCGGCCTTCGGCGATCGCCCTCGGGGGGTGGCCAGGTGGATCACCGGCCCGTCGATCGGCGCAGACGCCGGTCGGAGGGTGCAGCCTCGGCGCTCGAGCGCCTCGGCGAGGTCGAGGGACTCGATCCCGGTGCCCGCCAGGATCAGCGGAGGAGAAGGTGTCGTGGTGCGCGGGCCCATCCTCCCCCCTTGTGTCGTCATCGCGGCGCACGGTAGGAAATAGCGAACCGGTGTGTCCAGTAAAACGGGGGGCGGGAGTGACGGACCAGGGGTCGACCGAACACCCGGTGGCGATCCTGGTGTGCTGGTACTCCCATACCGGCCAGACCGAGGCTGCGGTGCGGGCGATGATCGGCCCGCTGGAGGCGGGGGGAAGGGCGGTCGTCACCTGGCACCACGTGCGGCCAACCGACCCGCTGCCCTTCCCCTTCCGGCGGAGCACCTTCTTCGGGCTCATGCCCGAGATCGTCCGGGAGGAGCCCCTGGACCTGGCCGGGGCCGCCCCCTTCGAGACGGGCCAGCGCTTCGACCTGGTGGTGCTGGCCTGCCCGGTCTGGTTCCTGACGCCGGCCCGCCCGATGGTCTCCTTCCTGGACTCACCCGAGGCAGCCGTGGTCGCCGACACCCCGGTGGTGGTGGTCATGACCTGTCGGGCCTTGTGGTCGGCGGCGGCCCGCCGGCTGGGAGAGCTGGTCGGTGAGCGGGGCGGCACGCCGGTCGGCACGGTGGTGGCCACCAGCACCCAAGGGGATCTCGTGAGCGCGCTGACCACCAACCGGTGGTTCTTCAGGGGCAAGAAGCGGGGTCGCTTCCTGCCCGATGCCGGCGTGCCCGAATCGGTGCTGGCGTCGCTCGATCGGTGGGCGCCCGAGGTCCTGGCCGCGGCCCGGGGGAGGACCGACGGCTTCATCGGCGCGACGCCGGTGGTCACGCCGATCCAGGAAGCCCAGCAGGTGGGAGGCCGCCAGCTCTTTCTGGCCTGGGCCGAACGTATCCACGCGGCGGGACCGATCGGCAGCCCGTCCCGGGCACTAGAGGTCGCCCGGTTCGTTCGCCTGACGGCGACACTCGAGCTCAAGAGTTACTGGTCCGCCGCGCTCAGTACCGCCCGGCGATGGGTGACCGGCCCCGAGCAGGGCAATCACCCGCTCTGATCGGGGCCGGGCAAGCCTTCAGCGGGCGCCGGCGCGGCAGCCTCAGCCGGCCACCACCTTGTCCGGATCGGCCCGCGCGTCGGCTTCGGGGTCCGTGTGCTCACGATCGGCCCTGAGGGTGGGCGAAGGCGATCCCTTGTGGACGATCTCGCCGGTGGGGCGCTCGAGGTGGGCTCGGACGAACCACTGGTACTGCTCGAGCTGACCGGTCTGGCCGATGAGGAGGTCCTCGGTCACGGCGTCGATCTCGCCGGCCAGCTCGAGCGCCTGGCGATGGCTGGTGATGACGCCCAGGTACACCTCGTCGAGCGCCGAAAGGTGCTCCTGGGTGGTACCCCGCCCGACCGGGTAGTCGCTCCAGTCGCGTCGCTTGACCACCGCACCCGACGTGCCGGACGGCGAGCCGCCCAGGGTGGCGATCCGCTCGGCCACCGCATCGGCCATCAGGCGCACCGACGCAACCTGCAGGTCCATGAGCTCGTGCACCGCCTGGAACGACGGGCCGACCACGTTCCAGTGGATGTGCTTGAGCGTGAGGTGCAGGTCGATGAGGCCGTCGAGGCGACCCTGGAGCATCTCGCCCAGTTGGACCGCATCGGCCTCATCGACACCCGGCACGCTGAAGGTGCTCTCCATGGTTTGTCCTCCGTCTCGGATGGTGCGGGCGGGCCTTGACCGTCAGACCGCGTGGCGTCGGGCGGTGGCGTTGTAGACGAGCAGGGCGATGACCGCGCCGATGATCGAGCCGATGAGCCCGGAGGCCTGCAGGGCCCCGTCGCCGAAGTCGTTCCCGAAGAGCAGCCATCCGAGGAAGCCGCCGACGAACGAGCCGACGATGCCGAGCAGGACCGTCCCTCCGATGCCCATCGGGTCGCGCCCGGGGACCAGTGCCCGGGCCAAGAACCCGGCGACCAGGCCCACGATCAGGAGGGTGAGGATGAACATCACCATGGCGGTGCTCCTTGGGTTGGTGGCCGGCCCCTCGACCGGCTCCGAGCCCCAATGCTTGACCGGAGCGGCCGCGCTCAAACCGATCAGTGCGGCGAGAGGGGGCCACCGTCACTCGACGGCGACGGCCGCGTGTGGTTGGAGCCCTCGAGCTCGAACCACACCGTCTTGCCGTCGCCGACGGGCTCGTGTCCCCAGCGGGTAGCGAGCGCCTCCACGATCAGCAGGCCCCGACCACCGTCACTGGCCAACGGCTGGCGCCGTCGTACCGCGGGGACGCCCGAAGCCGTGTCGGTCACCTCGACCCGGAGGCGGTGCGGACCCGGGGACCAGACACGCACGCCGATGACGGCCGATCCGGCATCGAGGGCGTTGGCCACGAGTTCGGAGACCATCACCCGGGCCTCCTCGACGACGCCGTCGACCTCGAGCGAATCCATCGCTTCCACCACGAAGCGACGGGCGGTGCCCACTGCACTGGTCTCGGGATCGAGGACGATCGACAGCTCACGCTGCGTCATCCGCGGTTCCGTGGGTGCATGTCGGCTCCGAGCGAGGAGGAGGAACGGGCGGACTGTCCAAACGTAGCCATCGACGCCGCTTGGAAGAGGTACCAAGGGCCGCCGAAACGACGTCTGCGAGGCTCCGACCCGGTCGGTGTGCGCCCGCGTGTACCCGCCAGCCGCCCAGTCGAGACGTGACCCGGCGGCGGCGGATCGCGCTCAGCGGGCGATGGCCGGCACCCGCAGTGCGGCTCGTACCAGGGCCAGGTGGGAGTACGCCTGGGGGACGTTGCCGAGGGCCCGTTCGGACACCGGGTCGAACTCCTCGGACAGGAGGCCCGTCGGGCCGCACAGCTCGCAGAGCCGTCCGAAGAGCTCTCGGGCGTCGTGGTCGCGCCCGACCAGCGCGTAGGCCTCGACCAGCCAGCCCGTGCACAGGTGCAGCCCACCCTCGAGTCCGGGGAGACCGTCGTCGGCCCGGTACCGATGGACCGTGGGGCCGTGACGGAGGCCGGCCTCGACCGCGTGCACGGTGGCCACGAAGCGGGGGTCGTCGGGGGCCAGGAGGCCGGATAGGCCGACCACCAGTGCGGCGGCATCGAGGTCGAGACCGTCGTAGGCCGCGGTGAAGGCCCCCACCTCCTCCTTCCACCCGTGGGCCAGGACGTCGGCGGCGATGGCGGCTCGCAGCGTGAGCCAGTCGCTCGGCACCACCCGACCCATGGCCTCGAGGACGCGCATCCCGCGGTCGACGGTCACCCAACACATCACCTTGGAGTGCACGTGGTGGCGGGGGGCCCGGCGCACCTCCCAGATGCCGTGGTCGGGCTGCGACCACCGGTGCGACACGGCCACCACCATCGAGTCGAGGAGGCCGAGCAGCCCGTCGTCGAACCGGTGCCCGCTGCCCACCAGGCGCAACGCCAGCTCGGCCACCGGCCCGAACACGTCGGCCTGGACCTGCAGCTCGGCGGCGTTGCCGGTGCGGACCGGTCGGCTCCCGGCGTAGCCGGCCAGACCCTCGACGCTGCCCTCGGAGCCGGCGGGATGGCCCGAGAGCGCGTAGAGGGGCCGAACCCGCTCGGGCTCACCGGCCTCGGCGACCCGGTCGGCCAGCCAGCCGAGGTAGGCGATGGCCTCCTCGGTGCTGCCCAGCTCGACCAAGGCGTCGGCCGACATGGCGGCGTCCCGGATCCAGCAGTAGCGGTAGTCCCAATTGCGGATGCCTCCCAGCCACTCGGGCAGGCTGGTCGTGGCCGCGGCCAGGATGGCGCCCGTCGTTTCGCCGCTGAGCGCCCGGAGCAGGAGGGCGCTGCGGGTGACGTCGCCGGCGGTGGCGTCGTCGATCCCCGTCGGTCGCCGCAGCGAGGAGGCCCAGCGCTGCCACGACTCGTTGGTCTGCTGGCGGCGAGTCTCCTCCGCGACGGGCGCCGACGCCGGGTGCCGGGTGCCGCAGCGGAGCTCGAAGACGGTCGGTTCGGGGCCGAGCTCCACGGTGGCGGTCGCCGTCTGGTGGGCGCCGTCCTGGCGGATCGTCCAGTCGAGCCCGGGCGCCACCAGGAGGTACTGCTCGGTGGCGCCCACGACCTCGATGCCGTCGTCGACGACGTGGAGGGCGGTGGACACCCGGCCGAAGTCGAGTCGGGGGGCCAGCTCCACGACGGCCGTCCCCCGGCCCTCCACCACCCGGATCAGGTCCGAGCGCTGGGCCGACTCCGGCTGGTCGCTGACCTGGGCCAGGTAGTCGGTGACGGTCATCGTCGCCCACCTCGTCTGCACGGTCATCGTGTCGCCCAGGTAGCGCTGGGCCAACGGCGGTGTCGTGCCCGTCGGACGGATGGCGAAGTAGCCGGCGGGTGGCCCCCCCAGCAGCTCGGCGAAGAGCGCCGAGGATTCGGGGCGGGGGTGGCAGAACCACGTAATTCGAGCGTCAGGCGTCAGCAACGCCACCGTCCGGCGGTCCGACAGCATGCTGTGGCGCTCGATCGGCGGCGAGGCCGCGCCGAACACCCAGGCCCTCCGGGCCTCGGCCAGGTGGGCCAGCACCCGGGCCACGTCGTCGGGCCCGTCCACCCGGTGCGGGGCGGCCGAGTCGCCGGGCCCGACCTTGATGCCGATGTCGGGACCCCGCAGCGTCACGAAGGCGGCCTCGTCGGTGGTGTCGTCGCCGACGAAGAGAACGGCCGACACCCCAAGCTGTTGGCGCAGGACGTCGATGGCATGGCCCTTGCTCATCGGCAGCACGGCCAGCTCCACGACCGACTTCCCGTGGTGGATCTGCACGCCGGCCAGCTGGGCGGGACCTTTCACGATGGCTTCGACGGTGGCGGCCGCGGCGTCGGGGTCGGCGTTGCGGTAGTGGAAGGCGACGCTGGCCGGCTTGACCTCCAGCTGGGCGCCGTCGAGACCGTGGGCCAGCACCGACAGCTCGGCGGTGATCTCGGCCAGGAGGGTCCTGGCCTCGCCCGGGAGCTGCCCGACGAAACCGGGATCGAACTCCGAGCCGTGGCTGCCGATGAGGTGGATCTCCTCGGGGAGCCGGCTGAGCACGGCCAGGTCGCGCAGGGCCCGCCCGGACACCACCGCGACGTGGGTATCGGCCAGAGCGGCGAGGGCCCGGAGGGCGACCACCGACTCCCGCAGCGGGCTGGCCGCGCTGGGGTCGGACACGATGGGGGCCAGGGTCCCGTCGTAGTCGCAGGCGACCAGCACGGCGGGCATGCGGGCCAGGGCCGCGAGGAGCGGGGTCAGGCGGCTGTCGTCGTCGGGGCGCCCGTGCATGCGGGGAGTCTCGTTCAGGCCGGCGGAGCGGCCGTGGCAAGCGCGTCGAGGAAGGAGGACGCCCATCGATGGACGTCGTGCTCCTGGATGTGCTGGCGCATGCTGCGCATGCGGCGGCGGGCGTCGTAGGGATCGATGGTGACGGCCTGGCGGAGCGCGCTCTTGACCCCGTCGAGGTCGTGGGGGTTGACCTGGAGGGCGCTGGTGAGCTCACGGGCGGCACCGGCGAACTCGCTGAGCAGCAGGACCCCACCACCGTCGCTACGGGCGGCCACGTACTCCTTGGCGACCAGGTTCATTCCATCCCGGAACGGCGTCACCAGCATCACGTCGGCCGCCCGGTAGAGGGCCACCAGCTCCTTGATCGGCAGGTTGCGGTGGAGGTAGTGGACCGCGGGCATGCCCACGTGTCCGAACTCGCCGTTTATCTCTCCCACCATCCGCTCGATCCGCTCCCGCAGTGAGGAATACCCCTCGGCATCCTCCCGGCTGGGGGTGGCGACCTGGACCATGACGGTGTCGGGGGCGTCCAGGGTGCCCTCGGCGAGCAGCTCCCGGAACGCCTGGAGCCGGACGTCGATGCCCTTGGTGTAGTCGAGGCGGTCGACACCGAGCAGCAGGTGGCGGGGAGACCCGAGCCGGCGGCGCAGCTCGACCGTGCGCCGCTCCACCTCGGGCAGCTCGGCCAACTCGGTGTAGCGATCGACGTCGATCGAGATCGGGAAGGCGGCCACCCGGATGGTGCGCCCCTGCCACTGGAGGGCGTCGGGCGGACCCATCGCGCCGACCAGGCGGTGAGCCAGGTGGGCGAAGTTCTGGCCCGCGGCCGGCACCTGGAAGCCGATGAGGTCGGCCCCCAGCAGTCCCTCGACGATCGCTTGGCGCCACGGCAGCTGCATGAAGAGCTCGCGGGGCGGGAACGGAATGTGCAGGAAGAACCCGATGCGCAAATCGGGCCGCAATGCCCGCAGCATGCGCGGCACCAGCTGGAGCTGGTAGTCGTGGACCCAGACCGTCGCCCCCGGCGCCGCCACCGCCGCTGTTTGCTGGGCGAAGCGCTGGTTGACCGACACATAGGCCCGCCACCAGTCCCGCTCGTAGCGGGGCGTCTCGATGGCGTCGTGGTACAGCGGCCAGATCGTCCCGTTGCAGAAGCCGTCGTAGTACAGCTCCTTGTCCCGGTCGTCGAGCGGCACCCCGACCAGGGTCAGCGGGCTGGCGCCCGTGAGGTCGGGCGGCGGGGAGCTGGTCTCGCCGGTCCAACCCACCCAGGCCCCCTCGCCGGCAGCCATGACCGGCTCCAGCGCCGAGACCAGCCCCCCCGGGCTGGGGGCCCAGGTCCGGGTGCCGACGGCGGCCACCGTGAGGTCGACCGGGAGCCGGTTGGCCACCACGACCAGGTCCGATCGAGCCGTGCCCAGCGCCCCGGCGGTGCCGTCGGTCTCCTCGATCTCACCCAGGGTCATGGTCCTCCGTCGTCGCCGGGCCCGGCAACCCAGTAGACCGTGCGATGCGGTGGTCAAACCCCGCGATCGCCGTCCCCGAGGGGGTGCCGGTACAGTCAGCCAGCTGCGGCACTCTGCGGCTGGCTCACCCGTTTGCAACGATACGGAGCGTGTGGCATGGATGCTCAAGAACGGTTCGCGGTGTCCACCACGCCGGTTGATGGCGTGCCCACGATCGTGGTCACCGGCGAGCTCGACCCCCACACCGTCGACGTCCTCCAGGCCGCCGTGGACGGTGCTCTGGCCGACCCCGCGGTCAGCGAGTTGGTGCTCGACGTGGCGGGCCTCGACTTCGTCGACTCGTCGGGGATCCGGGTGCTCATCGCCGCCCACAAGGCGCTCGAGTCCCGAGACGGCCGTCTGGTGCTGCGAGGGGCGAACGGGATGGTCCGTCGCCTTCTCGACATCACCGGCCTGGCGGGTGTGCTGGCGATCGAGCCAGCCTGAACCGGGTGGCTGACTCCACCTCGATGGATGAGCCCGATCGCGAGGACCCGATGACGACCACGATCGAGCCGACGGTCCGGGTCACCGTGCCGGCGACGACCGAGTACGTCCGCTTGGCTCGACTCAACGCCGCCGGTCTGGCCGCCGACGTGGGCTTCAGCGTCGAGGAGATCGAGGACCTCCGGGTCGCGGTCGACGAGCTGTTCTTCCTCCTGGTCGGCGAGGAGGGGGAGCGGACGGTCGAGATCGACTACCACGTCGACAACGAGGCCCTGGTGATCCACGGCCGCCGCCGAGGGGCGTCGATCGGTCCGTCGAGCGCGGTCGTCGATGACCTCGTGCGCGAGATCCTCGGGGTCACCGTCGACGAGTGGCACGTCGACAGCGACGAAGCCGGGCTTCGGTTCGAGCTCGTGAAGCGTCGTCGTCTGGCGCCGTGAGCGCGGTGCCCGACCGCGTCGAAGACCGGTCGGACGACATCGCGGCCTATGCCAGAACTCGTGATCGCGCCCTGCGGAACCGCCTGATCGAAGCCAACCGGGGCTTGGCGTACCACGTGGCGGCCCGGTACGACGGCCGGGGTGTACCGCGGGAGGACCTCCGCCAGATCGCGGTGCTGGGCCTGCTGCGGGCGGTCGAGCGCTTCGATCCGACGAGGGGCGTGGCCTTCTCGACCTACGCCGGGCGAGCGATCGAGGGCACCATCAAGGAGCACTTCCGTGACAGCACCTGGGGGCTGCGGGTGCCGCGGTCGTTCAAGGAGCTGCGGGGCAGCGTGCGCCGCGCCGAGGACGAACTCACCCAGCGCCTCGGGCGCTCGCCGACCGTGGCCGAGCTGGCCCGGGAGGCCGACGTCTCGGAGGAGATGGTGCTGGACGCGCTCATGGCCGGCCAGGCCTACCGGCCCGACAGCCTCGACGTCGGCCCCGGCGAGGGCGACCGACGCCGCCCCGAGCCCGCTTCGTCGAACGAGGCCGCCCTGGACATGGTCGAGGACCGGGCGCTGCTGCGCCCCCTGCTCGAGTCGCTCGACGAGCGGGAGCGCCGGATCGTGACCCTCCACTTCTTCGGCCACCGGTCGCAGTCGGCGATCGCCGAGGAGCTGGGCATCAGCCAGATGCACGTCTCGCGGCTGTTGCGCCGAGCCCTGGTCGACATGCGGTCCCGTGCGGAGCGGCCCTGAGGCTCAATCGCCCGCCGCCGCGGCTGGCCAGTGCTGGACCGTGTCGTGGACGAAGCCGAGCTTGTCGATGACGGTGGGGCTGAGGACGAACGGGTAGAGGTCGTCCTTGCCCATGCTTCGGTTCATGGCGTTGAGGGCGTAGGCCAGGGCCACCCACTGCTCGACGATGTCGCCGATCCCGCTGGACGCGAGGTGCACGGCTTGGGGTACCGAGGTAGTCGAGGTGCCGTCCTGGAGCCCGGGCACCCCGTCGGGACCGAGCACCAGGACACCGAAGGCGGCGGCGGTCTCGAGCGAGTCGGTGATGTGCAGGTAGTGGGCGAAGGTCTCGGCCCAGTCCTCGTAGGGGTGCGCGGTGGCGTAGGCACTGACGTGGCCGTCCTGCCAGGCCGCAGGGGCGCCGTCGGCGTAGTGGCGGTCGAGCGCGGCCCGGTAGTCGGAGCGCTCGTCGCCGAAGAGCAGCCGCGCCGCCTCGATGGTTTCCGGGCTCCGGCGCAGGAGGTGCCAGTAGTAGTGGCCGACCTCGTGGCGGAGGTGACCGAGCACCGTGCGGTAGGGCTCGCCCAGTCGGCGGCGGACCTTCTCGCGATGCGAGTCGTCCCCCTCGACCAGATCGATGGTGACCACGCCTGTTGCGTGACCGGTGATGACCTTGCCTCCCGGCCGGTAGAGGAGGTCGAAGGCCAGCCCCCAGCGGGGGTCGTCGGTCCGAGGCGACAGCGGCAGCTCGAGGGCCAGCAGCTGGTAGGCGAGGCGCCGCTGGGCCGCGCCGGTGGCCAACTGGGCCAGCCGTCCGGCGAGGTCGTCGCCGCCTTCGATCGTCCGGTTGAGTCGACACGCCCGGCACCGCTCGTGGTCGCCGTCGGTGGGGACGACCCAGTTGCAGCCGAGCGCCAGGTGCTCCTCGCACCGCGCCCACCCCTCGCCCAGCGAGAGCAAGGCCCGGAGCCGCCCCGTCTCGGCCACGAACCCGAGCTGGCTCGAGCAGCGGAGGCAGGCGTCGCTCTCGAAGGTGACCAGGAGCCCGCAGACCTCGCACGCGAACGCCTGCATCAGCCTCTCGCCGCCGCGCCGGGGGCCGTGCTCCTGCCGTCGCTGCTCGACACTGCGCTGACCGTAGGCCGTGGCGGCCGAGCCGCCGAACCGCGCTGCGCTCGCGGTCGGGCGCCGCTGTAACGTCGCGTTACCGACACCGTCGGTCCACGTGCCGAGCTCGAGGAGACCCCATGAACGACCACTACCCCGAGTTCTCCGACGGTGTCCGGATCCATCGCAGCGCCGACGGGGAGCGCATGCTGCGCGAGGTCCGCGAGCTGGTCCCGGAGCTGCGGGCCCGGGCGGGCGAGATCGAGGCGGGCCAGCGGCTGCCCCAGGACCTGGTCGAGCGGATCGGGGAGATCGGGGTGTGGCGCATGGTGGCGCCCAAGGAGGTCGGCGGTGGGACGGTCGACTACCCGACCTGGTTCCGCATCATGGAGGAGCTGGCCCGGGGTGACGGCACCGCCGGGTGGTCCCTGCTGGTCCACATCGCCGCCTGCACGTCCGCCAACCAGCTCTCGATGGAGGGCGCCCAGCGGCTCTTCGCCTCACCCGCCACCGTGGTGGCGGGGACGCCGATTCCCGGCGGGACGGCCCTCAAGGTCGACGGCGGCTACCAGCTGCTCAATGTCGAGGGCCGGTTCGCGTCGAACAGCGGGCACGCCTCGTACTTCGTGGCCGGCTTCTTCGTGGTCGACGAGGCCGATGAAGAGATGCCCACCATGGCGCCCGGGGCTGGAGACTTCTCGGGCATCGACCCGGCCGAGATGATGCGCCGGATGGGCGCCATGAAGGGGGCCTACATCCCGCGCGAGATCGTCACCGTGGTCGAGGGCTCGTGGGACACGATCGGGTTGCGGGGCACCCACAGCGGCAAGTTCGTGGTCACCGACGGCTTCGTGCCCGAGGAGCTGACGTTCTCGATGATGGGACCCTCGACCCTGACCCCGTCGGTCGATCGGGGCATCCTCGGTGTCGGCGGGCACTCGATGGTGGGTCTCGGCATCGCCCGCCACGCCCTCGAGGAGTTCTACGAGATCGCGCCCAGCAAGCGGCCACTGATCTTTGGCGACACCAGCACCATCGACCGGCGCCCGGTGGTGCAGGACCGGATCGCGCAGGCCGAGGCCAAGTTGCGGGCGGCCCGAGCGTGGTCCTACGAGCTGCTCGAGGACGCCCTGGCCCTGCACGACAGGGGTGAGGGCGCCAGCGAGGGCATGCGGCTGGCCAACGACATCTGCAACACGTTCTGCGGCGAGGTGGCCAAGTCGGTGGTCGACACCGTGTTCGTGGTCGCCGGGACCGCGGGCGTCTACCGGTCGAGCCCGATCGAGCAGTGCTACCGCGATGTGCTGGTGGTCACGGCCCACATGGGCGTCCAGTACCACAACTACGAGCGCATCGGCGCGGTGCTGACGGGCGCCGAGGAGCCCTCGGGTCCGGGCTTTCGTCCCCGAGGGGGCGCGGGCGCTCCGGGTGGGCCCCCGCCGGGGTTCGGTCCGCCCCCCGGCTGACGGCTCCGGACCGGGGCCGGCGGCCCTCGCCTGGCCCCGGAGTCGTGACCACTTCGTTGCTGTCCGGTACCTTTCGATCGGTGATTCACCGGCCGAGGGGGGAGCGGCCCGCCCCCGAGCGCGCCGCCGTACCACCGCTGGCCTCGCCGCGGGCGGTGTCGGTGCCGCACCTCGCGGCCTGGGACGGGCTGCGGGCGGTGGCGGTCGGCGCCGTCCTCCTCTACCACGGTGGGGTGTCGGTGGTCGGCGGGGGCTTCCTCGGCGTGGAGGTCTTCTTCGTTCTGAGCGGCTACCTCATCACCGCGCTGCTGAGCGCCGAGTGGTCGAACCGCGGCGGAGTGTCGATCGTCGGGTTCTACCGCCGACGGATCCGGCGCTTGGTGCCCGCGGCTCTGGTCATGGTGACGGGCACCACGGTGGTGGCCGCCTTCGCCGCCCGTGACGCACTGCCGGCCCTGCGAGGAGACACCGTGGCCTCGCTGCTGGGAGTCGAGAACCTCTGGTTGCTCGTCCGCCAGCAGTCGTACTTCGAGCAGTTCGGCCGCCCGTCACTGCTCCAGCACGTGTGGTCGCTCTCGATCGAGGCGCAGTTCTACCTGGCCTGGCCCCTGGCGCTGTGGGTGCTGCACCGACGGGTGGCCGGGCCCCGCGCCCGGGCTGGGCTGGTGCTGGGCGCAGCGGCCGTCGCCGCCGGCTGGATGGCGGTCCAGGGAGGCGGTGGGGGAGACCTCAGCGGCGTCTACTACCGCACCGACACCCGTCTGGCTGGCCTGCTGCTGGGCAGCGGCCTGGCGCTCGCCTGGCCGGTGTGGCGTCTCGAACCGGGACGATTCCTGCGCCATTCCTCCCGCGTCCACCGCGCCGCGATGGTCGACGCTGCCGGCCTAGCGGCGCTGATGGTGTTGGTCGGGTTGCTGGTGGGCGTCAACGAGCGGACGCCGTGGCTCTACCGGGGCGGGTTCCAACTGGCCGCCGCGGCCACCGGTGTGCTCGTGCTGGCGGTGGCCCACCCCGACGCCTCGGTGCGCTGGCGGCGCCTGCTAGGCGGTCCGATGCTGGCGTGGGTGGGCGCCCGCTCGTACGGGATCTACCTCTGGCACTGGCCGGTGTTCGCCCTCACTCGCCCCGGGGCCGACGTCTCGTTGGCGGGCCCCGGGCTCCTGCTGACCCGGGTGACGGTCACCTTGGTGCTGGCCGATCTGTCCTTCCGGTTGGTCGAGATCCCGGCCCAGCGGTGGCTCGGCCGGGCCGGGCACCCCGAACTCGTTGCCGAGGCGATCGAGTCGGGGGCCGGGTGGCGGCCCCGGTGGGTCAGCTCGCCCTCGTGGGCCATGGCCGGGTTGGCCGCGGTGGTGGTGTCGTCGTGGGCGGTGCCGGCCTCGGTCTCGGTACCCCCGGGTCTCGAGGTGGCCAGTGTCGGGCTGGCGCCGATCTCGGTGACCTCGTCGTCCACATCCACCACGACGGCGCCGAGCCCACTGCCGCCTCCTGAGTCGACCACCTCGTCCACGGCCGGGGAGGTGCCGACGGCGACCACCCTCGCCTCCACCTCCTCGACCGTGCCGGCGACGAGCGAGACCACGGTGGTGGCCACGGCTGGGGCGGCGTCGCCGACGCCGAAGGTCACCGCGGTGGGTGATTCGGTCATGCTCGACGCCCACGAGGCGTTGCAGGCCCGCCTGGGTGACGTCTGGGTCGACGCCGCCATCGGACGACAGTTCAGCGAGGCCCAGACCGAGATCGCCAACCTGCAGGCGGCCGACCTCCTCGGCGAGGTCGTCGTCCTGCACCTCGGTACCAACGCCGCCATCTCCGACCAACAGTTCGACCAGCTGCTGGCCAGCCTGAGCGCCGCCCGCCGGGTGGTGGTGGTCAACGTCCGGGTGCCCCGGGCCTGGGAGCCCGAGGTCAACCGGGTCATCGGCGACGGGGTGAAGCGCTGGCCGAACGCCGTCCTGGTCGATTGGCATGCGGCCAGCAATGCCCAGGACGGCGTGTTCTGGGACGACGGCGTGCACCTCCGCCCGTCGGGCGAGGAGCTCTACGCCGACCTGGTGGCGGCCGCCGTCCGCTGATTGCGCCGACGAAGCTACCGGTGCTCTGGCCTACCTCTGGGGCCGGCAATGGCTGCCACCAGCGCTTCGACGACCTCGTCCACCTCGTCGTCGGTGTTGTAGCCGTGGGGTGAGAGGCGGATGCCCCCGCCCCGGGCCGCGACCGCTACCCCGGCGTCGGCCAGCACCGCCGCCACCCGGTCGGGCTCGGTCGATCCGCTCGCCACGGTGACGATGCCGGAGCGGCCCTCGGCCGATCGATCGGAGAGGGTGGCGATGTCCTGGGCGGCCAGGGCGGCCACGGCCCGGTCGCCCAGTCGGTCGATGTGGGCCGCCACCGCCTCGATCCCGGCGTCGAGGAGGAGGTCGATCGAGGCCCCCAGCGCGTGGATGGCGGCCACCCCCACGGTGCCTCCTTCGTAGCGCCGGGCGCTGGCGTCGAGCCGGTACGACGGGTCGTCGTACTCGCCCCGCTGCCGGACCGACGCCCAGCCGGGTGCCATCGGCCGGATGGCGTCGCGGCACCGCTCGGCCACCTGCACGACCCCGATCCCCTCGGGCCCGAGCAGCCACTTGTGGCCGCCGGCCACGCCGACATCGACCCCCCACTCGTCGAGCGCGGCCGGGATGGCACCCAGACCCTGGATCAGGTCGACCACCAGGAGGGCGCCGACGTCGTGGCAACGCTCGGCCAGCGCCGCCAGGTCGATGCGCCAGCCTCTCGCGTACTGGACCCAGCTGGTGGCCACCACCCGAGGGGGCGGGCCGGCGGCCAGGGCGGCTTCGAAGGCGTCGATCGGTAGGGCTCGAGCCGTCCCCTGGGTGGGCACCAGGGTCACCTCGACTCCCCGATCGGCGAGGGCGAGCCACGGGTACAGGACGGTGGGGAACTCGTGGTCGGGCACCACCACCCGGTCGCCGGGGCGCCAGTCGAGCCCGGCGGCCACCAGGGCCATCCCCTCGGTGGTGTTCTTCACGAAGGCCACGTCGTCGCGGCCCACCCCCAGCAGCCCGGCCGCCGCCGTCCGCACCCGCTCGACCTCGGCGGCCCGCGGCTCATAATCCATGGCGCCGTCGGCCGCCGTGGCCTCGGCCGCTCGAGCCATGGCCCCGACCGCGGCCAGTGGCATCGGGGCCACGCTGGCGTGGTTGAAGTAGCGCCAACGCGCGGTGACCGGGAACTGGCCGCGGGGCAGCGGCGTCGTCATCCGGGCCGGCCCGCTCGAACCGGCCGACGCATCAGCGGAGCCGGTTCTCGATGTCGGTCGGCACCTCGTCGCCGAACAGCGCCACGTGGCCGTAGAGGTCGTAGGAGAAGGTGGCAACCATGGCGTGCTGGGTGGCCACGTGGACGTCGCGCCAGGCGTAGGAGATAGGGCTCGACTCGAGCACCGAGGTGCCGCCGCCGGCGTCGTACACCAGACGCACCGCTTCGGCGCTCTTCTGCACGGCCTCGGTCATGGCCAGGCGCACGAGGCCCCACTGCTCGAGCGGAACCAGCCCGTCGACCTGATGGGCGGTCTTCCAGGCCCGCTCGGTGGCGGCCCACAGGAACGACCGGGCCGACTGGTACAGCCCCTCGGCCTGAGCGGTCTGGATGCGGGCCAGCTGGCGGTCACGGACCTTGCTCGACGAGCGAAGCTGGTTCTTCGAGGCCGCGAGCTCCTTGAAGGTGTCGATCGCGGCTCGGGCCAGACCGAGGGCGTGGGCGCCGTGGTCGAGCAGGAAGAAGCGAGCTCGGTAGTGGGGCGCGTCGTAGGGGGAGCCTTCGGCGAAGTGGAAGGTGCGTTCCTCGGGCACGAATACGTCGTGGCACGTGTAGTCGTTCGACCCGGTGCCCCGCAGGCCGGTCGTCTTCCAGGTGTCGATGATCTCGACCCCGTCGGCCGGGAAGACCATCCACCGGGTGACATTGGTGCCGTCGGGTCGGGTCCGGGGGGTATCGCCGTCGTGGATCGTCGAGTTCGAGACGAACCACTGGGCGTGCTCGCTGCCCGACCCGTAGCTCCACCGGCCGCTGAGTCTGTAGCCGCCGTCCACCGCCACCGCGGCGCCGGTCGGCATGGCCAGGTTGCCGGCGACCAGGGTCTCGACGTGGTCGCCGTAGATCTGGCGGCCGACCTCGGGGGCCAAGTACGCGGTGCAGGCGGCACCGCCCGACACGACCCCCGCGATCCAGCCGACCGAGCCGTTGGCCTCCGCGTAGGCCTCGACCACCTCCATCCGGGTGAACGGGTCGACCTGGAGGCCGCCGATGGCCGAGGGCACGGCCGAGCGGAAGATGCCGCTGCGGTTCATGGGCTCGACGATCGAGGCCGGTACGGAGCGGTCGAGGTCGATGGTCTCGGCCTGAGCCCGGATGGTCGAGCGCAGCTCGTGGGCTGCGCCCAGCAGGGACCGGCGCACGGCGTCGTCGGTGTAGGTGGTCACGGGACCAAGCTCCTCGCGGTGGGCGACAGACGGGCCCGGAGGGTACCGCCGGGTACTGGTGCACCCCCGGGCGGCCTCCGGCCGCAGGCACCCCCGGCCGCAGGCACCCCCGGCCTGGCACCTCGGTCGCGTGGCTAGGGTCCTCGGCCGTGCGGGCCGTGGTGCTGACCGACGTCGGGGGTCCGGAGGTGCTGGCGGTGGCCGAGGTCGCCGACCCAGTGCCCGGTCCCGACGAGGTGGTCGTCGAGGTGGTGTCGAGCGCCCTCAACCGGGCCGACGTGCTCCAACGCCGAGGCCGCTACCCGGGGGCCCCCGTGGGCCCCGGCGAGACGCGGCCGGTGGAGATCCCGGGCCTCGAGCTGGCCGGGCGGGTGGTGGCGGTCGGCACCCGGGCCCGGGCCTGGGCCATCGGCGATGCGGTCATGGGCATCGTCGCCGGGGGCGCCCACGCCGAACGGGTGGTGACCCACGAGCGCCAGCTGGTCGCGGTGCCCACCACCCTCGGTCTGGCCGACGCCGGGGCCGTGCCCGAGGTCTGGATGACCGCCTTCGACGCCCTGTTCGTGCAGGGGGGCCTGACCGCCGGTCGGGTGGCTCTGGTCCACGCCGGCGCCTCCGGGGTGGGCACCGCCGCCATCCAGCTGGCCAAGGCGGCCGGGGCCCGCATCGTCGTGACCACCTCCGCGGCCAAGGTCGGCGCCTGCCTCGATCTCGGTGCCGATGTCGCGGTCGATCGGGCCTCGGGCGACTTCGTCGAGGCCTGTGCCGAGTTCACGGGCGGTGCCGGCGTCGATGTCGTGCTCGACGTGGTCGGGGCCCCCTACCTCGAGCGCAACCTGCGATCGCTCCGGGTTGGCGGCCGCATCGTCCAGGTGGGGCTCTTAGGCGGCGCCCGCCCCGAAGTGCCCCTCGACCTGCTCATGACCACGCGGGCCTCGCTCATCGGGACGATGCTGCGCATCCGCCCGCTGGAGGAGAAGATCGCCCTCACCCAACGCTTCGGCCAGGAGGTCGTGCCGCTGTTCGGATCGGGCCGTTACCGCCCGATCATCGATGCCCGGTTCTCCCTCGACGACATCGCCGACGCCCACCGCCACCTCGAGTCCGATTCATCGGTGGGCAAGGTCGTCCTCGACGTCGCCCCCGACCCACTCGGGGCCGCTCAGCCTCGGTCGGCCACCGCCACGTAGGCCCGCTCAGCCTCGGTCGGCCACCGCCACGTAGGCCCGCTCGTCGTCGCCCGTGAATTTCTGGCGGGGCCGGGCGATGCGAAGGTCGGGGTCGTCCAGCATCTCCAGCCAGTGGGCCAGCCACCCGCTGGTCCGGGGGATGGCGAAGAGGACGGTGAACATCTCCATGGGGAAGCCCATGGCCTGGTAGATGAGCCCCGAATAGAAGTCGACGTTGGGGTAGAGCTTGCGATCGATGAAGTACGGGTCGGAGAGCGCGATCTCCTCCAGCTTCAGGGCGATGTCGAGCAGCGGGTTGGTGCCCACGACCCGGAACACGTCCTCCGCGGTCTGCTTGATGATGCGAGCCCGGGGGTCGTAGGACTTGTAGACCCGGTGCCCGAAGCCCATCAGCCGGCCGTGGCCGGCCTTGACCTCCTCGACGAAGGCGGGCACCGCGTCGAGGGTTGCGATGCGCTGCAGCATGCGGATGACGGCCTCGTTGGCGCCGCCGTGCAGCGGTCCGTAGAGGGCGGCGGCGGCCCCGGCCAGAGCCGAGTAGGGATCGGCCTGGCTCGAGGCGATGGTGCGCATGGCCGTGGTCGAGCAGTTCTGCTCGTGGTCGGCGTGGAGGATGAACAGCACGTCGAGCGCCTTGGCCAGCACGGGGTTGTCGGCGTGCTCGGGGGCGGTGACCCGGTACATCATGCTGAGGAAGTTGGCCGCGTAGTCGAGGCCGTTGTCGGGGTAGACGAACGGCTGGCCCAGGCTGTAGCGGTGGGCGAAGGCGGCGATGGTCGGCACCTTGGCCACCAGCCGGACCACCTGCTTCATGCGGGCGTCGACGTCGTCGATGGCCTTGGCCTCGGGGTAGAAGGTCGACAGGGCGGCCACGGTGGAGATGAACACCCCCATCGGGTGGGCGTCGTAGTGGAACCCGCCGACGAAGTCCTTCACCTTCTCGTGCACGTAGGTGTGGGTCGTCACCTCGTGGTGCCAGCGAGCCAGCTCGTCGGCGGTGGGGAGCTCGCCGTGGATCAGGAGGTGGGCGACCTCGAGGTAGGTCGACTGCTCGGCCAGCTGCTCGATCGGGTAGCCCCGGTAGCGCAGGATCCCGTTCTCGCCGTCGAGGTAGGTGATGGCGCTCTCGCAGCTGGCGGTGGAGAGGAAACCGGGGTCGTACACGAACAGGTTCGGGTCGAGCGACCGGAGCGCGGAGGAGGGGATGGTCCCGTCCTCGATCGGCACGGTGACCGTCTTGCCGGTCCGGTCGTCGGTGATCGTGATGGTGTCGGCCATGGCCGATCACGGTAGTGACGCGGGCTGAGGACGACCGAAGCCGCTCTGACGGCAGGGCTACAAGGGCAGGTTGTCGTGGGCTCGGCGGGGGAGGCGCTCGCGCTTGGAGCGCAGCAGGGCGAAGGCGGCGGCCACCTCGGCCCGGGTATCGGCCGGGTCGATGACGGCGTCGACGTAGCCCCGCTCGGCCGCCACCCACGGCGTGAGCAGGGTCGCCGAGTACTCGGCCTCCTTGGCCGCCCGGGTCTCCTCGTCGTCGCGCCGGTGCAGGATCTCGACCGCGCCCTTGGCGCCCATCACCGCCAACTCGGCGCTCGGCCACGCCAGGGCGATGTCGTTGCCCATGCGCTTGGAGTCCATGACGATGTAGGCCCCGCCGTAGGCCTTGCGCAGTACGACGCTGACCCGGGGGACGGTCGCCCGGCCGTAGCTGCCGACCAACTGGGCCCCGTGGCGGATCATCCCCCGCCACTCGAGGTCCTTGCCGGGGAAGAACCCGGGGGTGTCGACCAGGGTGAGCAGCGGCACGTTGAACGCGTCGCAGAAGGCGACGAAGCGGGCGCCCTTCTGGCTGGCGGCGATGTCGAGGGTGCCGGCCAGGGCCAGGGGCTGGTTGCCGACCAGGCCGACCGGTTGGCCTCCCAGCAGGCCGAACGCGGTGACGAGGTTGGGGGCCCAGGCCGAGCCGAGCTCGAGCAGCGAGTCGTGGTCGAGAATGGGCGCCATCACGTGGCGGATGTCGTAGCTCCCGGTCGACGCCGCCGGCAGCACGGCTCCCGCCTCCGGGGTGCGCCGGTCGACCGGGTCGCCCGTCGGCCAGGCCGGTGGTGTCTCGTCGCAGTGCGACGGGAGGTAGGCCAGGATGGCGGCCAGGAGTTCGACCGCCGCCGCCTCGTCGTCGACCACGGCCGCCGCCAGCCCGCTGTGGCGGCGATGAACGCCGGATCCGCCCAGGGCGTCGGCGGTGACGACCTCGCCGGTGAAGGCCGCGACCGCCTGGGGTCCGAGCACGTAGGCCGACGCCGCCTCGGTGAACACGGTGACGTCGGCCAGGCCCAACAACAGCGCCGGCCCGGCCACCGTCGGGCCGGTGACGGCCAGGAGCACCGGGACGGTGCCGCTGCACTGGGCGATGGCCTGGGCGGCCGAGCCCCACCCGTGCAGCGCGCCGACGCCGGCCCGCACATCGGAGCCGCTGGAGCTGATGATCCCGACCAGGGGGAGGCGGGCGCTGAGCGCGGTGCGGGCCGCGGTGGTGAGGGTGGTGCCGGCGTCGGCATCCAGCGCCCCCGCCCGTTCGTCGGCGTCGACCCTGACCAGCACCACCGGGCGCCCGGCCAGCTCGGTGATGCGGGCCGAGACCGGACCCTGCACCCCCGCCCGCAGCTCGGTCGCCATCGGGTCAGCCTCGCATACCGCCCTCAGCCCACCGGGTACACGCCGGGCTGGTCGGCCGCGCCCTCGGCGACGACCTTGGGGAGCAAGTCGAGGACGGCCCGGGCCGGGGCCGACAGCATCCCGTGGCGGCGGTGGGCCAAGGCCACCGCCCGACGGGGGAGGCCTTCGATGGCGATGCGGCGCCACTCGCCGCTGAGCCAGCCCGGCACCGCGCTGGCCGGCAGGACACCGGCCCCGTAGCCCTCGAAGGCCAGGGAGGCGATGAGGCGGATGCCGTCGAGCTCGGCTTGGGCTCGAAGGGTCACCCCGGCCGCAGCCGCGGCCCGGTCGAGCTCGATGCGGATCGACGTGCCCGGGGGAGGGAGCAGGAGCTCGTGGTCGGCCAGGACGGCCACCGACACCTTCCGGCGCTTGCTCAGCGGGTGGCCGTCAGGCACGACCAGGAGGAGGTCCTCCTCGAACAGCGGGTGGATCTCGACCTCGGCCTCCGACACCGGGAGGTTGACCACCGCCAGGTCGATGCGAGCCGACCGGAGGTGGGGGATGAGGGCCGTCGTGTTGCCCTCCAGCACGGTGAGGCGGACCTTGGGGTGCGCGGCCATGACCGACAGCAGCAGCGGTGGCACCAGCCAGCGGCCGGTCGTGCCCAGGACGCCCACCCCGACCGGTCCCGATACGTCGTCGCGCAGCGAGAGGACGTCGGCGACCAGCGCGTCGAGCTCGGCCTGGACCCGGCGGGCCCGCGCCACCACGAGCTCACCCTCCTCGGTGAGGCCGCCGCCACGCTGCACCAGGGTGGCCCCCAGCTCCCGCTCCAGGTGAGCGATGTGGGTCGATACGTTCGACTGCACGGTGTGGAGCACGTCGGCTGCGGCCGAGAACGTGCCGGTGTCGGCGATGGCGACGAGGGCGGCGAGCTGGCGGAGGTCCATCGCCAGCGATGATCGCAGATATCGGGGGAATATGTTGGAAAGATCGCTCCGGTACCAATAGAGTGCTTGGCAACGGCGTAGAGGAAGAGGCACCCCCCCGCTTCTTCCTCCGCTTTTCGAGAGAAGGGCTGCACCCCCCCGGCAGCCCTTCTCTCATTTTTCGTCCCGGATCCCGGCTGGCCGACGTCAGGCTTCGGCAAGGCGCTGGCCCCGTTCGGTTCACGCCCGCGTGATCTGCCCGACGCAGGTCGTTCTTAGGTTCTGCCAGCATGTATACAGCGCCTCCGGCAGGAGCGGCCCGAGCTTCCCGGGGCGAGATCGCCTACGGCGACCTGCGCCGCCGGCTCCTGGTGGGCGAGTTCCCGGTCGCGATCCGGCTGGCCGAGGAGCGCCTCGCGGCCGAGATCGGCGTCTCCCGAACCCCGGTCCGGGAGGCCCTCATGCGCCTTCACGTCGAGGGCCTCGTCGAGCGTCATCCTGACGGCGGCTACCAACCCTCCACCCCCAACCTGGCCGCCATTCACGAGCTCTACGAGGTGCGCATCGCCCTCGAGCGCCTTGCCATCCGGCGGCCGGCGACCACCGGCATCGCCCACGACCGGGCCGTCCTGCGTCGGGTCTACGACGAGTGGTTGAGCTACGAGGCCGAGCGCCCCGAGCCCGAGCCCGGTTTCGTCGCCCTCGATGAGGGGTTCCACGTGGCGCTGGCCGAGTCGGCCGGCAACGCCCAACTGGCGGAGATGTTGGAGATGGTCAACGCCCGCATCCGACCGGTCCGCATGCACGACTTCCTCACCGCCGAGCGGGTGGCGGCCACCATCGCCCAGCACCTGGGGATCGTCGAGGCCCTGCTCGCCAGCGACCTCGACCTGGCGGCCGACCGCCTGGATGAGCACCTGGGCGAGTCGATGGTGATCGTCGAGCGTCGGGCGGCGGTCGCCGTCGCCCGGATGCTGGGCCAGGCACGGCCCGAGGGCGGCCCGCAGCCCGAGGACCACGACCACCAGGAGGTGGAGCGGTGACTGAGCTCGCACCCATGCTCGATCTGACGGCCGAGTCGGCCACTGGGTCGACTACGCCGTTCATCGAGGTACGGGGCCTGACCAAGCGCTTCGGCGAGGTGCTGGCCAACGACCAGGTGGCCTTCGACGTCCGGGCGGGCGAGGTCCATGCCCTCCTGGGCGAGAACGGGGCCGGCAAGTCGACCCTGATGAAGCTCCTCTACGGCGTGTACCACGCCGATGAGGGCGACGTCCTGGTCGAGGGCGAGCCGGTCGAGATCACCTCCCCGGCGGTGGCCCGGGCCCTCGGCATCGGCATGGTCTTCCAGGACCTGCGCCTGGTGCCGGCCTTCACCGTGGCCGAGAACATCTCGATGGCCCTCGACGGTCAGGGCTTCGTGTACCGGCGGGGCGCGGTCGAGCGCCACATCCGAGACTCGGCCGAGCAGATGGGCTTCGCCGTCGACCCCGGGGCCCTGGTCCGTCACCTGGCCATCGGTGAGCGCCAGCGGGTCGAGATCCTCAAGGTGCTGATGGCCGGCGCCCGCATGGTCATCCTCGACGAGCCGACCAGCGTGCTCGCCCCGCAGGAGGTCGATGCCCTGTTCGGGGCGGTCGACGAGCTTCGCTCGCAGGGCCTGGCCATCGTGATCATCACCCACAAACTGCACGAGGCCCGCGCCATCGCCGACCGGGTCAGCGTGCTCCGGGGCGGACGGATCGTGGCTCGGGGCATCGACCCGACGACCATGGACGACCGCACCCTGATCGGCCACATGGTCGGGCGCGAGGTCCCGGCCCTGCCGGCCGAGCGTCCGGCGCCCCCCGAGGCGCCGGTGCCGGCACTGGCCGTCCGCAACATCACCGTCTCGGGCGATGGCGGCCACGTTGCGCTGCGGGACGTCGATCTGGCGATCGCCTCGGGCGAGCTGGTGGGCATCGCCGGCGTGTCCGGTAACGGCCAGCGCGAGCTGTTCGAGGCCGTCCTCGGGCTCCGCCCGCTCTCGTCGGGCAGCATCACCATCGACGACACCCCGGTGCGCAAGGCCGATCCCCGCATCGCCCTCGCGGTGGGTGGGGTGGGCATCCCCGAGGATCCGCTGGCCCACTCGGTGGTGCCCGGCCTGAGTGTGCTCGAGCACATGGTGCTCTCCGACATGGGTGCGGTACGCAAGGGCCTGGGCATCGACTGGAACCGGGCCCGCAGCCTGCTCGGCGACCTCGACGAGCGCACCCAGCTGCGCATCGCGGCTCCTCACCGGGAGGTCGCGTCGCTCTCGGGGGGCAACGTCCAGCGGGTCATCCTGACCCGGACGCTGGGCGACGACGGCTCCCGCCTGGTCGTGGCCGCCTACCCGTCGAGGGGCCTCGACATCGCCACCACCCGGCGCACCCAGGAGCTGCTGCTGGCCCGAAGGGCGGCCGGCGCCGGTGTGCTGCTGATCTCCGAGGATCTCGACGAGCTCCTCGAGCTCTCCGACCGGATCGCCGTGCTCCACGCCGGCGAGCTGGCCGGGATCGTCCGTCCCGGTGAGGTCGATCGCTACGAGATCGGCCGCCTGATGCTCGGAGGTGCCGAATGACGGTTGCCCCGCCCGCGCCGCCCACCGACGAGGGGCTGGCCCCGGCGCCCGTGGTCGCCGCCCCCGCCGGTCCCAGCCGGGGCCGGAACCTGCTGATCGGTGCCGGCCGCTGGGTCGTCGCCTACGGCGCCGCGCTGGTCATCTTCGGAGCCCTGGCCTGGATGAAGGGCGCCGATCCGATCGCCCTGTACCGCGACATGTGGGCCTCGACCTTCTCCAACAGCACCTCGCTGGGCGAGGTCGGGCTCAAGGCGACCCCCTTCCTGCTGGCCGCTCTGGCGGTGGCGGTGCCGGCCCGAGCCGGCCTGGTCAACATCGGCGGCGAGGGCCAGCTGGTGATCGGCACGGTGGCGGCCGCCGGCGCCGGCCTGGCGTTGGACGGCCAGCTCCAGGGATGGGCCGTGATGCTGGTCATGGGCGTGGCCGCGGCGATCGGCGGAGGCCTGTGGGCCGGGATCGCCGGGGTGCTGCGGCTCAAGACCGGCATCAACGAGGCGATCTCGACCCTCCTCCTCAACTACGTCGCCACCGACGTGCTGCTCTATCTCATCTACGACCCCTGGAAGGACGCCGCCGGCTTCGGCCAGCCCGCCAGCCGGCCGCTGCTGGATTCCTCTCGACTGCCCCGCATCGAAGGCTTCGGTCGCCTCCACCTCGGCTTCGTGGTGGCCATCGGTCTGGCGGTGGGGGTGTGGGCCATCCTGCGCTACACCTCCTGGGGCTTCCGGCTGCGGGTGGCCGGCGGCAACGCCGAGGCCGCCCGCCGGGCCGGCCTGCCGGTCGGGTGGCTGGTGCTGTCGTCGATCCTGGTGGGGGGCGCCCTGGCCGGTCTCGGGGGGATGCTCCACTTCGCCGGCGTCGAGGGTCAGCTGCGCAGCGGTATCACCTTCACCTTCGGCTACGTCGGCTTCCTGGCCAGCTGGTTGGCCCGCCACGACCCGCTGAAGATCATCGGGGCGTCGATCCTGCTCGGCGCCATCGCGGTGGCCGGCGACAGCCTCCAGATCGACGCCGGGTTGCCCGCCGCCACCGTCAAGATCCTCATGGCGCTGGTGCTGCTCGCCGTCCTCGCCAATAGCCGTCGCACCAAGGGAGCAGCATCGTGATCCTCGCCGCCGAGCCGGCCAACCAGGTCCTCGTGGTCGCCGTGCTGGCCGCCGGCGTGCGCGGGGGCACCTCGATCCTCTTCGCCGCCCTGGGCGAGACCATCTCCGAGCGGGCCGGCGTCATCAACGTCGGCACCGAGGGATCGATGCTGTGCGGGGCGCTGGGCGCCTACGCGGTCGCCGCCAGCACCGGCAGCGTCTGGCTGGGGGTGCTGGCCGGCGCGGTGTGCGGGGGCGGCCTGGCCGCGGTGCTCGCCTTCATGGCGCTGGCTCGACGGGCCAACCAGCTGGCCACCGGCCTCGCCCTGTACTTCCTGGGCCTCGGCCTGACCTCGATGTTCGGCGCCCCCTACGTGAGTCGCCAGATCGACGCCTTCGAGCAGGTGTCGATCCCCGGGCTGTCGTCGATCCCCTGGATCGGCGACATCTTCTTCCAGCAGGACCCGTTGACCTACCTGTCCTACGCGGCGGTGCCGGCGGTGTGGTTCTTGCTGTTCCGCACCCGCTGGGGCCTGCTGCTGCGGGGTGCCGGGGAGCGGGGCGAGGTCCTGTCGGCCTACGGGCACTCGACCACCAAGGTTCGAGCCCTGGCCGTGGTGGCCGGCGGGATGCTGGCCGGCATCGGCGGGGCCCAGCTGTCGACGGTGGTGGCGTTGGCCTGGTTCGAGAACATGGTCCAGGGCCGGGGGTTCATCGCGGTGGCGCTGGTGATCTTCGCCGCCTGGGACCCGATCAAGGCCATGGGCGGGGCCTGGCTCTTCGGTGCGGCCCTGGCGCTGGGCCCCGAGCTCCAGGTGCGCAACGCGGGGGTGAACCAGTTCCTGCTCGACGCGCTGCCGTACCTCATCACCCTCGCGGTGTTGGTGGTGCTGGCTCGCCGTCGCCTCGAGAGCGCTCCCGAGGCGCTGAGCGAGGTCTTCGAGGGCTCCCGGGGCGCCACCGCCACCTGACACCGGCCGACCCGGCCCTCCCTCCCACCGTCTCCCGTATCCACACACCGAAAGGAACCACCCCACGATGACCACGTTCAGGCGAACCTTCTTCGCCCTGTTGGCCGCGAGCGCCTTGGCGCTCTCGGCCTGCGCGAGCGAAGACGCCACGACCTCGGACAGCTCCGACTCGGGGAGCACGGTCGAAGACCCCGGCACCGACGGGACGGCCATCGGCTTCATCTACGTCGGCCCCAAGGACGACTTCGGCTACAACCAGGCGGCCTACCAGGGGAGCCTGGCGGTCGAGGACGAGTTCGGCAATGACTACGAGATCCTCCAGGCCGAGAACGTCCCGGAGACCTCCGACGTCGAGCAGACCGCCGAGAGCATGATCACCCAGGGCGCCAAGATCCTGTTCTTCACCAGCTACGGCTACAAGGACTACGCCCTCAACGTGGCCGCCGCCCACCCCGACGTGGTCGTGCTGCAGCAGGGCAACACCATCGACGG
>JANNNX010000062.1:0-2399 GCA_031398745.1 Actinomycetes bacterium
GGTGTCGGGGGCCTCGCCCCGACCCTCGCCCCGGGCACGGCCCCGGCCGCTCCGCCGACGCCGGCGGCGACCGGCCTCGGCCCCCTCGTCGCCCGCCGCCGCGGCGCGCGACGAGGCCCGACGCCCACCGAGGGCGGGCTCGGAGTTGGCCTCGTCGGCTGAGAGAGGGGGCGCCGGCATCGTGTCGCCGATCTGGGGCTTGCGCCGGACCAGAGCCCGGGCCGCGGCCTCGGGCGAGGGCCGGTTCTCCGACGCCCGGTCGGGAAGCTCCGGCAGGTCGTCGGTCGACGACAACTCGCCTCCGCGGTCGTCGTCGATGTCGCCGACTCCGGAGGCCCCCGGGCGCCCGGCGCCCCCTCGGCCCCGGCCCCGGGAACCACGCCGTCGCCGCCGACCGGCGGTGTCGCCGGCGGGCGCCCCGAGCGGGGTCACCTCATCGGCGGTGGTCCGGGCCGGGCCCTGGGAGGACGGGTTCGCGGGCAAGCCGGCAGTCACCTCGGGGGTGGGCGGCACGGCGTCGGTCATGGTGGTGATCCCTTCTCATGACGCACGCTCCAGCGTGCGAAGGCGCGGGGTGGCGTCGAGCCCGGTCTCCCACAGGAGCGGCTCGGTGCGCGACCCCTCGCGCCAGATCCATTGGGCGCTGCGCCGTACCCGACCCTCGCCGACCCCGCTCGGAGCGAGGGCAGCCAGCAGCTCGGATGGGCGCACACTGCGGGGGTGGACCGCGAGCTCAGCATCGAGCTCGACCCCCTGGTCGGTCGGTCCGATCGACGTCAGGGCCAGCACCGCCGGCCGCAGATCGTCGGTGACCTGCCGACCCTTGCGGGTCCGGGTTTGGAACAGGGTGTCCGAAGCCAGCAGCGCGTCGACCATCGCCTGGGCCTCGTTCCGGTCGATGCCGAGGGCCTCGATCCGCCATGAGCACGAGCGCACGTCGTCTTGCAGGGACGGACCCGACCGGTCGACGGCGGCCGCCACGGTGACGTCGATGCCGACCGGGAGGGCCGCGCTCACCCGCTCCGGGAGGTCCGAGAGGTCATCGAGCGGATCGGCCAGCTGGACGTCGACGTACTCGGCCACCGACTCGTGGCCGGTCGACAGGGCAAGCCCGAAGGCCAGCTTCGGACGGGGCGAGAAGCCTTCGGTGCGGGCCACCGGGAGGTCGATCCGGCGCAGCGCCCGCTCCCAGGCCCGAGCCACGTCGCGGTGGCTCGTGAAGCGCACCTTTCCCAGCTTGGAGTACCGGAAGCGGACGATCACGCCCCCACCTCGGCCGCCATCGCCGAGCGCCGGAGGAGCTGCACCGGCACCGCCCCGCCCGAACCGAGGTCCTGGCCGGTCCCCTGGCTGCCGCCGGCGGGTGGCACTGCGGAGGCCACGACGTGCTCGATGCCGAACCCGGTGCAGGCCCCGCAGTCGTAGCAGGGCGTCCACCGGCAGTCGGCCAAGCCGACCTCGGCCAAGGCGTCCAGCCAGTCCTGCCAGAGGAAGTCCCGGTGCAAGCCAGCCGACAGGTGGTCCCAGGCCAGCACCTCGTCATCCCCGCGGTGGCGATAGACGTGGTCCTCCACCCGGAGCCCGTGGTTCGCCAGGGCGGTCTCCCACCGGTCGAGCTCGAAGCACTCCGACCACTCCTGGAAGGTTCCTCCCGCCCGCCACACGTCCTCGATGACCGGGCCCATCCGGCGATCGCCTCGGCTCATGAGGCCCTCGACCAGGGTGGCCTCGGGGTTGTGCCACTTGAGACTGATGCCGTGCTCGCGACGCACCGCGTCGCGCAGCAGGCCGACCTTGCGCTGCAACTCGACGACCGTGTTCTGCCCGAACCACTGGAACGGGGTGAACGGCTTGGGCACGAACCCGCCCACCGAGACGGTCACCGAGGCGCCCTTGTGATGACGGCGGCCGATCTCCACGCAGGCCTTGGCCAGCTCGGCGATACCCAGGGTGTCCTCGTCGGTCTCCGTCGGCAGGCCGATCAAGAAGTAGAGCTTCACCCGACGCCAGCCCTGCGAGAAGGCGGCGTCGACTGCCGAGTACAGGTCCTCCTCACGGATGAGCTTGTTGATGACCTGCCGCATTCGCCAGGTCCCGGCCTCGGGGGCGAAGGTCAGCCCGGTGCGGCGCACCCGCTGGATCTCCGCCGCAATTCCCACCGTGAAGGCGTCGACCCGGAGGCTGGGCAGCGACACCGACACCTCGCCTCGGTTGGAGGGTTCGTCGACCACGTCGGCCACCACTCCCTCGATGCCCGAGAAATCCGCGGTCGACAGCGAGGTGAGGGCGACCTCGTCGTAGCCGGTGCGCCGGAGCCCGTCGCGCACCATCGTGCGGACCTGGTCGGCCGGCCGCTCCCGCACCGGACGGGTGATCATCCCGGCCTGGCAGAACCGGCA
>JANNNX010000039.1:0-30182 GCA_031398745.1 Actinomycetes bacterium
GCGCCTCACCGAACACGCCGGCAACCTGGCCACCATCGAGATGGGAGCCCGCCAATACGTGCCCATGCTCGGCCGCTTCCTCGAAGTCGACCCCGTCGAAGGCGGCTCCGCCAACGCGTACGACTACGTGTCGGGCGACCCGGTGAACAACCTTGACCTGACGGGCACGTGGTGCGTTGCTGGCGTGGGCACAACGTGTACTCGCTACATTCGCGATAGAAATCGCCGGACGGTCCCGGTTCGACACGACGTCCGTAAGAAGATAAGCGAAAAGCACGGGATCAATTGGGACACACAGAAGTGGCTAATTTCACGTCTCCCGCAGGTCGAGACTCAAGGATCATCAGTGATCTCACGAGCGTTCGTATCGGAACTTGAGTGTTCGTCCTCCGGAGGCTGCAGGCCTACGGGAAGGTCGGTCGAGGTAAAGATGGTGGTTGAATTCAAGTCAAGAAGAGGGAAGACATACGGCCTCGTTACAATTTACTGTTTACACATGGAGCGCTGCCCTGGCTGGATCAACAATCGGATACGCCTTTGAGTGGGTCCAACTGGGCAGATCAGCTGGCCCTAGCAATCGCAACGACGATTCGTAAAGGGACCAGCACAGTCAACATGTGCATCATTCTATGTAAGAACCCAGATAGTCTTGACGTTATATATCGTTATGGCTCTGAGGACGGGTTTCGTGGCGTCAATCTGGACAGGCAAACCATAGCTCGGCATGGGGGGCGCCTAAGTGATAGTGGTCCTCTTGACCTGGCTTTTAATGTAGTACATGTGTTGATGGATGAGCCGCGTGCCGTAAGTGAACTTTCCGGGCCAGATGACGACGGAGTCCGATGGCTTGACCTGCGTTCCTGGCTAACGGAAGCGACGTGACTGTCACATGCGGCTCCCGGAGTGGGGGGACACCGCGTATGCGGTGCTCGATGCCAGTGTGGCTCTACGCGTCTGAGGAGAGCTAGCGGTTTGGAGGCGCTCACATGCCGGAGCGGCCGTTCAGACTCACGGGAACGGCTTAATGCAACAGATAGAGGCGCTCACTGGCGGCCGGGAGTGGTAACTCCCCTGGTCCTACCCCAACATCCACGGCTATGTGGTGGCCACTGCAAACGGGTCGGGCGTGGCCACCGCCACCTGGGTGCCTACTGCAATCTCGAGAAGAGAGCGATCAACTTGTACGGGGGCAGCACCTTGGTAGCCGCCGAGTTCGGTGCCTCCGTGTGCGGCTGGGTCATACCGGTGACTCGAAGGGGAACCACTTTGTGGCGATGGGCGAGATGGCACTGGTAGAGGTGGGTTAGCGTCACATCCGGGCAATTGGAGTACTACTTCTCTTCGATCCCGGCGCGCCACAGTCAGTCACGCCGTGGTGGATCCTGTTGTCCATCGGGATGCCAGTTCTGCTTGCCATGGTGCTCTATCGGCTGGTGGGACCAGCTGCCAAGAAATCTTGCGCTCGACGCTCAACACGCTGATGGCGAGGGTGATATGTCACCTGACGCACCCTGACCGCCGAGAGTGTCACACACCTTCTGCATACTGAGGGTGTGTCAGGGTTCAACGTTCTCGACCTCGCCAAGCGCATCCCCGACGAGGCGTCGGCGTACCCCTATCTCGAAGAGCTGCGATGGGGCGACACCCCCGTCTGTGGTCACTGCGGGAGCGAGCGCGTCTACTTCCTGACGCCGAGGAACGGCACGAGCCGCAAGACACGCATTGGAGCCGAGACGCAGCGCCGCCTCTGGAAGTGCTCGCTTTGCCGCATGCAGTTCAGCGTCCTGACGAACACGATCATGCACGGCACCAAGATTCCGGTCCGGGCGTGGGTGTTCGTCCTCTACGAAATGGCGTCATGCAAGAACGGGATCGCCGCACGTGAGATCGAGCGCCGCTACAACGTCACCCCGAAGTCGGCATGGTTCATGCTTCATCGCATCCGGGCCGCGATGGACAACGACGGGATCCCGGTCCTCTGGACTGGCACCGTGCAGTCCGACGAGACGTGGATCGGCGGCAAGCCATCGAACCGTCACGGCCACCGGTCCGGTGCCGGTGGGCAAGATCGAACTGACAAGACACCCGTCGTGGCCCTCGTGAACCAGGAGAACCATGGCCGCCGTCATGGCTGTCGCTAGAAGCGGGCTGCTGTGGCTCGCCGTCGTTGCTGCCAACGCCGGCGTCGGCTGCAACGACAGCGCGGACAGCAGAACGACCGCTCGCGTGGATCGAGTGGAGGGGTCGCGGGCGTGTCTTGTTCCGGAGGATGCGAGTCAACATGACCTCGAAGGCTGCTTTCCGATGGCGGAGCGCGACGCGCTGCGCCTGAAGCCCGGGCTCTGCGTCTCCGTCGTGATACCGAACCAGCTCGACAGCGAGCGTCGCGACGATCCGCTGCGATCCATCGAGGTCCTCGATCGCGACTGCAAGCGATAGGCGGGCGGCGCCGGTGTCCCGTCGAGCCGGAGCGCGCGCCCTGGACTTCTCGCTCGGAGCCGCGCTGTTCGTCGTGGTGAGGGCGTGGGTTAGCGCGGCTGCCGGCCCGTCGCCTGATGGCACCGGCGTGAGGATCATCGCCGTCGTCGCGACATTCCTCGCCTACCTGGTCTACGAGGTACTCGTCGTCGCGCTGTGAGGGCGCACCACGGCCGTGGCCTAGGGGAGACGCAGGGCTCGACACAGGCCCCCCAGGGCGCGAGCCTGCGGCATGCCTCAGATCTCCTCGTACCTGCCGGGCGCCCCTTGCTGGGTCGACCTGGCCACCACCGACCCGGCCGACGCCCGCCGCTTCTACGGCGAGCTCTTCGGGTGGGACGTCCAGGTCGGAGGCGAGGAGTTGGGGCACTACTCGATGTGCATGCTGGGAGACGACATCGCCGCGGGAATGGCCGGTGAGCCCATCTCCACCCCGGGGATGACCCCGGGGTGGACCGTGTACCTGGCCAGCGCCGACGTGGCCGCCACCACCGAGGCGATCACGGCCCACGGTGGGACGGTGGTGATGGGCCCCATGGACGTCATGGACTTCGGCGGGCTCGCCGTCGCCATCGACCCCACCGGCGCCATGGTCGGCGTATGGGAGGCCCGCCAGCACCCGGGCGCGACCGTCGTCGGCCAGCCCGGCGCGGTGGCCTGGAACGACCTCGCCACCACCGACGTCGAGTCGGCCACCGCCTTCTACCGGGGAGCCTGGGGTGTCGGGTTCGAGCCCATGGAGGGCGAAGGCGAAGGCGACTACCAGCTCATGACCGTGGGCGAGGCCCAGGTCGGCGGTGTGTTGACCGCCGAGGGCCCGCCGGCGTGGCGCACCTTCTTCTCGGTGGCCGACGCCGACGCCGCCCGAGAGACCGTGCGCCGGCTCGGCGGCTCGGCCGACCAGGAGCCCTACGACACCCCCTACGGACGCATGGCCGAGGTGCGCGACCCGCAGGGCGCCTTCTTCGTGCTCGTCGCCGAGCCCCCCGCCAGCTGACCGACCGGCTCAGCCCAGCGGGCCCACCAGGCGGACCACACCGACCGCCCCGGCCAGCTGCTCGTCGCTCACCAGCTCCGGGGCGAGGTCGGCCAGGGGCGCCAGCACGAAGCGCCGCTCCCACATGCGGGGATGGGGCACCTGGAGATCGGGGTCGTTGACCACCAGGTCGCCGACCAGCAGCACGTCGACGTCGAGGGTCCGCGATCCCCAGCGCTCCCGGCGGACCCGGCCGGCGCCGTCCTCCAGCTCGCGTCCCACCGCCAGCAGCTGGCGGGGGGTGCGGTCGGTGGCCAGCTCGATCACCACGTTGAGGTACGGCTCCTGGCCCTGCGGGCCGCCCACGGGCTCGGTCTCGTACAGGGGCGAGACCCGGAGCACGTCGGGAGCGGTGCTCACCGCCCGGCGGAGGTGGGCCTGGCGGTCACCGAGGTTGGACCCGAGCCCAAGGAAGGCCCTCACCCGTCGCCGGTGCGGGAGCGGGTGAGGCGGACCCCCGACGTGTCGAGTTGCTGGGGCACGGGCGGGCGGAGCTTGCGCAGGCCGACGGTCACCCACTGGATCCGCTCGTCGCCGGCCAGCACGGCCTCCACGATGCGGGCGGCCAGGTGCTCGAGCAGCGACACCTCGGCCGAGGTCACCACCCGCTCGACGGTGGCGCACACCGAGCCGTAGTCGACGGTGTCGGCCAGGTGGTCGGACGCGCCGGAGGCGTCGAGGTCGACCCCCAGGTCGAGATCGACCTCGAGGGGCTGGGGGGAGACCCGCTCGAGGGGCAGCACCCCGCAGATGCCGAGCAGGCGGAGCCCCCGCAGCTCGATCCGGTCGCTCCTCACGGCTGCCCGCGCCCGGCCGTCGGCGGCGGCCCGGCCGCCACCCGCTCAGCGGGCCGAGACATCGCGCAGCGCGGCGACCACCGCGCGTCCCTCGTGGCCCATCTGGCGTCCCAGCAGCTGCTCGGCATAGGCGATGGCCCGGGGGCCCTCGGGCACCAGCCCGGTCCAGCGCAGGTAGCCGGCCATCGCCGCCTGCAGGCGATCACCCACGTGGTCCTCGTGCAGGAGCAGCTTCTCGCCGGCCAGCAGCAGCTGGCGGATCTCGCCGAACAGCGGCAGCAGCACCTCGGCCGGATCGTCGGTCGCCCCGAAGGGGCGATGCAGGTACTCGACGCCGGCCTCCTCGTAGACGTGCAGGTTGTGGGTCGAGGGCAGGAGGCTGACGATCCGGGTGAAACCTTGCCCCCGGATCCAGAGCAGCTCCTCCTGGCGCCGGATGCGGCGGTGGCTGTGGCCCCGGCCCCCGGGGCGCTCGGACACCGCCAGCTGCTCGAGGATCACCCAGGCGAAGCCCCGGGGCACGATCCCTTGGGCCCACCGGCCCTTCACGCCGGCACCGGCTGCTGCACCACGGCCAGGGCCTGGACGGTCTCGGCCACGTCGTGGACCCGGACCATGGCCACGCCCTGGTCGGCGGCCCACACCGCGGTGGCGATCGAGGCCTCGAGCCGGTCGTCGACCCCGGCGCCCCCGGTGAGCTGGCCGAGGAAGCCCTTGCGGCTGGTGCCGACGACCACCGACAGACCGGAGCCGACGAGTCGGTCGAGCTGGGCCAGGAGGGCCAGGTTGTGCTCGAGGGTCTTGCCGAACCCGATGCCGGGATCGATCCAGACCTCCTCGACGCCGAGGGCGGCGGCCTCGGCGGCGGCGCCCCGGAGGAAGGCCTCGACCTCGCCGACCACGTCGTGATAGCGGGGGTCGTCCTGCATGGTGCGGGGGTCGCCCTGCATGTGCATGGCGATCCAGCCCACACCCAGCTCGGCGGCGACCGACGCCAGCGACGCGCTCACGTCGTTCACCAGGGTCGCCCCGGCGCCGACCGCGGCCCGGGCGACCTCGGCATGGCGGGTGTCGACGGACACCCGCACATGGGGGGCCAACGCCTCGATGACCGGCAGGACCCGGCGAAGCTCCTCGTCCTCGGCCACCGGTTGGGCCCCCGGCCGGGTCGACTCGCCGCCGACGTCGACCACCTCGGCACCCGCGCTGAGCAGGGAGAACCCCTGCGCGATGGCCGCCTCGGGGTCGAGATGGCGGCCACCGTCAGAGAACGAGTCCGGGGTCACGTTCAGGATGCCCATGACCCGAGTCGCCACCGCGCCACGGTAGTCGGCACCCGCATCAGCCCCGTCGCCTCAGAGGGCCCCGGTCACCAGCGCCACCCCGGTGGCGGCGGCCACCGCCAGCCGATACCAGCCGAAGGTGGCCAGGGGCCGGGTGCGGAGGAAGGCGACCAGCCACCGGACCGCCACCACCGCCGTGACCAGCGCCACCAGGGCGCCCAGCAGGGGCATCTGCCAGCCGTAGTCGTCGAGGAGGCGAGGCCCGTCGGTGGTCAGGTCGAGCACGGTGGCGGCGGTGAGGGTGGCCAGCCCGAGCAGGAAGCTGAGTTCGAGGGCGGCGGCCATGTGGCACCCGATGGCCAGGGCGGCCACGATCGTGACCAGGCTGCGGCTGACACCGGGCCAGAGGGCCAGGGACTGGGCCACGCCCACGATGACCGCGCCTCGGATCGTGACCGCCTCGAGGCTCTGCGTGCCGTGGCGGGGGCGCCACCAGAGCAGGAACACGCCTCCTGCCGCCCAGGCCACCACCACCGGCCAGGGCCCGAACAGCTGCTCCTTGATGGTGTCGCCGAGCACCAGACCCAGCACCGCGGCCGGCAGGAAGGCCACCACCAGTCGGACCAGGAGGCGACGGCCCTGGTCGTCAGCCCCGAACAGCCCGGCCACGAGCTGGCGGATGCGGGGCCGGTAGAGGGCGACCACGGCCAGGATCGCCCCCGACTGGATGGCCACCGCGTAGGTGTCGGCCGCGACCTTGCCCGAGCCCGACCCGAGCCCGAGCAGGCGCTGGGCGACGAGCAGGTGCCCGGTGGACGAGATCGGCAGGTACTCGGTGACCCCCTCCACCACGCCCAGCACGACCGCGTCCCACGCGCTGAGCGGGCCGCGGGGCTCGGCCATGGCCAGGACGCCGATGGCCACCACCAGCGCGGCTGCTCCCAGGACGACCGGGAGCCGGCCACGGAGTGCCGTGCGAGGCGGTCGGTCGGGCGCCACTCAGGAGGGGCGGTGGATGAACTGCATGGCCTCGGCCCGGGTGGCGGCGTTCTCCCGGAACAGGCCGCGCACCGCCGAGGTCACGGTGGTCGAGCCGGGCTTGCGGACCCCCCGCATGGACATGCACAGGTGCTCGGCCTCGATGACCACCAGGACCCCCCGGGGCTGGAGGGCCCGCTCGAGGGTGTCGGCCACCTGGACGGTCAGGCGCTCCTGGACCTGGGGGCGGCGGGCGTAGGCGTCGACCAGCCGGGCCAGCTTCGAGAGCCCGGTGATGCGCCCGTCGGCCCCCGGGATGTAGGCCACATGGGCCTTGCCCACGAACGGGATCAGGTGGTGCTCACACAGCGAGTAGGTGGGGATGTCGCGCACCATGACCATCTCGTCGTGGTGGGCGTCGAAGGTGACAGTCAGGTGGCGGCCCGGGTCCTCGTGGAGCCCGCCGGCGATCTCGGCGTACATCCGGGCCACCCGGGCCGGAGTGTCGAGCAACCCGTCGCGGTCCGGATCCTCGCCGATGGCCTCGAGGATGTCCCGCACCGCCCGCTCGATGCGCTCGTGGTCGATCACGGGGCCGCCACCGGGGCGGCCCGGTTCCACACGTCGAGCGAACCGAAGATGGCCAGGAGCTCGGGGGTGTCGAGCGTTTCGCGCTCGATCAACGCGGCAGCCAACTCGTCGAGCGTGGAGCGGTGGGTGGCCAGGATGGCGGCGGCCTCCCGGTGGGCCTCGTCGAGCAGCCGGCGCACCTCGGTGTCGACCAGGGTGGCCACGTGATCCGAGGTCGCGGTCTCGCCACCGTCGCCCCGCGACCCGGTGCCCGTCGGGGACGGTCCGACCCGCTGGAGGCCGAGGGCATCGCTCATGCCCAGCTCCACCACCATGGCCCGGGCGACGGTGGTGGCCCGGTCGATGTCGTCCTGGGCGCCGGTGGTCGGGTCGCCGAACACCAGCTCCTCGGCGGTGCGGCCACCGAGCAGCATCACCAGCTCGTCGAGCAGCTGGGAGCGGGTCTGGAGGTGGCGATCCTCGGTGGGCAGGGCCAGGGTCCAGCCCAGGGCTCGTCCCCGGGCCACCACCGACACCTTGTGGATGGGGTCGGCGTGGGGCAGGACGTGGCCCACCAGGGCGTGGCCGCCCTCGTGGTAGGCGATGACCCGCTTCTCGTCCTCCGACAGCACCCGGCTCTTGCGTTCGGGCCCGGCGATCACCCGGTCGATGGCATCTTCCATCTCGCCCATGCCGATCCGGGTGGCGCTGCGCCGGGCGGTGAGCAGGGCCGCCTCGTTGACCAGGTTGGACAGGTCGGCGCCGGTGAAGCCCGGGGTCCGCCGAGCCAGGATCTCGAGGTCGACGTCGTCGCCCAGGGGCTTGCCCTGGCAGTGGACGTCGAGGATGGCCCGGCGACCGACCAGGTCGGGCCGGTCAACCACGATCTGGCGGTCGAAGCGGCCGGGCCGCAGCAGCGCCGGGTCGAGGATGTCGGGGCGGTTGCTGGCGGCGATGAGCATCACTCCCGCCCGCTGGTCGAAGCCGTCCATCTCCACCAGCAGCTGGTTGAGCGTCTGCTCCCGCTCGTCGTGACCGCCGCCGGTGCCCGAGCCCCGGTGGCGCCCGACGGCATCGATCTCGTCGACGAAGATGATGGCCGGGGCCGCCTTCTTGGCCTGCTCGAAGAGGTCGCGCACCCGGCTGGCGCCGACCCCCACGAACATCTCGACGAAGTCGGAGCCCGAGATCGAGAAGAACGGGACCCCGGCTTCGCCGGCCACCGCTCGGGCCAGCAGGGTCTTGCCGGTCCCGGGGGGCCCGTAGAGCAGGACGCCCCGCGGGATCCGGGCGCCGATGGCCTGGAAGCGGGCCGGCGAGGCCAGGAAATCGCGGATCTCGCCCAGTTCCTCGACCGCCTCGGGCAGCCCGGCGACGTCGGCAAAGGTGACCCGGGGCTGGTCGGCCGACAGCGGGCGCGCCTTGGCCCGCCCGAAGCGGGTCGACTGGCTGCCGCCCGCCACGCTGCGCATGACCAGGAAGAACACGCCGCCGATGAGGGCGAAGGGCAGCAGCTCGAAGAGCAGCGAGAGCCACAGAGGGGTGCTCGAGCGCTCGACCTCGAAGGCCACGTCGTTGTCGAGCAGCAGCTCGGTGACGTCGGCCCCGGCCTCGGTCAGGTAGGTGGTGCGGTACCGGGTGCCGTCGTCGAGGCGGCCCTCGATGCTCGACGTGGCGTCGTCGACGGCGGCGTCGCGCACGTCGCCGCGCTCGACGGCGGCGACGAACTCGGCATAGGTCAGCGGCTCCCGGCTCGGCTCGCGGCCGACCAGCTGGCTGGCGGCCGCCACCACCAGGAGCCCGACCACGACCCAGGTGAGCGGCTTGCGCAGGAGCTGGTGGGGCACACGAGCCTCGAACCGGTCGGGAGCGGTGGCGTCAGGCTAGCGATCGATCTCGCCGGCGTAGACGCAGACGAAGGGCAGGTGGCGATAGCGCTCGGCCACGTCGAGGCCGTAGCCCACGACGAAGTCCGACGGCACCCGAAAGCCCGTGTAGCGGAGCGCCAGGTCGGCCTTATCCGCGGTCTCGCGGACCAGGAGGGCGCACACCTCGAGGCTGGCCGGGTGCCGGGCCAGCAGGTTGCGGCGCAGGTACGACAGGGTGAGGCCCGAGTCGATGATGTCCTCCACCACCAGGACGTGGCGCCCGGTGAGGTCGAGGTCGAGGTCCTTGACGATCCGGACCACGCCCGAGGTGCGGGTGGCGGTGCCGTAGGACGAGACGGCCATGAAGTCGAGCTCCACCGGCAGGTCGATCGACCGGGCCAGATCGGCCATGAACAGGAACGCCCCCTTGAGCACCCCCACCAGCAGCGGTGGGCGCCCGGCGTAGTCGGCGGTGATCTGGGCCCCCAGCTCGGCCACCCGGGCCTGCAGGACGTCGGCCGCGACGATGACCTCGCCCAGCTCAGGGTTGCGGTCGTGGGGCGGGGGGGGCATCGCCATCACCCGCCACGGTAGGCGTCGGGGCGCCCTCGACCCGCAGCCGGCCTGCGGTCCGCCGCACCTGGGCCCCGCCCCCGATCTCGGTGGCCACCGCCTCGCCCCGGCCCACGGCCAGCACCCGCTCGACCACGTCGGCCGGCGGCGGGTAGGGCGGCGCCACCGCCACCAGCCAGCGGCGCACCGCCCGGCGGGCCAGCGGCACCGGCGCGGAGGTCAACGAGGCGACGTCGGTCGGGTCGACGGCCTCGGCCAGCTGGTCGAGCAGGTCGCCCTCGTCGCCGGCCAGCGACGCGGTCCGGGCCAGCAGCGGGACCACGTCGCGCTGGGCGACATCGCCGAGCAGGGCCAGCACCTCGTGGCGTACCCGGTTGCGCCGGAAGGCCGGATCGGTGTTCGACGGATCCTGCAGCGGGGTGAGCCCCAACTCGGCGCAGAGCTGATGGGTCTCGCTCCGGCGCAGGGCCAGGAGGGGCTTGGTCGGGCCCGGGCGCATGCCGGCCAGCCCGTCGAGCCCGGCGCCCCGCACCAGGTTGAGCAGCACCGTCTCGGCCTGGTCATCGGCGGTGTGGCCGGTCATGGCCCCCGGGCCGAGGGCGGCCCGGCGGGCCTGGCGGGCCCGGGCCTCGAGGTTGGGGCCGGGTGCCACCGCCACCGAGACGACCCGGAGCCCGGCGCCCACCGCGGCCGCCACCTCGGCGACGTGGCCGGCCTCGGCCGCCGACCCTTCCCGCAGTCCGTGGTCGACGTGGACCGCGGTGACCTCCAGGCCGGCGGCCCGGGCCAGGACGAGCAGCGCCAGCGAGTCGGCACCACCCGAGACCCCGGCCGTGACCGCCGAGCCCGCCTCCGGGAACCGGCATCGCTCGAGCAGCGCGGGTGGCACCGCGGCCAGCAGCCGGGAGGGCCCGGCCACGCTCAGCACCGCTCGATCGACGCCATCCGCTCGATCCAGGCCTCGGGCCGGCGAACTTCGTCGATGGTCGGGAGGGCCTCGGGCCCCTCCCACACCCGATCGAAGAGGGGGCGCCCGCCGTGGGCCTCGACGGCCCGGACGAAGTGCTCCCCCTGCTGGTACTGGGCCAACTTGCCCTCCAGCCCGATCAGGCTGCGCATCAGCCGACCGGCCCGGCGACCCGAGGTCCGCCGGGCGTGGAGGACCCCGCTGAAGCGGGCGGCCGAGGGGATCCGGTCGTGGCCGGCGCGGTCCATGGTCACGTCGCCGTGGCCTTCGAGGAGGCTCATCAGACCCCCGATCTCGGCCAGCGTCGCCCGCTGCTGCGGGGAGGCCAGCAACCCGACGAGGCCGCTGTCGCCGAAGGGGGAGCGGCCGTCGCGGAGGTCGCCGACGGCCCGGGTCAGCCCCTCGACGAAGCGGGCCGGGTCGGGGTCGACGTCGGCCATGGTCCGGCTCACCAGGTCGAGGTAGTGCGGGCGCAGCCACGGCACGGCGTTGAACTGGGCCCGGTGGGTGACCTCGTGGAGCGCCAGCCAGAGGCGGAACTCACGAGGCGGGAAGCCGTAGCGCTTCTCGAGGGCCAGGACGTTCGGGCCCACGTAGTAGACGATGTCCTGGTCGGCCGGGTCGTCGTCGATCACCAGCAGGTCGTACTGCCCCAGCACCCGGCTCGACATCCATCCGAGCAGCGCTCCCAGCTAGGCCCCACTGACCCGCCGGGTCACAGCCCCGAGCGCCGGGCTCTGGTCGATGCGCTCCTCCAACCGAACGGTGAGGGGTGTGAGCAGGCGGCGGAGCGAGGCCACGTTGGCCGAGATCCAGCCGGCCCGATCGGTGACCCGGGCCCGGGCCGGGGTGGCCGGCCACAGCCCGGTGGCCTCGCCCACCAGCACCTCGGCCTCGGCCGTCAGCTCCTCGAGGTCGGGGGCCAGCGAGGCCGCCAGGTACGAGCCGCCGAGGGGGTCACGGCCGGCCACCCGCACCGCGATGCGCTCGGCCAGGTCCCAGGCGATGGGCTCGGACACGAGCGGCTCCCGGATCGTCTCAGCGACGGGGGTACTTGGGGGACTGGACCCGCACCACGTAGCCGATGGCGGTGCCGATCACGGCCAGCACCGCGCCGGCGAAGAGCGGGACGGCGATCCAGTAGGTCCAGACCTTGGCGGCGACGATCAGCTCCATCGCCGCCATCGTAGGGGGCGCCCTCTCCCCCGGTCGTTGCCGGGGGCCTCGGTCAGCGCCGGTCGCCCAGCTCGGCGATGGCCTGGGCCACCCGGTCCCGCAGTTCGGCCGGCACCTCGGTCTCGCCGCACCGCGACACCACCACCTTCAGCTCCTGCTCGAAGGCGAAAGCCGAGAGGCACGGCCCGCAGGCTTCGAGGTGCTCGGCGATGCGGGCCCGGCGCTCGGCCGTCAGCTCACCGTCGAGGTACCGGTAGAGGTCCTCCAGGGCATCGGTGCAGTCGCTCTTCGATGCGCCGGTCATGCGCCGGTACCGGTCGGTCGGATGTCGAGGACCTCCACCGCGGGGGGCACGTCACCGACGTCGATGAGACGGTTGTCCATGGCGTAGTCGAACAACCGCTTCTGGAGCGCCTTTCTTCCACGATGGAGCCGGCTCATGACCGTCCCGATGGGGATCTCGGCGATCTCGGCGATCTCCTTGTAGGAGAAGCCCTCGACGTCGGCCAGGAGGACCACCAGCCGGAACGTCTCGGGCAGGGCCTCGAGGGCGTCGCGGACCTCGTCGTCGGAGATCCCCTCCAGCAGCTGGTCCTCGGCGCTGCGGCCCACCCGCTGCTCGTCGCCACCGGCCAGGCGGCGGTAGAGGTAGAGGTCTTCGACGTCGTCGATGTCGGTCTCGTCGGGTCGGCGCTGCTGGGCCCGGTACCGGTTGATGTAGGAGTTGGTCAGGATCCGGAACAGCCAGGCCCGCAGGTTGGTCCCGTCCTGGAAGCTGGCGAAGGCCCGGTAGGCCTTGAGGAACGTCTCTTGCACCAGGTCCTCGGCGTCGGCCGGGTTGCGGGTCATCCGCAGCGCGGTCGAGTACAGGGGGCCCATGAAGGGCATCGCCTGGTCGGTGAACGTCGCCTGGTCAGCCATCCCGAGCCCGAGAGGGGAATCGAACCCCTGACCTACGCATTACGAGTGCGTTGCTCTGCCGTCTGAGCTACTCGGGCAACACCCGATGCTCGGGCCCTCGGACGCTACCCCACCGCCTCGGGCGCTCCGCCCTCGCCGAGGTAGGACGGCAGCCCGGCGAAGAGGGCCGCCAGCAGGAGCTGCTCGGAGGGGTTGCGGACCAGCGCCTCGGCCGCCCGGCCGATGGCGCCGACCGCCTCGATGCCGCGGCGCACGGTGTTCGGATCGGCGCTGGTGAGCGCCGATCGGTAGGCGTCGGCCAGCACCGCCAGACCGGACCGCAGCTCGTCGGTGCGGTGGCGGCGGAGCTGCCGGCGGTGCGCGGCGTCGAGCTGGCGGCGACCGCCGCCCCGCTCCCCGGTGCGAGCCAGGCGCTCCTCGAGCTGGCTCCGCTCGGCGGCCTGGACGGCCTCGAGGGCGGCGGCCGACCGGGCGATCTGGTCGAGAAGCTCGTCGGACAGGACCACCGCGGCCGCCCCGGTGCCGTCGAGCCGGGCCGGCACCGACGCCCACGCCGCCTGGCGACCGGCGAGACCGTCGTCACTGAGCAGGCGGGTGGCCCGCTCGAGGTCGCCACCGGCCGACGCCGCCACCCTGGCGGCCCGGCTGGCCTCGATGCCGGCGGCGACCAGGTGCTCGATGACCACCTCGTCGGGTAGCGGTCGCACCTCGACCTCGACGCAACGGGAGGCGATGGTGACCAGCTCGGGCGGGACGTGGTCGGCCAGGATCACGAACACGGTGCTCTCGGGCGGCTCCTCGATGGTCTTCAGCAGCGTCGACGCCACCTGGTTGGCCAGGTGGAGGTCGGTGAGGATCAGCACCTTGCGGGCGCCCTCGACCGGGCTGCGGCTGGCGGCGGCGATCACGGCCTGGGCCTCGGCCACGCTGAGCGACGCCCCCTGGCGCTCGAAGGTGGTGGCGTCGGGATGGGTCCCGTCGAGGGCCAGCCGGCAGCTCCGGCACGTGCCGCACCCCCCGTCGGGGCAGAGCAGGGCGGCCGAGAAGGCCGACGCCAGCGCCCGGCTGCCGGCGCCCGCGGGGCCGGCCAGCAGGTAGGCGTGGACCGGCGCGGCCACCGCGGTCCGCAGGGCGGCGACGGCCGACGGCTGGCCGACGACGGCGTCGAACACGTCGGGACTCACCGGCGCTCCAGCAGGGGTGTCACCGCGGCCCAGACCGCGGCCGCCACCACCTCGACGTCGTCGGCACCGTCGAGCACCACCCAGGACCGCTCCTCGGCCAGGGCCAGGAAGCCCCGGCGGACCCGGGCGTGGAAGTCAGGCCCGGCCGACTCCATCCGGTCGTCGGTCGGCGGGCGTCGAGCGGCAGCGACCTCCGGGGCGACGTCGAGGTAGATGACCAGATCGGCGGCCAGGCCCTGGGTGGCGAAGGTGCTGAGCGCCTCGACCTCGCCCACGGGCAAGCCCCGACCGTGGCCCTGGTAGGCGAGGGACGACCCGATCCAACGGTCGGTGACCACGTGGCGGCCGGCGGCCAGGGCCGGCGCCACCACCTCGGCCACGTGCTGGGCCCGGTCGGCCGCCATGAGCAGGGCCTCGGCCCGGGCGTCGAGCCCGGCGGTGGCGGGCTGGGGCTCGAGCAGCAGCCAGCGGAGCCGATCACCGACCGCGGTACCCCCCGGCTCCCGGGTGGCGACCGCCCCCAGCCGGCTCGCCAGCAGCTCGACCTGGGTGGTCTTGCCGGCCTGCTCCCCCCCCTCGAAGGCCAGGAGCAGGCCTCGCCCGGGGCGGGTGGGATCGCTCACGGGGCGCCGGCGTCGGTCACCGCGTCGGCTCGCCCGGGGCTCAGGGCCCGCAGCGACACCAGCGCCAGGACGCCGGCCCCGAGGATGATCAGCCCAGCCAGCCAGAGCGTGAGGCGGACCCCGGGGAGGGGCACGAGAACACGGCCGATGGCGATCTCACCGTCGACCAGGCGGTTGGACAGGCGATCGAGCCGGTTGGACAGCAGGGGCCCGATGGCGAAGGACGCCAGCAGGCACAGTCGGACGAGGGTGTAGAGGCTGGCGAAGATCCGACCCCGGAGCTCGTCGACCACCGACTCGTGCAGGATCGTGAAGCCGAGCACGTAGACCGCCCCGGCACAGACCCCGAGGCTCCCGACGCCGACCAGGGCCGGGGTCAGCGAGGCCGTCGACGCTCCCAGCAGGAGGGCGGCGCCGGCACCCAGCACGGCCCAGGTGAACACCCGCTCCTTGCCGAGGTGGCCCTGGACCGCAGAGACGGTGACCACCCCGAGGGCTACCCCCGAGCCGAGGGCGGTGAGCAGCAGGCCGTAGCCGGCACTGCCCCCGCCGAGGACCTCCCGGGAGAACACCGGCCCGAGCGGCACCAGCATCCCGCCACCCACCAGCCCGGTGCCCAGCGCCAGCATGATCGCCCGGACCCGGGTGTCCGACCTCATGAACCGCCAGCCCTCCGCCAGCTCGTCGAAGGTCTGGCCGAGCCCGCCCATCCGGCCGTCCCTGGCGCCGTCCCCGGGCCCGACCTCGGGCCCGGCCTCGAGAGCCGGGCGCCCGTGTCGAGTGACGGCGATGGTCGAGATGAGCAGGGCCGACGCCAGGAAGGTGACGACGTCGACGTAGATGGCGAGCGCGGGCTGATTGAGGCGCAGGAAGTCGAGGGTGTCGTAGCGGCCGAGCCACTCGGCCACCTTGGCCAGCGCCGCGAACACCAGTGACGCCACCGGGAAGGTGCCGTAGGCAGCCACCAGCGACAGCGAGTTGGCATTGGTGAGGTGCGACGCCGGCACGATGTTGGGGACCGATGCCTCCTTGGCCGGCGACCACAGGAGGGTGCCGATCTCGAGCAACAACGACGCCATCACCAGTTGCCAGAGGGCATCGATGAACGGCACCGACACCAACACCGCGGCCCGGGCCAGGTCGCAGCCCACCATCACGACCTTGCGATCGACGCGGTCGACCAGCACCCCGGCCACCGGAGCCAGGAAGAACCCGGGCACCAGGCGGGCGATCATGACCACCGAGATGGCGGCCTCGGGCGAGGAGCCCCCGACCCTGGCGGCCACCGCCACGATGGCCACGAAGCCCAGCCAGTCGCCGAACGCCGAGACCACCTGGGCCAGCCAGAGGCGCACGAACTGCCGGGAGCCGAAGACCCGCAGGGGCCCGGGGTGCGGGTCCGCCTCGACCGACCCGGCGCCCTCCGGCGCACTCGACGGGGTGCGCGCCTCCGCGCTCGCCGGCTGCGCCATCACCGGGGCAGCGTACGGGAGGCTCGCGATCCCGATCCGGACGGTCGGGCCCGGGCGCGGCGGCCGGTGCTGGCCGTCGGACGCCGATCGAGGCCGGGCATGATGGCCGGCCACCTCGGAGCACCCCCATCGGACCTGCACCCGCACCCCCCACACCCGCTGCGTCTCCCGCCCGCTCGTCCCGCACCCGCCGGGCGACGATCGCGGCCCTCGTCCTCGGCACGGTGCCGTGGTCGTGGTTCTGGGTGCGGACCCTCGACCCCCGAGCCGACTTCTTCGCCCTGTTCCTCCACCTGGCGGCCACCGGCGCGGCCGTGGCGCTGGCCGTGCTGGTGGGGCTGCTGGCGTGGCGGCGACGCCGACAGGGGCGTGCCCGCCCGAGCCGGTGGTGGCACCTGGTCGTGGCCTCGTGGCTGGCGCTGGCCCTGGTGGCGTTCGCCGGGCCCCGCGTCCCCCAGAGCCGCTCCGACCGACCGCGCCCGGCCCTCACCCTGATCACCGCGAACGTGCGCCACCAGTCGGCCGACCAACGCAGCGTCGAGGACCTGGTGGCCGGCGACCCCGAGCTGGTGGCCGTCCAGGAGACCACCACCGAGCTCGATGCCGGGCTGCGGGCGCGCTACCCCTACGCCCACAGCCGGGGGACGATCGACAACGGCGACATGGAGAGCCTCTACTCCACCGTGCCCTTCACCGTGCGGGATCTGCCCGAGGACCGTCCGGCCGACGTGAAGGGGTTCCGGGCCGACCTCGACGACGGCGAGCACCGGTGGACGCTCTACGTCCTGCACCTGCGCCAGGCCGGTCTGAGCGTGACCTTCCAGGGCGCCCAGGACTCAGCTCGCTGGATCGCCGAGTTGGCCGCCACCGAGGAGCGACCGGTGGTGGTGGCGGGCGCCCTCGACTTCAGCGACCGCCAGGCGCCCTACCGGATCATCACCGAGGATCTCCGGGACACGGCTCGGGCCGACGGCTGGCTGCGCTGGCCAGGGTCGACGTTCGTGGCCCGGGTGCTGCGCCCCCTGTCGCTGCGGTTCGACTACGTGCTGGCATCGCCCGAGCTGTGCAGCGCCGACAACCGGACGGTGTCGATCGCCGGCTCCGACCACCTGGCCGTGCGGGTCGAGATCGGCGCCTGCGACTGAGGCCGGGCGTCAGGCCACCGACGGCCGGGCGAGCAGGTCCGGGAGGTCGACCATGTCGGTGAAGATGACCGCGGCCCCGGCGGCACGCAGCCGCTCGGCCGGCACCAGGTCGGCGAAACCGAGAGCGGTCATGCCGGCGGCCACCGCCGCGCTGACCCCGGTGGGGGTGTCCTCCACCACCACGCAGCGAGCTGGATCGGCCCCCATCACCTCGGCCACGTGCAGGTGCAGGTCGGGTTCCGGCTTGGGCTGGGCGACCTGCTCGGCGCTGAACACCCGGCCGGCGAAGCGATCGAGCAGGCCCACCCGCCGCAGGGCCCGGTCGATGGTGGCCAGCGAGCCGTTGGAGGCGATGCAGCTGGCCAGGTCGATGCGCGCCAGGGCGTCGAGCACGCCCGGCACCGGCTCGAGCTCGTGGTCCATGGCCGCCGCCCAGCGGGCATCCCAAGCGGTCATGGTGGCCGGATCGAGCACCAACCCGTGGTGCTGCTCGAGGTGCGCCACCGAGGCGGACCAGGCCCGACCGGTGAAGGTTGCGATGCACTCGTCGACGGTCAGGTCCACCCCCAGGGAGGCCAGCATCTCGACGTTCAGGCGGCTGGCGATGCGCTCACTGTCGACCAGGACCCCATCGAAATCGAAGACCACCAGGTCCCAGCGGCTCACGACGCCCGCTTGCGGCTCCCCCGAGCCTTCTTCGGCGCCGGGCCCCGGGCGCGGCGGTCGGCCAGCAGCTCGGCCGCCCGCTCGATGGTGATCTCCTCGACCGAATCGCCCTTGCGGAGGCTGGCGTTGGTCTCGCCGTCGGTGACGTAGGGCCCGAAGCGGCCCTCCTTGAGCACCATCGGCTTCTTCGAGGCCGGGTCGTCGCCCAGTTCCCGCAGCGGCGGGGCGGCTTGACCCTGGCCCCGCCGGCGCTTGGGTTCGGCCAGCAGCGCGAGGGCATCGGCCAGCGTCACGGTCAACAGCTGCTCCTCGGTCTCGAGGCTCCGGCTGTCCTTGGCCTTCGAGATGTAGGGGCCGTAGCGCCCGTTCTGAGCCACGATCTCGACCCCGTCGGCCGGGTCGGTGCCCACCACCCGGGGCAGCGTGAGCAGCTCGAGGGCGTCGTCCAGGCCGATCGTCTCGACCTGCATGGTCTTGAACAGCGAAGCCGTCCGGGGCTTCACCGCCCCCTTGGCCTTGGGGTCCTCGGGCGCGTCGCCGAGCTGCACGTAGGGGCCGTAGCGGCCCGCCTTCACGTGGACCTCGAGCCCGCTGGCGGGGTCGATGCCGAGCGAGCGATCGCCGCTCGGAGCGGTGGCCAGCTCGAGGGCCCGGGCCACCGTCAGTTCGTCGGGGGCCAGCTCCTCGGGGATCGACGCCTTGTCGTCGCCGTGCTGGACGTAGGGGCCGTAACGCCCGACCCGCACCACCACCTCGACCCCGTCGTCGGCCACGCCGATCGGGATGGAGTTGACCTCCCGGGCATCGATGTCGTCGAGGTGGTCGGAGACCAGCTGCTTGAGACCGGGGGAGTCGTCGGCACCGAAGTAGAACCGGGTCAACCAGGGCGTCGACTCGGCCCGGCCGCCGGCAATCTCGTCGAGGTCGTCCTCCATGCGGGCGGTGAAGGCGTAGTCGACGAGATCGGGGAAGTGCTGCTCGAGGAGGGTGACCACCGCGAAGGCGGTGAAGCTCGGGACCAGGGCCGTGCCCTTCTTCCACACGTAGCCCCGGTCCTGGACCGTGCCGATGGTGGCGGCGTAGGTCGAGGGCCGTCCGACCCCCAGCTCCTCCATCCGCTTGACCAGGCTGGCCTCGGTGTAGCGGGCGGGGGGCGAGGTCTCGTGGCCCCGGGCCTCGACCGACTCGGTGTGGAGGGGGTCGCCCTCGGCCAGCACCGGCAGCCGGCGCTCGGTGTCGTCGTCGGTGCCGGCGGTGTCGTCGGCGTCGGTGTCCTCCACGTAGACCCGCCCGAAGCCGGGGAAGGTGATGGTGGTGCCACTGGTGGCCAGCTCGACGGGCCGGCCCGAGCGGGTGTCGCCGCCGAGGCGCACCGACACCGTCTCCCCCACCGCGTCGGGCATCTGTGAGGCCAGGGTCCGCTGCCACACCAACTCGTAGAGGCGAGCCTCGGTCGAGCCGACCTCCCGCCCGACCTGGTCGGGGGTGCGGAAGCGGTCGCCGGCCGGGCGGATGGCCTCGTGGGCCTCCTGGGCGTTCTTGACCTTGGACGCATAGCGACGGGGCTCGGCCGGCACGTACTCGTCGCCGAACCGCTCGGCGATGGCCGAGCGGGCGGCGGCGACTGCGGCGTCCGACAGCGTGGTGGAGTCGGTACGCATGTAGGTGATGTAGCCGCCCTCGTAGAGGGTCTGGGCTGCCCGCATGGCCGCCGCCGAACTCAGGCGCAGCTTGCGGCCGGCCTCCTGCTGGAGGGTGGAGGTGATGAAAGGGGCCGCCGGCCGACGCCGGTAGGGCTTGCGCTCGACCGAGGTCACGGCCAGGTCGACCGCCTCCAGGTCGTCGACCAGGGCATGGGCCTGGGCCTCGTCCAGCACGACCAGGTCGGCCTTGGCCACTTGGCCCTGCTCGGAAAAGTCCTTGCCGGTGGCCAGCCGTCGCCCATCCACGCTCACCAGGGTCGCCCCGAAGGTGGCGGCGGTGTCCGCCGCCGGCGCGAAGGTGCCCTCCAGGTCCCAGTAGCCCGCGGCCCGGAAGCGCATGCGCTGGCGCTCGCGCTCGACCACCAGGCGGGTGGCCACGCTCTGGACCCGACCGGCCGACAGCCGGGGCAGGACCTTCTTCCACAGGACCGGGCTGACCTCGTAGCCGTAGAGGCGGTCGAGGATGCGGCGGGTCTCCTGGGCGTCGACCAGGCGCCGGTCGAGCTCCCGAGGCTCGGCGATGGCCCGCTCGATGGCCGGCCGGGTGATCTCGTGGAAGACCATCCGCCGCACCGGCACCCGGGGGTTGAGCACCTCCATCAGGTGCCAGGCGATCGACTCGCCCTCGCGGTCCTCATCGGTGGCGAGGTAGACCTCGCTGGCGTCGGCCACCAGCTTCTTCAGCTTGGAGACCTGCTCCTTCTTCTCCCGGGACACCACGTAGAGGGGCTTGAAGTCGTTGTCGACATCCACCCCCACTCGAGCCCAGGACTCGCCCTTGTAGGCCGCCGGGACGTCCGCCGCGTTGCGGGGGAGGTCGCGGATGTGCCCGATCGACGACTCGACCACGTAGTCGTCGCCCAAGAACCCGGCGATGGTCCGGGCCTTGGCCGGCGACTCCACGATCACCAACGGCTTGGGCACGGAGATACAGGGAAGGCGCCGCCCCCACCAATGTCAAACAGCCTGGGTCAGGAGGGGCGCACGAAGACCTGGTTCGCCACCGTGTGGCCGAGGGTCCGGTCCTGCCCGTCGACCCGGACGACCAGCGGTCCGTCGAAGGGGTGCTTCTCACGAATCTCGACCGTCACCCCGGGGCGGACACCGAGGGTGTCGAGGAAAGCGACCACCTCGGGATCGGTCGAACCGGGCACCGCCACCATGGCCACGTCGCCCGGCTCGAGGTCGTAAAGGGGCGGCATCTCGGGGATGTCGATGGCCTCCCGAGGCGGGATCGGGAACCCGTGGGGGCAGGAGTCGGGACGATCGAGGGCGAGGTACATCCGGTCCTCGACCTCCTGGGGCAGCTCGTGCTCGAACTTGGTGGCCAACCGATCGGCCTGGTTCCAGGCGTAGCCGAGCATGTCGGCCAGGAACCGCTCGACGATGCGGTGCCGCCGGATGGCAGCCACCGCCATCCGGCGGCCCAGGTCGGTCAGGGTGACCCCGTGGTAGGGCTGGTGGTCGAGCAGCGCCCGCTCGGCCAGCCGCTTGACCGTCACCGTGACGGTGCCGGGAGCCAATCCCAGGGCATCGGCGATGGCGCCGGTGTGGGCCTCGGGCTGCTCGCGGGTCAGCCGGTAGATGGCCTTGAGCAACTCGCGTTCGGACTTCGTGATCGGGACATCCACCATGGCATCGGCCGTCTGCACGGCGAGATCGTCGGCCACCTGCACGGCAGGCTTCGCGAGCGTCGAAGTCTCGGGTGGCGCCAGGTTATCGGTGACCGACATCACGCTCCCTCCCACCGGGGGCGTCCCCCGTCCCGGGGTCGGCGGCGATGCTGCCCCAGCCCCCTTGCCGGCCGGTGTCCAGCGTCTGAACGTTTCATGACCACCGGGCCCGAAGACGGTCCGGGGATGTCACTACCCATGGATACGGTGGCCCCGTGGACCTCGAGGGCGTCGTACGGACGTTGGCCACCGACGACCAGCTCGTCGACCTCGTCCGGCTCCCGGCCCGCCCGGCCCGGTTCGCCACGCTGGCCCGACCGCTGCCGGCCGCGGTCGCCGACCGGCTGCCTCCCGGGGGGCTCTGGACACACCAGGCGACGGCCATCGACCTCGCCCGGGACCAGCGGTCGGTGGTCATCGTCACCGGCACCGCGTCGGGCAAGTCGCTGTGCTTCCAGGTCCCGATCGGCGAAGCGGCCGGCGGCGTCGACGCCGACGGTGGGCCGGCGCCGGTGGGCACCGCGCTGCTCGTCTACCCCACCAAGGCGCTGGCGCAGGATCAGCTGCGGGCGCTCAGCGCCCTCGAGCTCCCGGGGGTGGTGGCCGCCTGCTACGACGGCGACAGCTCGCCTGAGGAGCGGGCCTGGGCCCGGCGCCACGCCACGGTGCTGTTGACCAACCCCGACATGCTCCACGCCGGCCTGCTCCCCGCCCACGGCCGCCACGCCGATCTCCTGGGCCGCCTGCGCTACGTCGTAGTCGACGAGCTCCACACCTACCGGGGTGTCTTCGGGACCCACGTCGCTCACCTCCTTCGACGCCTCCGGCGGATCTGCGCCCACTACGGCTCGGCCCCGACCTTCGTCTTCTCCTCCGCCACCCTCGGCCAGGCCGAGCGGCTGGCCAGCTCGCTCTGCGGCCTGCCGGTGACCGCGGTGGCCGACGACGGCTCGCCCCAGGGCGAGCGCCTCCTTGCCCTGTGGAACCCCCCTCTGGCCGACCCGAGCCGCGGCGCCCGGCGCTCGGCCCACGGCGAGACGGCCAGCCTGATCGCCGGCCTGGTGGCCAACGGCCACCGGACGGTGGCGTTCTGCCGCAGCCGTCGGGGGACCGAGGTGGTGGCGGCCGCCGCCCAGCGCTTGGTGCCCGACGCCCTGGCCGCCGCCATCCGTCCTTACCGGGGCGGCTACCTGCCCGAGGAGCGGCGCCACATCGAGGGCGAGCTCTTCGGAGGCGACCTGGCCGCGGTGGTCGCCACCAGCGCCCTCGAGTTGGGCATCGACGTCGGCAGCCTCGACGCCTGCGTCCTCGACGGCTTCCCGGGCACGGTGGCCTCGATGTGGCAGCAGATCGGACGGGCCGGCCGCTCGACCCGGCCCTCGTTGGCCACCCTGGTCGCCGGGTCGGACCAGCTCGACCAGTGGTTCATGGCGCATCCCGACGAGGTGCTCAGCCGCCCGCCCGAGCCGGCGATCATCAACCCGGACAATCCCGAGGTGCTCGACCCGCACCTGGCCTGCGCGGCCTACGAGCTGCCGCTGTCCGACGCCGACACCGAATGGTGGGGGGACGGCCTCGACGACGGCGTCCGGCGCCTGGTGCAGGACGATCTGCTGCGAGTGCGCGACGGCCGGGCCTGGTGGGCAGCTCGAGGGGCACCGGCCACGAGGATGGGCCTGCGAGGGGGCTGGGCCGAGGAGGTCGCCATCGTCGACCACGACCTCCGTCTGATCGGCACCGTCGACGGCATCCGGGCCCTCTCGACGGTGCACCCGGGCGCCGTGTACCTCCACCAGGGCCAGACCTGGGAGGTCGAGCGACTCGATCTGACCGAGCGGGTGGCGATGGTCTCGCCGGCGTCGGGTGACGAGTACACCCAGGTGCGGAGCCACGCCGACATCCGCATCCTCGAGGACGAGGCCACCACGACCTTGGACGGCGGGGGCGCGACCCTGCACCTGGGTTCGGTCGAGGTCAGCGAGCAGGTCACCGGCTACCAGCGCCGAGATGCCGCCACCGGCGCGGCACGGGGGACGGTCCCGCTCGACTTGCCTCCCACCCGGCTGGTCACCCGGGCCTTCTGGTGGATCATCGACCCGATGGCCTTGTTTGCCGCCGGCCTGGAGGCCGAGGCCTGGCCGGGGACCCTGCACGCCATCGAGCACGCCGCCATCGGGCTGCTGCCGCTGTTCACGATCTGCGACCGGTGGGACGTCGGCGGGGTGTCCACCCCCCTGCAGGCCGACACCGGCCGGCCGACGATCGTGATCTACGACGGGTACCCGGGCGGGGCCGGGATCGCCGAGCTCGGCTACGCCGCCGGCATCAGCCACCTCGACGCCACTCGCCAGGCCATCGCCGGGTGCCCGTGCGCCCAGGGCTGCCCGTCCTGCGTGCAGTCGCCGAAGTGCGGCAACCTCAACGAGCCGCTCGACAAGGCCGGCGCAGTCGCCCTGCTCGACCTGCTGCTCGGGGTGGGCGACAGCTGAGCACCACGACCGCTCAGCCGTCGCCCTCGACCCGCATGGTCACCTCGGCCCGCAGGTCGACATCGCCGACCAGAGCTCCGACCACCGGGACCGAGGTGGGGGCGGCATAGCGGACCGTCACCGTCACGTGGCTGCCCGGTTCACCCCGACCGCGGATCGAGACCTCGATCCGACGGGGATCGAGCCCCGACGAGGCCCCCTCGACCGCGGCGACCACCTCGCCCCGGTCGGCCGTGACCGCGGCGTGGCGGGCTCCCTCACGGGCCGCGTGGGTGACGAGCACCTGATCGCGCACGACCAGCGCGACCTGCAGGAGGCCGAGGGCGAGGGCGGCCAGCAGGGGCAGGACAAGGGCGAGCTCCACCGCCGCCTGCCCCCGCTGGTCCATCCCGCGCCTCACTTGACCATGTCGATCACACGGTCGAACACCGCGTCGAGGAGGCGACCCAGGCGGTTGGAGTCCTTGGCCCAGGCCACCAGGAGGAGAGCGACGGCAGCCGCCCCCAACAGCACCAGGGCGTACTCGGCCGTCGTCTGACCGTCCTGGCGACGGAACCGGACGGCAAGGGCGCCCTGGGCGCGGACGTAGAGCGAGAGCAAGAGCATCGGTGAGCCTTTCGCAGGAGATGGATGGGCCGGCTAGTTGCCGAGGGATCGGAACGAACCAGCGAGAAGGGGCGCCACCGTGAGCAGCCCGAAGGCGGGAAGGATGCAGAGGACCAGGGGGAACAAGAGCGTGACCGGGACCCGGCGAGCGGCCTCTTCGGCTCGGCGCCGCCGGTCGGCTCGCACCTCGTCGGCCAACGTCAAGAGACGCTCGAGGGTGGGCGTCCCGTAGCGCTCGCCGGCTACCAGCACGCCGACCAGCGGCCGGACGGCGTCGCCGAGTTGGCCGACCACCTCGTCGAGGCAGTCGGCCAGCGGCCGCCCGGCGGCGGCCTGGCGGTCGGCCCGGCCCAGGGCGGATGCCAGCGGCTCGGGTGACCGGCGGGCCACGGCCGGCACCCCGAGGGCCAGGGTCAGGCCGGCGCTGGCGGCCAGCACGAACAGGTCGACCACCTCGGGGAGGGTCGCCACCAGCGACCGCTCCTCGGCGGCTCGCCGACGCCGGGCGACTAGGGCCGGCATCGCCCACACCAACGCCGCCACCGCCGGCGCCGCCGCGGTGCTGACCGCAAGCGTTACCAGCCCGGCCACCACCGCCCGTCCGACCCGGCGCGCGTCACCCGGCGGTTGGCCCAGGGCCCGCAGGACCAGGCGCCCGAGGGGCTCGGCCGCGGCCCGATCGAACCTGGCCCCGCGGCCGCCGGTCTCCCCGGCCGCCCCCGGGCCGACCCCCGCGCCGGTCGTGACCCGGGCCAGCCGGTCGATCAGCGGGCTGGGCATCGGACGCCACCGCCAGGCGAGCGCCAGTCCGAGAGCCAGCCACCCGCCGGCCAACACTCCCGCCGGGCTCATGGGTCGATGCGAGACAGGCGCTGCATCCACCACGCGCCAGCCAGGTCGAGACCGAGCCCACCGCCCAGGCACAACCAGCCCAGAGAGCTGTCGAGCAGGAACGAGGCGGTGGCCGGATCGGCGGTGAGGGTGAGCCCGGTGAACGCCACCGGGGCCACGCCGATGACGAGGGCCGACAACCGGGCCTGGGACGAGAGGGCTCGGACCTCGCCGACCAGCGCGGTGCGGGCCCGGAGGGTCTGCGCGATCCCGTCGACCGCACGGGCCTGGGACCCTCCGGCCTCGGCCGCCAGACCGAGGGCAGCCGCGGCCAGGCGGACCGCCGGCGATGCCCGGTGCTGGGCCCAGGCCTCGAGGGCCGGGACCAGCCCGATGCCCTGCCGGACGGCTGACGCCACGGTGGCCAGGTCGCCGGCCACCACCGAGGCGGCCCGGTCGCCGGCCCCCGCGATCGCCTCCGGCAGCGATGCCCCCGATCGCAGGATCCGGGCGACGTCCTCCAGCACCTCGGGGAGGGCCCGCTCGAGATCGCGCTCGGCCTGCCCCCGTCGAGCCACGAGCAGAGCCACCGGTGCCACCGCCACGACCGCGGCGAGCGCGGCCGCCGCGCCGGGCCCCCGGACTGCCCACCCCAGGACAGCAGCGAGAGCGACCGCTCCCGGCCACCACGGCCAGCGGTGGGCAGCACCGGCCGGCAACCCGGCCTCGGCCACGGCTCGGGCGAGCCACCGCGGCGGCGCCGGCGCTCCGTCGACGACCACCCCCGCAGCCCCGACCAGATCGGCCACCCGTTCGACATCCCCCATCGGCTCGCCGACAAGGACCAGGCGGCCCCGGAGTCGTCCCACCGTCGACTGGGCCCGGGCGTGGCGGAGGGCTGCAACGGTGGCCAGGAACCCGGCGGCCACCACCACTTCGGCCCCCGCGCTCATCGCCCCTCCGAGGCCGGCTCGGCGTCGGGCCGGGGCGTCGCCCGCCGAGCGGGGCGTGACACCGCGGCCCGGACGCCGGACGAGTCGGCCAGCCGCCGGACCCGCACGCCACCGGTCTCGCCGGCCGACGGCAGGAGCACTTCGGCCACCTCGACCACGGCCCGGCTCCCGTCGGGACGCCGGGCGACCTGCACGACCAGGTCGACGGCCGCCGCCAGGTGGTCGCGGACCACATCCAGCGGCAGGGCCACCGCTCCCGAGAGCACCATGGTCTCGAGCCGGCGAAGGGCGTCGAGCGGCGAGTTGGCGTGGCAGGTCGACAGCGACCCCTCGTGGCCGGTGTTCATCGCCTGGAGCATGTCCAGGGCTTCGGGCCCCCTGACCTCGCCCACCAGGAGCCGATCGGGGCGCATGCGCAGCGCGTTGCGGACGAGCTGGCGGATCCCGACCTCGCCGACGCCTTCGGCATTGGCCGGTCGGGCCTCGAGGCGCACCACGTGGTCGGCGGCCAGCCGCAGCTCGGCCGCGTCCTCGACGGTCACGATGCGCTCACCCGGAGGGATGGCCGCGGCCAGGGCGTTGAGGAGGGTGGTCTTGCCGGCCCCGGTCCCCCCGGAGACGACGATGTTGGCCCGCTCGACCACGGCCCGGCGCAGCAGATCGGCGACGCCCGGGGCACAGCACGAGTCGAGCTCGACGACGCGGGCGCCGAACCGACGGATGGTGAGGCAGGGGCCGTCGACGGCCAGCGGGGGCACCACCGCGTTGATCCGCGAGCCGTCCGGCAGCCGGGCGTCGACCATCGGCGAGGTCCGATCCACCCGCAGCCCCAGCGGCGCGACGATCCGCTCGATCAGGAGGCCCACCATCGGCCGATCCAGGTGGACTGCGGCCCGCTCGAGGTGGCCGTGACGCTCCACCCACACCTCGCCGGTGCCGTTGACCATCACCTCGGTGACGGTGGCGTCGGCCAGCAGGGGGTCGAGGGGCCCGAGACCCTCGACCCGGGAGGCGACCACCTCGACCACTGCCCCGAGCTCGGCCGCCCCGAGCAGGGGGTCGGCCGATAGCGCCAACCGGGCCGCCTCGGCCCGGAGGTGGCCCGGGGCGAGCACCGCGCCCCCGGCCTCGGCCACCAGGCGAGCGTGAATCCGCCCCCCGAGCTCGTCGGCGGCGTCACGCGGCATGGCGCAACGACCGGCTGAGGCCCCGAGGAGGGCGGGCCCCGAGCAGGCCGGCGTCGACCGCCCGAGCCACCGCCGGCTCGACCTGGACCACGGCCCGCACGGGCACGCCCAGTACCTCCTCGACCTCGGCCGCACCCAGCGAGCGGCCCACCTCGTCGACCAACACCACCCCCGACGGCCGAAGGGGCGCGGCCGCGGCCCGGCGCAGCGCCAGGTAGCAGGGCCGGATCACCAGCAGCGACACCGGCGCGGCCGCCGCCAGGGCCAGCCCGGCGCCGGCCGGACCCACCCCGCAGTCGGCCACCACCGGTCGACCGTCGGCGGCCAGCAGGGCGGCCAGCAACTCGAACCGTCGGGCCGAGCCGGCAACGGCCGAGGTGGAGAGCCCCCCGCCGCGGGGCAGCACCCGGACGCCGTGGGGGGCCGCGATCTCGAGCCGGCCGAGGGCGTCGGCGGGCACGTCGTCAGCCGCCGCCAGCCAGTCGACGAGACCGGGACCGGACGGCTCGGGGAGCCCGAGCACCGCCGGCACGTCGCCGGCCAGGTCGGCAACCACCGCGCCCCGGGGCGCGTGGTGGGACAGGACACCGGCCAGGGCCACGGAGACGACGGTGACGCCGCTCCCGCCCTTGACCGACCAGCAGGCGACCAACACGGGGCCACTCCTCGGACGCGACAGACAGAGCCGGGGGAGTGGCGGCGGGACGGTAGCCCTCACCGCCGACGCGCCGCAAGGGCCGGCCGGCGGCCTCCTACCCTGGCGTGCGGTGATCGCCGCCTTCTTCGACCTGGACAAGACGGTCATCGCCCAAGCGTCGATGGTCGCGTTCGGCCCGACGCTCTACCGGGCCGGGCTCCTGAGCCGCTGGCCGCTGATCCGCTCGATCTACGACCAGATGATGTTCCGCTACCTGGGCGCCGACGAGGACCGCCTGGAGCGGGTCCGCAACGCCGCCCTGGTGCTGACCAAGGGGTGGGACCACGCCGAGGTCGAGGCCATCGTGGCCGACGCCTTGGTGTCGGTGATCGAGCCGATCGTCTACGACGAGGCGCTCGAACTGATCCGCCAACACCAGGCCGAAGGCCACCTGGTGGTCATCGTGTCGGCGTCACCCGAGGAGGTCGTGCTCCCGCTGGCGGGCTACCTGGGGGCCGATGTCGCCATCGGCTCTCGGGCCCAGCTGGACGAGGCCGGGCGCTACAACGGCCAGGTCGACCGCTACGTCTACGGGCCGGCCAAGGCGGTGGTGCTGCACGAACTGGCCCTGGAGCGGGGCATCGATCTCGACGCCAGCCACGCCTACTCCGATTCGGCCACCGACGTCCCCATGCTCGAAGCGGTGGGCCACCCGGTGGCGGTCAACCCCGACCGGGCACTGGCCCGCATCGCCCGAGAACGGGGCTGGGAGGTGCGCCGCTTCGTCCACCCGGTGCGACTGCGGGATCGGGTGTCGATGCCCGGACCGGCGACCACGGCCACCGCCGGCAGCGGCCTCGGGCTCTTGGTGGTGGCGGGCGTCGCCTGGTGGTGGTGGTCGAGGCGGCGGGCGGCGGCGGTCGCGACGCCACCGGCCGCGAACCCGACCGAAGGGGTGGCTCGGTTCAGATCTCGCGCAGGCGGCGTGCGGCCACGACACCGAGGGCGATGAGCACCACGAGGAACAGCAGCTTCTTCATGGCCCAGACGCTAGCGGTGCCTCCCCGGGGTCATCGCCCCGCGCCGCGGCGGGCGCTGAGATCGAGGCGGACGTAGTCGAGGGTGTGGCCCGGGAGCTGGGTTGCTACCGCGTCGACGAACGCCACCCGGTCGTCGGCAGCGAGCCGCTCGAGGTGAGCACCCAGCACCACCGTCTCCAGGAACTGGCGGAAGGCCGCCTCGGACTCGAAGGTGGTCGGCTCGTCGTGGAGCCAGGCCACCGCCTCGACGAAGCCGGCCTCGGCCAGTCGGCGCTCGGTCTCCTCGGCGCCGGCGTAGGTCCACGGACCGGGCCACCCGTCGCCGACCTGGCGCAGGGCCCGGGTGACCGAGGCGATGTTCCCGGCTCCGCCGCACTGGGCGACGAGCTGGCCACCCGGTCGGACGACGTCGGCCAGGTGGCGGAAGAGGGCGCCGTGGTCGGCGATCCAGTGGAAGGTGGCGGTCGAGACGATCGCGTCGACCACTCCGATGTCGGGCACCGGCAACGGCCCGGCCAGATCGGCCTGCACGTAGCGCACCCGATCGGCGTGGACGGCCAGGCGTGCTCGGGCCGCGTCGAGCATGGCGGAGGACCCGTCGAGAGCGACCACGGTCGCGGTCGGGAGTCGCTCGAGCAGCTGCTCGGTGACCCGGCCCGAGCCGCAGCCGGCGTCGAGCACCACCGAGACCCCCTCGGGATCGAGCCGATCGAGGACGGTGGCCCCCCACCGGGACTGGGGATCGGCGATGCGGTCGTAGGTGCCGGCGTCCCACTCCCGGCTGCCGGCCACCGGGCGGTGTTCGTGCGGGATCACGCCGACCGGCTCCCGTCGGTGGGCGCGCCGGCCGGTGCCAACCGATCGGCCAACGCGCCGAGGACCCGAAGGAGCGCACCGTCGGTGGCGGGAGAAGCCGCGGCCAGGTCGGCGGCCACGACGACGGACCAGGCCGGCAGCACTTCGCGCTCGACCGCCGCGACCCGTTCGGTGGCGTCGGACAGGGCCGCGATCCGCTCGACCCGCGCCACCAACGGGTCATCGGCGTCGGGGGCGAAGGGCGGGAACTCGGCGGTAGGCACCTCCGGGAGCAGCGCCGCCAGCTCGTCGGCGACCAGTGCCCAGCGCCGAGCGGCAGTGGCGGTCCGGACTTCGGTGGCCGGGTCGGTCAAGGCCTGGACCGAGCCCCCGAGCACCTCGTAGAGGCGCCGGGCCAGGTGGCGATGCCGAGCCACGACCCGGCCGTGGTCGGTCAACGAGCGAGGGGGCGGGGAGATCATCCCCGGTAGCCATTGGTCACGGGCAGCCGGCGGTCGCGGCCGAACGCCT
>JANNNX010000075.1:0-5107 GCA_031398745.1 Actinomycetes bacterium
GTCGAGGGATCGATCGCCATGGCCAACTCGGGCCCCGACACCGGGGGCAGCCAGTGGTTCGCCTACACCGGCCCCAACTCGCTGGGCACGCCCGACTATGCCCTCTTCGGCCAGATCACCAGCGGGCTCGACGTGGTCAAGACGATCGTGGGGCTGGCGCCGGAATCGGGTGATGGCGTCCCGACCCGGGAGGTCACGGTGACGGGGATCGACATCACCGAGACGGCGAAGACCACCACCACCACCACGACCAGCACCACCACCGACACCAGCACGACGACCACCGCCCCCTGACCGCGGCGGCCCGGCCCTACGAGGGTGGGGCGAGTGGCGCCAGGGTGGAGATGTCGACCGGCCGGCCGGCCCGGTGCACGACCACCTGGCCGACACCGGCCGACCGCCAGCCGCCGTCGTCGGCCACCAGCGCGGTGCGGGCCGGCACCCCGACGACGGCCAGAGTGGCGTCGGCCAGCTCGAGCGTGCGTCGGTGGTCGTGAGCGAAGGTCGCCTCGGCCTGGGCCACCACGGTCACACCCGGCACGAGCCCGAGACCGACGGTGAACGCTCCGCCCCGGGGGTCGACCATCGGGTCGCACAGCACCTCGGCGGCCGCGCCCGAGCCCGCCACCGCCGCCCCCTCGGCCCAGGTGGCCCGCAGCGCCTCGAGCACCGGGGTGTCCTTCAGCACCGAGCGCAGGTGCAGGGACGACCCGTCGGCGAGATAGACGAACCGGGCCGCTCGGACCTCGTCGGCCCGGGCCTGGTCGAGGGCGTCGCCGCGCTGGAGCACCGATGACGATCGCACCGCCACGCCGAGGCCCTCGAACCAGGCCCGGGCCCGGTCGATCGCTCGGGCCGGGTGCTCATAAGCGGCGGCCGCGGCCAGCACCAGCACCTCGGTGGCCCCCGACGCCTCCAGGAGCTCGGCGTCGAACGAGCACCCGTCGCCCCACTCGTCGCCGCCCACCAGGGCCAGGGGACCAGTCATGGCGCCGTACGGTAGGCGACTCGATGGCGACCGAGCCGCCCCCGTCACGCTGGGCGATGCCGTCGGTCGACGGTGCCGACGAGCACGGGCTGGTGGCGGCCGGCGCCGATCTCGAGCCCGGCACCCTCCTCGCCGCCTACCGGGCGGGGCTGTTCCCGATGCCGCTCACCGGGGTGTCTCGACCGCCGGCGGATGGCGAGGACGGGCAGCCCCCTGCGGGCACGGTGGGCTGGTGGTCACCCGACCCCCGGGGGGTGCTGCCGCTCGCCGATCTCGTCGTGTCGCGATCGCTGCGGCGCTCGACGCGCCGCTACCGGTGCTCGCTCAATGTCGCCTTCGACCAGGTGGTGACGGCGTGCGCGGCGCCCACCCGCCCCGGCGGATGGATCGATGCCGAGGTGGCCGCCGCCTACCGCCGTCTCCACGAGCTCGGCTGGGCGCACTCGATCGAGGCCTGGTCGTCGTCGGGCGAGTTGGTCGGGGGTCTCTACGGGGTACGGGTCGGCGCCCTGTTCGCTGGCGAGTCGATGTTCCACCGCGCCACCGACGCGTCGAAGGTTGCCCTGGTCCACCTGGTGTCGCTGCTGGCCCTCGACGGGGCGTGGCTGCTCGACCTCCAATGGGCCACTCCCCACCTCCGGCAGCTGGGCGCCCGGTCGATCCCCAGGCTCCAGTACCTCGACCTGCTGACCGATGCTCTCTCCGGGAGGCCCGCTCCCGGGCGCTGGCCCGACGACACCGGAGACGACGACCGAGCATGACCGACGCCTGGCGAGACCCCGACACCGGTCTCCTCGACGACGCCTACTTCCGGGTCAGCCTGCCGACCCGGGTAGCCGCCGCCCGCAGGGTGCTCCGGCCGCTCACGGTCGTGGTCTTCACCGTGATCGAGGACGAGGGCGACGGCGTCCGGTGGTGCCCGCCCGACCTGGCCGAAGCGGTCTCTCGCGGCCTGCTGGCGCTGCTCCGGGAGTCCGACGTCTCGTGCCGGCTCCTCGACGGCGGCTTCGGCCTGATCCTCGAGCAGACCGCAGATGACGGCGCGGTCTGGACCATCGAGCGGTTCCGCCGCACCTTGGCCGAGGAGCGGGGCGAGTCGCTCGTGCTCTGGGCCGGGGTGGCCAGCTACCCCACCCACGGGCTCGACGCCGACGAGCTGCTGGCAGCCGCCGAACGGGCCCGCACCGCGGCCCGGGAGTGGGGTCGGACCCGTATCGAAGTGGCGGCGGCCGAGCCCTCCGAGTCGTGGTGAGCCCCGCCGGGCAGCCGGCCTAGCGCGGCTGGCGGAAGTCGTGGATGCCGTCGACCACTGGCCAGTGGCGACCGCAGCCCGAGCAGGCCAGGTGGTCACCCCCGTCGGCCAGATCGGTCGCCGCGCACTCGGGGCAGCAGAACACGCGGGTCGGGAGTTCCGCGGGCGCGTCGCCGGCCACGCGGGCCCGCACGAACACACTGGGCGAGAGCTGCACCCAGCGTCCCGTGGGCTGGAGCCAGCGATCGATGGTCACCAGCGCGGAGGTCGGTAGCGCCCGCTTGAAGGCTCCCAGTCGGAGGTACGACAGCGACCGCAGCTCGTCGACCTCGAAGCCGACGGCGGCCACGTCCTCGAGCATCGCCCCGGGATGGAAGTCGTAGTTCAGCTCGAGGATCTCGGCCGGCTGGCGGTCGAAGGGGCTCCACTGCTGGCGGCGCAACGCCCAGCGGGCGATGGCCTTGAGGTTTCGCTTGTTGGCGAACTCGAGGATCAGCACCGCCCCGGGCGCCAGCACCCGATGCAGGCCGGCCAGCGCCGCGGCCGGCTCGACCAGGTGGTGCGCGACCCGGATCATGGTCGCCCCGTCGAACGCTCCCGCGACGAACGGCAGCCGGTAGACGTCGGCGGCCACGTAGGTGTAGCGCTCGGAGGGCCCGAGGCGCTCCCGGGCCTGCTCGAGCTGGCTGCGGGAGTAGTCGAGCAGCACCACCTGCTCGAAGCCCGTGTAGCGGGCGGTGTTGCGGCCGGCCCCGGCCCCGACCTCCAGCAACCGGGCCCCGCCCGGCGGGAGCAGGGCCGCCAGGGCGACCGCCTCGCTACCGTCCTCGTAGGCGCGCTGACCCGAGTCCCAAAAGCGCGACTGGTAGGTCGAGCCCTCGTAGCTGCACACGGGCCGCCGGTGGCGGTCCTCAGGGTCGACGCCCGCGTCGTCGCTCACGACGGCGCGCGGTCGCGGCGGTCGTCGGCGTGCCACCAGCGCCCCGAGAACCGCCAGGCCGGCACCGGCGGGCGGACACCGCCCCCCGCACCTCCGCGGGCTCGGGGCCACAGCTGTTCGAGAGCCGCTCGGATGGCAGCCAGTTCGGTGTCGGTGGGGCGGTTCCGGGGCATCAGGGGCTGGGCGCGGGCGGCGAGGTCAGAGCGGGATGTTGCCGTGCTTGCGGGGGATCGGCTCGACCCGCTTGCCCCGCAACATGGCCAACCCGGCGATGAGCTTGGTGCGGGTCTCGGCCGGGTCGATCACGTCGTCGATGTAGCCCCGCTCGGCGGCCACGTACGGGCTGGCGTGGCGCTCGTTGTAGTCGTCGAGCAGCTCGGCCCGGCGCTCGTCGGGGTCGGGGGCGGCCTGGATGTCACGGCGGTGCAGCAGGTCGACCGCCCCCGCCGGGTTCATCACCGCCAGCTCGGCCGAGGGCCAGGCGTAGGCCAGGTCGGCGCCGATGGCCTTGGAGTTCATGACCACGTAGGCCGCCCCGTAGGCCTTGCGGGTGATGATCTGGATGCGGGGCACGGTGGCCTCGGCGAAGGCGTAGAGCAGCTTGGCCGCGTGGCGGATGAGCCCACCGTGCTCCTGGTCGACCCCGGGGAGGAAGCCGGGCGCATCGACGAAGGCGACGATCGGGATGTTGAAGGAGTCGCAGGTCCGCACGAAGCGGGCCGCTTTCTCCGACGAGTCGGTGTCGAGCACGCCGGCCAGCACCGCCGGCTGGTTGGCCACCACCCCGACCACGTGGCCGTCGAGCCGGGCGAACCCGCAGAGCACGTTGCGGGCGAAGTGGGGGTGGTGCTCGAAGAGCTCGCCGTCGTCGACCACGGTCTTGACCACCTCGACCATGTCGTAGCGGTCGTTCGAACCGGCCGGAACCAGGTCGACCAGTTCCGGGCAGCTCCGGTCGGGATCGTCGGTGGGCGACAGGGCCGGGGGCAGCTCGCGGTTGTTCGCCGGTAGGTAGCCCAGCAGCTCGCGCACCGAGGCCAGGCACGCCCGCTCGTCGTCGGCCACGTGGGTGGCCACCCCCGACTTGGTGGCATGGGTCATGGCTCCGCCGAGCTCTTCCAGAGTGACCTCCTCGCCGGTCACCGTGCGCACCACGTCGGGGCCGGTGATGAACATGTGCGAGGTCTCGCGGACCATGAACACGAAGTCGGTGAGGGCCGGCGAGTAGACCGCGCCGCCGGCGCAGGGGCCCATGATCAGGCTGAGCTGGGGGACGACCCCCGACGCGGCGACGTTGCGGAGGAAGATCCCGCCGTAGCCGTCGAGCGCCACCACCCCCTCCTGGATGCGGGCGCCGGACCCGTCGTTGATCCCGATGACGGGTACCCCGACCGAGATGGCGAGGTCCATGACCTTCTGGATCTTCTCGGCGAAGACCTCGCCCAGGGAGCCGCCGAACACGGTGAAGTCCTGGGAGAACACGAGCACTCGGCGCCCGTCGATGGCGCCCCACCCGGTGACCACGCCGTCGGTGTAGGGCCGCTCACCCTCCAGCCCCACGGCCTGCGAGCGATGGCGGGCCAGGAGGTCGATCTCGTGGAAGGAGCCCGGGTCGAGGAGGAGGTCGAGGCGCTCCCGGGCCAGCAGCTTGCCCCGGGCGTGCTGGCGCTCGACGGCCCGCTCGGAGCCGGCGTGGAGAGCCTCGTCCTTGCGGGCGGCCAGGTCGGCCAGACGCACGGCGAGAGGCGACTCGGACATCACCGCGGAGGCTAGCGGTGGCCCGCACCCCGGCCGGGCCGGGCCGGGGTGGGCCGGGTCGCTCGGCCGCTCGGCCGGGTCTGGGGGCGGGCCGGGGTGCTCGGCCGCGCGGCCGGGGCTGGCTCGGGGCGGGGTGCATGGCGGTGGGAGTCCGGAAGCCAAGCAACCC
>JANNNX010000031.1:0-4652 GCA_031398745.1 Actinomycetes bacterium
CACCCGACCTCGGGGCCGTGGCCGTCGAGCACCCGTCCGCCCGCCGCCGCGGCCAGCAGCTGGGCCCCCAGGCACACGCCCAAGATGGGAACGCCACGGGCGAGAGCATCGGCCAGCAAGGCCAGCTCGTCGGACCGGCTCGGGAAGCCCTCGTCGCTGGCCGCCGACATCGGTCCGCCCATGACCACCACCCCGGCCAGACCGTCGACGGTCGCGGGCACCGCCTCCTGGCGATCGACGCGGATGACCCGAACCTCGATGCCGGCCCGCTCCAGGGTGGTGGCGATGGCCGAGGGGCCCTCGGCCTCGACGTGCTGCACCGCGACCACCACCGGTCGGACCGCCGCGTCCCGGCGTTCAGGCGGCGGCGGCAAGACCCTGATCCGTGGGTGGCAGGAGGGGTACCAGAGCGTGCAGGACCGTCCGTTCGACCTCCTGCACCCGGCGGGCCCAGCCCGCCATGGACGGCGGTGGGTCGGCCGCCAGCCGCCGGCCCTCGACGGCCCGGCCGAGCTGCACCTCGGCGAACTCGTGGCCCAGCCGGTCCGGCTCCGCCTGGCGGAGGAGTGCGTCGTCGTCGGTCGGCACCGGCGAAAGCGAGCACGACCACCGCAACCGCCCGACCCGCGCCTCGGACTCGGCGGGATCGACGAGGCCGTGGCGGTGGCCGAGCCATGCCGCCAGCTCGGCCTGGGCCTCCCGCAGCTCGATGGCCGATGCCTCGGCCACCCCACGGACCGCCGGATCGGCACTCAGCTCGACGGTCAGCTCCGCCAGCTCCGCCTGTCGGACGAGGTGACCCTCCATGATCGAGGCCCAGCGCACGGAGGCCGCGTCGGCGGGGTTGGTCGCGGCGTCACCCGGCAACGGCGTCACCAGCAAGGCGACCGTCGCCAGCCCGGCCCCTCGCCACCCGCGCCACCCGCCCCGTCGGCCGGCCGTGCCGGGAGGGGCGGGGACGCGGCCGCTCCTCTTTTGCCATAGACCCATCCCCGCCAGCATCGACCACCTTGGCGCCCCAGCCAAGCACCCCCTCAGGATGCGACCCGGCGGCTCGGAGCCCCCGGGCGGGATGTCGCCCCGTAGGCCACCGCGAACACCACGAAGTTCACGAGGACGATGGTCGCTCCCGACGAGATGTCGAGGTGGTAGCTCAGATACATCCCGCCGAGGCCAGCCGTCGCCCCGATGGCGCTGGACAGCACGAGCATGCGCCCGAAGGAGTGGGTCAGCAGCCGGGCCACGGTCGGCGGGATGACCAGCGCGGCGGCCACCAGGGTGACGCCGAGCACCTTCATGCTGGCCAGGATGGCGAAGCTCACGAGGAGCATGAGCACGGCGTCGACCCGGGCCACGTCGACCCCGGAAGCCTCGGCCACCTCCGGGTCGAAGGTGCTGAACAGCAGGGGCCGGTAGGCCAGCACCACGACCACCACCGTGACCGCGGTGACGCCGACGACGATCCACAGGTCGGTGGTGGTCACGCCCAGCACGCTGCCGAAGACGGTGGCCTCGATGCTGCGGCGGACCCGGGTGAAGAGCCCGAGGAGGGCGATCCCCAAGGCGAACCCGGCGGTGGTGACCACCCCGATGGCGGCGTCGCCGCCGATGGCCCGTCGGCGGGTGATGCGGCTCACCGCCAGCCCCGACGCCAGGCCCCAGAGCCCGGCCCCGACGAGGTAGTTGATGCCCAGGGCGGCACACACTGCGGCCCCACCGAAGATGGCATGGCTGAGGCCGTGGCCGATGTAGCTCATGCCCCGCAGCGTCACGTAGACCCCCAGCAGGCCGCACAGACCGCCGGCCACCGTGCACACCACCAGGGCGTGACGGAGGAAGGCGAACTGGAAGGGATCGAGCAGCAGGTCCACGGGGAGTCCCTCAGGAGGCCCAGCTGTCGTGGGCACCGACCCCGGACACACCGTGGCGATCGACGACCAGGGGCAGCCCGGCATGCTCCAGCACGTCCATGGGGGCGCCGTAGGTCGCCTCCAGCACCTCGCTGGTGAGCACGTCATGGGGTGCGCCCCGGCCGGTCACCCGGCGGTTGAGGCAGACCAACTCGGGGAGGTGGGTGGCCAGGCCGTTGAGGTCGTGGGTGGTGAGGAGGATGGCGAGGCCCCCGGCGTGCAGCTCGGACAACAGGTGGAGGACCTCGTGGCGGGTGCGGACGTCGACCCCCGACGTCGGCTCGTCGAGCAGCAGCATCTCGGGCTCGCCGACGAGGGCTCGGGCGACGAACACCCGCTGCTGCTGGCCCCCCGACAGCTGGCGGATGTGACGTCGACCAAGATCGCCGATGCCGAGCCGGTCGAGGACCTGGGCCGCCACTCGACGCTCGGTGGCCGACGGCCGAGGCCACGACAGCCGTCGGGCAGTCCGGCGCGACATCAGCACGACGTCGTCGACGGTGACCGGGAAGCTCCAGTCGATGGTCTCCACCTGGGGCACGTAGCCGATGCGCAGACCGCGTCGTCGCTCGACTTCCCCCCGCCGGGGATCGGCCGAGCCCAGAATCACCCGCAGCAGGGTGCTCTTGCCCCCACCCGACGGTCCGACCACGCCCACGAAGGCACCCGGGGCCAAGGCCAGGCTCACATCCTCGAGCACCCGGGGTCCGCCGAAGTCGACGCTGACCCCCCGGAGCTCGAGCAACGGCCGGCCCGCGTCGGGGGCGGGAGCGGCGCTCACTGCGGGTAGGTGGCGGTGTCGGCCACCACGTCGGACGGATCGAAGGCTCCCAGGCCCTCGGCATCGCCGCCGAGGGCCTCGACCATGGTCACGAAGTCGAACTGGAGGAGCCCGAGCAGAGAGTGGCCCCGGTCGCCGGGGCCCCCCGGTAGGTCGTCGTCGCGCAGGGCGTCGACGTAGTCGACGCCCGCCTCCCGGCCGATCTGGGACAGGACGTCGCTCGGGAATACCTCCGATCCGAAGATGGCGGGCACCGCCGCTCGCTCCACCTGCTCGATCAGCGAGGCCACCTCCTTGGCCGTGGGGTCCTCGAAGCTGGAGACCTGGATGGCGCCGATCACTGTCCAGCCGTAGCGAGCCGCGAAGTAGGCGTAGGCGTCGTGGTAGGTGAGCAGCTTGCGGTTGGCCGCCGGGACCGAGGCGGTGGCCGCGACCATGGCCTGGTCCAGTGCACCGACCCGCTCGTTGTAGGCCTCGGCGTTGGCCCGATAGCCGTCGGCCCCGCGGGGATCGGCGTTGGCCAGGGCCACCGCCGCCAGGGTGGCGTAGCACCCGGCCATCGGCGGATTCGTCCAGAGGTGGGGGTTGGGCTTGCCCTCGGACTCGGGGAACGAGAAGTCGTACAGGTACTGGTCCTCGGTGAGGGCGAGCGTGCCCAGCTCGATCACCTCGGCCCCGTCCGCCAGGTTCGCCTCGGCCAGCTCGCGGGTTGGGTCCTCGAGCTGAAGGCCGTTGACGAACACCAGATCGGCGGTGGCCAGGACCTCGGCCACGCGGGGCTTGGGCTCGTAGGTGTGGGAGTCCTCGCCCTCGGGGATCACGCCCTCGACCTCGACTCGGTCACCGGCGACGTTGGCCACGATCGAGGTGATCGGCGCCACCGTGGTCACCACCCGCAGCGCCCGGCGCGGTCCCTCCGGGCTGGTGGCCCCGGTCTCGATGCCGTCAGCCCCCACGTCGGACCCGTCCACCGGGCACTGGAAGGCAGCCACCGCCGCCCGACGGGCCGAGTTGCCCTCGCCGTCCGGGTCTTGCGAGTCCCCCTCGGACGACCCGCAGCCGGCCCCGGTGACGGCCACGACCACGGCCACGGCCAACACGGCAACACTGACGAGAGAGGTGGACCGGTGGCGGCGGATGCCCACGACCCTACTATTGCGAATCGGTCCTAGTAAGAGGCGAGACGCACCCAGAGACCGACCACCACCCGCCGGCTCGGAGCGGGCGGGTGATGGTCGGTGCTCGATGGCAGCCCCAACGGGATTCGAACCCGTGCCTCCACCTTGAGAGGGTGATGTCCTAGGCCTCTAGACGATGGGGCCGTGCTGTGTTCCCGCCGCTGCGGGCCGCTCGGGGGCGAGGACTCGAACCCCGAATAACTGGACCAGAACCAGTTGTGTTGCCGATTACACCACCCCCGAAGGTGGAGCGACGAGGTTAGCGCGACGCCACCTCGGCCCCGCCCTCGGCCAGGCGCTCCTCGAGCTGGGTCAGGTGCCGGTAGCCGATGATCCGCCCGACCCCGACGGCTACCGTCTCACGCCCCAAGTGCACCAATTGGGCCCCGATCCCCTCTCGCTCGGCCCGCGACGGCGAGGCGTGCCCGTCGAGGCCGACCTCGTCGGCGATGCGCTCGGTGCGCAGCGCGTGGTAGGGGCTCGACACCAGAACCACGGTCCTGATCCCCCGGTCGCGCAGGAAGTACGAGGCCGCCGACAGGCTCTCCCAGGTGTTGCGCCCACCGCTCTCGAGCAGCAGGTCGGCCTCGGGGACCCCCTTGCCGAGGAGGTACGACTCGCCGGCCGACGCCTCGGTGAACTCGTCACCGGGCAGGCCGCCCCCGGTGAGCACGATGGTCGGCGCCAGCCCCTCGCGGTACAGCTCGTAGGCGTGGTCGAGCCGACCCCGCAGCACGCCCGACGGCGTCCCCGAGTACTGGGCGGCGCCGAGGACCACGATGG
>JANNNX010000030.1:0-8719 GCA_031398745.1 Actinomycetes bacterium
ACCTGCGCGCAGGCCTCGGCCACGACCTGGCGGCCGAGGGGGACGATGAGCCCAGTCTCCTCGGCGATGCCGATGAAGTCGCCGGCCGGCAGTTCTCCGTGGACCGGGTGCTCCCACCGGGCCAACGCCTCGAGCCCCAGCGCCTCGCCGGTGACCAGGTCGACGATGGGCTGGTAGCGGAGAGTGATCTGGCCGCTGGCGATCGCCTCGTCGAGGGAGGCGGCCAGCGCCACCCGGGCCAGCGAGTGGCCGTGCACGTCGGCGTCGAACAGCTCGATGTCGTCCTTGCCGGCTCGCTTGGCAGCCCGCATCGCGATCTCGGCGTTGCGCACCAGGGCATCGGGGCCCTCGGTGCCCCAGGTCATCGCCGCGCCGATGCTGGCGTGGATCGGCAGGTGACGACCCTGGGCCGTCACTCCCCGGCGCAAGACATCGCCGAGTCGCTCGGCGACCCCGATCACGGCCAGGGTGGGTGTGTCGTCGAGGACGACCGCGAACTCGTCGCCACCGAGCCGGGCGACCACGTCGCCGTCTCGGCACTCCTCCACCAAGCAGGCCGCAATCTCGACCAGTACGGCATCGCCGAAGTCCCGCCCCCAGGCGTCGTTGATCATGGCGGTGTTGTCGACGTTGAGCACCAGCATTCCGACGGGCGCCGAGCGCCGCGCCGAGCGAGCCAGGATTTGGCGAAGGTTTGGCACGAAGGCGGCTCGACTCAGGACGCCGGTGAGCGAGTCGTGCACCCTGCCCTCTCGATCGTCTGCTGTCGCCATGTGGTTCCCCCCAGTGGCCCACCGGTGGTGGGCCGAGGAACGTCTATCGATCGAAACTCTTGGAAGCTTGAACGGCAAAGACGTGTCGTGGCGTAAGTCGTATGCCCATGACCAGGTTGTTCGCGTCCGGCCCGGGCCCGCGTGGGCGGTCGCGGTCGTTTCCAGGCGAGCCGTTAGCCTCCGCCGACGTGCCTGAGCCCGCCATCGTCGTGCGCGGCCTGCGCAAGTCGTACGGGGGAGCCGTGGCCGTGGCCGGCATCGACCTCACCGTCGAGACCGGCGAGGTGTTCGCCTTCCTCGGGCCGAACGGGGCCGGCAAGACGTCGACCGTCGAGATCCTCGAGGGCTACCGCAGCCGGGACGCCGGCGACGTATCGGTGCTGGGTGTCGACCCGGCGCACCCCGACCGGGCCTGGCGGGCGCGAGTCGGGGTGGTGCTCCAGAGTGGGGACATCCAGCGGGAGCTGACCGCCCGGGAGCTGGTCGAGCTGTTCGCCGGCTACTACGAGCGACCTCTCGGCGTCGACCACGTTCTCGGCGTGGTCGGGCTGACCGAGCACGCCGCCAAGCGGGCCCGCCGGCTCTCGGGCGGGCAGCGCCGACGCCTCGACGTGGCCCTGGCCCTGATCGGCGACCCCGAACTTCTCTTCCTCGACGAGCCGACCACCGGCTTCGACCCTGCGGCCCGACGTGACGCCTGGACGATGATCGAGGGGCTGCGCGACCTCGGCAAGACCGTCTTCCTCACCACCCACTACCTCGACGAGGCCGAGGCCTTGGCCGACCGGGTGGCGATCATCAAGGCGGGGCGGATCGTGGCCGAGGGTCGGCCGGCTGACATCGGCGGGGCCGCGCTGCAGGTCACCGCCATCACCTTCCGGCTGCCGGCCGACCCGACACCGCCGCTGCCCCACGGGTTGGCTGGTGCGGTCCGCGTCGACGCCGACGGCCAGACCCTGATCGAGACCCGCAGTCCGGTCGCCGACCTGGCCCTCCTCTGCACCTGGGCCGAGGCGTCGGGGGTGGCCCTGGAGGGACTGGAGGCCCGGCGACCGTCGCTCGAGGACGTCTACCTCCAGCTCACCGACGAGGCTCCGCTCACGTGAGGGCCCTGCGCCTCCTCCGGCACCAGACCCGGTCCGACCTGAAGGTCTTCTTCCGTAATCCGGCCTCGGTCTTCTTCACCTTCCTCCTGCCGCTGATCTTCCTGTTCCTGTTCACCACCATCTTCGGCAACGCCGAGATCGAGGTCGCCGGTGGGGTGATCAAGGGCGCCACCTACTACGTGCCCAGCATCCTGGCGCTCTCGATCGTCTCCACCACGGTGGTGAGCCTGGCCTTCTCACTGGTCGTCGCTCGCGACCGGGAGATCCTCAAGCGGGTCGAGGCCACCCCGCTGCCCCGCTGGGTGTTCCTCGCCGGCCAGGTCGTTACCCGGATCGTCGTGACCCTGCTCCTGACGGTGATCGTGCTGCTCATCGGGCGGCTGGTCTACGGCGTCGACATCCCGACCACCACCATGCCGGCGGTGCTCGTGACCCTCGTCGTCGGGGCTGCCGCCGGCTGCTGCCTCGGCTTCGCCATGACCCTGATCATCCCCAACGAGGACTCGGCGGCCGCCGTCACCAACGGGATCCTGCTGCCGCTCTACTTCATCTCGGGGATCTTCATCCCCGAGTCCGAACTGCAGAAGACCGAGTGGCTGCTCACCGTCGCCGGGTTGTTCCCCGTCCGCCACCTCTTCCAGGCCATGCTCCAAGCGTTCGACCCGGCGGCCACCGGCTCGGCGTTCGCCCCCCGTGACCTGGCGATCATCGCCGCCTGGGGCGTCGGCGGCGCCGCGGTGGCGGTGTGGCGCTTCCGCTTCACGCCCCGCTCCTAGCCCGTAGGGCCAGGTTCGCCGGCTCGGCCGGTACGGTGAGCGGCCCCATGGAGCGCTTCGGGTTCGTCGGCCTGCCCAACGCCGGCAAGAGCTCGCTGTTCAACGCCCTCTCCGGGGGTTCGGCCCTGGCCGCCGCCTACCCGTTCGCCACTGTCGACCCGAACGTGGGGGTGGCGGTGGTACCCGACGAGCGGCTGACCCGGCTGGCGGCGCTGTCCAAGAGCGCCAAGGTGGTGCCGGCCACCGTCGAGTTCGTGGACATCGGTGGTCTGGTCGAGGGGGCCAACCAGGGTGAGGGCCTGGGCAACCGCTTCCTGGCCCACATCCGCGAGGTCGACGCCATCGTGTTCGTCCTGCGGGCCTTCACCGACGCCGACGTGATGGGGCCGACCGAACCGCTCGAGCACCTGGCGGTGGTGGAGACCGAACTGGCGCTGGCCGACCTGGCCTCGGTCGAGGGCAAGGTCGATCGCCAGCGCAAGGCGGCCAAGGGAGACAAGGCCCTGCTGGCCGAGGTCGACGCCCTCGACGCCGCGGTGGCGGTGCTGTCGGAGGGGACGCCTCTCTACCGGTCGGCCATGAGCGCCGAGCACCGGGCCCTCCTGCGCCCCTGGTTCCTGCTCACCAACAAGGCGGTGTTGGTGGTGGTGAACATCGGGGAGGACGACCTCGACCGGGCCGACGAGCTGGCCGCCCCGTTGGCCGAGGCGTTCGGTGCCGGGGCCGAGGTCCTGCCCATCTGCGTCCAGCTCGAGGCCGAGGCGGCCCAGCTCGACGCCGACGAGCGAGCGGAGATGCTCGATGGCTACGGGCTCGACGAGGGGGCGCTGCCCCGACTGGTGCATGCCGCCTACCGGCTGCTCGGCCGCCGCACCTTCTTCACCACCGGGGAGAAGGAGAGCAGGGCCTGGACCTTCCGGGCCGGGGCCACCGCTCCCGAGGCCGCTGGGGTCATCCACACCGACTTCCAGCGAGGCTTCATCAAGGCCGAGGTGGTCCGGTGGGACGAGCTGCTGGAGCTCGGGTCGTGGTCCAAGGCTCGAGACGTGGGCAAGCTCCGCATCGAGGGCAAGGACTACGAGGTCGCCGACGGCGACGTCTGCGAGTTCCGCTTCAACGTCTGAGCCGGTGTGGCCCCCCGGCCGCCCCCGCCCCCCGCCGGTCTCGGCGCGCTCCGTCCGGTATGTCGGACGTGGCGCGCCGAGAACGAGGGGAAGGCCCGTCAGACGAGCTCGAGGAGCTCCTCGGTGTCGATGTCTCCCAGGCCGGCCCGCATCGGCGGGGGCATGTTCTCGAGCTGTTCCCGCAGGGCGGCCCGGCCGGCCTCGACATCGGGCACGTAGGTGTCGAAGAAGGGCACGACCTCCTGGGTGAACAGCTCCATGCAGCGCTTGTGCTCGGCCATGCGCTCGGGCGTCTGGATGCCGTTGTCCATCATCAGCAGCACCTCGCGGGTGCCCATGTCGGCCATCGGCTTGAGCTTCTCGATGACGGTCTCGGGGGTTCCGTAAATGGCCCGGCCGAGCAGGTCCTCGTCGCGGGCCGGGGCCCGGCCGAAGCCCTCGTGCTTGAGCCGCATCCACTGGTTGACGGTCTTCTCCTCGAGGGCGTACTCGCCCTGCACCCAGTCGGTCCGGGTCCGGAGTTGGCCGAGCATCTCGGTGCGGGCCTGCTCCTCGGTCTCGGCCACGTGGAGGGTCCCGGTGCCCGAGGTCCAGGTCAGGATCTCGTCGATCTTGGCCTCGGAGTGGCCGTGCTCCCGGAGCTTCTTCTTGAACAGGGGCAGCATCGGGCCGCCGGCGAAGGCGGCCCAGCCGTGCTCGGCCGCCCGGTCGAGGCGGTCGGGGCTGGTAATGGCCAGCTTCACGAACGGGCCGTCGGGCCGGTAAGCGGCGGGCATGATCCGCTGGTAGAGCGTGCCCTTGTAGAGGTCGCGGACCTCGAACTCGATCGGTGGGTCGTCGACCTTCTTCCCCCACAGCTGGGTCACCACGTCGAAGTTCTCGGTGTGGATGTCGTACTGGTCGGCGGTGTGGAGGTTGAAGCCGGCCGACTCGAGCGGGATGCCACCCCCACCGATGCCGAGGATGAACTTGCCCTTGGTCAGCTGGTCCATGAGGTTGGCCATCTCGGCCAGCCGGGCCGGGTGGTGCATGGGCACCACCACCAGCGACATGCCCACCCAGGCCTGCCTGAGCTGGGGGGCGAGGTACGACATCAGCAGGAAGTTGTTGCCGTAGGTCGTGTAGTTGTCGAAGTGGTGCTCGGGGCCGTAGATGCCGGCGAACCCGCCCTCATCGGCGATGAAGATCCGCTCGATGAGCGAGTCGAGGACGGCCGTGTCGGCCTCCGCCCCCGGCGTGATGGGCACGTGGAACGTGGAGAAGCGCATGCGACTGAGACCCCCATTGTCGGCAGCGAACCATCGAGAACGCCGTTACGGCGATGGTCGCGAAGATCGTTGCGCATGTCAACAGGTTCCCCGTCAGCGACGCGTCCCCCACGATTGCCGGTGCGACCATGGGGCGTGCCCTGGCTACTGCGAGACGGCGACGTGCTGGCCTCGGTGGAGGTGGCCGACGGATGGCGGTCTCGCACCCGGGGCCTGCTCGGCCGTGACCAGATGGTCGGGGCGTTGCTGCTGCGGCCGGCGTCGTCGGTGCACACCCTCGGCATGCGCTTCGCCATCGACGTCGCCCACTGCGACGCCGAGCTGGTCGTCCTCGACGTCGTGACCATGGTCCCCTGGCGGGTCGGACGACCCCGCTGGCGGGCCCGGGCGGTGGTCGAGGCCGAGGCCGGGGCCTTCGGGCGTTGGGGAGTGTCGGTGGGCGACCAGCTCGAGATCGCCGACGCGCTCGGCGACGAGACCCCGGACCTGCCATGAGCATCGGACTCCTAATCCTGGTGGGGACGCCCATCGGCAACCTCGGCGACCTCGCCCCCCGAGGGGTCGAGGCGCTGGCCGGGGCCGATCTGATCGTCTGCGAGGACACCCGTCGCACCGGCCGCCTGCTGGAGGCGGCCGGCGTCGCTCCCCGGCCGCCGCTGCTGGCCGTCCACCAGCACAACGAGGCCCGGCAGGTCGCCGGCGTGGTCGAGCGCCTGCAGGCCGGGGCCACGGTGGCCGTGGTCAGCGACGCCGGCATGCCCGGTGTGTCGGACCCCGGGGAGCGGCTGGTGCGAGCTGCGGTGGCGGCCGGGGTCGAGGTGCGGGTCGTGCCCGGGCCTTCGGCCGGGGTCGCCGCCCTGGTGGCCAGTGGCCTCGCCGCCGACCGGTTCGCCTTCGAGGGCTTCTTGCCCCGACAGGGTCGGGAGCGGGCCGAGCGCCTGGCCGAGGTGGCGGTCGAACGTCGCACGGTCGTGCTCTACGAGGCGCCCCACCGCCTGGCCCGGACGCTCGAGGACCTGCTCGGTGCCTGTGGAGGCGAGCGCCCGGTGACGCTGGCCCGCGAGCTGACCAAGCTCCACGAGGAGCTGTGGCGGGGGACCCTCGCCGAGGCCGTGGTTCAGGTCGGGGTGGTCGAGCCCCGGGGGGAGTACGTGGTCGTGCTCGGCGGGGCGCCGGCCCCGGTCGAGGCCTCGGACGACGAGCTGCGGGCCGCGCTGGCCGAGGCGCGGGCGGCCGGCCAGTCGACCCGCGACGCCGTGGCCGCAGTGGCGGCCTCGTTCGGCGCCTCGCGCCGGCGCGTCTACGACCTCGCTCACCCGGCCTGACGCGCCGCCCCCTCGCTTCCGCGTCGCGAAAAGCACCGTGGCGGTGCCGATCGCGACGCGGAAGGGGGGCGGGGGCGGCCTGGGGCGGTCGGTAGCCTCCGGCCGTGGCCCGCTACCTCGTGACCAGCGCCTTGCCGTACATCAATGGCGTCAAGCACCTGGGGAACCTGGTCGGGTCGATGTTGCCGGCCGACGTCTACGCCCGCTACCTGCGGATCTCGGGCCACGAGGTGCTGGCCATCTGCGCCACCGACGAGCACGGCACCCCGGCCGAGTTGGCGGCCGCCGCCGAAGGTGTCGAGGTGGCCGAGTACTGCGCCCGGTACCACCAGGTCCAGGCCGACCTGGGCCGACGCTTCGGCCTCTCCTGGGACTGGTTCGGCCGCACCTCGAGCCCCCAGAACCACGAGATCACCGGCCACCTGGCCCGTCGCCTGCGCGACGAGGGCTACCTCGAGATCCGCTCGACCCGCCAGATCTACTCTCCGACGGACGGGCGCTTCCTGCCCGACCGCTACGTGGTCGGCACCTGCCCCAACTGCGGCTACGAGCGGGCCCGGGGCGACCAGTGCGAGAATTGCGGCAAGCAGCTCGACCCGGTCGACCTGATCGAGCCCCGCTCGGCCGTGTCGGGGGCCACCGACCTCGAGGTCCGGGAGGGTCGCCACGCCTTCCTGCGCCAGTCGCTGCTGGCCGAACGGATCCGGACCTGGGTCGACTCGAAGGACGACTGGCCGGCCCTCACCCGCTCGATCGCCTACAAGTGGCTCGACGAGGGCCTCGAGGACCGGGGCATCACCCGCGACCTGCGCTGGGGCATCCCGGTCGACCCCGCCGACTTTCCCGAGCTGGTCGGAAAGGTCTGGTACGTCTGGTTCGACGCCCCCATCGGCTACCTGGCCGCCACCAAGGAGTGGGCCGACGCCGAGCCGAGCGAGCGCTCGTGGCGCTCGTGGTGGCGGACCGACGAGGGTGCCGACGACGTCACCTACGTCCAGTTCATGGGCAAGGACAACGTTCCCTTCCACACCCTCAGCTTCCCCGGGACCCTGCTCGGGTCGGGTGAGCCGTGGAAGCTGGTCGACCGGCTCAAGAGCTTCAACTGGCTCACCTACTACGGCGGGAAGTTCTCGACCTCCGAGGGTCGCGGGGTCTTCATGGACGACGCCCTGGAGCTGCTCCCGGCCGACCTCTGGCGGTGGTACCTGCTGGCCAACGCCCCCGAGAGCGACGACACCAGCTTCACCTGGGAGCTCTTCGGCGAGGCGGTGAACAAGGAGCTCGTCGGCACGCTGGGCAACTTCGTCAACCGGTTGGCGACCCAGGTGACCCGGCACTTCGGTGCGGTCGTCCCCGAGGGAGGCGAGCCCGGGGACGAGGAGGCCGCCCTCGAGGTGCGGATCGAGGCCGCCCTGGCCCACTACCTCGAGTGCCTCGAGGGCCTCGAGTTCCGCAAGGCGGCCGCCGCCCTGCGGGCGCTGTGGGCCGAGGGCAACGTGTATCTCGAAGCCCGAGAGCCGTGGCGGGCCATCAAGGTGGACCGGGCCGCGGCCGCCGTCACCCTCCGCACTGCGCTCGGCCTGTGCCGGCTGTTCGCGGTGGCATCGGCGCCGTTCATCCCGTTTGCCGCCGAGCGCCTGGCCGCGGTCCTGCCCGACGCGCCGATCGACGGGCTGGTCCTCGACGCCGCCCTGGCCGCCACCGTCACCGCGGTCCCCGCGGGCAGCCGGTTCGACGCACCCGACCTGCTCTTCCAGAAGCTCGACGACGAGCAGTTGGTCGAGTGGGCGACCCGCTTCGGCGGCCCCGACGCGGATTGATCGACAGCCCCGCCGTGTGGACCGACGCTCACTGCCACGTCTCCGACGCCCCGTCGGCCGACCCCGACGAGGGGCCGTGGGTGCCCGAATCGGCCCTCGACCAGGCCCGCGAGGCCGGCGTGGGCCGCTTCGTGGTGGTGGGTACCGACCGGGCTCGCTCGGCCGACGCCCTGGCCACCGCTGCCCGCCACGACGGGGTGTGGGCCACGGTCGGCGTCCACCCCCACGAGGCCCGGCACGGCCTCGACGGCGTGGCCGACCTGCTGGCCCGACCCCAGGTCGTCGGCGTGGGGGAGTGCGGTCTCGACTACCACTACGACCACTCCCCGCGTGACGTGCAGCGCCGGGTGTTCGCCGAGCAGATCGGCTGGGCCCACCAGCACGACCTAGCGCTGGTGGTCCACTCCCGCTCGGCCTGGGACGACACCTTCGCCGTGCTCGAGGCCGAGGGGGTGCCCGAGCGCACCCAGCTCCACTGCTTCACCGGGGGCCCGGGGGAGGCTCGGCGGGCACTCGACCTGGGCTGC
>JANNNX010000020.1:0-26332 GCA_031398745.1 Actinomycetes bacterium
AAAGAGAAAGAGAAAGAGAAAGAGAAAGAGAAAGAGAAAGAGAAAGACCCGGAGGGCGCACCTCCGCCGCCGTCGTCGTCCGTGGCGTGTGGCGATTCGTTCGCCACGCTCAGCAACGCCGGCTACCTCGACTGCCGTGGCCCGATCGACGGCAACGTCAACGGACACGCGTCGGAGGCGGCGTACCTGACCTCGCAGTGGGGCAACACCTGGACCTGGCAGGGCAAGAGCGACGATGCCAACTTCGGACCTTTCGTGGACGACTACGACGGCGCCCGACTGGTGGCCCGTTCGCTGGAGGAGCCGCTCAAGCAGATCGCCATCAACGCCGGCATGGAAGGTGGCGTGGTCGTCGAGCGGGTGCGCAACCTCACCGGCGCCCGTGAGGGCCTCAACGCCGCTACCGGCGAGTACGAGGACCTGGTGGCGGCCGGCGTGATCGACGCCGCCAAGGTCACCCGCTCCGCTCTGCAGAACGCAGCCTCGATCGCCGCGCTCTTCCTCACCACCGAGGCGGTCATCGTCGACAAGCCCGAGAAGGAGTCGGCGTCGGCCGGCGCTGGCGGCGGGATGGACGACTTCTAGGAACTGACCGGACCCGGCGTCGGGTCCGATCCGCTCTCCCCCCGACCCCCGCCTCCAGGGCGGGGGTCGGGCCGCGCGAGCGGGGGGACGAGGGGTACCGTCCGGCCGTGTCGACCCCCCGGCTGCGTGACGTCGCCGAGGCCGCCGGGGTGCACGTCGCCACTGCCTCCCGGGCGCTCAACGCCGACACCCGCCACCTGGTGCGGGGCCAGACTGTCGACCGCATCGTGGCCGAGGCCCGGCGGTTGGGTTACGTCCCCGATCACTTCGCCCGCGGTTTGCGCACCCGGCGCTCCCGCACCGTGGGGGTGCTGCTGCCCGACATCACCAACCCGGTGTTCCCGCCGATCGTGCGGGGCATCGAGGACGTGCTCGCCGCCCGGGGCTACACCGCGCTGATCGCCAACACCGACAACGATCTGGCGAGCGAGCACCAGCGCCTCGAGGCGCTGCTGGGGCGGAGCGTCGACGGCGTCATCTTCGCCACCGCCCGGCGCCAGCACGAGCCGGTCGACGTCGCGCTGGCGGGCGGCATCCCGGTGGTGCTGGTCAACCGGCGGACCGATCGCCAGGACGTCTCGTCGGTCACCACCGACGACGTGCTCGGCACGACGATGGTGATCGAGCACCTGCGGCGCCTGGGGCACCGTTCGGTCGTCCACCTCGCCGGACCCGACGACCTCTCCACTGCCGCGGGTCGGCTCCGGGCCTTCGAGGCCGCGGGGGCCGAGGCCGGCTTCGACCTCGGCCCCGGCGCCGTGGTCCGCTGCCCGGCGTTTTCCGTCGAGGCCGGCCGGGCCGGTACCGAAGCCCTGCTGGCGGCCCAGCAGCCCTTCCGCGCCCTGGCGGCAGCGAACGATCTGCTGGCCGTGGGGGCCTACGAGGCCCTCCGCGGTCATGGTCTCTCGATCCCGCAGGACGTCTCGGTGGTCGGCTACAACGACATCCCCTTCGTCGACAAGCTGGCGCCCCCGCTGACCACCGTCCGCATACCCCATCGGGAACTAGGGGTGCAGGCGGCCGAACTCCTGCTCGGGCTGCTGGCGGCGCGCCCCGAGCAGCGGGTGCTGGAGCACCACGAGCTCGTGCCTCAGCTGGTGGTTCGGGGCTCCACGGCGGCGCCCTGATCGCCCACCCGGCGGGTTCCGTGACGGACGTCGACCCCAGTGTCGACTAGCCGGAACTGTGTTACGGTCGATCTCGACGGTAGACACCGTTCGTTGCGCGACGGGTGCGCGGAGCCGCGCACCTCCAGAGAGAGGCGGCCCCATGGCTGACGAGGCGTTCCACGTGCACCCCTACCCCGACTACCCGGTCTTCCGCCGGACCGAGCCGACCCCCGAGGGTCGTCGGGCCGTCGAGATGGCCTGGGAGCTCGTCCCGCAGATCCGGGCCGCGACCGAGGAGATCGAAGCCAACAAGCGCCTCCCCGACCACATCGTCAAGGGCATCGGCGACACCGGGCTGTGGCAGGCCATCGGCTCCGACGAGGTCGGCGGCGGCAAGATCGACTACACCTCGTTCTTCGAGGGCATGGAGGCGCTGGCCTTCGGTGACGGCAGCGCCGGGTGGTCGCTGCTCACCAGCTCCGCGGCCTGGTCGCTCTCCGCGTTCATGAACGAGAAGGGGGCCAAGGAGGTCTTCGAGAGCCCGTACATGGTCACCGCCGGATCGCCCGGCCCGACCGGTCGGGGCATCAAGGTCGACGGCGGCTACCGGGTCACTGGCGAGTGGGCGTGGGCCTCGAACTACCAGCACTCGACCCGTCCCATCGGCGGATTCATGGTGTGGGACGAGGAGACCGACGCCCCTCAGATCGGCGAGAACGGCATGCCGGTCATGTGGTCCTGCTTCTTCCGCCGGGAGGACACCGAGGCCGTCGAGGGGTCGTGGAACACGACCGGGCTGGCCGGCACGTTCTCGGGCCGCTACCGCGCCACCGACGCCTTCGTGCCCGACGACTGGACCTTCCGGATCTTCGGGGCCGAGCCCCAGCTGCACAACAACTACCCGGTGCGCCTGGGCGGGCACTCGATCGTGGCCGTGGGCATGGCCCGCCACGCGATCGAGGCCTTCCTCGACATCATCTACTCCAAGGCCCTGCGCATGGGCGTGCCCGGCGGCCCCACACCGACCGGCGCCCCTGGTAGCCCCAACGAGGCCGGTACCCCGAGTGGTCCGGGCTTCGGCGCCGGCCGCACCCTGCCCGGCCCCACGCCCGGTGCCGGCACCGTCGGCCAGGACGCGGTCGGCTCGGCACTGCCCCAGCGCACCCTCGGTGTGTTCGGCGACTCGGCCAACATGCAGACGATGCGCGACCGCGGCGTGATCCAGCACCAGCTGGCCGAGGCCGAGGCGATGCTGCGTTCCGTGCGTTGCTGGCTCTACGAGGTGATCGACTCGGGTTGGGAGGATGCGCTGAACGGCAAGGAGGTCGCGGATGACCGCCTGGCGCTGTCGCAGCTGAACAACTCCTACACCGCTCGGACCTGTGCCGAGGTGATCCGCAAGCTGCACTCGGCCAGCGCCACCACCGCCATCTTCCAGGGCAACCCGCTGGAGAAGATCTACCGCGACGTGCTCGTGCTGTGCGCCCACATGGGCGTGCAGGAGAACAACTACGAGCGGACCGGGCGCTACCTGGTCGGGCTCGACACCAACATGCGGGTGGGCGTGCTCTAGGCCCACGAGCTTCATCACTCGAAGGGAGGGCGCCTCACGGGGCGCCCTCCCTTCGCGTCCGGGCCCCGATCGCGGGGCCGGTGCGAATGGGGGTGTCTCGGCGCCGTAGGGTTGGGCCGTGGTCGAGCCGGTGGTGCCGTCGGAGGGGTGGGGGGTCCTGCACCTATTCGGGAAGGTCGGCGCCGGTACCGACGCCGAGGGCATCCGGCGGGCCGTCAAGGAGGCGTCCGGTGACGGCCATCAGGTCGTGGCCGTCTCGGTCCTGGGCCACCGGGCCGACGTCGGCTTCGTGGCTCTCGGACCCGACCTGCGCCGGCTGCGGGCGTTCCAGACCGGCGTCGAGCAGGCCGGGATCGACCTCAGCTATTCGTACGTCTCGCTGACCGAGCTGTCGGAGTATGCGGCCGGGGTGCCCGAGGCCCACAAGGAGGCCCGGCTGCACCCCCAACTCCCGCCCGAGGGCAAGCCCGCGTTCTGCTTCTACCCCATGTCCAAGCGCCGCGACGTCGAGCAGAACTGGTACGAGCTGGCCTTCGACGACCGCAAGGAGCTGATGTACGAGCACGGCGTGTCGGGCCGGACCTTCGCCGGTCGCATCGTCCAGCTGGTCACCGGCTCCACCGGGCTCGACGACTTCGAATGGGGGGTCACGCTCTTCGGCGTCCACCCCGACGATCTCAAGGCCTGCGTCTACACGATGCGTTATGACCGGGCCTCGGCCCGCTACGCCGAGTTCGGTCCCTTTTACACGGGGATGGTCGGCGAGATCGACGACGTCCTGGCCGAGGTCGGCCTGGCGTGAGCGCGCTGGGCCCGGCGGCCCCGACCGGCGCGCTCGACGACCTCCGGCGCCGGCTGGTCGAGCTCGACTCGGTGGTGGTGGCCTTCTCGGGGGGCGCCGACTCGGCCCTGCTGGCCTGGGTCGCCCACGACGTGCTCGGCCCCGAGCGGGCGCGGGCCGTCACCGCCGTGTCGCCGTCACTGGCCCCCGAGGAGGAGGGCGACTGCGCGGCGCTGGCCGCCGAGTGGGGCCTCTCCTGGCAACCGGTCTTCACCGACGAGCTGGCGTCACCGGCCTATGCCGCCAACGGGGGCGATCGCTGTTTCCACTGCAAGGCCGAGCTCATGGCCGTGCTGGCGCCGATCGCCGAGCAGGCTGGAGCCACCGTCGTGCTTGGCGTCAACCTCGACGACCTGGACGACCACCGGCCCGGACAGAGGGCTGCCGCCGAGGCCGGTGCCTGCTTCCCCCTAGTCGAGGCCGGCTTCACCAAGGCCGAGGTGCGGGCGACGTCTCGAGCCCTGGGCCTGCGCACCTGGGACAAGCCGGCGGCCGCCTGCCTGGCGTCTCGGGTGCCCTACGGCACGGCGGTGACGGTCGAGGTACTGAGCCGGGTGGCCCGAGCCGAGTCGGGGCTGAGGGCTCTGGGCTTTGCCGAGCTGAGGGTGCGCCACTCCCGCGACACCGCCCGAGTCGAGCTGCCCCGGGCGGCCCTGCCGGCGGCGGTGGCTCGAGCCGACGAGGTGGTCGCCGCGGTCAAGGCCGCCGGCTACGCCTACGTCACCCTCGACCTCGAGGGTCTGCGCTCGGGCAACCTCAACGCCGCGCTGCGCTGATCGGTGCCGAGCACGATGCCCTCGCACCGAGCCGTCGAGGACGCCGACGAGGTGCTGCGGGCGGCGTCGGCGACCCTGGTGCGGGTGACCGACGAGGTCCTGGCCGGCTGGGTCCGCCGGTCGGTGGCCGAGGGGTGGCGGCGCAGCGGAGCACCGCCCGACCCGGCGGTGGCGGCGGCCGCCGATCGGGCCGCGGTCGAGGCCGTGGCCGAGGTCGGCCAGGCGCTGCGGGCCCTTCTCGAGCTCGACATCGACGCCCAGACGCGGAGTCCGCTGATGATCCTGCGCCAAGCCGTGCGCTACCCGACCGAGGTGCTGGCGGCCGCCGGTGTCGTCCCCGTGGCCCGGGATGCCTTCGACATGGCCCACTTCCCCGACGACGTGTATGGACTGACCCCCCTGCGCTTCGGCGACGTCGATCCCGCCCTCGAGGAGCCCGGCCTGGTGTGGGGCGCTGCCAAGGCCCACCGCCACCTGGCCCGGCATCGCGAGGCCACCTGAGGTGCGGGTGGTGGCCTACGTCCCCGACCTCATGGACCGCTCGAAGGTCTCGGCGGCGGCACCCGGCGCCGTGTTCGTGGCCACGCCCGAGGACCTGGTCGGTTCTCTGGCGGATAGCGGCGTCGACGTCGTCATCGTCGATCTGAGTCGTCCGGGCGTGCTCGAGGTGCTGGCCGAGGGGCCCTCACCCGGACCCGAGGGGCCCCGCCGCCTGGGCTTCGGCTCCCACGTCGAGTCGGCCCGGCTCGATCGCGCCGTCGCCCTCGGCTGGGAGGCCATGGCCCGGTCGCGCTTCTTCGGACGCCTCCCCGAGCTGCTGGGAGGCGGCCGATCGGAGGACTAGGTCCGGGTGGGTGGGCCCTGGGGGCCGTCGGTGGGGTCGCGGGTCCAGCCGGCGTCGCTCACGTGGCGGGGCTCGAAGAACAGGCATCCGTCGGGGCAGGCGAAGGGGACCTCTTCGTTGGCTCCGAGGCGGCAGCGGGGCACGACATCACCCGCCGGCGTGGTGCGGGACGAGAAGTGCCGGCAATCGGTGCGCACGGCCACCGGGCCATTCTGGTCCACCCCGACTCGGCCACAATGACCGGATGGGCGATCCGGTGGCCTCGAACCTTCTGCGGGATCGGCGTTCGGCGGCGTTGGCCGTGCCCGGGTTGACGGGTCGGGCGTGCTGCCAGGCCCTCTCGGCCGCCACCGACGAGGCCATCGCCGAGCTGTTCGAGTCGGCCGGCCGGGGTGTCGATGACCGTCTGGCGGTGGTGGCCGTCGGTGGTTACGGCCGAGGCCAGCTGGCCCCCGGTAGCGACCTCGACCTCTGGCTGCTGCACGACGGCTCGGCCCAGGTGGCGGCGGTGGCCGAACGCCTCTGGTACCCGATCTGGGACGCCGGGCTCAAGCTCGGCCACGCGGTCCGGACGCCGAGGCAGGCCCTCGACGCGGCCGCCGACGATCTCGACACCGCCACCGCCCTGCTCAGCGCCCGCCACCTCGCCGGCGATCCCTCGCTCAGCGCCGGCTTGGCTGCCCGCGCCCTGGAGCAGTGGCGCAAGCGGGCCAAGCGGTGGCTGCCCGAGCTCGGGGCCAAGGTCGCGGCCAGACACGCGACGGTGGGCGAGGTCGCGTTCCTGCTCCAGCCCGATCTCAAGGAAGGGCGAGGTGGTCTGCGCGACGTCCACGCACTGAGCTGGGCCGACGCCATCCGGCCGCTGCTGCTCGACGGTGACGCTGACGCCCTGGACCAGGCCGAGGACGTGCTCCTCGACGCCCGGGTGGCGTTGCACCGGGCGACGGGACGACCGAGCGACATCCTGACCCTCGACTTGCAGGACGACGTGGCCGCAGCCCTGGGCTGGGGCGACGCCGACGTGCTCATGGGCCGGCTGGCGGCGGCCGCCCGATCGGTGACCTGGATCGGCGACGAGGCCTGGGACCGGGTCGCGGGCTCGCTGGCCGGGCCCTGGGGGCGCGTGGTCCGACGAGAGCGCTCGATCGGCGACGGGCTCGTTCTGCGTGACGGCCACGTCCACGTCGACGACGACGCCGACCCCGAGGCCGACCCCGCGCTGGCCCTGCGGGCCGCGGCGGTGGCCGCCGCCCACGGCGCCCGCTTCGACCGGCGGTCGCTCGACCGGCTGGCGACGTCGACCGCTCCGTTCCAGGGTCCGTGGCCTGACGGGGCTCGCCACGCCCTGGTCGACCTGCTGGCGGCCGGTCCGGCGGCCATCCCGGTCATCGAGGCCCTCGACCAGCGCGGCCTCTTCGTCGGGTTCCTCCCCGAGTGGGCCCACACCCGCTCCCGCCCGCAGCGCAACGCGCTCCACACCTACACCGTCGACCGCCACCTGTGCGTCGCCGCCGCCAACGCCGCGGCCCTGGTCGACACCGTCGCCCGTCCCGACCTGCTGCTGGTCGGCGCCCTGCTCCACGACATCGGCAAGGGACTGGAGGGCGACCACACCGAGGTCGGCATGGCCCTGGTCGGATCGATCGCTCCGAGGATGGGCTTCGACGCCGACGACACTGCGTTGCTGGTGGCAATGGTCCGTCACCACCTGCTGCTGGCCGACGTGGCCACCCGGCGCGACCTGGCCGACGACCGGGTGATCGAGAGCGTGGCCGAGGCGGTCGGGTCCCTCGGGCTGCTCGAGCTGCTGGCCGCGCTCACCGAGGCCGACTCGCTGGCCACCGGGCCGTCGGCCTGGGGGCAATGGAAGGCCGAGTTGGTGGGTGAGCTGGTGGATCGGGTGGCCCACGTGCTCCGCGGCGGGGCGGTGGCCGAGACCCGTCCCGAGAGCTTCCCCACCCCCGAGGTGGCGGCGCTGATGGTCGCCGGGGCCACGGTGGTGCGTGGCGAGCGGGGCCGGATCACCGTGGTCGCGCCCGACCGGGTCGGTCTCTTCAGCCGGGTCGCGGGCGCGCTCGCTCTCCGCGGCATCGCCGTCATCGCCGCCGACGCGGCGTCGACCGACGAGGGGATGGCCGCCGACCTGTTCCGGTGCCACGCGCCGAGCGACCAGGACGTCGACTGGGGCGAGGTGGCGGCCCACGTGCGGCGGGCGGTCGACGGCCGGCTGGCCATCGAGGCAAGGATGGCCGAGCGGGCCGGAGGGCGCCGACGCTCCCCGGCCGCCACCCGGCGCCGGGCGGTGCCTCGGATCCGGTTCGACAACCAGGCGTCGGAGGACTCCACCATCATCGAGGTCCACGCCCCCGACGGGGTGGGCGTGCTGTACCGCATCACTCGGGCGCTGGCCGACCTCGACCTCGACATCCGGTTGGCCAAGGTGGTGACCCTGGGCGACGAGGTCGTCGACGTCTTCTACGTCCGCACCGCTGGGCGCAAGGTCACCGACCGGGACCACCTGCGGGAGGCCGAGCGGGCCATCACCCACCAGCTCACCCTGACCTGAGCCCCGGTCGATGCCCGGGATCGGGCAGGGCCGACGCCCGGGATCGGGCGGGCCCAGCGCCCAACTACCCTCGCTGGCATGGAGCAAGGACCGGTCACCGGGACCGATCTCCGACGCTGGAGCGAGGCGCTGGCGGGCATCGCCCGGACCGGGCTGGGCTTCACCGACAACCTCTACGAGCGGGAGCGCTTCGAAGAGATCCTCCATGTGGCGGCCGACATGCGAGGGGCCGCCGAGCGCGACGTGGCCGCCCACGAGGTTGCCGCCGAGTGGCTGCGGTCGGTGGGCCAGGGCGTGGCCGGCTACGTCACCCCCAAGGTGGCGGTGGGTGCGGTGGTCGGCAACGACGACGGCGAGATCCTGCTCATCCAACGGGCCGATTCGGGGCTCTGGCTCTACCCCACCGGTTGGGCCGACATCGGGTACTCGGCCGCCGAGGTGGCGGTCAAGGAGGTCCGGGAGGAGACCGGGATCGACTGCGAGCCGGTGCGTCTGATCGGCGTGCTCGACGGCATGCGCCTCGGCTTCACCCGTATCCCCCTCTACTCGGTCGTGTTCCAGTGCCGGGCGGTGGGCGGGACGCTGGCCCCCCATCCCCTCGAGTGCACCGACGTCGGGTGGTTCCGGGAGGACGCGCTCCCCTCGCCGCTGGCCAGTGCCGAGCGCTGGCGGGTCCCGGCCTTCGCCGCCATCCGCGGCGAGCCGGTCGACGCCCTGTTCGATGCACCTCGCTCCCCGGTGTGGCGAGCCGACGGTCCGACGGCCTGACGGCCTCGGCGGAGAGTGCCGTCAGCGGGCGGCGTCGAGCTGGGCGAGCAGGGCGTCGATGATCGACGTCCGCCCCCCGCTGTGCTCCCAGGCGTCACCGACGAGCCCGTGGTCGACCAGCCCGGCGGCGTCGGGAGCGAGCCCCAGGCTGGCGGTGGCGGCGGCGGCCAGCGGCGCCGGCTCCAGCTCGTCGCCGTAGGCGGCGAACGCCTCTAGCCCCTCCCACACCGCGGCCGGAGCCAGGGGCGGGTCCGCTCCCTGGGCCAGGGCCGAGGCGCTCGCCGGGAACACATCCTCGCTGGCCCAGCCGTCGGGCCGGCGGTAGTCGGCGGCCGGGTGGAGCCGCCACTCGAGAGCGGTGCCGCCGGGCCCGTCGTCTCGGATCCAGACCTGCGACCCGTTCACATAGGCGTCGAGGGGATCGCCGAAGCGGTCGTCGAGGGCCCGGACCAGCTCGGGGGTCAGACGCCAGACACAGGTCGGGGTGAGCGCGGGCACGGTGACGGCGGCGTTCAGTCGGCCGACTGGTCGCGGAGGAACCGCTCGACCTCGTCGACCAGCGACCGAGCCGACGGGACATCGTCCTCCACGTAGTGCTCCTCGAGCTCGGCCACGTAGCTGCGCATCTCCTCGTCGTCCTCCACGACCTCGCTGACCTGGCGCTCGTAGGACGCGGAGGCGATCTCGAGCTCGGTGGTGGTCACCGGGACGGCCAGCAGGGCGGCGGCTCGGCCCACCAGGGCCAGGGCGGCCTTGGGCGAGGTGGCGCCCGGGACGTAGGTCGGCACCGAGGCCCACAGCGAGGCCGAAGCCAAGCCGGCGCTGGCCAGCTCGGCGTGGAGCACCCCGACGATGCCGGTCGGGCCCTCGTAGTTCGACCGCCGGAGGTCGAGCTGCTCCACCAGCCCGGGGTCGTAGGCCGAGCCCACCACCGACACCGGTCGGGTGTGGGGCACCTCGGCCAGCAGGGCGCCGAGCACCAGCACCATACGGGCGTCGAGCTCGACAGCCAGGCCGACGACCTCGTGACAGTAGGTACGCCAGCGCAGGTGCGGCTCGTGGCCCACGATCACGATCACGTCGGTCTGGGTGCCCGGCACCCGGCCGGCGGCCAGTTCGGTGACCGGCCAGTCGATGACCCGGTTGCCGTCGTCATCCAGCCGTACCTGAGGACGCAGAGTCGTGAAGTCGTAGAACTCCTCGGGGTCGATCTCGCCGAAGGGCTCGAGCCCCCATTCGGCCCGGAGCCAGCGTGCCGCGGTGGTGGCGGCGTCGCCGGCGTCGTTCCAGCCCTCGAAGGCGCAGACGACGATCGGCCGTTCGAGGGTGGGGACGGAGGACCACCGCACGTGCTCCATGGCCCCCGAGGCTACCGCCGGCCGTCGGGTCGCCCGGCCGTAGTCTGGCTCGCCGTGAGCGATCTCCAGCCCGTGGTCGAAGCCGTCGCCGAGGTCACCCCGGAGGTGGCCGAGGCCGTCACCCGCCTCCTCCCGCAGCTCTCGTCGTCGGCCCCCGTGCTGGCCGGGGAGGACCTGGCGGCCGTCGTGGATTCGCCCGCGACCACCCTGCTGGTGGCCCGGCTGGCACCGGAGAAGCCGATCGTCGGGATGGCCACCATCGTCGTCTTCCGCATCCCCACCGGCGTGCGGGCCTGGCTCGAGGACGTGGTCGTCGACCGCACCGCCGAGCGCCAGGGTGTCGGAGGGGCGCTTACCCGGGCGGCGGTGGCCTGGGCGACGGCGGCCGGTGCCCGCTCGGTCGACCTGACCTCCCGACCGTCACGGGAGGCGGCCAACCGCCTCTACCAGCGCGAAGAGTTCGTTCGCCGGGAGACGAACGTCTGGAGATACACGCTCGGGTCGTAGCGACCGCCGACATCAGTGTCCCGTGAGGGCGAGCAGCTGACATCCCGCGCGTCGTCTACCTGCCGGACCGCGTGCTCAACTTCGTCACCTGACCCCGACTTCTCGGATCTACGGAGATCGCTGCGCCGGGATGGCGCGAGCCGCTGTGATGTGTACGGTGTGTGTATGGCCCGTCGGAACATCAGCCTCCCGGACGACCTCGATGAGCGGGCGCGGCGGGCAAGGCTGAACGTCTCGGCGCTCGCACAGCGAGCAGTGGCGCTCGAGCTCGACCGTCAGTCGAGGATGACGCAGCTCGACGCGTGGCTGGATGAGCTTGATGCCACCCACGGGGCGCCGTCGGCGAAGGCCATGGCGGCGGCGCGGGAGTGGCTGGCGTCCGGCCGCAAAGTTGAGCCACACGGAGTCGATCCTTGGCCAGCTCCCGCGAAGACGGCCCGCAAGGTGCAGAGGGCAGCAGGCTGATCGTCGTCCTCGACACCGGCGCGATCGAAGGGCTCGCACCATTGGACGAGCACCGGCGGGCGCGCCTGCGCGTGTTGCGGGAGAACGCCTCGGACCTGGTCGTACCAGCCGCAGTCCTCGCCGAGGGCATCCTTACCGGGCAGGTCGGTCGCGACTACCACGTGCGCCGACTGCTGGACCTCGCCCACGTCGCCGAGGTCGATGAGGAGCTCGGCTACGCAGCCGGTGCGCTGCGGCAAGACGCGATTCGCGCCGGCTTGCAGCCATCGCCATCCGGTGTCGACGCGGTCGTAGCAGCCCAAGCCGACGACCTTGCCGCCGGCGGCGATGTGCAGATCGTCACGAGCGACAACGACGACATGGAGCTGTTGGCGTCGTTCGCAGAGCACGCGGAACGACTTACCGTTGTGGCGGTCTGAGCCGCTCGGCGGCTCTTGCTTCACGCTCCGTCACCGCGGACGCCCCAGCGCACGCCGAGCCCTCTAACCTGAACCGACCGCTCGTGGGCGGACTCGGGAGCATCGGTTCCCCAACGGACGACATCGCCCGGAGGAGGATGGATGGCGATCACCGAGGAGTCCCGACACCGGCTGTACCAGCGTCTCGAGGAGGTCCTGGGCGTTGACCAGGCAGCGGTCCTGATGGAACACCTTCCCCCGGTTGGGTGGGCCGACGTGGCCACCAAGCGCGACCTCGACGCCGCGACCGCGTTGACGTCGAAGGACCTCCAGACCTACGCCGTCGCCACCCGTCACGACGTCGAGATGGCCGTCGCCGGTCTCCGCCTCGAGATCGGCGCACTGGCCGAGTCGACCCGCAGCGAGTTCGTAGCAGTCCGGTCCGAGATCGGCGCACTGGCCGAGTCGACCCGCAGCGAGTTCGTGTCGGTTCGGTCCGAGATCGCCGCGTCGGGCGACCGGCTTCGTGCCGAGTGGCGCCGCGACCTGCTCACCCAGACGTTCGCCATCCTGGCCGCCAACGCAGCCGCCGCCGGCGTGGTCCTCGGCGTCCTTCGCCTCGGCTGATGATCAGGCGGCGTCGATGCGGGACGCCACACCGCTGTTGATGGACAGCACGTAGAGCTCGCCGGCGATGTCCTCGCCGAACGACACGGCGCCGCCGGTGGGCACGTCGAGTCCGAGGTCGTGGAAGTCGTAGGTGCCGTCGCCCACCGGGGTCAGGGCCCAGATGGTCGAGGTCTCGTAGTCGGCGAAGAGGTAGGCACCCTGCAGCCGGGGGATCGCCGATCCCCGGTAGACGTAGCCCCCGGTCACCGAGATGCCCTGGTCGCGGGAGTACTCGTAGACCGGTGCCACCGCCCCGTCGGCGGCGTCGCCCCGGAAGGAGTGGGTGCCCTCCAGGGTGTTCCACCCCAGGTTGGCGCCGCGCTGCTGGCCGGCCGGGAGCCGGTCGATCTCCTCCCACTGATTCTGGCCGACGTCGCCGATCCACAGGTCGCCGGTCGCCCGGTCGAACGAGAAGCGCCACGGGTTGCGGAGCCCGGAGACCCAGATCTCGGCTCTTCCGCCGCCGGCCGCGTAGGGGTTATCGGCCGGGCTGGCGTACGCCCCGGTGGCCGTCGCCCGGGGATCGATGCGCAGGATCTTGCCCAGCAGGGTGTCGGTCCGTTGACCATTGCCCTCCGGGTCGCCGCTCCCGCCGCCGTCGCCCAGGCCGAGATACAGGTAGCCGTCGGGACCGAAGGCGACCTGGCCGCCGTTGTGGTTCGAGTAGGGCTGGGCCACCGACAGCACCCGGCGCCGGCTGTCCGGGTCGACGTCGGTGGCGCCGGGTCCCAGCGTCCACTCGTCGAGGGCGGTGTCGCCTGCGTCGTCGGTGTAATGGAGGTAGAGCCGACCGCCGTCGGGTGAGAAGGCCAGTCCGAGGAGCCCCCGCTCGGAGTCGGTGGTCGTGTCGTCGCCGATGTTTACCAGCGCTGCCGGGGCGACCTCGCCCCGCTCGACGACCCGGACCCGACCCTCTCGCTCGGCCACGTAGAGCACCTCCGCGAACCCCGGTCGGGTGGCCATCGCGGTCGGCGAGTCGACGCTGAAGGCGGCGGTGAGCTCGAGCTCCAGCCCGTCGAGCTGCGGGGTGGCGACCGGGGTCGTGGGCCCGGAGGTCGACGAGCTCGAGGGTGAGGTGATGGGCGTGGTCGACGTGGAATCGGCAGCCCGATCCGCCTCGCCGTCGCCGCAGCCGAACACGACCATGGCAGTGAGGGCGACCAGCATCACGGGGGCGAAGGGGGAGCGCACGCCGCCATGGTGTCGGGTGGCGAGACGATCGCCACCGCGACGTTCGCAGCGTGGTGCCCGCGGCGCCGTGGGTGAACACCTGACCTGCGCGGCCTCGACTCGAGACCCGGCCACTACCATCGCCCGGTGCTCAGCGAGAAGGTGCGGGTCACCGCGGCCGACCTGTACGCCCGCAAGCCGATCCGCTACATGATGGTCTCGGCGGTCGCCGTGGTCTCCACCCAGGCGTTGCTGCTGGTGCTCAACGGGGTCCTCGGGTGGGCACCGGTCACGTCCAACATCGCCGCCGTGGTCATCTCCAGTTGGCCGTCCTACATGCTGAACCGGGTCTGGGTCTGGGGCCGTCGGGGCGACCACGACATCTGGCGCGAGGTCGTGCCGTTCTGGTCGATGGCGCTCATCGGCCTCGGCCTCTCGACCGTCTTCGTGCATGTCGCCGCCGAGTGGAGCACCGCCCCCCTGGTGGCCAACCTCGCCAACCTGGCCGCCTTCGGGTCGCTGTGGGTGGTCAAGTACCTGGTGCTCGACAGCGTGCTCTTCGGCCGGGTCCGAGAGGCCGCCGAGGAGCTCGCCTCGGCCTGAGCATCGTGGTGTCGCCCGCCCGCCCGACCCTCGACCCCCGCTGGCGAGACGCAGCCGAGCGAGCCACCGGGTTCATGCCCGCCGAGGAGGGGGAGGCGCTCCACCAGGCGGCGTTGGCCGCCGGCCGGGCGGTGGCCGGGGCGCCCTTCGTCGAGCTGGGCAGTTACTGCGGGAAGTCGGCCATCTACCTCGGCGCGGCAGCCGAGGTGGTCGGTACCCAGGTCTTCTGCGTCGACCACCACCGGGGATCGGAGGAGAACCAGGCCGGCTGGGAGCACCACGACCCGTCGCTGGTCGACCCGGCGTCGGGTCTGATGGACACCCTGCCCCGGTTCCGGCGGACCATCTTCGACGCCGGCCTGGAGGGCACCGTCATCGCCGTGGTCGGCGACTCGCCGACCGTGGCCCGCCACTGGTCGACCCCCTGCGCCCTGGTGTTCATCGACGGCGGCCACGGCCCGGTGCCGGCCCATGCCGACTATGACGCCTGGGCCTCGGCGGTCGCGCCGGGGGGGACGTTGGCCATCCATGACGTGTTCCCCGACCCCGCCGATGGCGGTCGCCCGCCCTATGAGCTGTACCTCCGGGCCCTCGGCGACGGTTTCGTCGAGGTGGGTGCGACCGGTTCGCTCCGGGTGCTGCGTCGAGCCTGAGGGCCTTCGCCCCGGCCACCGCCTCTAGTCGAGGCTGGGGTCGGTGTCGGCGCCCGGGTCGAGGTCGAGGCCCAGCACCCGGGGCAGCTGGGCGGCCTCGGGGTCGACCAGTACCGGCCAGGCCGGCGTGGTCCGGGTCAGGGCATCGGCCGCCAGCACCTCGGCTGCCGCGGTGTACGACGAGCGCTCCATGTCCGGGAAGTAGATCTCCTCAGGGTGGACGATCCCGGTGAAGTAGCGCCCGTCGTCGTCTCGGAGGCGCTGTGACCAGCGGAAGAGGTCCCACGCCCGCTCGTCCTCACCGACCGCTAGGTGGGCCAGGACGCACTCGCAGGTCTCGGCGGCGGTCACCCACGGCCGGTCGCTCACGCAGCGGGTGCCCTTGCCCTCCATGATGAACGTGTCCCATCCCTCGGCCAGGCGCCGCCGACCAGCGTCGCCGCCGATGGCCCCGGTGAGCACCGGGTAGTACCAGTCCATGGCCCAGCGGTCCTTCGGGCTGAATGCGTCGGGGACCTCGGCCACGACGTGGACCAGGCGGGCCAGCGCCAGCTCCCAGTCGGGTCGTTCGGCGCCGACCTCGCCGGCGATGGCCAGGGCCGCCCGCATCGAATGCGAGATCGACGCAGAGCCGGTGAGCAGGGCAAACGACCACGGCGTCCCGTCGGGGTGGCGGGCCCAGAGGATCTCGCCCCGGGGGGTCTGGAGCCCGAGCACGAACTCGACGGCAGCGTCGACCACCGGCCACATGGTCTCGAGGAAGCCCCGGTCGCCGGTGAGGAGGTGGTGGTGCCACACGCCGGTGGCGACATAGGCGCACACGTTGGCGTCGAGCTTGGCGTCCTCCACGCCGTCGGCCACGTAGTACTGGTGCCAGGCGCCGTCGTCGCGCTGGTGGTCGACCAGCCACTGGTAGGCCCGGTCGGCCTCGGCAAGGCGGCCCCCGACGGCGAGCGCCATGGCCGCCTCGACGTGGTTCCAGGGGTCGGCGTGACCGCCCGGGAACCACAGAACCAGGCCCGAGGGGAGCTGGAGGTCGGCCACCGCGTCGACCGTGGCCGAAAGGGCGGCGGCCGACAGGACGCCGGGGACCTCGAGGGGCGTGGAGCTCATCGGCCGAACCCGGGCTCAGGCTTGCGGGCGTAGACCACCAGGCTCTTGCCCAGCACCGGCGACAGCACGTGGTCGGCCAGCCGGGTCAGCACCGGGGCCCGCTCGATGTCCCACACCAGGAGGCGGTGGTAGGCCCGGACCGCCGGATGGTCCTCGACCGTGGTGCCCACCGCGCAACGCAGCCACCAGTAGGCCGAGTGCAGCCCGTGGGCCCGGTGGTGCCCGACGATCTCCAGTCCGGCGTCGAGCAGCCGGCGCTCGAGGGCCGTCCGGGTGTAGATCCGCACGTGGCCGCCGGGCACGTGCGGGGCGTGGTACTCGTCCGACAGCGCCCAGCAGATCCGCTCGGGCAGCCACGACGGCACGGTGACGGCCAGGGTGCCCCCCGGGCGCAGGACCCGGGCCAACTCGGCCGCCGCGGCCCGGTCGGCGGGGATGTGCTCCATGACCTCGGAGGCCACCACCCGGTCGAAGGCGCCGTCGGGGAAGGGCAGCCGCAGGGCATCGGCGTTGGCCACCGTGCCGGCCGCCCCGGCGGGCAGCTCGCCGGCCTGTCCGATGAGGGCAAAGAGGTCGCGGACCTCCTTCAGGTCGGCCAGGCTGGTGTCGAGAGCGACCACGACCGCCCCCCGCTTGGCCGCCTCGAAGGCATGACGCCCCGCACCGCAGCCCAGGTCGAGCAGTCGCTCACCGGGCTGGAGGCCGAGCGTGTCGAAGCGCAGGGTCAGCACGGCGTCTCGGCGAGGGCGATGACCTCGCGGTAGAGGGCGACGGTCTGCTCGGCCGTCGACTGCCAGGTGTAGCGCTCGACGGCCCGGGTTCGGCCGGCGGCCCCCACCCGGGCCCGACGCTCGGGGTCGGCCAGCAGCTCGAGCAGGGTGGTGGCCAACGCCCCCGCGTCGCCCGGCGCGACCAGCACCGCGGTGGTGCCGTCGGCGCCGACCACCTCGGGGATGGCCCCGCCGGTGGTGGCCACCAGCGGTACGCCGGCGGCCATGGCCTCGACCGCGGGTAGGGAGAACCCTTCGTAGAGCGAGGGCACCACGGCCAGCTCGGCCTCGGCATAGAGCTCGACCAACCGCTGGTCGGAGGCACCGTGGACGAACTCGATGGCCGAGCCCAGGCCGAGCTGTTCCACGGTGCGCATGACCGGGCCCCGAGCGCTGGGCCGTCCGATCACCACCAGGTGGGCGTCGTCGCGCTCGGTGCGCACCTTGGCCAGTGCCTCGAGCAGGTGAACCAGGCCCTTCATGGGCACGTCGGACGACGTGGTGGTCATGAGTCGGCCGGGGATCCGGTCGATGCCGGGAAGGGGGCGGAACAGGGTGGCATCGACGCCCACGTTGACCACCCGGAGGCGGTCGGGGTCGATGCCGTGGCCGGCCACGATGTCGCCCCGGCTCGACTCCGACACGGTGGTGATCACCGGGAGCTGGCGGGCCACCCGGGTCTGCATGCGGGTGAAGGCGTACCACCGCCGGAGGCTGACCTGGCGCCACGGGCCGCGGGCGTGGGCCAGCTCCACCGCTCGGTCGACGGTGATGGGGTGGTGGATCGTTCCCAGGACCGGCAACCCCATGGCCTGGATGCGCAGCAGGCCGTCACCCAGGCACTGGTTGTCGTGGACGACGTCGAAGTCGTCGAGCCTTGCGGCCAGGGCGTCGGCCGCCCGCATCGAGAACGCCCACGGCTCGGGGAACCCACCGGTCGCCATGCGGGCCAGCTCGCCCAGGTCGGTCCGGGAGGTCAGCTCGTTGGGCCAGGGCAGCCGGAACGGGTCGTGGTCGCGGTAGAGGTCGAGGCCACGGAGCCGGTGCAACGGGACCCGGTCCTCGTCGATCTCGGGGTACGGGGGGCCCGAGAACACCTCGACGTGGTGGCCGAGGGTGTGCAGGGAGTGGGCCAGATGCCGGGTGTACACCCCCTGTCCACCCACGTGCGCCTTGCCCCGGTACACCAGCAGGGCGACTCGGAGTGGCCCGGACATCGGGAAAGGGTCGCCGTTTGCGTGCCTGGCGGTCAACTCAGGTGCACGCTGGGTGTCGCTGCGGTGGCGCGACGGCGGGCCCGCGCCCACCCCATGACCAGCGCCAGGACGGCCGCCGCCAGCCACGGCCCGTCGCCCAGGGCGACGTAGATCGTCTCTCCCGACCGGCGCTCGACGGTGCCGGTCAGCACCGTCGCCTCGGTCAGGTCGCTGTGCTGGGTCACGGTGCCGTCGGCGTCGATGATGGCCGAGTAGCCCGTGGGCGCAGCCTGGAGCACGGCTCGCCCGGTCTCGATGGCGCGGAGCCGCGAGGCGCCGAGCTCGAGGGCCGGCATCTGGCCGGTCGAGTACGACGCCGCGTTGGTGGGGATCACCACGACCTCGCCGCCGGCGGCGACGGCCTGGCGCGTGATGCGGGCGAAGAAGGTCTCGTAGCTGATCCCCACCCCGAGGGTCCCGACCGGGGTCTCGAGCACCGGCGTGCCGGTGCCGGCGATGGCGTCGCGGGGCACCGCGCTGACGTCGGCCAGCGACTCGATCAGGGACCGCAGCGGGATGTACTCCCCGAAGGGCACCCGTTGCTGTTTGTCGTAGCGGGCGACGATCTCTCCGTCGGGCCCCCAGGCCACCGCTGCGTTGCGGAAGCCGTCGTCGCCCACGTCTTCGGTGACCCCGACCACGAGCGTGGTCCGGAGGGTGCGGGCCAGCTCCGAGAGATCGTCGGCTTCGGGGGCGTCGGCCACGTCGGCCACGTCGACCTTGACCACGTTCTCGGGCCAGAGCACGAGGTCGGTGCCCGGCTCGACGTCGGTGGTGCGGTCGACGTGGCGGGCGTAGACGACCCGCGCCGACTCGGGGTCGGCTCGGGTGCCCTGCTCGCCCCCGCCCTGGACGATGGCCACCGAGAACGAGCTCTCGATCTGACCCTGGGGGGCGACCTGGGCCCCGGCGGCGGCGATGGCCACGACGGCCAGGCCGACGGCGACGGGACGCCAGGACCGGCCCACGAGATGTGCCACCGCCACTCCGGCCACCCCGACGGCGGCAGCCAGCAGCAGCGGTCCACCGACTCGGGCCAGGTCGTCGAGCGGTCCTCCGATCTGGGTTTGGGCCGGGGTGGCGATGGGCACGCCGCCGAAGGGAACGACGCTGCGGACCCACTCGACCACGGCCAGCGCCCCCGGCAGGGCCAGCCAGGTCGGCGCCGCCCCCGGGCCGCGCCCAGGGCCCGACCCGAGAACGGGGGGCGGGACCAGGAACAGGGGCACGGCGGTGAGGGCGACCACGATGCCCACCGCGGCCACGTAGCCGGGGACGGTGAACTCGATCGCCCAGGCCATGCCCGGGAACAGGAAGCCGGCCGACACCCCGACGGCCAGGCCCAGGCGACCCCAGCGGTCGCGGCCCTCGAGCAGGACCACGAACCCGGCCACGCCGAGGATGCTGAGGGGCCACCAGCCCCAGGGCGGCAGCCCGGCCGCCACCAGCACGCCGGCGGCCACCGGACCGCCGGCCGCGCCCAGCCGCTCGAGGGCGCCGGGCCGCTGCGGCGTCAACGGGCCACCGGGGGCAGGTGGGCCAGCACCCGGCTGACGGCGCGCCGGCCCGACCCGATGCAGGCGGGGATGCCGACGCCGCCGAGGGCGGCACCCGCCAGGGCCACGCCCGGGAGTGCCTGGTCGAGATCGGCCTCGGCGGTGGCGATGCGTTCGAGGTGGCCGGGGCGGTACTGGGGGAACGAGTCCGGCCACCGGGTGACCAGGGTGGCGGTGGGCTCGTCGGTCACCCCGGTGGCGCGGACCAGGTCGTGTCGCAGGCGCGCGACCAGCTCGTCGTCGCCGAGGGCGAGGGCCCGGGGATCGCCGTCCCGCCCGGCCGACAGCCGGACCAGGGCCCGGTCGGGGGCGGCCAGGTGGGCCCACTTCTGCGACAGGACGGTGGCCGCGGTGAGCAGCCAGCCCTCGGTCCGAGGCACCAGGAAACCGCTACCTGGGGGCAGGCGAGCGATGGCGGCGGTGGGCAGGGCCAGCGTCACCAGCACCACGCCGGCGTAGCCGACCGCAGCCAGGGGGGCCGCCACCGCCGGGGCGGCGGAGCGGAGGAGGGTGGCCAACGCCGGCGCCGGGAGGGCCAGCACCACCCCATCGGCCACCAGGGCGTCGGAGGCGCTCTCGCCCGGCGGATCCCCGGGGGAGAGCGTGGCCCCGGCCGCAGACCCGGCCAGGGTCACCACGAGCTGGCCGTCGTCCCGGCGCTCGATGCCGACGGCGGCGGTGCCGACCCGCAGCGCCACCCCCTGCTCAGCCAGGCGGCCCACCAGGACGTCGACCAGGTGGCCCATCCCCCGGGGGTGGGCCAGGAAGACGGGGCTGGCCGCGGTGGCGGGTCCGGTCGGTCGCCCACCACCGCCGGCCCGCAGGCCTCGCCGGAGGCTGCGGTGGCGGCGGCCGGCGGCGGCCAACTGGGGGGCGACGGCGTCGATCGAGAGGTGGTCGGTGTCGCCCGCGTTGATTCCTCCCACCAGCGGGTCGGTCAGGCGTTCGTGGACCTCCCGGCCGAGGCGGCGGCGGAGGTAGGGGCCGACGGCGGCGTCGCCGGCCAGGGGCCTCCCGGGCACCAGTGGCTCGATCGCCAGGCGGGCCAGGCCGGCGCTCGACAGCACGCCCGAGCGGGCCGCGCCCCGCAGCGAGGTGGGCACGCCGAGCACCTGGCCCTGGGGGAGGGGTCGGAGGCGGCCTCGGGCCCATACCGAGGCCCGGGCCGTGGCCGGGGCCACCAACTCGTCGGCCAGACCCAGCTCCCGGCACAGGTCCACGGCCTCGGGCCGGCGGGCCAGGAAGGCGTCGGCGGCCAGGTCGACGGGGGTCCCGTCCAGCTCGGTGGTGCCGAGCTTGCCGCCGAGGCGTCCATCGGCCTCGACCACGGTCACCGCGGCGCCGGGCGCCCGCTGGGTCAGGTCCCAGGCCGCGGCCAGCCCGGCGATCCCGCCCCCGACCACCACGAAGCGCTTCCCGGCCCCGGTCCCGATCCGCGGGTCGGTCACCCGAGCACGGGAGCGCCGTCGGCCCGGCCCTCGGCGTGGACCAGGTCGACCACCCGGCGCAGGGCGTCGGGGTCGGTCTCGGGCAGCACGCCCCAGCCGAGGTTGAAGATGTGGCCCGGCCGACCGGCGTTGGCCGCCAGCACCGCTCGGACCTTGTCGTCGAGCAGGTCGGCCGGGGCGAACAGGGCGGTCGGGTCGAGGTTGCCCTGCACCGGCCGGTCGGGTCCCAGCCGGGCCCGAGCCCGGTCGATGGGTTGGCGCCAGTCGACGCCCATCACCGTCCCGCCGGTGGTGGCCATGTCGTCGAAGAGGTGGGTGGCGCCCACGCCGAAGTGGATGGTCGGCACCCCGAGGTCGGCCAGGCCGTCGAACAGGCGCCGGGTGGCGGGCTGGACGTGGGTCCGGTAGTCGTGGGCGTCGAGGGCGCCGACCCACGAATCGAACACCTGCACGGCCTGGGCTCCGGCCGCCACCTGGGCCCGGAGGGTGGCCACCGCGATGTCGGTCAGCTGGTCGAGCAGCGCCCGCCAGGTCGTCGGGTCGCCGTACATCAGCGCCTTGGTGTGGACGAAGTCGCGGGAGCGGCCGCCCTCGACCAGGTAGCTGGCCACGGTGAAGGGGGCGCCGGCGAAGCCGATGAGGGCGACCTCGGGGGCGAGCTCGGCCCGCACCAGGCGCACGGTCTCGAGCACCGGGGCCAGGTCGGCCTCGGGCTCGAGGGGGCGCAGGCGGGCCAGGTCGGCCGGGGTCCGGAACGGGTCCTCGACCACGGGGCCGGCGCCGGCCTCGACGGTGATGCCCGAGGTCACGGCCTGCACCGGGGTCAGCAGGTCGGAGAAGAGCACGGCCGCGTCGACGCCGAGGCGCCGGACCGGCTGGAGGGTGACCTCGGCGGCGATCTCGGGGGAGGCGATCATGGTCCCGAACGAGTGGCGCTGGCGGATGGCCCGGTACTCGGGAAGCGACCGACCGGCCTGGCGCATGAACCACACCGGGACCCGGTCGGTGGGCTCGCCGGCGCAGGCCGCGAGCAGCGGGGAGAGGGTCGTGGCAGGGGGCGGCAGAGGGCGGCAACCGTACCGGGGCTGCCACGATGGGCCCATGCGCCGGTCGATCGACGATGCCCGAGATGCCCACCCCGACGGCGACGAGCGGCCGCCGTCGTCGTGGATGGTGCAGCTCATCGACGACTGCGAGGCCTGCGACGACCTGCGGGTGACGGTCACCCTCGAGGAGCTGGGCGGCGCCGGCGAGGGGGTCGTGGCCCACCTCGACGCCGACGGGGCCCGGCGCCTGCGGGGCGCCCTGGCCGACGCCCTCCGCGAGGTCGGCGAACCCCCCGGCCGCTGACCCGCCCGCCCTCTCGCCCTCTCGACCTCTCGTCCCCTCCCACCCCGACGTGGGGACGCCACGTCACGCCCACGAGGACCCCACGTCCCCAGGTGAGCGGGTCGTGAGCGGGTCGTAGGGCCCTCCACCCGACGTGGGGACGCCACGTCACGCCCACGAGGACCCCACGTCCCCACGTGAGCCGGGGGGTCCCGAGAGGGGGGAGCGAGGGGCGACGGACACTCGTAGACTCGCTCCCTCCCCATGGCGGCCCACCCCGATCTGGCAGACGAGCAGGCCTACGTCGATCACGCGTACGACTGCCTCGACGCGGCCCGCAAGCGAGCGTTCTCCCTGCGCCGGCTGTCGTCGATCGGCCCTGGCGGAACCCACCAAGCCCGCATCGAGAGCGAGGCCGTGGAGGACACCATCCGCACCCGCTTGGCCCAGCTCGAGTTGGGTGACGAGCACGCGCTGGTGTTCGGGCGCATCGACCCGGTGGAGTCACCCGAGCGCTACTACATCGGGCGCATCGCGGTGGCCGACGAGCACCAGGATCCGGTGGTGGTCGACTGGCGGGCACCGATCGCCGAGCCGTTCTACCGGGCCACCGGCCGCCAGTCGATGGGCCTGGCCCTGCGCCGGCACTTCGCGTCGCGGGCCCGCCAGCTCCTCGACATCGAGGACGAGGTGTTCGGGCCCGGCGGTGGTCCCGACGGGGGCCTGGTCGGCCAGCGGGTGCTGCTGGCCGCCATCGATGCCCCCCGCACCGGGTACCTGGGCGACATCGTGGCCACCATCCAGGCCGAGCAGGACGAGATCATCCGGGCCCCGCTGCCCGGCGTGCTGGTCGTCCAGGGCGGGCCGGGGACGGGCAAGACGGTGGTGGCGCTGCACCGGGCTGCCTACCTCCTCTACACCCACCGCTTCCCGCTGGAGGACCAGGGGGTGCTGGTGGTCGGGCCCAACCGGGTCTTCCTGCGCTACGTGTCGAGAGTCCTGCCGTCGTTGGGCGAGGCCGGTGTCGAGCTGGCGGTGCTGGCCGACCTGGTGCCCGAGACCATCGTCGAGCAGCGTGAGCCGCTGGCCGCGGCCCTGGTCAAGGGCGATCTGCGGATGGTGGAGGTGCTGGCCCGGGCCGTGCGCGACCGCCAGCGCCCGCTGCGGCGTGACCTGGTGGTCGGCTTCGGGCGTGAGCACCTGCGGGTGACGGTGGCGGCCAGCGAGCGGATCGTGCGGGCGGCCCGGCGCCGCTCGCACACCCACAACGCCGGCCGGCGCATCGCCGAGGCGCTGCTGTGGACCGAGCTGGCGGCGTCGTCTCGCCAGGAGGGCGAGCTCGAGCCCGAGGCCGTGCGCGAGCAGGTGCGGGGGCTCGACGAGGTCCGCACCGCGCTGGAGTGGATGTGGCCGGTGCTGACCCCAGCCGACCTGCTGCGCGACCTGTTCGGGTCGCCGGCCCTGGTGCGCTCGGCGTCTCGGGGGCGGCTGTCGACGGTGGAGGAGGGGCTGCTGCACCGCGAGCGGGGGGAGCGGGGGGCGCTGCGCTGGACCGATGCCGACGTCGCCCTCTTGGCCGAGGCCCACGACTTGCTGGGGCCGGTCGGTCGGGCGGCGCCGGCCGGGGGCGCCGGACCCGCGCCCGGTGGCGGCCCGGCCGGCGGGGGGGCGGCGGCAGCTGCGGCCGCCGCCGGTCTCACCCTCGACGACGGGCAGCGCTCGTGGGGCCACATCGTGGTCGACGAGGCCCAGGACCTGACCCCGATGCAGCTGCGGATGCTGGCCAAGCGGTCACTCGGCGGGTCGATGACCGTGGTCGGCGACCTGGCCCAGGCCACCGGACCGTGGGCGCCGCCAAGGTGGGAGGACGTGTTGTCGCACCTGCCGTCGCGTCGGACTCCCCGGGTGGTCGAGCTGTCGATCGGCTACCGGACGCCCGAGCCGATCATGCGGCTGGCCAACCGGGTGCTGGCCGCGGCCGCGCCCGGGCTGGCCCCGTCGCGGCCGGTGCGGGGTACGGGCGATCCGCCCGAGATCGAGGCCGTCGACCCGGTGTCGCTGCCAGCGCGGGTGGCGGCCCGAGCCGCGGCCGAGGCCGAGCGGGTGGGCGAGGGCAACGTGGCCGTCATCGCCCCCGACTCGTGGATCCCGGCGCTGGGGGCGGCGCTCGAGGGGGTGCACCTGGGGCCGGGCTCGGCCGATACGACCTTGTCGGGCCGGGTGAGCCTGGTGCCGGTGCGCTACGCCAAGGGCCTAGAGCTTGACTCGGTGATCGTGGTCGACCCGGCCCGCATCGTGGCCGAGGAGCCCCAGGGCCTGCGCTCGCTCTACGTGGCGCTGACCCGGGCCACCCGCCGCCTGCACGTGCTGCACACCGAGCCCCTGCCCGAGGCGATGATCGACCCCGCCGAGTCGGGCGAACGGGTGGGTGGGTCGTCCGGGTCATCCGAGGGCGCTCACCCCTAAAGCACACGCCCGGTTCTCCCGAACCTCTCCTTGGCTGCGACACAGGAGAGGCCAGTGGACGAGAAGACAGACGCCGTCGGCGCCCCGGATCACCGTTGGCGCAGCCACCGCTTCGCAGGAGGTGTCGTCCGCGTCGCGGTCTACACCGTGCCGCTCGCCATGTCGATCCTCGCGTCGATGGTGGCGGCCCGATTCGTCCCCCGTCCCGGGGGTTGGTGGTCGCTGGCCTGGTGGGCCGGCGTACTGGCCGCCTCCTCGGTGACGCTGGTGGTGACCGAGCGCTTCGCCCGTCGGTTCCTCCCGCTGAGCATGCTCCTCCAGCTCTCGCTGGTGTTCCCGGACAACGCCCCGTCGCGGTTCGCGGTCGCCATGCGAAGCGGCACCACCACGCAGCTCAGGGCCCATGTCGAGCGTCTCAGTGGGGGCCACCGGCTCTCGGCGGTGGAGGCGGCCGAAGCTGCGCTCACCCTGTTGGGCAACCTCACCGTGCACCACCGCCACACCCGGGGCCATTCGGAGCGGGTCCGGGCCCTGAGCGACCTCGTGGCCGACCAGCTCAAGGTCCGGGGGAGCGATCGTGACCTGCTCCAGTGGTCGGCCCTCCTCCACGACGTCGGCAAGCTCAGCGTCACCACCGAGGTCCTCGACAAGCCGGGTCGGCCCGATGCCCGCCAGTGGGAGATGATCCGGCGACATCCCGAGGAGGGAGCTCGCCTGACGCTCCCGCTGCAGAGCTGGCTCGGCGAATGGGCCAGCGCCATCGACGGCCATCACGAGCGCTTCGACGGCTCCGGCTACCCGGGCGGCCTGGCCGGCGAGGCGTCCCCCTGGGCGCTCGCATCGTGGCCGTGACCGATGCCTTCGACACCATGACCTCGGCCCGGTCCTACAAGAGGCCGCTCTCGGCAGTGGTCGCTCGCGAGGAGGTGGCTCGCTGCGCCGGCTCGCACTTCGACCCCGCGGTGGTCAGGGCCTTCCTGAATGTGTCGCTCGGTCGTCTGCGCTGGGTGGTGGGGCCGCTGTCGTGGGCCGCCCAGGTCCCCGTGGTCGGCCGGCTGGCCAGCGTGGGTGCGCCGAACGCGACGGTCGTACCCGTGGCCACGATGGCCCGGACCGGGCTCGTGAGCGCCATGGTCGCAACCGGCGGCGTGACGATGGCGTCGGCCACGCCGATCTTCAGCCCGCCCACCGTCGCCATCGAGGCTGCGGGTGCCGCAGACGCAGACGCGGACCCGAACTCGGGAGGGTCCGAGCGGGGCACCGTCGTGGTCGTCGATGACGTGGTGCTCGACTCGTCGGGAGCCCTGAGCAACACCGAGCCGACCCCCGAGCCCGAGCCCGAGCCGGAGCCGACCCCCGAACCCGAGTCCACCCCCGAACCCGAGCCGACCCCCGAACCCGAGCCGGAGCCGGAGCCGACCCCCGAGCCGGAGCCCACCCCCGAACCCGAGCCGACCCCCGAACCCGAGCCGGAGCCGGAGCCGACCCCCGAGCCGGAGCCCACCCCCG
>JANNNX010000053.1:0-62326 GCA_031398745.1 Actinomycetes bacterium
CCTGACCACCGGCGACATCGCCATCCAGTGCGGTACGCGGCATGCCTGGCGCAACAAGGGCGATCGACGGACCTCCATGGCTTTTGTGTTGATCGGCCCGAGCCCGAGCCGACCCCCGAACCCGAGCCGGAACCGGAGCCCACCCCCGAACCCGATCCGATACCCGATCCCGATCCGATACCCGAGGAAGACGACAAGGACAAGGACAACAACAGAGACAAAGACAAGGACAAGGACAAGGACGACTGACAGGTCACGATCCGACGGCCCGGCGGGGCTCCTCTGTTCGGTGAGGAGCTAGCCGACGACGACGAGGACCCGGGCGCCCACGTAGGGCTCGATGTCGACGTTGTCCTGGCCTATGCGAGCGTGGACGGTGCCGGTGGTGGCGGAGCCGGCGATCTCGCCGGTGACCCCGGGGACGATGTCGTGGGCCTCGAGGAAGTCGAGGGCGCCGGCCCGGAACTCCAGTTCCTCGGGGATGCGGGTGATGGTGAAGCGGGTGCCGACGGCCAGTCCGGCCAGGGGGACGAGCGCCGGCTCGATGTAGCCCGAGTCGGGGATGGGGTTGCCGTGGGGGCAGGTGGTGGGTTGGCCGAGGACGGCCCACATGGCCGACTCGACCCGGTCGGTGACCACGTGCTCCCAGCGGCTGGCCTCCTCGTGGGCCTCGGCCCAAGAGAGACCGAGAATGTCGGTGAGGAAGCGCTCGGCCAGGCGGTGGCGGCGCACGACCCGCTTGGCCAGGTCCATACCGGCGTCGGTGAGCCGGATGCCCTCGGTCATGGTCACCAGCCCGTCGGCCACGAGGCGGCGCATCATCTCCGAGACCGCCGGGCGAGAGATGCCCAGGCGGTCGGCGATGCGGGCCTGGATGACGTCGAGGTCGTCCTCGTGCAGCTCGTAGATCGCCTCGCAGTACTGCTCGTACGCGGTGCGACCGACCTCGGAGGACATCCTCCCGAGGCTAGCGGGGGCCGACCGAGGCCTGTCCGGCGGGTGGCCGATTGGCGGTGGCTACCGGACGGTGGGGCGGTTCGGGGGCCGACGGGTTGGGGGCCGTCGATCGAGGGCGACCGGAATTCGTCCGTCGGCCGCCGCCCACAGGGTCGGCTGGTTCGGGTCGATGGCCGGCTGGACCCCGCCGGGGGCGGTGGCACTGCCAGGTACCGCGAAGAGGGTCGAGGGGTCGACGTCGAGGAGGGTGCACAGGTTCTGGATCGAACTGAGCTCGAGGTTGCGCTCGCCACGCTCGATGGAGCCGAGGTAGTCACCGGTGAGCCCGATGGTCTCCCCGAGGGAGAGCAAGGTGTGGCCGAGGGTGTGGCGGTGAGCCCGGAGGTTGGCGCCGAACCGCCTCGCCAGCTCCCGGTCCACGAGGGCCAGGTTTCCGCCTCGCTACGGGACGGTCGACAGACTGATCAGTAGCGGTCGTCCCAAGGCACCGCTACTCTCCCGTATCGTCACTGCGCTGCCCCGCAACCACGGCAGCACCGAACCGATTGGCGCGCTGCATCTCATGCCTCGAAACGAAAACGTCAAAGCGTCGGAGTCGCGACTGATGTACACAGCGTGCCGCGCAGCCCGTCCGGCTACGGAGCCAATGGCAACGAGCAAGGCCTGCTCAATGGGCCGGTCCATACCTTGATTCGAGCGAGTACTGCGACGTACGCCACTCGGCGGGTAGTGACCGAGGAGGAGTTTCTTAACTATCATGACCTACGGACGCGCGTCTACTTGGAGGAGAGATTTGTCCAGGCGGACGAACTCCGGGACGGAAATGACATCGATGACCACGACGCTGTCTCTGTTCATGGCGCTGCATATGCAGATGGCAACACTTATCCGTCCGGCTGCATTCGACTGATCGTCGGAGATAAGTGCACACTCCCGATATCGACTTTCGGGGTGGCTGTTGGCCCCAGAAGCGTTGAGGTATCGCGCTTTCTTGTTGACCGGGAGCACCGCGGGACACCGGCAATCGTATCGCTGATCGATTGGGGCATTGCAGAGGTTCTTCTTGGCGAGATGACCGGACATCTATGCGATGGTAGAAGTGTCCCTCTTTCGGACCCTTCGGTGGCTTGGGCTTCCATTTGTTCAGGTGGGTAAGCCCAGATGGATCTACCACACCACCAACATCGCCATACATGCGCAGGCGAAAGACTTGCTCCCGGGAGTTCGTCGTGCAGATCTCCGTCGAGATGTCCAGGTGTCTTCGCTCCTCGTGCGCTGCGCAGGGATGGGTCTGTAAGGGGCCCTAGACCGACGTCGCGACTCGTCGAGTCCTGACCATTTCGGGGGGCAGCCATAACAGAAGAAGTCCAATCCAAGAACGGCCCCTCATTGAGATGGCCGCACAGAGTCAAGCTACCGTGCCCAAGTTCATGGAAAGAGTTTGTTGGAGCAATCGTGCCAAGAACTGTCGAAGCCCCAGGCCTGAAGGCCAACTTCATCGTTGAAGGAACACACAACTACGACCCTCCTGTAGGCCAAGTGCTAATGAGCGACCCACGAGCGCCGTACTTTGAACGCCCGATGGGCTTCTACAGCGAGGACCTTCGGAGACGTTTTATCGATGCCTCCGTACGCATTGCTGGCGTCGGTGGTGGTGGCTTCACCTTGGCTGTCATGCTTGCGAAGGAAGGGGTGAGAGACTTTAGTATCGCTGATGTTGAGCAAGTCGATGCGTCCAATGTCGGACGGATCCCCCTTCTCGCGCCGGAGCATATTGGTAGGGAAAAGAGTGAGGTGGCGGCAGAGCTTATTACCTACCATAATCCGACGGCGAGGGTTCGCGTCTACCGAGACGGAATTCAGACCGGCAATGTGGATGAGTTCCTGGGCTTCGACGCTGGAAATTCTGGCGTGACAGTTGGGTTTGATGAAATTGAGTTGAAAGAGCCGCAGATTGCTCTCTGGTTTCACCGAGCTGCTCGCAGGCATGGTCGGTATGTCATCTCCGCAACTGACGTTGAGCGAGGAGGCATGGTAACCACCTACGACCCTACGGACCTTGACCACACATTTGAGCATTGCTCTGGCGCTAGGCCCACGGACTCGGTTGAACAATACCTAAGGAAGGTCAAGGGATTTCAACTTCCGACGATTGCAAACGTACCTAAATCTGGGGATATACGTACGCTGCTTGCCACTCAGAGTGATGCGCCGTTGCCAACGACGCTTCGAAGCGTATTGAATGCAACTGATCTGGCGATGGATGAATTTGAGAAGCTACTCACGTTAGGCGACAAGAGGTATGGGCAGCCACACTGTTCCCCCGAGGTCCACTGCGTGAATCCAAGTCAAGGTGAGGATTTTGTGACCAAGCACCCACGGGTTCGCTGTACCGCGCGTATCGCTCAGCTGGCAGTCCGTCATCTCCTGGGGCGTAGTCCCAGGGCTAGTTATGGGTTCGACGACAGACAACGTCGCGAGGAATATCGTCGACAGGTTGCACAGTCAATGTAGGTGCGTGTCGATTTCCGGTTGTTGATTCCATCCAAGGAGCAGGATCAGGCAGCAGGTGTCCGAGAGTATTGGCGCGTCCCCCGGCCAGGTCGCTACTGATCAGTCTGTAGATCAAGAGGTAGCGCCGCTGGGAAGGTGCGTCCGTGGTGGGCGACCTGCAGCGGTGGTTCGGTGAGCACGTGCGCGCCGAACGCGTCCGCCTCGGGCACTCCCAGGAGGTGTTCGCCGACGTCATCGGGGTGCACCGCACGTTCGTCGGCGGGGTCGAACGGGGCGAGCGCAACCTCACCCTGCAGTCCGTCGAGCGGCTTTGCGAACGGCTCGATGTCGACCCAGTGGCGATGCTGACGCCGGTCGAGACCGACCAGCAGGTCTTGCGGGCAGCGCACACGGGTGTGCCGCCGGCGCCTGGTCGCGCTCGCCGCCGCACCTAGCCCCCCGCTCTGATCGGCCACCTCCACCGTCGGTGGATGACTGGCCCCACGTCCCCGTGGCGATGTGAGGAGCGACTTCGTGACCCGGTGGGATCCCTGGGAGGTGCTCGCTGCCATCGGCGAGGGCACCACCCTGCACTTCGCCGACCTCGGCGGCCTGAAGGGCCTGTGGCAGCGCGACCGAATGGGCGACCTCATCATCCTCGACCCATCGCTGTCGTCTCGGGAGCGGCGGGCAGTGCTGGCTCACGAGCTGATCCACGCCGAGCGGGGGATCGGCCACGGCGCGGCCACGGCCGACACGATGACCCGGGAGGAGGAGATGGTCCGGCGGGAGGTCGCCCGGCGGTTGGTCCCGCCGAGCGAGCTTGCTGCCCTGATCGCCCGGGAGCGACCGGAGCCGGTCGACGTCGCCCTCGTCGGTGACGAGTTCGACGTACCCGACGATGTCGCCGCGCTCGCCCTCCACCTGCTGCGGACTGGCCGCGGCCGGCGCCGGTCGCGGCGGTGATCAGCTCGGCTGGAGGACCACGTCATACAGCTACGCTTGCGTGTATGACGATGCTGAGCTTTCGAGTTGGGGATGACGAGGTGGCCGCGGCCACGCGTTGGGCCGAACAACTCGGCATCGACCGCTCGCAGCTCCTTCGGGACGCCCTCCATGCCCACCTGGTCAGGTTGGCCAGCGAGGTCGACGCCGAGCTGTGGGTCGAACAGCCACTCGACGCCGACGAGCGGGCCCTGGCCGAGGTGGCGACATGGGGGCCGGCAGAGGATTGGTCGGAGTGGGCCGATGCAGAGGGGTGAGGTCTGGTTCGCGGCCACCCCCGGGGGCGATCGCCCGGTGCTCGTGCTCACCCGTGACCCCGTGGCCGACCGTGTCGGGTCGGTAGTGGTCGCGGCCCTGACCCGAACCCGACGGGGCTTGGTGTCCGAGCTCGAGCTCACGAAGGTCGCCGACGGGGTGCCTTCCGACTGCGTCGTCAACTTCGACAACGTCCACACCCTCGAGCGATCGCTGTTCCGGCGGCGCATCGCCGTGCTGTCGCCTCCCCGGATGGCCCAAGCCTGCCGAGTGCTCGCGGACGCTTTCGGCTGCTGACCCTCGCTTGACCCGAAAGTGCAGGTCGCGAGCGGCGACCTGCACGCTGCCAGGGCCGAGCTTGAGTGCGCCACCGAGCACCCGACGTCTGGATCGCCAGGATCATCTCGTCGGCGGTCTCGACCATGACGACCATCTCCAGTCCCCCCGGTCCCTGAGCGAGGCCGAGAAATGCATTCCACAGCGCTTCCTCGTCACGGCTGCCTCCTGACAGCCCGTGAAGATGGCGAAAGCCTTACCCTCGTCGTGAACGTCGAGCCACCTCAACTCAGGGTCACCTCCCAACCCAGAGCGAGCGAGCCGACACACAGCGATCACTCTTGCGACGAGAGCTACTGATCAGTAGCGTCACTCGAGATGGCCGAGAGACCTTCGCTCCAGAGAATGAGGGGGAACTCTACACCGGTGCCGTGGGCCGCCTGCCGACTACGTAGCGGTACGCCAACCGCCGTCGCCATCGACGCAGCCTGGCACGGGCTTTCGAGGAAAATGACGTACTGCCGAGCAGCTACCAGTTTCCGCAGGACGACCAGATGACGCTCAACGCGCCAGAAGGTCAAGCAACGTTAGCCGGAGAACTGGTTGACTCCGTGTCCAGCCGCGAGTTCCACGGCAGGCTCTCACGTCAATGCATCGCTACCGTCTTAGTAGAAGAAGAAACATGTCTGGGCACAGCAAGCGAGCTATCGCTTGCTGTGAACTCCATATTGATGCTCGAAGAGGTGCAGTCCATATCAGAAATCGCCCACGAGTTCGATAATGGCGGCTTCACGATGGTGTTTCTCCTTGCAGAATCCCACATATGTGTACATACCTGGCCTGAACGATTAGCGGTCCAGCTCGACGTATTCCTCTGTAGTTATCTCCGTGACAACACAGTCAAATGCGAGAGCATCTTCCAGCAGATTGTCGACCACTTCAATCCCATTCATGTCGACCGAACCTTCATCAATAGGGAATGATGACGAAAGTAGACCGCGGCAACACTCGTTGCTGTTGCGGTCCTAATGGTCAATCTCCCGGCAGACATTGACAGATCTACCTCTGTTCGCCTTGACAGCGCCTCATTAACATTGGATGGACATACGCAAACACCAAGAATGTACCCTAGTTTCCTCGGCGGGTCCGATGTCGTCCTGGAGCACCAGAATCACATCGTTTCGGTTCACGCCACGCTCACGAGAGAACTCGCTGACCGGCTGTACGATCTCGTATCGGCTGGGTTCCAGCAGCTCAACGAGGCATCGCCCTTGAGACAAGATATGGTGAGAGAAGAGTTCATTGAAGATTCCCTCTCCCCTGATGTGCTTAAGGTCCTGGTATCAGAAAGGAACGCTAAGGGTAGGTTCGACACGGTGTCCGGCATAGCTCTAGCCCATAGAGGGCTCGAAAGGATCACGTGGTCGAACTCTAAGTATCTGGAAGGAGTATCGGGAGATGGCAACCGACTCAGCCAAGAGTCCATATTCTACCTTAGCGCAATAGTTGTTAAAAGGAACCGGAGGGGGTTCGGTGCAGTGTTCCCAATCTTGAGGGGGATTGCTGCCTGGTTTGAAGCGGCGATATCTCGATCAGACGGACGCATGACGTGCTTCTTCGATCACGCCGATGCGAACGCGAATCTGCCCCGCCTAGTTCGGCGGTCGCTGGAACGGAACACGGAAAAGAATGGCGGTTGGCGTATAACGGTAGACGAGGTCGGGAGTCACAACTGGTGGCTGTCAGAAGTACTGGACTCTTCTGATCAAGTCGTGCCGACGTCCGTTGGACCCGAACTTGAACTCGCCGGAACTGGGGAGGAATATAACGCATATGTAGCGGCATGTAGCCAGGCAGGTATTCAGAATAGTCCTGGAAGGATGATCCTGAGTTCATCTGACTTTCTGTCAGCGTTGTATGACCCTCAGATTGTCAAGGTTCGCGTCCGTGAAGGCGGGCCGCTCCTGTTTGCCTACAAGCAGTTGAGTTCTCGGTTCTCTTCAGCGTACTTCGAGAGGCGAGTAGGCAGTGGATCTACCATGTTCATCCCATCAATAGAGGCCTATGTCGCTTTCCCTGGAGCGGTCGAGGAGGCGGTGAGCCGGGCTCGAATGGGGCTTCAGTCTCCCGTCGTGCTACTGACGGACACCGCTACATCGGCACCGGCCGAGCTTGACCTGCGAGTAATCTCGAAAGTGGAGAAAATCGAAACTCAGCGGTGGTCTAGGGTTATGGCCTCGCCCTTCTAGAGGAGTTGGGAGCGCTGGGACGAGGATGTCAGCAGTCGTCGGGCCGGTGGACTGTCCCGACGCCCATCGCGTCGTAAGTAGCAATCCAGGTCCCAGCCGTCCGCCAGCCGCCGTTGCTCCCCCCTGTCCGCTGCCCCCGGCGTGACTGTCGTACCCCCTGGGTAGCGTGCCGGGGGTGGTGCTGGAGCGGTTCTCCCCGGCGGTGCGGGCGTGGTTCGAGGGCGCCTTCGCGGGCGGGCCCACCCCGGCCCAGGCCGAGGGCTGGGCCGCCATTTCGGCTGGCGACCACACGCTGATCTCGGCGCCCACCGGCTCGGGCAAGACGCTGGCCGCCTTCTTGTGGGGCCTCGACCGCCTGGCCACCGAACCCCCACCGGGCCCCAAGACCGGCACCCGGCTCGTCTACCTCTCGCCCCTACGGGCCCTGGCCGTCGACATCGAGCGCAACCTGCGCTCGCCCCTGGCCGGCATCGCCCTGGCCGCCGAGCGCCTCGGGGTCGACGCTCACCTCCCCACCGTCGGCATCCGCACCGGCGACACCCCGGCCGACGAGCGCCGGCGCCTGGTCCGGGCCCCGCCCGACATCCTCATCACCACCCCCGAGTCGCTCTTCCTCATGCTCACCTCGGCCGCCCGCTCGACCCTGGCCGACGTCCGCTGGGTCATCGTCGACGAGATCCACGCCCTGGCCGCCACCAAGCGCGGCGCCCACCTCGCCCCTTCCCTCGAGCGCCTCGACGAGCTGGTGGCCGCCGCTGCCAACCCGCCCCCCCAGCGCATCGGCCTGTCGGCCACCCAACGCCCGCTCGAGGTCGTGGGCCGCTTCCTCGGCGGCCAGGGCGACGACCGCCGCCCCCGGCCGGTCACCCTGGTCGACGCCGGCTCGCGCAAGCAGCTCGCGCAAGCAGCTCGAGATCGAGGTCGTCGTCCCGGTCGAGGACATGGCCCGCCTGGGCGAGATCCTCGACGAGCCGGTCAGTGGCCCGGCCGCCGGCCCGCCACCTCGCTCCAGCATCTGGCCGGCCGTCCACCCCAAGCTGCTCGAGCTCATCTACGCCCACCGCTCGACCCTGATCTTCGTCAACGCCCGCCGCCTGGCCGAGCGCCTGGCCAGCAGGCTCAACGAGCTGGCCGAGACCGATGCCGCCACTCAGGCCGCGGCCAACGCCCAGGCCGCCGGGGCCGCGCTCGACCTGGGGGCGCCTGCGCCGGCCAACCTCGGGGGGACCTTCGCCACCGGTGAGCTGGTCGGAGCCGGGGTCGGCGATCTGGTCAAGGCGCACCACGGCTCCCTGTCCCGCGAGCAGCGCCTCCTCATCGAGGACGACCTCAAGGCCGGCCGCCTGCGAGCCCTGGTTGCCACCAGCTCACTCGAGCTGGGTATCGACATGGGCGCCATCGACCTCGTCATCCAGGTCGAGTCGCCGGGCTCAGTGGCCGCCGGCCTCCAGCGGATCGGTCGGGCCGGCCACCAGGTCGGCCAGCCCAGCCGGGGCAAGATCTTCCCCAAGCACCGCAGTGACCTGCTCGAGACCGCGGTGGTGGTCAAGCGGATGACCGAGGGCCTCATCGAGGAGACCCGCTACCCCCGCAACCCCCTCGACGTCCTCTGCCAGCAGATCGTGGCCATGGCCGCCCTCGACGAGTGGCCGGTCGAGCGGCTGGCCGCCCTGGTGCGGCGCAGCGCCAACTTCGCCGACCTCACCGACGACGTGCTGGCCTCGGTGCTCGACCTGCTGGCCGGCCGCTACCCGAGCGAGGAGTTCGGCGAGCTCCGGCCCCGCATCGTCTGGGAGCGCGACGGCGCCGAGGTGCTGGGCGGGCGCATCCGGGGTCGGGGTGGGGCCCAGCGCATCGCCGTGACCAACGCCGGCACCATCCCCGACCGGGGCCTGTTCGGCGTCTTCCTCCCCGACGGCCGCCGGGTGGGCGAGCTCGACGAGGAGATGGTCTACGAGAGCCGGGTCGGCGAGACGTTCCTCCTCGGCGCGTCGACCTGGCGGATCGAGGACATCACCTTCGACCGGGTGATCGTCTCGCCGGCCCCCGGTGAGCCCGGGAAAATGCCGTTCTGGCACGGCGACGGTCCGGGTCGGCCGCTCGAGCTGGGTCGGGCCGTCGGCGCCTTCGTCCGGGAGCTCCGGGCCCTGGGCGACGAGCCCGCCGTCGAATGCCTCCAGGCCGAGCACGGCCTCGACCGCTGGGCCGCCGACAACCTCGTGCGCTACCTCGACGAGCAGGCCGGCGTCACCGGCGCCGTCCCCGACGACCGCACCATCGTCGTCGAGCGATTCAAGGACGAGATCGGCGACTGGCGCATCTGCATCCACTCACCCTTCGGGGCCCGAGTGCACGCCCCCTGGGCCATGGCCATCGAGGCTCGCCTGGCCGAGCAGCTCGCGCTGGCGGTCCAGACCCTGTGGTCCGACGACGGCATCGTGTTGCGCCTCCCCGAGACCGACGACGCCGTGCCCCTCGACCTCCTGCTGATCGACCCCGACGAGGTCGAGGAGCTGGTGCTGCGCCAGCTGCCCGACACGCCCCTGTTCGCGGCCCGCTTCCGGGAGAACGCCGGTCGGGCCCTCCTCCTCCCCAAGCGCAAGCCCGGCAGCCGCACCCCGCTGTGGCAGCAGCGCCAGCGCTCGGCCGACCTCCTGCGGGTGGCGTCGCGCTACCCGAGCTTCCCGATGCTGCTCGAGACCACCCGCGAGTGCCTGGCCGACGTGTTCGACCTTCCGGCCCTGCGCTCGGTGCTGACCGACATCCGCAGCCGCCGTACCAAGGTGGTCCCGGTCGAGACGGCCTCGGCCTCGCCCTTCGCCTCGTCGCTCCTCTTCGGGTGGATCGCGGTCTACATGTACGAGGGCGACGCCCCTCTGGCCGAGCGGCGGGCCGCCGCCCTCGCCCTCGACCGGGGCCTGCTGTCCGAGCTGCTGGGGGCCGAGGAGCTGCGCGAGCTCATCGACCCCGCCGTCCTGGCCGACCTCGAGCTCGAGTTGCAGTGCCTGGTCGGTCGACGCCGGGCCCGCGACGCCGACGAGGCCCACGACCTGCTGCGCCGCCTGGGCGACCTCTCGCTGCCCGAGCTGGCGGCCCGGTCGACCGCCGACGCCGACGTCGTCGCCGGCTGGGTCGAGGCGCTGGTGGCCGCGAACCGGGCCTTCGTGGCCGGGGTGGCGGGCGAGGAGCGGGTGGTGGCCGCCGAGGACGCCGGCCGCCTGCGCGACGCCCTGGGGGTGCCGCTGCCGGTCGGGCTCCCGGCCGCCTTCCTCGAGGTGGTCGAGCACCCCCTCGACGAGCTGGTGGCCCGCTATGCCCGGACCCACGGTCCGTTCCTGGCTCGCCAGGTCGGGGCCCGCCTCGGGCTGCCGGTGGCCCACGTCGAGTCGTCACTGGCCCGCCTGGCCGCCGCCGAGCGGGTGGTGACCGGCGAGTTCCGGCCCGAGGGGGCCGAGCGGGAGTGGTGCGACGCCGAGGTGCTGCGGTCGCTGCGCCGACGCTCACTGGCCGCCCTGCGGCGCGAGGTCGAGCCGGTCGACGCTGCCACCCTGGGCCGGTTCCTGCCCGGCTGGCACGGCGTCGGCGAGCGACGGCGGGGCCTCGACGCGGTGGTCGACGCCGTCGCCCGGTTGCAAGGGGCGGCGCTGCCGGCGTCGGTCCTCGAGCACGACGTGCTGTCGTCGCGGGTCGAGGGCTATCGGGCCGCCGATCTCGACGAGCTGTGCGCGGCCGGCGAGGTGGTGTGGCTCGGTGCCGGGACCATCGGCGCGGGCGACGGCCGGGTGGCGCTCTACCTCCGCGACCAGGTCGCCCGCCTGGCGCCGGTGCCGGCGGCGGCGACGGTGGTCGACAGTGCCGTGGTCGACGGTGCTGTGGTCGACGGTGCCGGTGCCGGTGCCGGTGCCGGCGGCGGCGGCGGTCCCACTGACACCGACCTCCACCGGTCGCTGCGTCGCCAGTTGGCGGAGCGGGGCGCCTCGTTCTGGCCCGAACTACTGGCGGCATCGGGGGTGGCCGACGAGGCCGGGGTGCTCGGCGCCCTGTGGGACCTCGTCTGGGCCGGCGAGGTCACCAACGACACGCTGGCGCCGTTGCGGGCCACCCTGTCGGGAGCGGCCCGCCGCCGCACCGCCCGGGGCCGACCCCGCCCGGGGCGACTGACCCGACTCGGACCGCCGGCAGCCGCCGGCCGGTGGTCGGCGGTGGCGCCCCTGCTCGAACCCCGCCCGGGGGCGACCGAGCTGGCCCACGCCCGGGCCCTCGCCCTCCTCGAACGTCACGGGGTGCTGACCCGCGAGTCGGTGCTGGCCGAGGGGGTCGAGGGCGGGTTCGCCGGCGTGTACGGCGTGCTCCGGGCGCTGGAGGAGCGGGGCGCGGTCCGGCGGGGCTACTTCGTCGATGGCCTGGGCGCCGCGCAGTTCGCCCTCCCTGGCGCGGTCGACCGGCTCCGGGCCCAGCGGGGGGACGACGCGCCCGCGGGCACGTTTCGTACCGTGGGGAACGCGCCCGCGGGCGCGTCCGGGTCGATGTTTCGTACTACAGGGAACGCGCCCGCGGGCGCGTCCGGGGTGCGGGGGGCCCGAGCTTCCCCGGTCGTGCTGGCGGCCACCGATCCGGCCAACCCCTACGGGGCGGCCCTGCCCTGGCCCGAGAGCGCCGGTCGTCCGGCGCGGGCCGCCGGCGCCTACGTGGTGCTGGTCGACGGGCAGGCCGCCGCCTACCTCGAGCGAGGCGGCCGCAGCCTGCTCACCTTCCCAGCCGCGGCCGACCTCCCGAGTTGGGTCGACGGGCTGGTCGAGCTGGTCAAGGACCGGCGGGTGCCTCGGCTAGTGGTCACCCGCATCGACGGCGGCCCTCCGGTCGAGGCCCCGGCCGTCGCCCAGGTGCTGGCCGCGGCCGGCTTCGTCGAGGGCTACCGGGGCCTGGTGCTGGCGTCCTGAGGGCCGCCGACCGGCCCGCCGGGCTCCGCCTCGCGGCGTCTGTCGGGAAGGTCTCGCCCGTATGCTGCTCGGACACAAGACCCAGGGACCGGCCGATGAGGCCGTCCCATCGCGCATGCACCGGGGCCGCGGCAGCGGGGAGGCATCGTGAGCCACAACCAGCGGCTCGAGGCGGGCCATGGCTGACGCGGCCATCGAGCTCGACCACGTCGAGAAGCGCTTCGACGCCCACGGGGCCCCCGCGGTGGCCGACCTCTCCCTCACCGTCGAGGCTGGCGAACTGGTGGCCCTGGTCGGGCCGTCGGGGTGTGGCAAGACCACCACCCTGAAGATGATCAACCGCCTGGTCGAGCCCACCCAGGGTCGTGTTTTGGTCGGTGGGGTCGACGTGCGGGATCGTCCGGCCCCCGAGCTGCGGCGTGGCATCGGCTACGTCATCCAGCAGTCCGGGCTCTTCCCGCACCGCACCGTCGCCGCCAACATCGCCACCGTCCCCCGGCTGCTCGGGTGGGACCGGGCCCGCACCGACCGCCGGGTGGCCGAGCTGGCGGAGCTGGTCGGCCTCGACTCGAGCCTGCTCGCTCGCTACCCCGCCGCCCTCTCCGGAGGCCAGCAGCAGCGGGTGGGCGTGGCCCGGGCCCTGGCCGCCGACCCCCCGATCCTGCTCATGGACGAGCCCTTCAGTGCCGTCGACCCCATCGTCCGGAGTCGACTGCAGGACGACCTGGCCGCCCTCCAGGCCGAGCTGCACAAGACCATCGTCCTCGTCACCCACGACGTCGACGAGGCGGTGAAGCTGGCCGACCGGGTCGCGGTGCTGGCCGTCGGCGGCCACCTCGAGCAGCACGCCCCGCCTGGCGAGTTGCTGGCGCAGCCGGCCACCGACTTTGTTGCCTCCTTCCTCGGTGAAGAGCGGGGCCTGCGCCGCCTCGGTCTGGTCGAGGTCGGTTCCCTTCCCCTCCTCCCCCCGAGCGCCGCCGCCTCACCGGCCGCCGATCCGATGCCCACCGTCGACGCCCACATCTCGGCCCGCCAGGCCCTCGACCTGCTGCTGGTGACCGAGGGTCATCGCCTGACCGTGCTCGACCACGACGGTCAGCCGATCGGCGTCCTCACCCCCGACTGCCTGGCCGAGTGGCTCCGGTGAGCGCTCCCTCGCCCGTCACCGCTGCCAACGGTCCCGACTCCTTCGTGTGGTGGGCCTGGATCCCCGATCACGCCTCCGAGATCGCCGACCGCAGCGTCGAGCACCTCCAGCTCACCCTGCTCAGCGTGGCCATCGGCCTACTCCTGTCGGCGGCCCTGGCCACCCTCGTGCTGCGCCACCGGGTCTGGCAGGGCCCGGTGACCTGGGCCACGGGCGTGCTCTACACGATCCCCAGCCTGGCCCTCTTCGGGCTGCTGGTGCCGGTGTTCGGCCTGAGCCAGACCACGGCCCTGGTCGCCCTGGTCAGCTACACGCTGGTGGTGCTGGTGCGCAACATCGTCGCCGGCGTCGACGGGGTTCCGGCCGCAGTCCGAGAGGCGGGTCAGGCCATGGGCTACGGCCGAGCCCGTCGTGTCCTCGCCGTCGAGCTGCCCCTGGCCGTCCCGACCATCGTCGCCGGTATCCGGATCGCCACCGTGACCACCGTCGGTCTGGTCACCATCTCGTCGGTGGTGGGGGCCGGCGGCTACGGGGCGTTCATCAACGACGGCCTCGACCGGGGCGGCTTCTCGACCCCGATCGTGGTCGGGGCCGTGCTCTCGATGCTGCTGGCGGTCACCCTCGACCTGGCCCTGCTCGGCCTCCAATGGCTGCTCACCCCCTGGACTCACGCCGCCCGCTCCCGGGTGCCGGGATGACCGAGCTGGCCGACCTGCTGTCGGATCCCCGCACCTGGTGGGGTGCCCGGGGTCTCGTCCACCGGGCCGGCGCCCACCTCGAGCTGGCCCTGCTGGCCACCGCCATCGCCATGGCGCTGGCCCTCCCGCTGGGCATTGCTGTCGGCCACCGGCGGCGGGGCGGGGCCGTCGTCGCCGCGGTGGTCAACGTCGGCCGGTCGGTGCCCACCTACGCGGTCATCGCCATCCTCTTCCCGATCACCCTCCGGGCCCGGTTCGGCGACCTCGGCTTCTGGGCCGGCGTCGGCGGGCTGGTGCTGCTGGCCCTCCCACCCCTGTTTGCCAACACCTACGTGGGCATGACCGAGGTCGACCGGTCGCTAGTCGAGTCGGCCCGGGCCATGGGGCTGCGCCCCCTCCAGGTGGTGCGCTCGGTCGAGCTGCCGGTGGCCCTGCCGCTGGTGCTGACCGGGGTGCGCACGGCCGCCGTCCAGGTCATGGCCACCGCCACCCTGGCTTCGGTGTTCGGCTACAACGCCCTCGGTTCGTTCCTGCTCGAAGGTCTGACCCAGCAGGACACGGCCAAGCTCGTGACCGGGGCGGCCGCCGTCTCCGGTCTGTCGGTGCTGACCGACGCAATCCTCGGGGTGGCCCAACGACTGGCCACCCCCTGGGTGCCGACCCGCCGCCGGCGGTTCGGCCGATCCGATCGGGCCAAGTCGGCGCCGGTCGTCAGTGGGTCCGCACTGGGCCCGGAAGGGAACATCGCATGATGCGACGACATCTGATGGTGCTGCTCGGGCTGCTGGTCGGGCTGTCGATGGTGGCTGCGGCCTGTGGCTCCGACGACGACGACGCCGGCGGCAGCGGCGCCTCGGACGGCGCCGACCGGCCCGCCATCGTGGTCGGGGCCCAGGACTTCGGCGAGAGCAAAGTCTTGGCCGAGATCTACGCCCAGGCCTTCGAGGCCGAGGGCTGGGACGCCTCGGTCCAGGAGCTCGCCGGCTACCGGGACATCCTCCTCGGCGCCTTCGAGTCGGGCGACGTGAACTTCAGCGCCGAGTACGCGGCGTCGCTGCTCGAGTACCTCAACGGCGACGACAAGACCGAGGCCACCGGCGACGTCGAGGAGACGGTGGGCTTCCTCGACGGCTACCTGGCCGACAACGACCTGGTGGCCCTGGCCGCCGCCCCCGGGGTCGACACCAACGCTTTCGTGATCACACGGGAGACGGCCGACGAACTCGGCATCGAGTCGCTCTCCGACCTGGCTGACAAGGGCGGCGACCTCGTGCTCGGCGCCCCGTCGGATTGCGAGACCAACGCCTTCTGCCTGCCCGGACTGGAGTCGACCTACGGGCTCGACCTTTCGGCCAACTTCGTCTCCATCGACGACGGTCCGTCCCGGGTGTCGGCCCTCGAAGCCGGCGAGATCGACATCGCCGTGGTGTTCTCCTCCGACAGCACCATCGTGGCCAAGGACCTGGTGCTCCTCGAGGACGACCAGAACCTGCTGGCCGCCGACAACGTGCTGCCGGTGGTCTCCACCGAGATCGACGAGGCCTACGGCAGCGAGCTGCGGGATCTGGCCGACAAGATCAGCGCCAAGTTGACCACCGAGGTGCTGCTCGACCTCAACGACCAGTTCGACAACGACAAGCGCGACGCCGCAGACATCGCCAAGGACTGGTTGGAGGAGGAGGGCCTGGTGTCGTAGCGGTCACCCTCGGGCAAGGTGGGGCCGTGCCCGAGGGCGACACCATCTTCCGCACGGCTCGGTCTTTGCACCGGGCCCTGGCTACCAAGGTGGTGGTCCGGGTCGAGCTGCCTCGACTCGGACCCACCACCTTCGCCTCGGGGACCACCGTCGACGCCGTCGACCCGGTGGGCAAGCACTGCCTCGTCCGCTTCTCCGATGGACGGGTGCTGCGCACCCACCTGCAGATGTCCGGCAGCTGGCATCTCTACCGCCCCGGGGAGCGGTGGCGCCGCTCGCCGGGGGCGATGCGGGCCCTGGTCGAGGTGGCGGACTGGGTGGCGGTCTGCTTCTCGGCCCCCGTAGTCGAGTTGTCGGTGGCGCCGGCGGTCGACCATCTCGGCCCCGATCTGTGCCGGCCCGACGTCGACCTCGACGCCGCCGCCGATCGCTTCGACCGCTTCGTCGACGCCGACACCCAGGTGAAGGTGGCTCTGCTCGACCAACGGGTGGCGGCCGGCATCGGCAACGTCTACGCGTCGGAGGTCTGCTTCGCCGACCGCCTCGACCCCCGCACCCCGCTGGCCGAGGTGGCGCCCGCCCGGCGGCGCCGCCTGCTCGAGCTGGCTTCGGGCCAGCTCCGGGCCAACCTCGACCAGACCCGCCGGGTGACCTTCGAGGGGGGCCTGGCCGTCTACGGCCGGGCCGGCCGGCCCTGCCGCCGTTGTGGAACCCCGGTGGCCTTCGCCCGGCTGGGCCCCGAGGCCCGGGGCACCTACTGGTGCCCGACCTGCCAGCCGCCGGGTGGGACCGGCGGCCCGGGAGGGCACCCGGCGAGCCCTGCCGCCTAGCCTGCCCGGATGCAGGTCTGGCCTGGATCGCCCTACCCGCTGGGTGCTCGCTACGACGGCGCCGGCACCAACTTCGCCCTGTTCTCGTCGGTGGCCGAACGGGTCGAGCTGTGCCTGCTGAGCGACGACGGCAAGGAGCACCGCATCGACCTGCCCGAGGTCGACGGCCATGTGTGGCACGCCCACCTCCCCGACATCGGCCCCGGCCAGCGCTACGGCTACCGGGTCCACGGGCCCTATCACCCCCGAGATGGCCATCGCTGCGACCCGGCCAAGCTCCTGCTCGACCCCTACGCCACCGCCGTCGAGGGTGCGGTGGCCTGGAACCCGGCGGTCTTCGGCTACCACCCGGGCGCTCCCGACGGTCCGGCCAACGACACCGACTCGGCGCCTTACGTGCCGACCGCGGTGGTCACCAGCCCGTGGTTCGACTGGACCGACGACCGCCGACCCCGCACCCCCCTGCACCGCACCGTCATCCACGAGGTCCACGTCAAGGGCTTCACCGCCACCCATCCCGACGTACCCCCCGAGCTGCGCGGCACCTACGCCGGGCTGGCTCACCCCGCCGCCATCGAGCACTTCACCCGCCTGGGGGTCACCGCCGTCGAGCTGCTCCCGGTCCACCAGTTCGTCCACGACGCCCGCCTGGTCGAGATGGGCCTGCGCAACTACTGGGGCTACAACTCGATCGGCTTCTTCGCCCCCCACAACGAGTACAGCTCGGCCGGCCAGCGGGGCCAGCAGGTCCAGGAGTTCAAGCGGATGGTGAAGACGCTGCACGCCGCGGGCATCGAGGTCATCCTCGACGTCGTCTACAACCACACCGCCGAGGGCGACCACCGAGGCCCGACGCTGTCGTTCCGGGGCATCGACAACGCCGCCTACTACCGGCTCTCACCCGACGACCAGCGGCGCTACGTCGACTTCACGGGCACCGGCAACACCGTCAACGTCCGCAATCCCCATGTGCTGCAGCTGATCATGGACAGCCTGCGCTACTGGGTCACCGAGATGCACGTCGACGGCTTCCGCTTCGACCTGGCCGCCGCCCTGGCCCGCGAGCTGCACGCGGTCGACCGGCTGTCGGCCTTCTTCGACCTCATCCAGCAGGACCCGGTGGTCAGCCAGGTGAAGCTCATCGCCGAGCCCTGGGACGTCGGCGAGGGCGGTTACCAGGTCGGCAACTTCCCGCCCCAGTGGTCGGAGTGGAACGGCAAGTACCGCGACACGGTGCGGGACTACTGGCGGGGCGAGGCCGCCACCCTGGCCGAGTTCGCCTTCCGCTTCACCGGCAGCTCTGACCTCTACGAGTCGTCCAGCCGCCGGCCCTCGGCCAGCGTCAACTTCGTCACTGCCCATGACGGCTTCACCCTGGCCGACCTGGTCTCGTATGACCACAAGCACAACCAGGCCAACGGCGAGGACGGACAGGACGGCGAGTCGCACAACCGCTCGTGGAACATGGGGGTCGAGGGACCGACCGACGACCCGGCCATCGCCGAGGCCCGGGCCCGCCAGCAGCGCAACTTCCTGGCCACCCTGTTCCTCTCCCAGGGGGTGCCCATGCTGCTAGGCGGCGACGAGATCGGGCGCACCCAGCAGGGCAACAACAACACCTACGGCCAGGACAACGAGCTGTCGTGGTTCGACTGGTCGGCGGTCGACGCCGAGCTGCTCGAGTTCACCCGGCGCCTGATCCGGATCCGCAACGACCACCCCGTGTTCCGTCGCCGCCGGTGGTTCCAGGGCCGACCGCTCCGCGGCATTCCCGACATCGCCTGGTGCACCCCCGAGGGAGCGCCGATGTCGGATGACGACTGGGACGTCGGCTACGCCCGGTCGCTCACCATCTTCCTGAACGGCGCGGCCATCCCCAGCCCCGACCCCCACGGCGAGCGGGTGGTCGACGACAGCTTCCTCGTGCTCTGCAACGGCTACGAGGGCGAGCTCGACTTCGTCGTCCCCAAGGGCTACGGCGACCGGTGGCAGGTGGTGCTCGACACTGCCCACCCGTCGCTACCCACCACTCGGGCCGGCACCGGCCGGGTGGTGCGGGCCGGGCGTCGCCTCCGTCTCGAAGGCCGCTCGCTGGTGCTCCTCCAGTCCCGGAGCGCGCTGGCCCACTAGACCCGTTCTCGGCGCGCCTGGTCCGGTATGGCGGACGGACCGCGCCGAGAACGGGGGGCGAGGAGGTCAGTCGGAGGCGATGGCGTCGAGCACGTTGAGCCGGGCGGCTCGCGATGCCGGCCGCAGGGCGGCCACAACACCGGCGATCCCGCCGACCACCACCACCAGCACGACCTGCGACCACGGGATCCGGAAGGCGGAGAGGCCCTGGTCCTTCAGGGCGGTCACCGCCAGCCACCCGAACACCCCGCCGATGACGACGCCCAAGAAGACCCCGAGCAGGGCGATCACCACCGACTCCCAGCGCACGGTGGCCCGCAGCTGGCCCCGGGTCATGCCCACCGCTCGCAGCAGCCCGAGCTCCCGGGTCCGCTCGTGAATCGACAGCGAGAGGGTGTTGGCGATGCCGAACAGGGCGATGAGCACGGCCAGGAAGAGCAGCACGATGATGAGCGCCAGCAGCTGGTTGAGCTGGTCGGTGAGCGACTGCTTGTAGGTCGCCTGGTCCTGCACCTCGGCCGTCGGGTAGGCGGCGGCGACGGACTCGACGGCCTCACGGCCCTCTTCGGCGGTGACGCCGGGCTGGTTGATGATGTACACCGACTGGTCGAGGCGATCGACGCTGTTGGCGTCGGCTGCCTCCCGCCCGATCACGTACTGGGTGAACAGCCCGCTGTCGGCGGCGAAGATGGCGGCCACCCGGAAGGGGTGCTCGCCGGTCTCGGCGAAGGTCAGGGTCAGCTCGTCGCCGACCTCCCAGCCCTCGCCTTCGGCCTTGGCCGAGTCCACCGCGATGCCGTCGGCCCCCAGGTCGTCGAGCGATCCGGCCTCGAACTCGAGGGCCCACACCTCTTGGAAGGTGGGCGGGTCGACCACGGTCATGGTCTGGCCCGAGCCCTCGCCGTCGACCTGGGCGGCCAGGTAGCGGGTGCCGGTGGCGGCCTCGACGGTGGGAAGCGCGGACAGCTCCTCGGCCACCGTCGGGCTGAGGCCTCCCAGCCCGAACCCGCCCACGGTGACCACGAAGTCGGCCCGGAACGTCTCGTCGACGGTGTCGATGATCGACGCTTTGATCGAGCTGACCAGCACGGTGATGACGATGACCAGGCCCACCCCGATCATCAGGGCGGCGGCGGTGGTGGAGGTGCGCCGGGGGTTGCGCATGGCGTTCTGGCGGGCCAGCAGCCCGGCCATGCCCCGCAGGCGGGGGAGCGGCCAGCCGATGAGACCGCTCAGCGGACGGGCGAACACCGGCCCGAGCATGGCCACCGCGATGAACACGATCGCCGCCCCGACGCCGATGATGCTGAGCGATTGGCTGGCACCGCCGGCCCGCCCGGTGAGCCCGATGGCCAGGTTCCAGGAACCGAAGGCCAGCACCAGGACCCCGGCGATGATCCGGCCGAGCGAGGTGCCGGAGTTGTCGACTGCCACCCCCTGCATGGCGGCCACGGGCGGCACCCGCGACGCCCGCAGCGACGGGAAGAAGGCCGAGAACAGGCTGACCACCACGCCGACGATCATGCAGATGACGACCGTCCGGCCGGTCAGCACGATGCCCGTGGCCGGGATGTCGAAGCCCAGGCCCGACAGCAGCGCCTTGAGGCCGAGCGACAGGAAGACGCCGGCCACGATCCCGACGGCCGAGGCGACCACCCCGACCACCAGCGCCTCGAGCAGCACCGACGCTCGGACCTGGGAGCGGCTGGCCCCCAGGGCTCGGAGCAGGGCCAGCTCCCGGGTCCGCTGGGCGATGAGGATGGAGAAGGTGTTGTAGATGATGAACGAGCCCACCAGCAGAGCGATGACCGCGAAGACGAGCAGGAAGGTGGAGAAGAACCCGAGGGCCTCCTTGACCGCGCTCTGGTTCTCCTCGGTCAGCTCCTCGCCGGTGATGACCTCGACGTCGCCGGGGACGGCCTGGCGGATGCGCTCGACCAGCTCGGTCTGGGACACGCCCTCGGTGGCGCCGGCGATGATCGCGTCGTAGGTGTCGGGCGAGCTGGCCAGCTCCCGGGCCTTGTCGTCGGTGACGAACACGTAGTGCCGCCCACTGGCGGTGTCCTCGTCGCCGAAGGTGGCGATGCCCACCACCTCGTAGGTCTCGGTGCCGAGCACGCTCAGCACGGTGGCCTCGTCGCCCAGGGCGTAGTCGCCCTCCTTGGCCCCTCCCCGGTCGAGGACGACCTCGTCGTCGGCCTCCGGACCCCGGCCCTCGGCCAGCTGGTAGGAGTTGATCGGCGAGTCGCCCAGCCAGGGCTGGCTGTAGGTCCCGGCCATGTCCGGGTCGCCGATCTTCTCGCCGTCCTCGCCGACCAGTTGGGCGTAGGCCTCCACGTAGCCGGCGGCGTCGGCCACCCCGTCGACCTCGGCCACGGCCTCGACCAGCGAGGCGTCGACCGGCTGGCGGGAGTCCTCCGCGCCCTGCTCGCCGTCGAACACCTTCGGGCCTCGCACCTCGGCGTCGACCCCGGCGAAGGCGTCGGCGAAGAGCGTGTCGAAGGTGTTCGAGATGGTGGCCGTGAGCACCAGGGTCCCGGCCAGGAAGGCAATCCCGAGAACGACCGCGAACCCGGTGCTGAGCAGCCGGAACCGGCGGGCCAGCAGGGTCTTGACGGTGACCTTGAACATGTCGCCAGCCCCGCTCAGTCGTCCAGGTGCTTCATGCGGTCGAGGACCCGGGCCGCGGTGGGGTCGGCCATCTCCTCGACGATGCGGCCGTCGGCCAGGAAGACGATCCGATCCGCGTAGCCGGCCGCCACCGGGTCGTGGGTGACCATGACGATGGTCTGGCCCAGGTCGCTCACCGCCCGGCGCATGAAGTCGAGGATCTCCGACCCGGCGCGGGAGTCGAGGTTGCCAGTGGGTTCGTCGGCGAAGATGATGTCGGGCTGGCTGGCCAGGGCCCGGGCCACCGCCACCCGCTGCTGCTGGCCGCCGGAGAGCTCGCTCGGCCGGTGGTCGAGGCGGTCGCGGAGCCCCACGGTGTCGATGACCGAGGTGAGCCAGGCCTCGTCGGGCTTGTTGCCGGCCAGCGACGAGGGCAGCGTGATGTTCTCGAGCGCGCTCAGCGTGGGGACCAGGTTGAAGGCCTGGAAGACGAAGCCGACCCGGTCCCGCCGCAGCTCGGTGAGGGCCCGGTCGGACAGTCCCGACAGTGCCACCTCGCTGATGTAGGCCTCGCCACCCGACAGCGAATCGAGGCCGGCCTGGCAGTGCAGCAGGGTCGACTTGCCCGAACCCGAGGGGCCCATGATCGCCGTGAACCGGCTCTTCTCGAAGGCGACGGTCACGTCGTCGAGGGCGACCACCGAGGTGTCGCCCTTGCCGTAGACCTTGCGGGCGGCGTTGGTGCGGGCGGCGGCCACGACGGTGGCCGTGCCGCCGGTCGGGGCGGACGGAGCGGAGCTGGACACGGGCCCTCCTGGGGCTGGCCGGGCGGGCACGGAAACCCTATCGAGCCGCCGACGACCTCTCGGCCATCCGGCCGTTCAGTCGAAGCGGGGGCGGCCCATCTGCAACTCGCTCTCGATCTTGTGGAGGCGCTCGTCGAAGCAGATCTGGCGGAACAGGTCGGCCAGGCTGTCGTAGGCCCCGAAGTCGGCGGCGAACTCCCCCTCGTAGGCGGTGTCCTCCCACTCCGGGTGCTCGGTCACCAGCAGGGCGTACTCGTGCTCGGCGTGGTCCTCGAAGTCGGCGTTGAGGCGGTAGCTCCAGGTCGGCCGGACCGTGAACAGCACCCACGACAGCTGGTAGTAGACGAACGCCAGGACCTGGGGGACGAGCCGGGCCTTGACCCAGGGGCGGGGCTGGTCGCGCACCAGTTCCTCGGTGATGAGCAGGTGCCACTGCTCGTTGTCCTGTTCGAAGCGGGCGGTGCGCACTCGGTCGAAGATCCGCCGGGCGAACGCGGGCCGGCGGGCGGTGTGGGTCACGGCCACGTAGGCCACGTTCTCCCAGGCCTGGTAGGGAACCCGAGCCACCAGCTCGAGGACCCGGAACTTTTCCAGACTCCGATCGTGCCCGTAGACCGCGTCCATGGTCGCGAACAGCGCCCGGGCGCTGAGCGAGTAGTGGCGGCGGGGCGACGCCAGGCTGGCCTGGTGCTCGGCCACCAGTCGATCGTGGTCGAGGCGCTCGATCGGACCGAACGGCGGGCGTTCGCCGATCGCCCTGGTCACCGGGCCGACGGTGTCACTCATGGGGAACCTCCTCGTCCCTCCCATCTTGGACCCCGATAGCCTGGCCGCAGACAATCGGTCGGAAACATCGCGGTGGCCTCCACTTCCGCCCCGACCGGCATCCCGCCGTCAGCAACTCGTGAGACCGATGTCACACCCGGCCCCTATCCTCTCTGACGTGCGCTGTCCCTCTTGCGACTTCCTCGCGCCCGAGGACGCGCGCTTCTGCCCCAACTGTGGCCACGCCCTCCAGGCCCCGTCCGATGAGCGCCGGATCGTGACCGTCCTCTTCGCCGATCTGGTCGGCTTCACCTCGCTGTCCGAGCACCTCGATCCCGAGCAGGTGAAGAACCTGGTCGACCGCTGCTTCGAGCGTCTGGCCAGCGACGTGGCCGCCTTCGGGGGCCGGGTGGACAAGATCGTGGGCGACGCCATGCTCGCCCTGTTCGGGGCTCCGGTGGCGCATGAGGACGACGCCGAGCGAGCGGTGCGGGCCGGGCTGGCGATGCAGGAGTCGCTGGTGGAGGAGGCCTCGGCTCTCGGCATCCGGGTCCAGCTCCGGGTCGGGATCAACACCGGTGAGGTGCTGGTGGGCGCCATCCGGGCGGGGGGTGACTACACGGCCATGGGCGACGTGGTGAACACCGCCAGCCGACTGCAGACCATCGCCCAGCCCGCCCAGGTGGTGGTGGGCAACGCCACTCACGACCTCACCGTCGACCGCTTCCGCTACGAGCCCTTGGGGCTGGTGCAGCCCCGTGGCCGCGAGGAGTCGGTCGACGCCTGGGTGGCGGTCGAGGTCGTGACCCTCCCCGGGTGGCGACCCCGCCGACGGCGCACCCCCCTCATCGGGCGAGATGCCGAGCTCGGCACTCTGGTCCAGGCGGTCGACGCGGCCGTCTCCAATCGACGGCCCCTGTTCTGCTTCATCATCGGCGAGGCTGGTATGGGCAAGAGCCGGCTGGCCGAGGAGTTGGTGTCACGGGCCCGAGGCGAGCACGACCTGCTGGTCCTCGAGGGATCGTCGGTGCCCTATGGCGAGGCCAACGTATGGTGGCCGCTGGCCGAGGCGTTTCGGCGGGCGTTCTCGATCGACATGAGCGCGGGCGGCGACGAGGCCCGGGCCAAGATCAGCGCCGGGGTCTCCTCGGTGCTGATCCGGCCAGCCGACGAGCCCCAGGTGCAGCGGGCCACCGAGGCCTTCCTCTACCTCATGGGCTACGAGTCGGGCCTGTCCGGGGCCGACGCCAGCCGGGCCCGCGACGAGGTCTCCTGGGCCGTGCGCCGCTACCTCGACGACGCCGCCAACCGCCAGCCCGTGCTGCTCGGCATCGCCGATGTCCAGTGGGCCGACCCACTGGTGCACGAGGTCATCGACCACGTGCTCCAGCGGCTCCACAACCGACCGATCGTGGTCCTGCTCACCGCCCGCCCGGCGCCCGACAAGCGCTGGCGGCCCGAGGCCGGTTCGTTCAACTCGGTGGTCATGCACCTCGACCCGCTCGACACCGAGGAGTCCGAGGAGCTCCTCGACGCCATGCTCGACCACGACCCCGGCCCCGAGATGCGCGCCGCGCTGATCGAGCGGGCCGGCGGCAACCCGTTCTTCCTCGAGGAGCTGGTCCACCTGGTGGAGGACGCCGGTGCCCTCGGGGTGCCGACGGAGGCCATCGGCGCGCTGCCCACCGAGGCCGCGGTGCAGGGCGCGACCACCCTGCCGGCGACGTTGCGGGCCCTGATCGCGTCGCGTCTCGACGCCCTGAAGACCGACGATCGGGGCGTGCTGGAAGACGCCGCGGTGGTCGGTCGGCTGGGGCCGCTGGCCGTGCTCGAAACCCTCGGCCGCAGCCGGGGGGCGGCCGATGTCACCGCCGGAGTCGACTCGCTGGTGTCCCGCGACCTGCTGGTCATGCACCCGAGCCCGGTGGGGGCCCAGACCTTCGTCGGCTTCCGCTCCGACCTGGTCCGAGAGGTCGCCTACACCATCCTCACCAAGGCCGAGCGGGCCCGGCGCCACGCGGTGGTGGCCCAGTGGCTGGAGGGCCTCGAGATCGCCGGCGACAAGCCCGACGAGCTCCTGGAGGAGATCGCCCGCCACTACGCCACCGCCGCCGAACTGGTGGCCGAGATCGGCACCGTCGAGGGCGTGCCCGCCGATGTGCGAGCCCGGGCCCTGGGCGCTCTCGACGTGGCCGGCGAGCGCTCCGAGGATCGCGAGACCCACCTGGCCTCGGCCCGCATCTACGAGCACGAGCTGCGCCTGGTCGGCGACGAGCCGGGCGAGGCTCGGCGCCACGCCCTCATCGGTCGGGCCCGGGCGTTCATGTACCTGCACCGCCTCGACGCCGCTCGATCCGACATCGAGGCGGCGGTGGCCGAGGCGACCGCCGAGGGCGACGAGGTGGCGGTAGCCCGGGCCATGACCCAGCAGGGTGAGCTCGAGCGCTTCGAGGGCCGCCTCGAGGAGTCGTTCTTCACCCTGAGCGGCGCCATCTCGCGGTGGCGGGCGCTCGGCGACCGCCGAGGCGAGGCCTCGGCCCTGCGCCGGCTGGGCATGACCCTGATGGCGGCCGGGGTCCTCGATGCCGCCGAGCCGGCCCTGCTCGAGGCCCTCCACGCCTTCCAGGACCTCGGCGCCTACCGGGGCCAAGCCTGGGGTCTGCAGAACCTGGCCTGGATCTCGTTCCTTCGGGGCGACCACGCCCTGGCCGACGAGCGCCTGTCCGAGGCCATCCGGCTGTTCGACGAGGTCGGCGACTGGGGGGGCATGGGTTGGGCCCTCGCCCTGCTCGGGTGGGTCCACCTCATGCGGGGCCGGACCGACCTCGCCGAGGACCTCGCCGTCGAGCGGCTCCCCGAATTCCGGGAGCGGGGCGACCGGTGGGGGGTCGCCATGCTCACCGCCCTCCTGGCCTCGGTCCACCTCAGCGAGGGACGGGCCGGGGAGGCGGTGGACGACGCCGAGGAGGCCCGCCGCCTCTTCGGGGCCATCGGCGACGCCTGGGGCCAGCTCCAGGCGATCGACGCCCAGTCGCGGGCGCTGCTGACCACCGGCCGCCGGACCGAGGCCGAGGCGCTGGTGGAGCAGGCCCGGGTGGTCGCCGCCGGTGTGTCCACGCCCCAGGAGCAGGTGATGCCGACCCTGTTGGCGGCCAGCCTGGCGGTGTCGGTCGGGCACCCCGAGGCCGCGCTCGAGCAGCTGGCGGCCATGCCCTCGCACCAAAGCGAGGCCGACCTTCCGCCCCTCACCGCCAGCCATGGGGTGCTCAGCGGGGTTGCCCAGCTCCAGCTCGGTCGCCCCGAGGAGGCCGTCGAGATCCTCGAGCGGGCCGCCGGGGCGGGCCCGGGCGCCGGACCGGCCAACGTGCTGGCGGCCCTGGCCCTGGCCCGGGCCGCGTGCGGCGACGTCGCCGGGGTCGCCGAGGCGCTGGCCGAGCTCGACGAGCTGCCGTCGGTGCCCTATCACCACCGGGTCATCGCCGACATCGCCGAGGCTGCCATCGCCGCCCGCACCGGTCGACCGACGGACGCCGTCGCCGCCCTCAGCCGCGCCGCCCGCCGGTTGGAGCCGACCGACGACCTCCTGACCCGGGCGATCCTGGCCCTGGCCCGGGCGAGGGTGCTCGAAGTGCTGGGTGACGACGAGGCCGCCGAAGCCGCGGCCTACGCCGAGAGCCAGGTGGCCCGGTCGGGCCTCGACGGCGCGGCCGGCTGGGAGTGCGCGCTGCGCAGCGCGGTCGGCGGCCCGATCCCGGCCCAAGGCGTGGGGGCGGCGGGTGGGGTGGCTCAGCCCAGCGCCGGTAGGTCCTGAACCAGACCGAGGGTCGGGGCGAACAGGTCGCCGCGCTGATCGAGCCGGCGCCGGACGTCGGGGGCGGTGAACACCAGGGCTGACGGGTCCCCGGCCGCCAGCGCGGCCTCGACCTCCTCCCACTCCAACGGAGTGGACACCGTCGGCTCGGGTCGGGCCCGCAGCGAGTAGGCGCACACCGTGGTCTTCGACCACGAGTTCTGGCTCCAGTCGACCAGCACCCGCCCGACCCGGCGCCGCTTGTCCTGGGTGCTGACCACCCGGTCGGGGTGCTGGCGCTCGAGCACGACGGCCATCGTGCGGGCGAAGGCGGCTGTCGCCTCGTGGGTGGTGGGCGTGTTCAGCGGCAGGTACAGCTGCAGGCCCTTGCTGCCCGAGGTCTTGATGACCGAGGTGAGCCCGAGGTCGTCGAGGGCGTGGCGGATCCAGAGGGCGACCTCGGCGCAGGCCAGCACGTCGGCCGGCGCTCCGGGGTCGAGGTCGAAGACCACCATGGTCGGCACCTCGGGGGCGACCGCCCGGGCCATCGACGTGTGCAGCTCGAGGGCGGCCAGGTTGGCCACCCACAGCAGCGCCGGCAGCGAGTCGATGCGGCAGAACTCGATGGTGTCGTGGCCGTCGCGACCGACCGGGTTGGTGGTGATCCAGGCCGGCCGGTGGCCGGGGCAGTGCTTCTCGAAGAACCCGGGCCGGTCGGTGCCGTTGGGGAACCGCCGCAGGGTGAGGGCCCGGTCGCCGAGGTGGCGGAGCAGGGTCGGGCCCACCGCCCGGTGGTAGTCGATCACCTCGGCCTTGGTGAAGCCCGACGGGTACAGCACCTTGGAAAGGTTGGTGAAGGTCAGCGGGCGCCCGTCGACCTCGACCGTGGCGGTGTCCTCCGCGATGGTCAGCCGGCCTTGGCTTCGTCGCCGGGCTCCGCCGCCCGAGCCGCCCGGGCCGCGGCCACGCTGGCCTCGAGGGCGGCCACCAGGTCGACCACCCCGGTTTCGGTCGGGGCCGCGGCCGGGGCGGCCACGATCTCCTCGCCTGCGGCCTTGCGCTCGATCAGGTCGAGCACCTGCTCGCGGTAGGTGTCCTGGTACCGGCTGGGGTCGAAGTCGGCCGACAGCGACACCACTAGCTGGGCGGCCATGGCCAGCTCCTTCTCCGAGGGCTCGATGGCGGCCACGTCCCGCAGCTCGGAGACGCCGTCCATTGGCTCGACCTCATCCGCGTAGACCATGGTCGAGAGCACGAGGGCGCCGTCCTTCGGGCGCAGGGCGGCCAGGTACTGCTTGGTCCGCAGCACGAAGCGGGCCACCGCCACCTTGCCCTCCTGCTCCATGGCCCGCACCAGTAGGGCGTAGGGCTTCTCCGCGGTCTTGACCGGGGCCACGTAGTAGGGCGTGTCGAAGTAGACCGGGTCGATGTCGGCGAGGTCGATGAACTCCTCGATGTCGATCGTGTGGGTGGCCTCGGGGTCGAGCACGTCGAGCTCGGCCGGGTCGAGCACCACGTACTGGTCGGGGGCCAGCTCGTAGCCCTTCACGATGTGCTCGTAGGGCACCTCGGAGCCATCGGCCGCCGAGACCCGCTGCATCCTCACCCGGGCCCCGGTGCGGTCGTCGAGCTGGTGGAAAGACACGCTCTTCTTGGAGACCGCGGTGTACAGCTTCACCGGGATGTTGACCAGCCCGAAGCTGATCGAGCCGTTCCAGATCGCTCGTGCCATGGGCCCAGTGTTCCCCGCGGGCAGGACCGATAGCCAGGACGGCTCGGCTCAGGCCTTGAACTGCGGCATCACCTCGTCGACGAAGAGCTGGAGCGAGCGCAGGTGGGCGGCCTGGCGCTCGGGGGTCGAGCGGCCGCCGTTCATCATGAAGGTAACCTCCTGGAGCCCGGCCGCCTCGTAGCCCTTGAGGATCCGGGTCACGGTCTCGGGCGAGCCCATGAACTCGAAGCCCTCCGACGCCGAACGGCGGGCGATCGGCACCGACTCGTCCCAGAACGGGGTGACGCCGCGGTCGATGCCCGAGGCGTCGAGCGAGCGGCCCAGCCACTCCCGGTAGCCCTCGCCCTGGGCGCTGACGTGGGCCAGGGCTTCCTCGTCGGTCTCGCCGACGAAGCACCCCGAGTTGGGGCTGGTCCAGCGCAGGCAGTCGGCCACCACTGCGTCGTCGTGGCCGGCGGCCCGAAGGTCGACCTCGAACTGGCGCAGCCGCTGGCCGAGGGCGGCCACCGGGTCGGGCGGCGCGGCCCCGGCCTCGGGAGGCTGGCCCGGCGGGGGTCCGGCCATGAGGAACAGGGCCATGCCCCAGCGCACGGCCTGGGCGTAGCCACCGGCCGACATGCCCGGGCGCTTCATGAGCGGGTGAGGCCGGCGGTACGCGCTCGGCATAATCCGCTCGTCGAGGCGGCCCCGGAAGCCGGCGATGTCGAACTCGATCGGCGGGTGGTCCATCTCCTTGGCCCACAGCCGAAAGATCAGCTCCAGCAGGGCCTCGGTGTGCTGGCTCTGCTCGTGCGGGTTGGCCCCGAAGCCGGCGGACTCCGAGGGGATGCCGCCCGACCCCACCCCGAAGATGAACCGACCCTCGCACAGCTGGTCGAGCAGGTTGGCCTGCTCGGCCAGGCGGACCGGGTGGTTGAGGGGGACGACCGACACTGCGAAGCCGAGGTGCATCTGGCGCAGTTGGCGGGCCAGCGAGGCGGCCATGAGGAAGTTGTTGCCGTAGGCCGAGTAGTCCGAGAAGTGGTGCTCGGCGAAGTAGGTGGCGGCGAAACCGGCCTCGTCGCAGCGCAGGGCGAACTCCTCGACGAAGCGCAGGGTCGACGTGTCGGCCTCGGCGCCGGGTGTGAGCGGCAGGCTGAAGACAGAGAAGCGCACGGAATCCCCCCGGGTGCGAGTCGCTACTGCGGGGCGTAGCCGGAGCTGAACGGCCACCCGGGCTCGAGGACACCCATCTGGTACAGGTAGCCGATGGTGTCGACGATGCCGTGGTGCGAGGCCAGCATGCCGTCGCGCACGGTGAAGGTCTCCTTCGACTCCATGGCGATCTCCTTGCCCGTCGGGGCGATGCCGAAGAAGTCGCCGACGTGGGTGCCGTAGAGCACCCAATGGACCACGAAGGTGTCGCCGTCGCTGACGATCTGCTTCACCTCGACCCGGGGGTCGGCGAAGATCTTCCCGGTCTCCGCGAACATCGCCTTGATCGGCTCCCGCCCGTCGGGGATGTCGCCGCCGAGCTGCTTGTAGTCCTCGGCGATGATCTCGTCGAGCAGGTCGATGTTGCCGGGGATCGTGGTCGCCTCGATCCACTGGTTGACCAGCTCGACGTGCAACGGGTCGGGCATGTTCGTGTCCTCCTGGGCTGCGAGATGTGCCGAGGGGTTGCTAGCACCGAGCGCCAGGACGTGCACGCGCCTCAGCCCGAGCCGGAGGTCAGGCGGAGGTAGGCCTCGTCGTCGTAGGTCTCGAAGAAGGAGCCCAACTCGTCGGTCACTTGGGCCATCGAGGCCGCCTCGTAGAGAACCGGTTGGTAGGCGGTGATGTCGTAGGCCTGGGTACCCATCGCCACCAGGTCGAACGGCCGGATGTCGGCGTGGGGCAGGTGGGTCAGCTCGCCGTAGGACGACAGCAATCCGGCGCCATAGGCCTTGGTGGCGGCCCCCTCGCGGATGACCCCGAACTCAAGCGTGAACCAGAAGACGCGACTGAAGAAGCCGAGGGCCTCGTCCGTCTCGGATCGAAGAGACGCGGCGCCGGCCACCTGGTGGAGGTTGGCGAACGCCGGGCTGGCCAGCAGCGTGGCGTGCCCCATCACCTCGTGGATCACGTCGGGCTCGGGCGTGTAGAGAGGCACCGAGTGGTGGCGGAGATACTGGGTGGAGAGAAAGCAGCGGTCGGCCAGCGCGCCATAGAACCGCCGGGTGGGTACCAAACCGGGCACCGGCTCGATGCGAAAGCCGCTGAGCACGCCGAGCCGGGCGCTGACCTCGGCCAGCTGCGGCACCCGATCGGTGGGCAGGGCCAAGCGGGCCGCCGCCGCCCCGAGCTCGTCGCTGGCCACCCCGGCGCGGATCTCGGCCAGCTCGTGGGCCACCGTTCGCCAGATCTGGTCCTCGGTCTCGGTGTAGTCCACGGTTGGTATGACTCCGCCGCCGTAGGCCTCGCTGATGGCCGCGATCTGGGCCCGGCGGGCGAGGTAGGCCGGGTCGGATACCCCGGGGTGATCGTCGGACAGCTGCATGGCCACGAACGCTCCCTCGCCGAACAGGTGGTCCGGAGACTCTTCCGAATGACGAGACGAGATTCGAACGAATCGAGTGAGAATGAGACCGAAGCTGGTGAAATCTGCACCGAGTAAGACAAAATGAAGAAATCCGAACTAGATTCGAGCCGATGCCCGGACGTCCTGCGCAGGCCTTGGACACCATTGATCGCGCCGTGGTCGAGGCGTTGCAGGCCGACGGTCGACTGTCGGTCAACGAGCTCGCGGCTCGGGTCCACGTCTCGAGGGCCACCGCATACCAGCGCCTCGGCCGACTGCGATCCGACGGCGTAATCACCGGGTTCACCGCCACCGTGGACCCGGCCAAGGTGGGCTACGAGCTGGCCGCGCTGGTGCTGTTCCAGGTCGACCAGCACCGCTGGCGGATGGTGGCCGACCAGATCACGGCGGTCGGCGGAGTCGAATACCTGGCCTTCACGAGCGGCGCCTTCGACATGGTGGCGCTGGTGCGGGCGGCTGATCTGGCGACCCTCCGCGACGTGGTGCTCGTCCAGCTCCAGGCGATCGAGCACATTCGCTCCACCCAGACCATCTTCGTGCTCGACGAGCGAGGCGGCGCCGGAACAGCCACACCGGTGCCGAGCGCCGGAACCGGATTGCCTCGCCGCTAGGGGGCACCGGTATCGTTGCCGTGCTCCGCGGATGGGCCAGCGTCGTCCCGGGCTCGCCGAGCGTCCGTCTCCGATCACCCGATCGTTGACGCCCGACACATTGCCCGAGGACATCCATGCCCACCGACCCCGAGCACATCGGGGGTCTCTACGACCCGGCCCACGAGCACGACGCCTGCGGCGTCAGCTTCGTCGCGCACCTGCGGGGGGTGCGGTCCCACGGGATCGTCGAGGCGGGCCTCACCGCCCTGTGCAACCTCGAGCACCGCGGGGCCTCAGGGGCTGAAGTCGACACCGGCGACGGGGCCGGCATCCTCCTTCAGCTTCCCGACGAGCTGCTGCGGGCAGTGGTTGAGGCCGACCTGCCGGCGCCCGGCACCTACGCCGCCGGGCTGGTGTTCCTGCCGGCTGACCCGGCGGCCGCCGACGCGGCTGTCGCCCAGGTCGAGGCCATCGTCGCCGACGAGGGCCTGCGGGTCCTGGCCTGGCGCGACGTCCCGGTCGACCTGTCGATCGTGGGCCGCAGCGCTCGGGAGGCAGCCCCGACATTCCGCCAGCTGCTCGTGGCCGGACCCGAAGCTGCCCCCTACTCGGGCCTCGACCTCGAGCGCCGGGCCTTCCTGGTCCGCAAGCGGATCGAGCACGAGGTCCAGCCCGGCGTGTACCTGCCGAGCCTCTCGGGGCGCACGCTGGTCTACAAGGGCATGCTCGGTGCGCCCCAGCTGGGCCGCTTCTTCGCCGACCTGTCCGACCCCCGGCTGACCAGCGCGCTGGCCCTGGTCCACTCCCGCTTCTCGACCAACACCTTCCCGTCGTGGCCGCTGGCCCACCCCTACCGCTACGTGGCTCACAACGGCGAGATCAACACCCTCCAGGGCAACCGCAACTGGATGCGGGCCCGGGAGGCGCTGCTGGCCAGCCCAGTGTTCCCGGGCGGGCTGGAGCGGGCGTTCCCGATCGTGACCCCCGGGGCCAGCGACTCGGCGACCTTCGACGAGGTCCTCGAGCTGCTCCACCTGGCCGGGCGGTCGCTACCCCATGCGGTGCTGATGATGATCCCCGAGGCGTGGGAAAGCCACGAGACGATGCCGGCGGCCCGGCGCGACTTCTACCGGTACCACGGCGCCCTCATGGAGCCGTGGGACGGCCCGGCGTCGATCGCCTTCACCGACGGCACCGTCATCGGGTCGGTGCTCGACCGCAACGGGCTGCGCCCGAACCGCTGGTGGCTGACCGACGACGACCTGGTGATCATGGCGTCGGAGGCCGGTGTCCTCGAGGTCGACCCGGCCCGGGTGGTGGCCAAGGGCCGCCTGGCCCCCGGACGGATGTTCCTGGTCGATACGGCCCAGGGTCGCATCGTCGGGGACGACGAGATCAAGACCGAGCTGGCTGCGGCCGAGCCCTACGGCCAGTGGGTGGCCGACAACCTGGTGCGCCTGGCCGATCTGCCGCCGAAGGTCCTCCTTACCCCCCAGCACGCCCGGGTGGTCCAGCACCAGCGCCTCTTCGGCTACACGAGCGAGGTGCTGCGCCTGTTGCTGGCGCCCATGGCCGAGAGCGGCACCGAGCCGATCGGGTCGATGGGTACCGACACGCCGGTCGCCGTGCTCTCCGAGCGGCCGCGCCTGCTCTTCGACTACTTCGCCCAACTCTTCGCCCAGGTCACCAACCCCCCGCTGGACGCCATCCGCGAGGAGCTGGTGACCTCGCTGACCTCGACCATCGGCCCCGAGCGCAACCTGCTCGACCCCACCCCGGCCTCGGCCCACCAGATCGAGGTGCCGTTCCCGATCCTCGACAACGAGGATCTGGGCAAGCTGCTCCACGTCAACGAGGCCGGGGAGACGCCGGGCTTCAAGGCGTTCGCCATCGACGGCCTCTACCCGGTGGCGGGTGGTGGCGAGGCGCTGCGGGAGGCGTTGGAGGCAGTGCGGGCCAAGGTGACGGCAGCCATCGCCGAGGGCGCCAACATCGTGATCCTCTCGGACCGCTACAGCTCGGCCGAGCTGGCCCCGATCCCCTCGCTGCTGCTGACCTCGGCTGTCCACCACCACCTCATCCGGGAGCGAGCCCGGACCCGGGTCGGGCTGGTGGTCGAGGCCGGCGACGCCCGGGAGGTGCACCACATGGCGCTGCTCCTCGGGTACGGGGCGGCCGCGGTCAACCCCTACCTGGCCTTCGAGACGATCGACGACCTCATCGGCGAGGGGGTCATCACCGGCGTCACCCCCCGCCAGGCCAGGCGCAACTTCGTGAAGGCGGCCGGCAAGGGCGTGCTCAAGGTGATGTCGAAGATGGGCATCTCGACCAAGGCGTCCTACACCGGGGCCCAGGTGTTCGAGGCCCTCGGGCTGTCCCAGGAGCTGGTCGACGAGTACTTCACCGGCACCGTCAGCCGGCTGGGCGGCATCGGGCTCGACGTGGTCGCGGCCGAGGTCGCGGCTCGCCACGCCAAGGCCTACCCCGAGCGCCCGGCCGAGCTGGCCCACCGCGACCTCGAGGTCGGCGGCGAGTACCAGTGGCGACGCGAGGGCGAGCACCACCTGTTCAACCCGGAGACCGTCTACCGGCTCCAGCACGCCACCCGCACCGGGCGCTACGACCTGTTCCGGGAGTACAGCGCGCTGGTCGACGACCAATCCGAGCGCCTGGCCACGCTGCGGGGTCTGCTCACGCTGCGCACCGGGGCCCGGCCCCCGGTCCCGATCGACGAGGTCGAGCCGGTGTCGGCCATCGTGGCCCGGTTCGCCACCGGGGCCATGAGCTACGGGTCGATCTCCCAGGAAGCCCACGAGACGCTGGCCATCGCCATGAACCGGATCGGTGGCAAGTCGAACACCGGCGAGGGCGGCGAGGACTCCGACCGCAACGTGGCCGACCCCGACGGCGACCTGCGGCGCTCCGCGGTCAAGCAGGTGGCGTCCGGGCGCTTCGGGGTGACCAGCGAGTACCTGGTCAACGCGGACGACATCCAGATCAAGATGGCCCAGGGAGCCAAGCCTGGGGAGGGCGGCCAGCTCTCGGGCAACAAGGTGTGGCCCTGGATCGCCAAGACCCGGCACTCCACACCGGGCGTGGGCTTGGTCTCGCCCCCGCCGCACCACGACATCTACTCCATCGAAGACCTGGCCCAGCTCATCCACGACCTGAAGAACGCCAACCGCCACGCCCGGATCCACGTGAAGCTGGTGGCCGAGGTGGGCGTGGGGACGGTGGCCGCCGGTGTGGCCAAGGCCCACGCCGACGTGGTGCTCATCTCGGGCCACGACGGCGGCACCGGCGCCGCCCCGCTGACGTCCCTCAAGCACGCCGGCGCGCCGTGGGAGTTGGGCCTGGCCGAGACCCAACAGACCTTGCTGGCCAACGGCCTGCGGGACCGGATCGTGGTCCAGGTCGACGGCCAGATGAAGACCGGCCGGGACGTGGTCATCGCCGCCCTGCTGGGGGCCGAGGAGTTCGGCTTTGCCACCGCCCCGCTGGTGGTCGAGGGCTGCGTGATGATGCGGGTCTGCCACCTCGACACCTGCCCGGTCGGCATCGCCACCCAGAACCCCGAGCTGCGGGCCCGCTTCACCGGCCGGCCGGAGTTCGTCGTCCACTTCTTCGAGTTCGTGGCCCAGGAGGTCCGTGAGCTGCTGGCCTCCCTCGGCTTGCGCAGCATCGAGGAGGCGGTGGGCCACGTCGAGCTGCTCGACGCCCGGCGGGCGGTCGATCACTGGAAGGCGTCGGGCCTCGACCTCGGCCCGATCCTGCACCAGCCTGAACTTCCACCCGGTGCCGTCCTGCACCAGACGGTCGCCCAGGACCACGGCCTCGATCAGGCCCTCGACGTGGAGCTGCTGGCTCGTTGCCAGGCGGCGCTGACCGACGGCACCCCGGTGTCGATCGACGGGATCGCCATCCGCAACGTCAACCGGACGGTCGGCACCATGCTGGGCGCCGAGCTCACCCGGCGCTTCGGGGGCGCCGGCCTGCCCGACGACACGATCCAGCTCGGCCTGGAGGGCTCGGCCGGCCAGAGCCTCGGCGCCTTCCTCCCCCGGGGGATCACCCTGCGGCTGTCGGGCGATGCCAACGACTACGTGGGCAAGGGCCTGTCGGGGGGCCGCATCGTGCTGCGCCCCGACCCCCGGGCCCCGTTCGTTGCCGAGCACAACGTCATCGCCGGCAACGTCCTGCTCTACGGAGCCACCAGCGGCGAGGTGCTCATCCGGGGCCTGGTGGGCGAGCGCTTCTGCGTGCGCAACTCGGGGGCCACCGCGGTGGTCGAGGGGATCGGCGACCACGGCTGCGAGTACATGACCGGCGGCCGGGCGGTGGTGCTCGGCCCGACCGGCCGGAACTTCGGTGCCGGCATGTCCGGCGGGGTGGCCTACGTGCACGACCCCGACGGCCGCTTCCCGTCGCGGGTGAACCGGGAGATGGTCGACCTCGACCCCCTCGACCAGGACGACGAGGCCTTCCTCCTGACCATCGTCGACCGTCACCGGGCCGAGACCGGCTCGGCCGTCGCCGAGCGGCTACTGGCCGACTGGCGCCGGACCGTCGGGCGGTTCGTGAAGGTGATGCCCCGGGACTACAAGCGGGTCCTGGTGGCCACCCGGGCCGCCGAAGTCGAGGGCGCCTCCAGCGACGACGCGGTCATGGCGACGTCCCATGGGTGATCCCACCGGCTTCCTCCGCCACGACCGTGAGCTGCCGCCTCGGCGCCCGGTCCCGGTGCGGCTGCGCGACTGGCGGGAGGTGTACGAGGACGCCCCGACCGACCACGTGCGCACCCAGGCCGGCCGCTGCATGGACTGCGGCATCCCGTTCTGCAACGACGGCTGCCCGCTCGGCAACCTCATCCCGGAGTGGAACGACCTCGTCCACGGGGACCACTGGTTCCAGGCTTCCGAGCGTCTGCACGCCACCAACAACTTCCCCGAGTTCACCGGTCGGCTCTGCCCGGCGCCGTGTGAGTCGGCCTGCGTGCTGACCATCAATGCCAAGCCGGTGACGATCGAGCTGATCGAGAAATCGATTGCGGACCGCAGCTGGGACGAGGGCTGGGTGCGGCCGGTGGTGCCGGCCGAGCGCACCGGCCGGCGGGTGGCGGTAGTGGGCTCGGGACCGGCCGGTCTGGCTGCCGCCCAGCAGCTGGCCCGAGCCGGCCACGACGTGGTCGTGCTCGAACGCGACGACCGCCTGGGGGGTCTCCTGCGCTACGGGATCCCCGACTTCAAGATGGACAAGGCCCTCATCGACCGTCGGGTGGCCCAGCTGGCGGCCGAGGGGGTCGAGTTCCGCACCGGCGTGCACGTCGGTGTCGACCTCGGCGCGGAGGAGCTGCGAGCCCAGTTCGACGCGGTGGTGCTGGCCGTGGGCTCCACCGTTCCCCGCCGCCTGGGCGTGCCGGGCCACGACCTGGCCGGCGTGCACTGGGCCATGGACTACCTGACCCAGGCCAACCGCCAGGTCGCCGACGACGACCCGTCGGCGGTGCCGATGATCTCGGCCGCGGGCAAGCGGGTGCTCATCATCGGCGGTGGCGATACCGCCGCGGACTGCCTCGGCACCGCTCACCGCCAGGGCGCGGCCCAGGTCATCCAGTTCGACATCAACCCTCGTCCGCCCGACGAGCGCGACCACCACGAGAACCCGTGGCCGCTGTGGCCGATGGTCTACCGGGAGTCGGCGGCCCACGAGGAAGGTGGCGACCGCACCTTCGCCATCAACACCGTGGCCTTCGTCGACGACGACTCGGGCGCGGTGCGGGCGGTGCAGGCGGTGGAGGTCGAGCGCAGCGTGGTCGACGGCCGCAAGGTCTACGAGCCGGTCGAGGGGTCGACCTTCGAGATCGACTGCGATCTGGTCCTCGTCGCTCTCGGCTTCACCGGTCCCGAGCCTCGGGGTCTGCTCGAGCAGCTCGGCGTGGAGCTCGACGACCGGGGCAACATCGGCCGTGACGCCGAGTGGATGACCAGCGCCGAGGGCGTCTTCGTGTGCGGCGACGCCGGCCGGGGCCAGAGCCTGGTGGTGTGGGCCATCGCCGAGGGCCGCGCCGCGGCCGCCGCCGTCGATCGGCACCTGATGGGCGCCACCCAGCTGCCCTCACCGCTGACCACCATCGGTCGCCCGGCGAGCTGAGCGGGCCGGGCGCTCGGGCGCGGGCCGGGGTCCGCCCCGCCGGCCGTTCCCGGGCCCGTCCTAGAGTGCGGGCCGTGGCCGACGAGCTGGCGTTCTGGCGGGCCGTCGGCCTGGTGCGCATCGAGCGGGCGGCCGGCCTGGTCGGGTTGGAGGAGTGCTTCGCCGGCGGCTCCCTGCCCACCGGCGTCGATCGGCACCTTCGGGGGCGGCTGCTGGCCACCACCTGCGGCTGGCCCTTCGACAGTGTCCTCGAGGGGTTGGCTCGGGTCTGGTTGCCCTGGTGGGGGACGGAGCTCTCGGGCGAGGCCGGCCCGGGGACCCAGCTCTTCACCCCGAGCGGACGGCTGGCCCTGCGGCTGGCCTTCCCCGGCTACGAGCAGGTCACGGTCGGCGCCGACGGCATGGTCGCCGCCCTCGGCTTCGAGACCTTGTCCGCCCCGAGCCTGCTCGACCCGTCGGTCGAAGTGCTCCGCATCGACCATCGTGGCGTCGAGACCAACCCGGCCTGGCCGGTGCGCCGGGTCGTGAGCGAGTTGGTCGAGGTGGCCGATGGCCTCCACCTCGGCCAGGCTCTGCTCGACTGGCGGGGCCGCCTCCGGCGAGCGGCCTGGTTCTCGCTCGGTCGCTGAGCTCGGCAGGTCGTTTGCGCGACACCGTTGCAGCGGCAAGGGTGCAGGCCGCCCGACGAGTCCGAACCAGGAGAAGGCCATGCCGCTCGAGAAGCTCGACATGCTCACCATCTACGTGAGCGACCAGGACGCCGCCGTCGACTTCTACCGGGACAAGCTCGGCCTCGAGACCGACGTCGACCACGAGATCGGCCCGGGGATGCGCTTCGTCCGCCTCTTCGCCCCCGGTCGGACGCTCGGCATCGTCCTCGCCCCCAAGGAGATCGGGGCCATGGAGGGATCGAACACCGAGCCCGCGTTCAGCGGTTGGGTGTTCGGGGCCAAGGACGTCCAGGCCACCTACGAGGAGCTCAAGGCCCGGGGCGTCGTCTTCGCCTCCGAGCCCGAGGACCGTGGCGGCCACCTCCAGGTCCGCTTCACCGACCCCGACGGCAACGGCTTCCTGCTCCGCGTCCTCGAGGACTGATCCGCCTCAGCTGCCACCCGCGAGGTGGCAGCCACCGCCCTCGCCCTTGGCTCGATAGAGGGCCTGGTCGGCGCGGGCCAGAGTGGCAATGAGGGCTTCACCTGGCTCCCGTACGGCGATGCCGGAGGAGAGGGCGGCCCCGCTGGCGGCCAACACCCCGTCGGCCACCGTGGCCAGCTGCCGGGCCAGGGCCAGGGCCCGGCGCGGGTCGTCGAAGGGAACCAGCATGGCGAACTCGTCGCCTCCGACCCGGTAGACGGCCTCCGACGTAGTGGCCGCCAGCGCGGCCGCCACCTGGCGCAGTACCTGGTCGCCGATCAGGTGGCCGCCCCGATCGTTCACCGCCTTGAAGCGGTCGATGTCGAACATGAGGATCGAGCACGGCTCGTCGGCCGGGGTGTCTTCCAGCCGGGCGTGGAACGAGCTGTGATTGCCCAGCGTGGTGAGCGAGTCGCGGTGGGCCCGGTGCCGGAGCTCGTCGACCGTGGTGGCCATCTCCAGGCAGCTCCCGGCCAGGATGGCCAGCAGCTCGAGGGGCTCGACCTGCTCCGGGCCGAGCTGCATGGGATGGTGGTGGGCGACCACCAGCACCCCGGTGCGGCGGCCCCGGGCGATGAGTGGCAGGGCGATCACCGAGCGGGCGCCGGCACCTCGGAAGGCCTCGCTCATGGGCAGGATGCGGCCGGTGGTGTCGCCCGACGAGTACACCGAGGTGAGCGGTCCGAGGGCGCCGAAGAGCCGGTCGAGGCTGGAGGTGTCGGCGGTGGCGAGGGCCTCGGCCAAGGTGCCCACGGCCGCGTTGACCCGTAGCGCGCCCGTGGGCCCGACGGTGGCCAGCAGAGCCGAGTCCATGGCACTCAGCTCCCGGGCCGCGTGGAGCACGACGCCCGGGGTCCGGGCCGGGTCGTCCACTGCCACCAGGTTGGCCGCGGTCTTGGCCAGGCGGCGCAGCGGCACCCGGGCCTGCTCGGGGGGGAGTTCGCCCAGGCGGGCGCCGAGCAACGTGGCACAGGTGCCGATGTCGTGGCAGGTGGCGTCGTCGAGCGGTATCACCGACTCGACGTTGAGGGCGCCCACCGGCTCGCTGGTCTCGGCGAAGAGCGGCACGCAGTACTCGCTGACCACGCCGGGGATGGCCTCGAGGTATTCGGGCGACCACGAGACGTCGGGCAGGAACTGGGCCTTGCCGGTGCGGTAGGTGAGGCCGGTGACGCCGGCGCTGGGGAGCATGCCGTCGAGCACCTGCCACAGGCCCCGTTGGGCCTGGCAGCGGAGGCGCCCACCGAGCTCCAGGTAGATGCTGGGCATGAGTCCGCCCCTCCGGAAGAGGTGGTCGGCCACCACCTCGCAGGCCTCGCGCTGGGTGCGGGCGGTCTGCAGCGCGGCCGCCAGTGCCTCGTTGGCCGGCTCGACGGCGGCCCGCTGGGGACGGTGGCGGGCCACGACCTCCGACCACGGCGGTGCCGGGCGGGCCAGTAGGTAGCCCTGGGCCATGGCCACTCCGGCCTGGCTGAGCCAGGCCAGCTCGGCCGGGCGTTCGACGCCCTCGGCGATGAGGCTGGCCCCGGTCTGGCGAGCGAAGCCGACCAGCGCCGCCACCAGCGCTTGGCGGTGGCGGTCGCGGTCGATGCCGGAGATGAGTTCACGGTCGAGCTTGAGGAACTCCGGCAAGAGCTGGACGGCCCGCTGCAGGCTCGAGTACCCGGCGCCGGTGTCGTCGATGGCGATGCGGGTGCCGCCGGCGATCCACGGATCGAGGGCCCGGCGCAGAGCGTCGAGGTCGTCGAACCCGTCGCGCTCGGTGAGCTCGAGCACCAAGCGCTCGGGCAGGCGGGCGCGGGGCAGGGCGTGGGTCTCGTCGAGCAGTACCGACGGGCTGATGTTGACGAACAGCAGCCGCTCCTTGGGGGGCGGCCCGGCCTCGGCGATGGCCTCCAGGCAGGCCACTTCCAGTTCGGTGCGCCGGTCGGTGCGGGTGGCGGCCTCGAACCAGGCGTCGCGGGGGGCGGTGACGCCGGTGCGGGACCGGCTCAGACCCTCATACGCGATCACCTCGCTGTCGGCCAGCCGCACGATCGGCTGGAACACGGCGGTCAGGCCCCCGGGTCGGAGCAGCTCGTCCAGCAGCTGGTCGTCGTCGAGGGCGGCCGACGCCGGCGCGCCGTAGAGGGTCTGGCTCATGCTGGCTGGTATCGGAACATCGCCGGCCGAGGGCGAGGAACGGACGATGAACGCTCGCTGATGGAACTCTGACGACCGGCGGCGCCGGTTCGGCTCCGGCCTTCGTCAGCTGAGGTCGGCCCCGCCCGGTGGGCGTCGGTGGCCGAGCCGGCGGCGCAGCTGCTCGGCACCGTGCACGACGGCTCCTACCCCGGCGCCGAGCGCGACCGCGCCCGCTGTCACGGCCAGCACGGGCACGCTTCCGCCGACGCCGGTGAAGGCGAGTTGGCCGCCGCCGGTGCTGACGGTTCCGGCTCGCATCGAGGTGGTGGTCACCTCGGCCGCGAGCACGGTGATCGGGACGGTGCTCGTCGTGGTGCCGGCGGGAGCGACGGTGACGCTCGTGGTGGTAGACGCCACGGTGGTCGTCGTGGTGGACGCCAGGGTGGTCGTGGTGGACGCCACGGTCGTCGTGGTGGTCGCCGGGGGGGTCACGGTGTTGGTGACGGTGCAACAGATCTGGTCCACCGGGAACTCGTCGTAGTCCAAGGTGTCATTGTCATTGTCGGTGTTGTATTCCACCCCGCCGATGATGCCGATCGAGGTGGGAGACCCGATGCAGCTGGCGGGGATGGTCACCTGATACGAGTGGGTTGACGCGTCGTAGGAGTAGCCGCTCCCCGGTGCATCGAGGCAGGGCAGATCGAGGTTGCTGTCGATGACCCACACGCTGGGTTCGCCGTTGAACTGGAGCAGGAGCACGATGAAGGTGGTGACGTCGCTGTCGTCGACGACGACGCCCCACGCCATGCTGACGTTCCCGTCCGCCCAGATGGCGCTCGTTGGGTCGTCGCCCTCGGCGGTGGTCATCTGGAACGTGACCACGCCGTCGGTGTAGCTGGCGCCGAGGGAGGTGATGTCACTGCGAGGGTCGAGGGACGGGTCCTCGATCTCGGGATCGTCGGCCGACGCGGAGGTGGCGGAGGCCAGCTGGTTGGTCGCCAACACCGCCCCACCGACAGTGACGACGACGAGCAGTGCTCGCAGCACCGCGGAGATGGCTCGTACCCGCCCGTTTCGCATCGGTTGGAATTGATAGCCGGTCGTTCGTAACGGCCTCCCGAACGACGGATGAAAACCCGACGGGTGGGTGTTGCAGGGCGATAGAGTAATTGCACGAGCAACCACTTGGAGGTCGCCATGCCCGCCGTCACCGCCGACACGCTCACCCTTCCCCGCATCGCCGAGCCCGGGATCGAGGCCCTCGACCGCCCCGTGCGCTCGGTCACCACCGCCCCGATGGGCTTCGAGGGTGAGGGCTTCCCGGTCCGCCGGGCCTTCGCCGGGGTGCGGGTCGAGGACCTCGACCCGTTCATCCACATGGACCAGATGGGCGAGGTCGACTACGCCCCGGGGGAGCCCAAGGGCACTCCGTGGCACCCGCACCGGGGCTTCGAGACCGTGACCTACATGATCGACGGTACGTTCCTCCACCAGGACTCCCAGGGCGGTGGCGGCGTCATCGAGAACGGCGCCACCCAGTGGATGACCGCCGGCGGGGGCATCCTCCACATCGAGACCCCCCCCGAGCAACTGGTGATGAGCGGCGGCTTGTTCCACGGCATCCAGCTGTGGGTCAACCTCCCGGCCAAGGACAAGATGGTCGCCCCCCGCTACCAGAACCTCGAGGGCGACGAGGTCGTGCTCCTGTCGTCGAGCGACGGCGGGGCGCTGGTCCGCCTCATCGCGGGCGACATCGCCGGCCACGCCGGACCCGGCTCCACCTACACGCCGATCGTGGTGGCCCACGCCACCCTCGCCCCGGGGGCCCGGCTGGTGCTGCCGTGGCGACGCGACTTCAACGCTCTGGCCTACGGCCTAGCCGGCGCGGGGTCGGTGGGCGTCGACCGCCAGCCCTTCGGATCGGGCCAGCTGGCGTTGTTCGGCGCGGGCGACACCCTGACCCTCGAGGGCCATGCGTCCCAGACGCTCGACGTGCTGCTGTTGGGGGGGCTGCCCATCCGGGAGCCGGTGGCGGCCTACGGACCGTTCGTGATGAACACCCGGGCCGAGCTGCAACAGGCGGTCGAGGACTTCAACGCCGGGCGCCTCGGGACCATCCCGGCCGACGGCATCCAGCCCTTCCGGCCCGATTCGGGTCGGTCGCCCGGCGGCCACTGACGCGCCGGTGGGCCTGTCGGCTGACGAGCTGGCGGCGTGGCGGTCGTTCCTGACCGCCCACGCCGCGGTGGTCGAGGTGCTCGAGCGGGAACTGGTCGAAGCCCACGGGATGGCGCTGGCCGACTACGACGTGCTGGTCCAGTTGACCGAGGCCGACGGCGGGCGCCTGCGCATGTCGGAGCTGGCGTCGTCGCTGCTGCTGTCGCGCAGCGGGGCGACCCGGCTGGTCGACCGCATGGTGCGGGCCGGGTTGGTGGCCCGGGAGCGGTGTCCCGACGATCGCCGCGGTGCCTACGCGGTGGTCACCGATGCCGGTCGGGCCGCGTTGGCCGACGCCTGGCCCACCCACGCCGCCGGTGTGTCCCGATGGTTCGCGGCCGCCCTGGGCCCCAACGACGCCGACCACCTGGCCCGGGTCTTGAACCAAGTGACCACCCGAGCCCGAGCCCGCTCCGCCTGACCCACTCCCAGGCCCACACGCCGGGTCTGGGACGATGGCCTCACGTTCCCGTGTCTGGGACGATGGCCACACGCAATCCGTCAGGCTGACGTCCCAGACCAGGGCGGCGGGGGCGCCGATTGGTCGGCCCCGCCGCTCGGTCGGTCGCTACGTGATCGGGACTGGCAGCATGCCGGGGTGACCGATGGGGGAGTGACCGAGGGGTTGGTCAAGAGCGACGCCGGGCGGATGGTGGCCCGAGCCGGCCTGGCGGCTCGCGGCGTGCTCTATCTGCTGGTGGCCTACCTGGCGCTGGGGGTGGCGACCGGCGAGTTCCAGCAGGCCGACAAGCAAGGCGCCCTGCAGGAGGTCGCGGGCCGCAGCGGCGGCCGCCTCGCCCTCGTCGTCCTGACCCTCGGCTTCACCGGCTACGCCCTGTGGTCGGTGGCCGAGGCGTGGGTCGGGCAGGGACGCCAGGGGATCGGCAAGCGCATGCTGTGGGCCGGGCGGGCGTTGGTCTACCTGGCCCTGGTGGCCTCGGCGGTGGCGGTGTACCGGGATGGGTCGTCGGGGGGTGGCGGTGACCAGCAGGAGCAGGAGTGGACCGCTCGGTTGCTCGGCCACGGGCTGGGTCGGTGGGTGGTCGGGCTGGTCGGCCTCGGTCTGATCGGCATCGGGGGGTACCTGTTGGCCAAGGGCGTCGGCCGGAAGTTCCTCAAGCGCCTCGATCGCGGCGCCATGCCCGGGTGGCTCCGGTCGTGGGTGCCCGCGCTGGGGGTGGTGGGCTACGTGGCTCGAGCGGTGGTGGTCGTGCTCATCGGCTGGTTCGTGTTCCAGGCGGCCCTCGACTTCGACGCGACTGAGGCGGTGGGGGTCGACGGGGCCCTCAAGCGCCTGGCCCTGCGCCCCCACGGTCCCGGGTTGCTGACCGCGGTCGCGGCTGGCCTGGCCGCCTTCGGCCTCTACTCGTTCGTCGAGGCCGGCTACCGCCGCGTGCTCGAGGAGTGATCATCGAGCGGTCGCCGGCGGTCACGACCGGAGCGCGACCCGGTGGTTGCGCCGGATCTCGAGCTGTCAACCTGGCTCCATGACCCGACTCCTCTCCGATCACCTGGCGGCCGAACGCCATCTCGGAGGGAGAGCGGCGTGGTTGCGCGCCGCGGTGCTCGGGGCCAACGACGGCCTGATCTCGACGGCGAGCTTGATCGTCGGGGTCGCGGCCGCCGGCAGTGGCCGAGCGGCCGTTCTCACGGCCGGCATCGCCGGTCTCACGGCCGGGGCGTTGTCGATGGCGGCGGGCGAGTACGTCTCGGTCAGTTCGCAGCTGGACACCGAGCGGGCCGACCTGGCCCGGGAGGCGGAGGAGCTGGCGTCGACTCCCGAGGCCGAGTTGGAGGAACTGGCGAAGATCTACGAGGGACGAGGGCTCAGCCCGGAGTTGGCGATGCAGGTCGCCGTCGAGCTCTCGCAGCGGGACCGGCTACCGATCCATGCGCGGGACGAACTGGGGATCGACGTGGATCGGCTGGCCCGGCCGGTGCAGGCGTCGGCGGTGTCAGCCGCGAGCTTCGTCACCGGGGCCCTCCTGCCCGTGCTCGTCGTCGCGCTCACGCCGGCATCGTCCCGGATGGCGGTCACGATCGTCGCGACGCTGGTGGGACTCGTCGTGCTCGGTGCCCTCGGGGCCCGGCTGGGCGGGGCCCCGATGGGTCGAGCGGCGATTCGCGTCCTGGTCGGAGGGGCGCTCGCGCTGCTGATCGCCGTCGGCATCGGGGCCCTCACCGGCAGCGCGGTATGAGCTGACGGGTCGCGGCGGAACGCCGATGTGTCCAGAGGTTAGTCACCCGCGCCGAGCCGGTGCAGGCCGGTCCGGCGGCGCCGAGCGCGTGTCGCCCGTCGGGCTCGCGAGACACGTGTCCTCGATGTCCCGCGACATCACACAGAGCGCCCCCGGCAGGATTCGAACCTGCGCACACGGTTTAGGAAACCGATGCTCTATCCCCTGAGCTACGGGGGCTGGACCTTCGCAGAAGCACCGGCGAAAGCCGAGGGGTGCCACAGGCTACGCGGGGCCGGCCCGACGACCGAGCCGGCCGGGCTCCGACCGCCCGCCACCCGCTCAGGGGACGGTGAAGCCGCTCACCGCCACCTGCAGCTCACCGTCGTCGGGGTCGTCGTCGAACACGAAGATCAGGTCGACCTGGTCGCCGCCGGCCAGGAAGTCGACCGTCTGGTCGGCGTCGATGGTGTCGCCGTCGACCTGCAGCGACGCCACCACCTGCACCGCCTCGGCGGTCTCGTCGCCCTCGTTGGTCACCGCCACGGCCACGTGGAACCGTCCGCCGACCTCCTCCACCGGTCCCGACTGCTTGGCCACCGGGGCCGCCGGCGTGTCGGTCTGCGCGGCATCGAGGGCGATCACGGCCAGTAGCGTCAGCACCAGCAGCGAGGCGACGGCGAAGGTGGTCCACTCGGCGGCCGAGCGAGCTGCTCGCGGGCTCATACCGCCAACCGCCCGGCGGCCCCGCCGACCGACGCCGGCAGGCCGAGGAGCACTATCTGGCTCAGCGTCGCATCCCAGGGCGCGCCGAGCTCGAGGCGTTGGAAGAACCAGAGCATGGCGGCCGCGCACACGAGGGCGATCAGGTAGCAGGCGGCGGTCTCGGTGACGGGGTGCTGCAGGATCCCCTGCTGGCTTCGACGCTGCTCCTCGTTCGAGAAACCGCCCACGAAGACGATCCCGAACGACACCGCCAGTGAGACGCCCACTAGTGCCAGCAGCTCCCCCGGCCCCATCGTCGCGGCCAGCAGGGGGATCTCGTCGGTGGGGGCGATGTTGAAGGCCACGAACACCGCGCCGATGGCAGTCGCCCCGATGTCGGCCACCGTCGCCCCGATCCGGTCAGTCGACGCCGACGAGGTCGACCCCTCACCCTCGTCGCCGCCCTCGCGGCTCTTGCGCAGGAACTGGTGGGCCAGGGCGATCCCGATGCCGAACGGCATGGCCTCGTAGACGGCCTTGCCCAGTGCCTCCCGCAGCGGCGTGTCGAGGGTGATCTCCTGCAGCACGAACAGCAGCACCACCACGCTGAGCAGTCCGAGGGCGACCGTCTCGACCCCGTCCATCACTGCGTCGACCAGCCGGACGTTCTTGGTCGAGCGGAATCCCGACGTGCGGTTCAGCACCACGACCACCAAGAAGGTCAGGCCGAGGACGGCCACCATCGCCCCCGGCTCGGTGGATGTGCCGGTCCACCACACCTCCATGGTGAACAGCAGCGGAATGCCGAACAGCAGCCCGCCCGACACCGCCCGCACCAGGTCGACCGCCTCGGTCGCCCAGGGCCCCCGGTGCACCTCGGTCGCCGGCATCGTCCCGAACCGTATGCGGCCGGCCCGGCGCCGGGGCGTGACCTGGGCCTACAGTCGACGACCCGGTGGGAACGCAGGCCCGAGCTGACAGCCGCATCGGCTACGTGAGTGCCCTCGACGGCGTCCGGGCGCTGGCCGTGCTCGCCGTCTTCGGGTTCCACGCCGGCGTCGGCCCGTTCCGTGGTGGCGGTTTCCTCGGCGTCGACCTGTTCTTCGTGGTCAGTGGCTACCTGATCACCGCCCTCCTGCTGGCCGAGCATGCCGAGCGGGGTTCGATCGACCTTCCCCGCTTCTGGATCCGGCGGCTACGGCGACTCGCCCCGGCGTTGTTGCTGGTGCTCGGGGTCGTAGCCGTGGCCGCTCGCTGGGTGACGCCGGCTGACGAACTCGATCGCCTCCGCGGCGACCTGTGGGGGGCTCTCGGCTACGTGGCCAACTGGCGGTTCGTGGCATCGTCCGACGGCTACTTCGCCACTACCTCCACCCCGTCGCCGCTCCAGCACACCTGGTCGCTGGCCATCGAGGAGCAGTTCTACGTGGTCTGGCCGCTCGCCATCGGCGGGCTGCTGTGGCTCGGCCGGGGCCGGCGGTGGCTGGCCGGTTCCTTCACCGTGCTGGCCGCTACCGCCTCGGCAGCAGTGGCGATCGTCCTGCACGGCCAGGGGGTCGACGTCTCACGCCTCTACTTCGGCACCGACACCCGTGCTCAGGCGATCCTGGCCGGCGCGGTGGTCGCCTTCGTCCTCGGCCGGCACGTCGGGCCGGTGCCGGCCCGACGCGGTCGGCTGGCTGGGGCCGCCGCCGCCGCAGCTCTCGGCCTGCTGCTGGTCGTGTGGGCCACGGTGAACGGGAGCACCGAGGCCCTCTACCGGGGTGGCCTCAGCGGCGTGGCAGTGCTCAGCGCGGTGGTGGTCGGCGGTCTCGTCCGCAGCCCCGGGGGGTGGCTCAGCCGGGCGCTGTCGTGGCCCCCGCTGACCTGGCTTGGCGTGCGGTCCTATGGCATCTACCTGTGGCACTGGCCGGTGATCGTGACCCTCACCCACGCTCGCACCGGCCTCGGCGGCCTGTCGCTGGCCGGTCTCCGGTTGGCCGTAACCCTCGCGCTGGCCACCCTCTCCTTCGCCCTGGTCGAGTCGCCGATCCGCCGGGGGGCGCGGCTCGGCGCTTGGCGCGGCGCCGTCGCCCTTCCGACCGCGCTGGTTGCCGTCCTGGCGGTCGGAGTGTGGGCCACTGCGCCGGCCACCGCCCCGCTCACCGCCCCGCTCACCGACGAGCGGGAGATCGCCTTGTCGTCGGCGCCCGTGGAGGCAAGCTCGGGCGCGACACCGGCCCGCGTCGACCAAGAGGGCTCTCGCTCGCCGAGCGGCCACCAGGCGCCGCTCCGGGTGGCGCTGATGGGTGACTCGACCGCCCTGTCGTTGTACTTGGGGTGGTCGGCGCCAGCGCCGTCCTACGGCCTCGATCTTCGCAACGGGTCGATCCTGGGCTGCGGTCTCGTTCGAAGCGGCCCCTTCCGCGAGGGGGGAGTGACCTTCGACCTGCGTGACGAGTGCCGGCAGTGGCCCGAGATCTGGGAGACGAGTTTGACGACCGCGGCTCCGGTCGACCTGGCGGTGGTGCTCCTCGGTCGTTGGGAGGTCCGCGATCGCCTTTTCGACGGACGCTGGACTCAACTCGGAGATCCGGACTTCGATGCCTATGTCGGCACCGAGCTGACACGGGCCATCGACCTGCTCGAGGCGCACGCAACCCGGGTCGTGGTCCTCACCGCCCCTTACTACGGGGGCATCGAGCAGCCCGACGGGAGCCCGTTCCCGGAGGACGATCCGGCTCGGGTCGACCGGTTCAACGAGCTGCTGCGACAGGCCGCCGACCGGCGAAGCACCCTCGAGGTCGTCGATCTCAACCGGCTGCTGGCCCCCGACGGGACCTACCAGTCCAGCATCGACGACGTCGCACTGTTCCGGGGCGACGGCGTCCACTACTCCGAGGAGGGTGCCCGGTGGATCGGCGAGCGCCTCCTCCCCCTGCTGGTGACCCTGGCTGAGTGACGCTCCTCGTTCTCGGCGCGCCACCTACGACATGCCGCACGAGGCGCGCCGAGAACGGGGGGAGGGGAGGGAAGACCGCCGACTGGCGCCGAACCCTCGGACCGGCTGTGCTGCAGGGTGGTGAGCGACTGGGACAGCGAGGACGACGGTGCGCCGATCTGTCCGGCGTGCGGGGTGACCGCCCTGCCGTCGGAGCGGCGCGGCGGCGGCTTCGTCTGCGAGAACCCCGACTGCGAGGCCTATGGGGAGGCGGTCACGGAGTAGCCGGGTGCCGTGGTTAGGGTGCGGCCCTGCACGCTGCCCGAACCCCTGACCGCCTGGTGTGGCCGCGGGTGGTCCTTCGACGCCGATGGCCCTGGACCGCCCTGCAGGCCGTCGTCGTGGCCGGGGTCGTCCTGGCCGGGGTCGGCGGGGCGTGGCTGGTCGAGCAGCGCAACGAGGAGGAGGTCCGCACCGAGCGCGCGGTCGTCGCCCGACAGGCCCGCGGTGCCCTCACCAGCATGGCCGGCACCGCCCTGGCCGCGCTCAGCGGGGCCAACGGCATCACCTCCGACGACGGGACGGTCGATCAGCAGTCCCTCGATGCCTTCGGGGCCGGCGTGTTCGCCCAGTCGACCCTGGTGGCGCTGGCCTACGAGCCGGTGGTGACGAACGACCAGCGGGCGACGTTCGAGGCCCGGACCGGTCGGCCGATCACCGATCGGGGAGATGACGGGCTCTCCCCGGCGCCCACCCGGGACGAGTACTTCCCGGTGGAGCGGGTGGCCCCGGTCACCACCGAGACCACCAGCCTGTTCGGCTTCGACATCGGCGGCGACCCCGTTCGGGGCACCGCCGCCCGCCAGGCCCGCGACGACGGCGCCACGGTCTTCTCCGCCCCGGTGGAGTCGCAGCCGACGCGACGAATCGGCTTCGCCGTGGTCACCCCGCTCTATCGCCCAGGCGCCCCGGTCGACACCGTGGAACAGCGGCAGGCAGCGATCACCGGCTTCGTCACCACCGCCATCGTCGGGGTGGAACTGCTCGACGACGTGTCCGATGCGCTGCCGGCGGGAACCCGCCTGCGGCTCAGCGACAACGGCACCGTCATCGCCGAGACGGAGGACCGCCCGGGCCGGGACGCCGTCACCGCCACGGTCGAGATCGGCGGCCGTCGCTGGACCCTGGAGGTGGAGACCGAGCCGAGCGACGCCGGCCGCATGAGCTGGTTCGTGCTGGTCGCCGACCTCTTGCTGGCCGGGGCCCTGGCTGCCCTGTTCGCGGGCTCGTCGAGGCATCAGCGCGCGGTGGAGGACGCAGCTCGAGCGGTGGCCGAGACTGCCGAGCTGGCCGCGCTGCTGGTGGCGGCGACGACCACCACCGAGGTGGCGACGATCGTCGCCGATGAGGTGCCTCGCCTGCTGGGAGCCACCTCGGCCAACTTGGGTGTGCCCGATGCAACCGCCTCGGCCCTGGTGCTGCGCCACGACGATCGCATCGATGCCGTGTTGGCCGAGCGCTACTCGGTCCAGGCGATCACCACCTCCACGCCCCACATCGACGCCTGGACGACCGGTCGGGAGGTCCTGGTGGCCGACCTCGAGTCGTACCGGGCCCGCTACCCGGCGCTCGCCAACGACGTGGCCGCCGCGGGTCTCCACTCGGTGGCCGCGGTCCCGCTGCGCAGCAGCGCGGCCGATGTCCTGGGCGTCATCGGCCTGGCCTGGGCCCGACCGATGCGGTTCGACGAGCCGACCATGGACCTCGTCCACACCGTCGCCGACCTGTGTGCCCAGAGCCTCGAGCGGGCCGGGCTGACCGACGGGCGGACGAGAGCCGCCACCACCATGAGCACCCTGGCCCGGCACCTGAGCGCCGCCCGGACGTTCGACGACGTGACCAGGACGATCGCTCGCCACGGCCCGGCGGCGGCCGACGCCGACTGGGCCAGCGTCGGCTTCGTCGATCATGGGCAGCGCATCCTGCGCTTCGACCATCTCGGCAACCGGAGCACCGAGGGGGTCGGTCGCCCCCAGTCGGTCTCGCTCGATGCCGATCTCCCGGCGGTCGATGCGGTGACCAGCGACGCCCGTGTCCTCCTGGCCGATATCGAGGACATGGCGGCGCGCTACCCGGACATGGTCGACGAGGCGGTCGCGCTCGGGCTGGCGTCGGTCGCCGCGCTGCCGCTCGGCTCCTCCGACGGGCAGGTCGCCGGCGTGGTCCTCCTCGGGTGGCACTCGCCTCGGTCCTTCGACGAGGAGATCGACGCCCGGCTCCAGACGATCGCCGAGCTCTGCGAGCAGACCGTGGACCGCGCCCGCCTCTACGACACCGAGCACCGGCTGGTGATCGGGCTCCAGGAGCGCCTCCTTACCCCCATGCCGGAGGTGTCGGGCCTCGAGGTGGCCGTCCGTTACGTGCCCTCGACCAGCGAAGTGGGAATGGGCGGCGACTGGTACGAGGGCATCACCACCGAAGACGGCAGCCTGGCGCTGGTGGTCGGCGATGTCGCCGGGCACGGCATCGCTGCGGTGACCGACATGGCCCAGCTCCGGACCATGCTCTCGGCGCTCCTCCAGGCCGGTTTCCCGCCGCCCGACGTGCTGGTCCGAGCGTCTGAGCTGGTGGGTGGGACCACGTCCTTCGTGGCCACCGTGCTGGTCAGTGTGTTCGATGTCGAACGCGACGAGCTGGCCCTGGTGTCGGCCGGTCACCCACCGCCCCTGCTGCAGTCGCCCGACGGCACCATCGAGGTGGTGGAGGAAGCCCGGGTCCCGTTGCTCGGCCTGCCGGTACCGCGCCAGGCGCCGGCGGTGCGGCCGTTCGCCCCGGGTGCGGTGTTCGTCGCCTACACCGACGGCCTGGTCGAGCGCTCGGGCGAGATGCTCGACGTCGGCATCGCTCGGGTGGCGACGGCGTTGGGCGAGATCGGCCCCACGTCGTCCTTGGAGGCCGTCGCCGACGACCTGTTGGTCGCCGGGCTGGCCGGTCGAGAGCCGACCGACGACGTCGCCCTGGTGGTCGTTCGCCGGGTCTGAGCGCGGCGCCGGTGCCGGCTGCCTAGAAGTCGGTGCCGCACCACGGCGCCGGGTTGGTGACCAGGAAGACATCGGCCCGGGCCAGCGCACCGGGCTGGCGCTCGACGACCCGGCCGGCCCGGGCCAGAACCGACGGGGCCACCCCTCCCAGATACAGCGATCCCAGGGCGTCGATGCCGAGCGCCAGGTCGGGCGGGTCGCTGGTCCGGTGGGCGGCGGCACCGTCGGGTCCGCCCTCGACCAGCCAGCGTCCGTCGTTCGCCGGCCGGAACGGGTCGGTGATCTCCATGACCAGCCGGTCGTCGGTGGCGTAGCGGCGGGCGGCCAGGGCCGCCCCGGGGTCGAGCACCCGCAACCACAGGTCGTCGCTGGTCGAGGTGGTGACCAGCCGGCCGGGATCCTCCAGGCGCCACCGCAGGGGTTCGTCGACCGGCCGGGCGGAGGCGCGCACTTCGTGGACGAGGTCGATCTCGAGCAAGAACCGCCACAGGATCGCCTCGACGTCCTCGTCGGTGCCGACCAGATCGAACAGGGTCAGGGTGCGGGTCTCGTCGTCGGCCTTCTCGGTCGCTCGTGCCCGGTAGATGGCCACCCCGTCCGCCTCCCCGGTGCTGGTCCGGTGCACCACTGCGAAGGGCCGGGCGGCGGCGTCCTCCTGGGGCCAGGGGTCCTCCAGGGCCGTGCGCCAGAGCGCCGGCGATCGCGACACGGCGCCGATCCGCTGACCCCGGCGCCGGTCGTAGAGCGCGACTACGACCTCCAGGGCGGTGTCGATGTCGACCAGCTCTAGGCCTTCGGCCGGGCCTGCCCGGAGGCCGACGGTGCCAACGGTCGACAGCGTCCACGCCTGCATCCAAGTGGCCGGTCCGTAGCCGAACCGGCCGTAGATCGTCGCCTCCGAGGCTCCCAGCACGGCCACCGCGTCGCCCCGGGCAGCCACGTCGTCGAGCTGGCGATCCATCAGTCGGGTCAGGATCCCCCGGCGCCGGTGGGTGGGGAGAACCCCGACGGCGGTGACGCCGGTGGCCGCCAGCGTCACCCCGCCGGGCACGGTCAGCTCGAAGTCGAGGCCGGCGGCGGTCGCCACCACGCGGTCGCCGTCGAAGGCGCCCAGGGTGCGGTCGAGCTCGATCACCTCTCGCCAGCGCTCGATGGTGGGATCGGTTGGTCCGGTGATCTGGGCGCTGAAGGCGGCGAAGATCGCGGCTGCGAACTGCGGGTACTCGTGCTCCTGCACCGCTCGGATGGTGATCTCCATGCGGTCAGTGTCGCCCACGGGGACCGGTACCCTCCCGACACCTTCGAGCGAGGAGTGCTGGCCCGTGGCCGATCCCGCGTCTGCTCACCGTCAGGCCGTCGTCGAGCTGCTGGCCCCGTTGCGGGTGGAACCGGGCACCCGGGTCTCGTTGGCTGCGATGGACCCCGAGGCTCACGTCGGCGTCGAGTCGAAATCGCACGCCGAGGCGATCCTGCGCTGGAGCGTCGAACTGCTGGCCGATCACCAGGCTCGCCTCGCGGCCCAGAACGCCTATGGGCTGCTGGTAGTGCTCCAGGGCATGGACGCCTCGGGCAAGGACGGCACGATCTCCCACGTCATGTCCGGGGTGAACCCCCAAGGCGTCGAGGTCCACCCGTTCAAGGTTCCGTCGGCCGACGAGCTCGACCACGACTACCTCTGGCGCTACGCCCAGGCGCTGCCGGCCCGGGGGAAGATCGCCATCTTCAACCGGTCGCACTACGAGGAGGTCGGTGTGGTCCGGGTCCACCCCGAGCTCCTCGTGCGCCAGCACCTCCCGGCCGAGGCGGTCGACGACGGGGTCTGGCGCCGCCGATTCGAGCAGATCAACCACTGGGAGCACTACCTGGTCGACAACGGCATCCGGGTGGTCAAGCTCTTCTTGCACGTCTCCGAGGAGCAGCAGCGCCGCCGGCTCCTGCGCCGTATCGACGATCCCATCAAGCGCTGGAAGTTCTCGGTGGGCGACGTCGACGAGCGCCAGCACTGGGACGAGTACCAGGCGGCCTACGAGGACGCCCTATCCCACACCAGCACCGAGTGGGCGCCGTGGCACATCGTGCCCGCCGACCGGAAGTGGTTCGCCCACCTGGTGGCGGCGGCCGTCATCGTCGACGAGCTGGCCCGCATCGGTCCGACTTATCCCGAACTCGGGCCCGAGGACCTGCGGGCGATGGAGGGAGCCCGGCGCCGGCTCGAGGCCGAGGCGCCCCTCCCCTGAGGGGGACCCTCAGTCGAGGAAGTCGCAGGCGGCCTTGCCCCGGGGGAACTGCTTCACGTAGCGGACGTACTTGGCCAGCGCTCGGTCCTGCTTGAGCAGGCTGTCCTCACGGAAGTGGATGCCCTCCATGATCGGGTTGTCCTCCTGGGACAGCTGGTCGCCGAAGGCCAGGCCCACGTCGAGCCCGGCGGCCAGGTCGGCCAACCCGGCCTCATCGAGGTCGCCCTTGAGGGCGCCGGCGTACTGGTAGATGGCGGAGCTCCCGTCGGCCTGGATGCGCATGGCCGAGCCCATCATCGTCATCGAGCCGTCCTCGGCCGTGAACTGGAGGCAGATGGCGTTGGTGCCGAACACCCGCACCCGCTGGTGCTGGCGGCCCAGCATCGGGTCGGTGATGAACCCCTCATAGGAGATGTTGCCCTCGGCGTCGACGATCTCGTCGATCTCGACCTCCATCTCCAGGCGGTGGAGCTCGCGGAGGTGCTGGATGTCGGCCGAGTTCTCGAGGGCGATCCAGGGCTCGATCGGCAGCTCGTTGATGATGGGCCAGTGACGCACGAGGAGCTCGTCGTTGTCGTAGCCGGGGAAGTGGGGGACGGGGTTGGTCGGCTCGCCGTCACCGCTCCAGGCCCAGATGATCCCGATCGAGTCGGCGGTCGGGAACTTCCACTGCCGAGCCCCCTCCGGGATGCGCTCGTCGGGCTGGAGCTGGGGGATGTCGACGCAGGCCCCGGTCTCGTCGTAGGCCCAGTGGTGGAACGGGCAGACGACGCAGCCGTCCTTCACCTCGCCGGCCGACAGGTCGGCCCCGACGTGGCGGCAGTAGGCCGAGAGCACCGCCGCGGTCCCATCCTTGCCCCGGAAGGCCACCACCCGGCCGTTGAGGAAGGAGACGCCGACCATCTTGGAGTCGTCGATCTCGTGGCTCCAGCAGATCGGGTACCACGCCTCGTGGTAGCCGCGCTCGGCGTCCTGGGGCTCGACGATCCGGCTGCCCCGGCGCTTCAGGCCGACGTTGGTCTCGGTCATGGACTTGTCGGTCACGGTCATCAGGCGCCCCCTGGGTGCGATCGGTGCGGCCCCATCATGCGGAGCAACAGTTCCGCTTGTCAACGCGAGACGACCTTCGCTCTGCGAGCATGACCGGCCATGGCCCCTCGTGCCGATGCCGTGCGCAACCGTGAACGGGTGCTGGCGGCGGCCCGCGCCGCCTTCGCCGACCTCGGCGGCGATGCGCCCATGGAGGAGGTGGCCCGCCGGGCCGAGGTGGGCATGGGCACCATCTACCGGCACTTTCCCGACAAGGAGGCGCTGCTGGTGGCGGTCCTCGACCAGCGTTCGCAGGTCTCGCTGGCCTGGGTCGACGAGGCCCTCGAGCACCCCGATCCGTGGGAGGGCTTCGCGCTGCTGTTCGGGCGGCTGGCCCAGGAGTTCGCCGAGGACCGATCGCTGGTCGAGGTGGCCCGGCTCCGCCGCCGGACCGACGAGGCCGAGTCGTACCGGCAGCTGGTCGCCGGGACCCAGCGGGTGATCGATCGGGCCCAGCGGGCCGGGGTGCTCCGCCTGGGCATCGACGCCGACGACGTTCCCGCGCTGCTCGCCGTCGCCTGGGAGCCACCCTGGGTCGAGGACGAGCAGGAGCGCTGGTCCACCTACGTCGAGGTCCTCCTCGACGGACTGCGGCGCCCGGGCCCCGGGGGGTGAGTCGGTCGAGAGCCGGCGGGGCCGGGGCCCGTATCCTCAGCAGGATGTCGGGCGCCAGCGACACCCAGGCCGCGGTGGCGACCGAAGTGCTCGTGGGCCGGGTCGGACCCGGCTACGGGATGGGCCGGCGCTGGATGCGAGCCCACGGCCATCGCTATGCGGCCGCGCTCGGCCACGACTTCGTACCGGGGACCCTCAACGTCTACCTGGAGCACGACTGGTACGTGCCGGCCGGGCGCACGATCTTCCTTCCCGCCTGGCAGGCCGGCATGCCCATGTTCGTGGTGCCCTGCCGGGTGCAGGGTCACCAGGTGTTCCACATGCGCCCGGTGCAGATCGAGTACGGCTACGGACCCCATACGCCGGCCGTGCTGGAGCTCATCGCGGAGGTCCGGTTGCGCGATCACTTCGGTCTCGCCGACGGCGATCGGCTGGAGATCGAGGTGCCCCGACCCACGGTGGTGATCGACGAGCAGGCCGTCGACCGTGACGCCGCCGACGTCCGCGACGACGACCGCTTCGACGAGGAGGACCCATGGCCGTTCGACTGACCCGGCTCAACCACGCCGTGCTCTACGTCTCGGACATGGAGCGAGCCCACGCCTTCTACACCGGCGTGTTGGGCATGGAGGTCTTGACCTACACCCCCGGCCAGGCGGCCTTCTACAAGTTGGCGGGGTCGGTGAACGACCACGACTTGGGGGTGTTCGCCAAGGGCCCCCACGCCCAGCGACCGGGTCGCCAGCACACCGGGCTCTACCACCTGGCCTGGCAGGTCGACACCATCGACGACCTGGCCGAGGCCCGCCAGACGCTGCTCGACGTCGGCGCCTACGTCGGCGAGTCGAGCCACGGGACGACCAAGAGCATCTACGCCACCGACCCCGACGGCAACGAGTTCGAGGTGATGTGGATCGTCCCCCGCCACGCCTGGGCCGAGGCCCGGGCTGCGGCCAGCCCTCGCCCCGACCCCCTCGAGCTCGACGTCGAGCTGGCTCGGTGGTCGGGAGTGCACACGGCCGAGGCCATCGTCCCGGTCGAGGAGCATCCGGTGGAGGAGACCAGCCGTTGAGGATGCTTACCGGGCGGGTGGGGCCCGGCCTGGGGTACGCGACCGGGCTGATCCGAGCCCAGCGCCTCCAGTTCCGTGTCGCCCTGGGGGTCGACATCTACCCGGGGACGCTCAACGTCTACATGGCCGACGAGTGGCGGGTGCCCGAGAGCGCGCTGGTCATCCAGAGCTACGACTCGGGCCGGAGCATGTTCTTGGTGCCCTGCACCATCCGCGGCACCGCGGCCTGGATCATGCGGCCCTTCATCATGGAGTTCCGGGGGTTCCCCCACCCCCGCTCGGTCATCGAGTTGGTCTCCGAGGTGAAGCTGCGGGATGCACACGATCTCGCGGACGGCGACGTGGTCGAGGTCCACGTCGAGCGGTGAGGCGCCGGTGCGGACCCTGAGCGGCCGGGTCGGTCCCGGCTACGGGCGGGGCACCCGCTTCATCTGGAGGATGAGCGACCTCTACGAGGAGATCCTCGGCGTGCGCCTTTTTCCAGGGACGCTCAACGTCTACCTCGACGAGGAGTACCCGATGCCCGAGGACGCCCTCGCGGTCGGCGCCGGGCTCGGGGCCTTCCTCGTCCCGTGCTGGATCGGCGATCGGTCGGCCTTCATCTGCCGGCCGTTCCCCATGGAGTTCGGCTACGGGCCGCATGACCGCACGGTCATCGAGCTGGTGGCCGACGTGAAGCTGCGCGACCACCTGGGTCTGGCGGACGACGACGTGGTCGAGGTGCGCGTCGAGCGCTAGATAGATGCCCGAGCGTCACTCCGACACGGGGTCGGGCATCGTGGGACACTGCGGGATGCGTCTGGTGTTGTCACTCCCCCTGGCCCCCGTCGTCTCCACCTTCCGCGACCTGGTCGGGGCGGCCCAGCAGATGGAGGAGGCCGGGGTCGACGACCTCACCGTCGGCGACTACCTGGTGATGTCGGCCAGCTCGGTGCGGACCCTCCCCGGCCCGCTCGACCGCCCGATCCCCGATGCCCTGGCCACGCTGGCTGCGGTGGCGTCCGGTACCGAGCGGATCGGCCTCGGGACCGGGGTACTCAACGCCGCCCTGCGACCGGCGGCCCTCTTGGCCAAGGCGGCCACCACCGTCGACCACCTGAGCGACGGGCGCCTGTGGTTCTGCGTGAGCCGGGGGTGGCTGCCCGAGGAGTACGCCGCGCTGGGCGTCGACTTCGAGCGGCGGGAGGAGATCCTCGACGACACCGTCGAAGCCTGCCGGGTGCTGTGGCGCGACTCGCCGGCGACGTTCTCGTCGCCCACCGTCAGCTTCCAGGACGTGTACTGCGCACCGCTGCCGGTACAGCCTGGCGGGCCGCCGATCTACTACGCAGGTGGGCTCCACGAGGGCACCGTCGATCGGCTGGTGGCCCATGCCGACGGGTGGTTCCCGTACTCGGGGATGGGCCGTGACGACCTCGAGCAGGGGTTCGGCGAGGTCCGAGAGGCATTGGCCGCGGCCGGGCGCGATCCCGCGACCTTCACCTTCCTCAGTGGTGTCGAGGGCTGGGCCGGCTCCGATCTGACCGCCCCGCCGGGCAGCGAACCGGTCGGCGAGGTGCTCGACCGGGCGTTGCCGGCGATGGCTGAGGCCGGCGTGTCGATGGCGATGGTGGCCTGGCAGCGCTACCTCACCCACCCCGACGGCTTCGGCCCGTTGCTCGACGAGATCGTCGATCGCTTCGCCACCCACCGCTGATCGGAGACCGTGGCGATCCGCCGGGTGGTGCCCCAACTCCGCGCCGACGAGCCCGAGGCGACCGAGCAGTCCGACGTCGACCTGAGTGGCAACGTGATCAACGTCCTTACCCACCGCTGAGCCAGCGGCCCAGAACGCCGGCACACTGCTGGGTCGCTCATTCGATGAGGGTCACCACTGGACCCAGCGGCGACTCCAGTCGGGAGAGGGCGTCGATGGCTGCCGGTGGGAAGTCGGTCCACGAACGCCGCGGACCACGGTCGGCGTGAAGGTGTGAGTCGAGGAAGCGCTGCCATCGGCGCAGGCCATCCATCGCGACCGCCACGGGGATCACCCCGGTGTCCACGCCGTCAGCGAGTTCGTCAAGGTCGAGCATGCGCTGGTGACGTCCATCGACCGGGACCATGACGTCGACCTCGAGGTCTCGAAAGATCAGGTCACCTTCGCGCTCCTCCACGTGGATCAGATCGACGTACCACGAACTGGGAGCGTCGCCATCGGGATCCATCCCAGCGGGGAGTGGTTCCTCGTCACCATCGAGGTGGTGCCAGCAGGGAACGGCGAAGCTCACCCCGAGCTCGAGCAGGACGAAGGTCCGTTGCAGTCGCGTCGTCGTGGTCCACGGTACGAAGCGAACCGGTAGCTGGAATTCGTACGCGACCGTCATCCCATCCCGCACCCCCGGCAGAGGGCCGAACAAGGGGACTGGATCGCCGTAGCGACCTCGGAAGACCCGGACGGAGTTCACAGCAACAACCTCGCGCGAACCAACCTGACGTGCACGGCCAAAGACTCTCTCGCCGTCAGGCCAAGCACGCCAGGCCAGCGCCACGAAGCCTGCGTCAGACTGCAGCCTGTGGCTGACTGGCACCCTTCCTGTTACCAACGGGCGACGGCGTATGTGACCGATCCGCGTGGGCGCCTACTGGTGTTTGAGCACACCGACGCTCCAGGGGCAGGAACGCAGGTACCGGCGGGCGGCGTTCACGACGGAGAGACCGCCGAGGAGGCGGTGGTACGAGAACTCGCCGAAGAGTCTGGAATCGAGTCCGTTTCGATCATCCGCAAGCTTGGCGAGAGCTGGCACATTGCCGAGCTCGGCAACGTCCCCGCAGGGTTCGAAGAGCAGATTCAGCACGCGTTCCATCTCTGCGTCGAGGAGCCGCCGGCAAACGAGGTGTGGGAGTGGGACGAGAAATCCGGCGGCGACGTCGTCGAGCATCGCTTCACCTTCCGGTGGGTCTCCCTGGAGGATGCGGTCGGCTTGCTCTGGCCCGCCCAAGCGATGTGGGTCAACGTCGTCCGGCTCTCGCTGGTGAATCGCTGACCGACGACGCGTGCATATCGGGCTGGAACGACAGTCGCTGAGCCAGCGGCTCAGCTCGGGCCGGATCGTCGAGGCAGGGCCGGGTCGTCCAGGTAGCGCTGGACGGTGGGAGCCACCAGGGCGATGAGTTCGTCCATGGCCAGGCCGGCGATCTCGGGGAGTTGGACGACACAGCGCACGAACGCCACGCCGACCAGGTGGCTGGCGACGAGCGCCGCCCGCAGCGGCGCATCGGGACGGTCGGTCAGGGCGACGGCATGGTGGTGCACGGTGTGCTCGATGAACTCACGCAGCATGACCGCCACCGAGTGGTTCGAGGCGGCCGAGCGCATCAAAGAGAGCCCCGGTCCGTCAGGCGTCGCCATCATGGTCAGGTAGGCCCGAGTGATCAGCTCGCCGCGCTGCTCCCGGGGGAGCAGCGCGATGTCGGTCAGGAGGTCGGTCGGGTTGAACGGGAGTTCGTTGGCCGCCGCGAACAGGGTCGCCTTGTTCTTGAAGTGGTGGATGACCAGCGCCGGGTCGACGCCGGCTCGTTCGGCGATGGTCCGGATGGTGGCCTGCTCGAAGCCGACCTCGCCGAAGCGCCGCCGGGCCGCAGTCAGGATGGCCTGGCGGGTCACCTCCGGGTCGCCCGGACGTCGTCCCTGGCGTCGTGGACCCGACCCCGGCGCGGTCGGCACCGGGGCGGTCACGAGCTGATGGCCACGAGGACCTCGTCGAGGGTGGCTTCGACGTCGTGCACCTCGGCGGCGACATCGGCGGACCGCAACGTCTGGGTCACCTTCTCGGCCGACTGTCCGATCACCCGCACCGACCGTCCGGCCAGCGAGATCAGCCAACCGGCCCGACTGAGGACTTCGAAGGACTGCTCCCATCGATCAGCGATGACTTCGACGGTCCGGGTGCCGTCGATGATGTCTTCGACGGTGCCCGTCGCGGCCACTCGGCCTCGCGCCATCAGCACGAGCCGGTCGGCCTGTTCGGCTTCGTCCATGTAGTGGGTCGACACCAGCACGCCGACGCCGGCATCGGCCTGGGCCCGGATGAGGTCCCACAACACCGTGCGTGACAGGGGCGAGACCCCCGAGGTGGGTTCGTCGAGGATCAACAGCTCTGGGCCGTGCTGGGTCGCGGCGGTGAAGGCGGCTCGTCGCTGGGTGCCCAAGGGCAAGGCGCCGACCAACGTGTCCTGCGACTCTCCGCCGTCGCCAGGTGACTGGAGGGCGAAGGTGGTGGCCCGGAACTCGAGGTTCTCCCGCACGGTGAGGTCGCGATAGAGGCCGAGGTTCTGGGGGACGTAACCCACGCGCCGTCGTTGCTGGCGAGACTGGCGCTCGCCGAACAGGGTGATTCGCCCTTCGGATGGAGCGAGCAGTCCGAGGATCATCTTGATCAACGTGGTCTTGCCGGCCCCGTTGGCTCCCAAGAGACCTACCACCTCGCCGGCGTCGACCTCGAGGTCGACCGCGTCAACAGCCACGAACGACCCGAACCGGCGGGTGACGCAGTCGACCTCGACGGGGATCATCGTCGGACCCCATCGGCCATCAGCTCGAAGACGATCGACGCATCCTCCAAGGTGGTGCGGTGGTCGTCGCTGCGTCGGCCCTCGGGATCCCATTGGCGCCAGATGCGACCCCGGCGCCACGCCGTCGCCGCGTCCTCTGGCGTCGGCAGGGCCATCACTGTGCCCGGCACCCGAGCGACGATGGATTCCGGCGTACCGGAGGCCAGCACCCGACCGCGGTGGAGGAGCAGGACCGAGGTCGCTCGCTCGGCTTCGTCGAGGTAGGTAGTGGCTGCAACCACCGCAGTGCCCGACGCCGCGGCACTGGCTACCAGCCGCCACAGGTCCATACGGCTGACCGGGTCCACACCGGTGGTGACTTCGTCGAGGACGAGGAGGTCGGGCTGGGCCAGCATGGCCATCGAGCCGGCCAGCTTGCGCTGTTGCCCGCCCGAGAGGTGCCCGGCCAGGCGTTGGCCGAATGCTCCGAGGTCGGCCCGAGCGAGCAACTCGTCGGCCCGCGGCCGCCAGGATCTGAGTCGGTAGGCGTCGGCGATGAACTCGACGTTCTCGTCCACGGTGAGGTCGCGGTAGAGCCCGCCCGAGGACGGCACGAAGCCGATGCGCCCCGCCGCGGGGAGTCGCACGTCGCCCTCGTGGCCGATACCGAGCCCGGCCAGGACCCGCAGCAGAGTCGACTTTCCCGCCCCGTCCCCGCCGATGACGGCATGAATGAACCCGGGTTCGATGGTCATCTCGATGTCCTCGAGGGCGACCTCGCCG